>NZ_CP011971.1:1444311-2118623 GCF_001579945.1 Steroidobacter denitrificans | reverse complement strand
GCTCGACGCGGGCAACATCCGAGGGATCGGATCGATGCAAGTAACAATTCGGGTGGGTGGTCTGGTTGAGCTTGATAAGATCGCCGCTTTCCAGCATCGCCTCGATCAGGTTGGAGTTCTCGGCATCCGATCCCGTGCACCAGTATATCGATGCCGGCTGGGTCAGCCGCGCGACCTCATCTACCCAATTTTTCAGCGATACGTTGGACGTACTCATTACAACTGCATCCTCCAGCAATACCCGGCACCCGTTCTGGCAGGATGCATGGTCTTCAAGTCGATCAAGTGGAAACATCAAATTATACCGTGCTGCGGCGGCCTGTCATGACGACCTGCTCACGTCTGCTGCAGTCTGCAGCGCCAGCACGGTACATTGCCCTGGATCATTGTCTAGGTCGGAAATTTAGTGTGAAAATAGATTATATATGATAGCAAAGCTATTGTTTCTAAGTGGGTTAATGTCTGCTTTCATACCCTTGGCGCAGGCTGCGGACAGTACTGCCGCCGGGGGCGTGCAACTGGAATGCGAACTGGTGGCCGAGGTGCGCCGCGATCCCCTCGCACCACTGGACGGCCCACCGGGCAGCCAATTTCGTCCGTTCGTTCCTGCGACCCATTTATCCCAGGGTGACGTCGTGTATTACACCTTGCGGATACGCAACCCTTCCATAGTCTACGCCGCCGAGGTGATGGTGGTCCAAAAGATCCCCGCCAACACAGCCTATGTCGCCGGCTCCGCCGCGGCGCCCGGCGCACAGGTCGAGTTCTCGATCGATGGCGGACAAAGCTTCGCCGTGCCCAGGGGATTGCAGGTGACGGATGAGGGCGGAACACGGCTCGCGCCGCCCGAGCGCTATACCCATATCCGCTGGCAGCTGCGTCACCCGCTGGCGCCGGGGGCCGTGGCGCTGGCGCGTTTCCAGGCGATTTTCAACTGAGTATGGTCGATCTGGCGGATATCTTCGGCGCGCAGGGCCCCCTGGCGGCCGCGATTCCCGGATTCGCCGTGCGCCGCGAGCAGATCGATATGGCGATCGAGGTGGAGCACGCCCTGCGCACGCGCGGGCGGCTCATCGTCGAGGCCGGCACGGGTACCGGCAAGACATTCGCCTACCTGGTGCCGGCACTGCTGTCGGGACGGCGCGTAATCATCGCAACCGGTACCCGCAACCTGCAGGACCAGTTGTTTCATCGCGACTTGGCGGTGGTGACCCGCGCTTTGGGCCGCCCGGTGCATGTCGCCTTGTTGAAAGGGCGTGCCAACTACCTGTGCCTGCACCGGCTGGCACTGGCCGAACAGCAGGCGGTGGCACGCGGACTGCCCCGGGAGGTCGCCCTGGCCTTGCCCGGGCTGCGGGAGTGGGCGCAATTCACCCGTCGGGGGGATATCGCCGAATTCGGCAGTCTCGGCGATGCGGATCCGCTGTGGCCCTGGGTGACCTCGACCCGGGAGAACTGCCTGGGACCGGAGTGCCCGTCTTTCGATGGCTGCCACCTGGTACAGGCACGCCGCGAAGCCCAGGCCGCCGATGTGGTGGTCGTGAGTCATCATTTGTTGATGGCCGATCTGCTGCTCAAGGAGGAGGGTTTCGGCGACCTGTTGCCTGGGGCGGATGCCATCATCATCGACGAGGCTCATCAGCTGCCGGAGGTGGCCGCAGGCTTTCTTGGGTTCATGGTCTCCAGCCGCCAGCTGCAATCCCTGGGGCGGGATCTGGCCTCGGAGGTCGTCAGTGGCCAGGTGCGCGGCGAGATTCCGGCCAGCTTTGCGCAGACCATGGATCGATGCCTGGCCGATCTGCAGGATGCCCTGGGAGAGCGGCGGCCTTCGGGCAGCACCTGGCGCGGCGATGTCTCATCCGGCCGGGGGGCGCCTGGAGGCGGGACGGGCGAATCGTCCCATGCCGGCATGGGAGCCGGTAGATCCCCGGGTAGCCGTATCGAATTCAAGGATTGGCCGGCAGGCGTCATCGAATCCCTGGAGCGGCTGCAGAGGTTGCTGGATGAGTTGTCGGATGCGCTGGCCGAGGCGGCCCACGATCATGCGGGATTGGCGAGTCTGCGCCGGCGCAGCCTCGAATCCTCCACGCGGCTGAGGGCCATGCTGGCGAACGAGACGGAGCTGGCCGGGCAGGCTGCCGGCGTGCGCTGGGCGCAAAGCGGCCACCAGGGCACCTCGCTGCACTATGTGCCCGTCGATGTGGCGCAACAGCTGGGTGAGCTGATCGAAACACAGGCCGGCACCTGGATCTGTACCTCGGCAACTTTGGCGGTGGGCGAACGCTTCGATCATTTCATCGGTCGCATCGGCATGAAGGATCCGCGCACGGTACGTTTCGGCAGTCCGTTCGACTATGCGCGCCAGGCGTTGCTGTACCTGCCGCGCGGCCTGCCCGAACCATCCTCGCCGCGTTACACCCAGCAGCTGATGCAGGCGGTGCTGCCGGTGCTGCGGGCCAGCGGCGGCCGTGCATTCCTGTTGTTCACCAGTCATCGTGCGCTGCGCCAGGCGGCGCAGCATCTGAGCGGCCGGACGCCGCCGCCGCCGGGCTTCCCGATACTGGTTCAGGGAGATGCGCCGCGTGAAGCCCTGCTGGCCCGCTTCCGGGATTTAGGCAACGCCGTATTGCTGGGCACCAGCAGTTTCTGGGAGGGGGTGGACGTCAAGGGCGGGGCGCTGTCGCTGGTGGTGATCGACAAGCTGCCGTTCGCGGTGCCGGATGATCCGGTGCTCAAGGCCCGCCTGGAGGCCATCGAACGGCGCGGCGGCAATCCCTTCTTCGAGGAACAGATCCCCCAGGCGGTGATCACCCTCAAGCAGGGTGTGGGGCGCCTGATCCGCGATACGGGAGATGCCGGTGTGATCATGCTGTGTGATCAGCGGCTGCACACCCGTGCCTATGGGAGAATCTTCCTGGATAGCCTGCCGCCGATGCCGCGTACGCGGCGGCTCGAAGATGTCGAGCGGTTTTTTCAGCATACAGTGGACTCGCCGCCTTCCGCAGCGGTGCCGATCGCGGCGGATACGCCAGGCTTGAGGCCGAATGGCGACTCGCAGTGCGGCAACGAGAATGGCCAGGAGCAGGGATGATGAGGATGGGAACCCGGGAGAGCGGATGAGAATTCTCGCCATCGATACGGCGACCGAGCGCTGTTCCGTCGCGTTGCAGCTGGATGATCGCCTCATCGAGCGCCGTGCGGATGCGCCCCGCGGGCATGCGGATCTGATCCTGCCGATGGTGGCCTCGGTGCTGTCGGAGGCGGGGCTGCGGCTACGCGATCTGGATGCGCTGGCCTATGGCCGGGGACCGGGCGCCTTCACGGGGGTGCGTATCGCCGTGGGCGTGGCGCAGGGCCTGGCGTTCGGAGCCGGTTTGCCGACGGTGGGTATTTCCGATCTGGCGGCGGTCGCGCAGCAGGTCTCGGCGCCCGGGGCGCGAATCTTGGTGTGCATGGATGCGCGCATGTCGGAGGTCTACCGGGGCCTGTTCGAGCAGCCGCATGACAGCGCTCTGGTGCAGGCGGCAGGCCCCGAGCGGGTGGATTCTCCCGCCGCGGTGAGTGCGGCGGGCGCCGACATGTTCGCGGGCAGCGGTTTCGCCGTCTATCCGGAACTGCGCCTGCTCGCCCAAGGCGCACCCATCCACGATGCCGTGCTGCCGCTGGCCGGCGATATCGCCAGACTTGCCGTGGCGAAGCTGCGGGCCGGCCAGGGCGAGCCGGCGCACCTGGCTGCACCGGTGTATCTACGAGATCGGGTCGCCGTTCCCAAGCCGCCGGGCTGATCCTGAACTGGATCATTCATGAATATTCGATATCCGTACCGGCTCGGAAGGCATTTTCACGAATGCCATGACATGAACTGCAATAATGCTGCGGTGCAATCTAACGAGATTTACCAACACGTTGAATTCGATAGGATAATGTCAGCCAAGCAAATTCTGGTGGTCGAGGATGAACGCCCCATACGCGATATGATCGTTTTTGGCCTGCGCCGCGGCGGCTTCGAAGTCCGTGAGGCCGCGGATGTCGGCGCGGCACGCGCCAGCATCGTCGATCGGCATCCCGACCTGGTGCTGATCGACTGGATGCTGCCGGAGATGAGCGGGCTGGAGCTGACGCGCTTGCTCAAGCGTGACCGGGAAACACGGGACATCCCGGTCATCATGCTGACGGCGCGTGCGCATGAACAGGACAAGATCATGGGTCTGGACAGCGGCGCGGACGACTATGTCACCAAGCCGTTTTCGCCCCGGGAACTGCTGGCTCGTATCAATGCGGTGCTGCGCCGTTCGAGTCCGGGCGGCGGCGAGGAACTGATCGAGGCGCAGGGTCTGGTGCTGGACACCGCGGGTCACCGGGTGAGTGTCGGGGATCGATCGATCCCGTTGGGACCGACCGAGTATCGCCTGCTGGCATTCTTCATGACACATGCCGAGCGGGTATACAGTCGTGCTCAATTGCTGGATCGGGTCTGGGGCGGCAATGTCTATGTCGAGGAGCGCACCGTAGATGTGCATATTCGTCGTCTGCGCAAGGCGCTCGAAGCCTTCGATTACGATGGTTTCATTCAAACCGTGCGCGGAGCCGGCTATCGGTTTTCCACTCGTATGGAGTAAGCCTTGAAGTTTATCGGTGCGATATCCCCGGCAGGCTGGGGCACGATCCTGCGGCTGGGCGTCGTATTGTTCGTCGCGCTGCTCATCGGCCTGATCATAGGCCGGACTGCCGCGGTGCTTGCCATGGTTCTGGCAATCTACCTGACGGCGCAAATCGTGAATCTACTGCGTGTGGAATATTGGCTGAGCCATCGGCGTATCGAGGCGGCGCCGGATATGCGCGGCTCATGGGCAGAGGTGGTGGCGATCGTCGGGCGCATCGATCGGCGCAAGCAATACCACAAGGCGCATGTCACGGATCTGCTGCGAGAGTTCCGGCGCTTGACCCATGCCATGCCCGAGGGTGCGGTATTGCTGGGACCGGAGCATGAAATTCTTTGGTTCAACCCTCGTGTGTCCGCCTGGCTGGGGCTGCGGCGCAAGCGTGATCTGGGCTTTCGGATCGAGAACCTGGTGCGGCACCCCGATTTCGTCGACTATCTGCGTACCGGGCTGCCGGCCGAGGGCGTCGTCATACAGGGAGCCGGCGGCGATCGTTCGCGCTGGTTTTCGTTTCATCTGGTGCGCACCGATGAAAAATTGCGTCAGTTGCTGATCGTCCGCGATGTCACTCAGGAGCATCGGCTGGCATCGATGCGCAAGGATTTCGTTGCCAACGCCTCGCACGAACTGTGTTCGCCGTTGACCGTGATCAGCGGATATCTGGACACCCTGGCGGATGATGAAGCACTGGATCCGGCATGGCGCCCGCCGGTCATGGAAATGCGCCGCCAGGCGGTCCGCATGCAGACCATCATCGATGATCTGCTGGAGCTCTCGAAGCTGGAATCCAACGACAACAGGCCCGAGGATCGGCCGGTTGATATTGCTGCGATGCTGACGCTGATGCGCCGGGACCTGATGGCCCAGGAGCATCATCCGCGCGAGCTGACCCTGAGGCTGGACAGCGATGCCTGGCTCGAGGGCGCCGAAAGCGACATTCACTCGGTGGTGGCGAATCTATTGTCGAACGCGGTGAAATACACGCCGCCGGAGGGTACGGTGGAACTGCGCTGGTGGACGGATGAACTCGGCGGCCATCTGGCGGTGCGAGACACCGGCGCGGGTATCGCGGCAGAGCATCTTCCGCGGCTCACCGAACGCTTCTATCGGGTGGATTCGGGCCGCTCGCGTGAGCTTGGCGGTTCAGGCCTGGGGCTGGCCATCGTCAAGCATGCGCTGCAGCGCCACGGTGCGGTGCTCGAGGTGCAAAGCGAGGAGGGGCGGGGCAGCACCTTCACCTGCCATTTTCCCGTGCAGCGCGTCCTGCCGGCGCCCGTGCAAACACGCGGCGCGAAACAGGATTCCTGAAGGATCCGATATCTGGCCGCGCGATCCTGTGCAACCATACGTCAGGCCATACTGGATGCATCATGGAAAAATCCGATCTGTCACATCATATCCTCAGCCGCTATAACGATGATCTGGAGCGGGTGCGCACCAATGTGCTGGAGATGGGCGGCTTCGTGGAGGAGCAGCTCAAACAGGCCGTGGCCGCGCTGGTGGAAGGCGACAGCCGCCTGGGCGAACAGGTGGCGCGCGGTGACGCTCAAGTCAATGCCATGGAGGTGGCGATCGATGATGACTGCAGCCGTATCCTGGCGACTCGCAACCCGGCTGCATCCGATCTGCGCCTGATCGTCGCGGTGATCAAGACGATCACCGACCTGGAGCGCATCGGTGACGAGGCGGAGAAGATCGGCTACATCGGTTCGCGGCTTGCAACGGTCGAACGGCCTGCGGACCGGTATCGCGAGATCAAGAATCTAGGCCGGTTGGTGGGTGAGATGCTGCACGAGGCATTGGACGCATTCGCGCGGCTGGATCCGGAAGGTGCGGTCCAGGTGGCCAGGAAAGATCGGCTGATCGACGAGGAATACGAGGCGCTGCAGCGCCAGTGCATCACGTTCATGATGGAGGATCCGCGCACCATCCGGCGCGCGCTGGATGTGTTGTGGGTGGCGCGGGCACTGGAGCGTATCGGCGATCACGCCAAGAATGTCTGCGAATACGTCGTCTACATGGTGCATGGCAAGGATATCCGGCACTTGTCCGTGGACGAGGTGGAACGTCACCTGCGCACGCGTACCCAGAGCGGCGACGAAGCGGCGTCCAGCTGATGGCTGCCGTATCCTTTCGCCGCCTGGGCAATGCCCTGGGTTTTCTTGCCTGCGTCGTGTTGCTGGCCTATGCACTGTATGCCGAGCTTGTGCTGGGGCTGGCGCCTTGTCCGCTGTGCATCTTTCAGCGTGTGGCCGTGATCGTGCTCGGTGTGCTGTTTCTGCTCGCTGCGCTGCAGAACCCCGGGCGGGCCGGTGCGCGCATCTATGGAGTCCTGTTGGGGCTGGCGGCGCTGGCCGGTATGCTGGTCGCGGGCCGCCATGTCTGGATTCAGGCGCAGCCGCCGGGCAGCGTGGCCGCCTGCGGCGCGGATCTGGATTATCTACTGGAAATCATGCCGGTCACCGAAGTGATCGCCAAGGTGCTCACCGGTTCGGGTGAATGCGGCAAGATCGACTGGACCCTGCTGGGCTTGTCGATGCCCTGGTGGGTCCTGATCGCATTGGCGGGGTTGGGCATCTGGGCGTTGTGGCTGAATTTACGCCGCCTGTCATCCCGCTGATTTCGCCCGGCTGCCGGCCTTGCCGGTATGCACCTTTCGAGCGCCGCACTCGTTGCATGGCGCGGCCCGGCCGCAGGATCCGGCGGATTTCAGGGTGTGAGCAGCAGTTCCATGATGCGCTCATACATCATGGACAGTGTGCCGATATCGGCCACGCGTACGTTTTCGTTGACCTTGTGGATACTGGCGTTGCATACGCCTAATTCCACGACTTGCGCGCCGGTCGGTGCGATGAAGCGGCCATCCGAGGTGCCGCCCGTGGTGGACAGCTGCGGCTCGATGCCGGAGATCTCCCGCACGGCGCGTTCCACCGCCTCCGAGAGCCGGCCCCGGGGAGTGAAAAAGGGTAGTCCGGAGATGAACCATTCCAGGGTGTAGTTCACTTGGTGGCGATCCAGGATTTCCGTGATGGTGTTTTGTAGTCTTTCGACGGTTTGTTCGGTCGAAAAGCGCACATTGAACCGTGCCCGCAGCTCCCCGGGGATCACGTTCGGCGCGCCGGTGCCGGCATTGAGATTCGAGAACTGCAAGGTCGTGGGCTGGAAATACTCGTTGCCCCGATCCCAGGTCCGGCAGCTGAGTTCGGCCAGTGCCGGCGCCAGGGCATGCACGGGATTGTCGGCCAGATGAGGATAGGCTACGTGGCCCTGGACTCCATGTACCGTCAGTTTTCCCGATAGCGAGCCGCGGCGGCCGATCTTCACGGTGTCACCGAGAATCTCGCTGCTGCTCGGCTCACCCACGACGCACCAGTCGATTTTTTGTCCGCGCGCCTCGAGGACCGACATGACGCGCCGTGTTCCGTCCACGGACGGGCCTTCCTCGTCGCTGGTCAGCAGGAAGGCGAGGGTGCCGTTGTGCCGGGGGTGCGCCTGGATGAAGCGTTCCGCGGCGGTCACCATGGCGGCCAGGCCGCTTTTCATGTCGGCAGCGCCGCGTCCGTACAATATGCCGTCCTTGACGACCGGTTCGAAGGGATCGGTTTTCCATTCTTCCCGCGGTCCGCTGGGCACCACATCCGAATGGCCGGCGAAACACAGCAAGGGTGCCGCCTCGCCGTGCATGGTCCACAGGTTCGCAACCGGGCCGAAAGGCATGCGTTCGAGGCGAAAACCCAGCACCTGGAGCCGTTCGGCAATGATTTCCAGGCAGCCATGATCCTCCGGGCTGACGGACGGGCGGCGGATCAGTTCCTGGGTGAGTTCGAGCGCGGGATCGGCGGTCGGCAAGGGTATCGGCTCCAGGGGCGAGGGAACGATCGATCAGATTGCTCCGAGCGGGCTGCTTATATTACGCGAGAATGGCACGGTCGTGCGCCGCGCGGCCGCGCGGCTGCCGGTGCCAGGCGAAGGAATCGGTGCTCGTTGCGTGAAAATTCATTACGGCGCCTCCGCGGCGTAACGGCCGCGTTGTAACAATACTGTCATCCGGCCGCGGCACACTGGAAGCACCAGGTACAGGGCGAACCGGTGCTGCGCCAGCCGTACCCGCGCAGCATGATTTTCCGGTGCCGGACCGGCTGGGTTTCCGGCTGCGTTTCCGGCTGCGTTTCCGGTTGCGTTTCCGGTTGCGTTTACGTCCGCCGCGCCGGTGTGAAACGCCGCACGGGATATGCCCGCACGAAAGAGCAAGCATTTGAATTCATCGCTGAGTTCATCCCATGGTTCGCCTCACGGTTCGCCTCACGGTTCGCCTCACGGTTCGCCGCCGGGGCCGTTTACGGATCAGTCGGCGTTCCGATCGGTCGTTTCGCGCAATGTCTTGCGTTATCGCAGGCTGCGTGATCGCATCGTCGAGACATTGCTGCTCGTCGCAGGCCTGGTGGCGGTCTTTACGACGCTGGCCATCGTGGCCGTGCTTTTGTACGAATCGATGGCGTTCTTTGCGCATGTCTCGATCGTCGAGTTCATGACGGGCACGATGTGGACGCCGCTGTTTGCCGATGCGCACTACGGTATTCTGCCGCTGGTGGCCGGCACGCTCACGACCACGCTGGTCGCGCTGCTGGTGGCCGTTCCGCTGGGCATCACGATCGCAATCTACTTGAGTGAGTTCGCGCCGCACCGAGTGCGCGAGACCGTCAAGCCGATTCTCGAACTGCTGGGCGCCGTGCCGACCGTGGTCTACGGCTATTTCGCCTTGACGATGGTGACGCCTGCGTTGCGGGTGCTGATGCCCGAACTGCCGGGCTTCAACATGCTCAGCGCCGGCCTGGTCATCGGCCTGATGATCGTGCCTTATGTCAGTTCGTTGAGCGAGGACGCCATGCGTGCGGTGCCGCGCTATATGCGCGAAGGATCTTATGCGATGGGTGCGACACGCCTGCAGACGGCATTGCGGGTGGTCGTGCCGGGCGCATTCTCCGGCCTTGCGGCGGCTTTCATTCTCGGCATTTCCCGTGCCGTGGGCGAGACCATGGTGGTGGCCATCGCTGCCGGCATGCAGCCGAATTTCACGTTCGATCCGCGCGAGCCCGCCGCGACCATCACGGCGTACATCGTACAAGTGAGTCTGGGCGATCTGCCGCACGGCAGTATCGGCTATCAAAGTATTTTTGCGGCGGGTCTGGTTCTAGTCCTGATGACCCTGGTGTTCAACGTCGTCGGGTTCTTCCTGACGCGGCGTTTCCGCGAGGCCTACTGATGAGCCGCCAGGCGTTCCCAAACGCGCAGCAACCGGCAGGTATCGCCGCGATGGTGACGATGGAAGGCATGCGGCGGGATCTTGCGCGCCGTGAGGTGCTCGACCGGATATTCGTGTTGACCGGCCTGGTAGTGATGCTTGCCTGTCTTATGATCCTGGCGGTGCTGTTCATCGACCTGGTGCGCGATGGTTGGGAACGCTTCAGCTGGGATTTCTTCACGCATTTCGCCTCCAGGCACGCCGAGCGTGCCGGCATTCTCGCCGCCTGGGTCGGCACCACCCTGATCATGGCGGTGACGGCGATATGCGCCGTGCCCATCGGGGTGGCGGCGGCGATCTATCTGGAGGAGTACGCGCCCAAAAACTGGATGACCGCCATCATCGAGATCAATGTGACGAATCTTGCCGGCGTGCCGTCCATCATTTTCGGCTTGCTGGCGCTGGGCCTGTTCGTCTATCAATTCGATCTTGGTCAAAGTATCGCGGCGGCGGGCCTGACACTTGCGCTGCTGATCCTGCCCATCGTGATCGTGGCAACGCGCGAGGCCATCCGTGCGGTGCCGAAGGCGATCCGGGAAGCGGCGTATGGACTGGGCGCGACTCGCTGGGAAGTGACCAAGGATCATGTCCTGCCGTACTCCACCGGCGGCATTCTCACCGGCATGATCCTGGGGTTATCGCGTGCCATCGGCGAGACTGCTCCCATCATTACCATCGGTGCCTTGAGCTTCATCGCCTTCCTGCCGGAGTCGCCGTTCAAGAGCGAGTTTCCCTTCATTTCCTTCGACTGGCTGAACGATCCCTTCACGGCCATGCCGATTCAGATGTTTAACTGGATTTCACGGCCCGACCAGGCGTTTCAGGCGAATGCGGCGGCTGCCGGTGCGATCCTGCTGGGCATGACCTTGATCATGAACGGTGTGGCGATCTGGATCCGTTATCGTTTTCGAAAAAAGATCAATTGGTGAGGCCGGAATGAGGCTGGTCCGCAAGCCTCACCGGGTGACGGCTCGCTGCCGAAGAGTCTTTGATTGTGCTGAAGGTCCTGCCCATGGAATCCACCGTCCGCTCCTCGATCGCTCAGGCATCCCCGGGCACGCCGCGCACCGGCGGCGATGGTTCCGCACCGCCGCCCGGCGCACCGCAACGCATCTCCGTGACCGTGGGGGAAGCGCGCCAATCGCGTCCGTTCGCCATCAAGGCGGCCGTCAAGGATCTCAATTTTTATTATGGACAGTCTCAGGCACTGAAGAATCTGACGATTCCGATCGCGGACCGTCAGGTGACCGCGCTGATCGGCCCGTCGGGCTGCGGTAAGAGCACGTTCCTGCGCTGTTTCAACCGGATGCACGATTTGCAGCCGGGAACACGCTACGAGGGCAGCATCATGCTGCACCCGGATAATCTGAACCTGGTGGGCAGCGGTGTGGATCCCATCGAGGTCCGCATGCGTATAGGCATGGTGTTTCAGAAACCCAATCCCTTTCCAAAGTCGATCTTCGAGAATGTCGCCTACGGCCTGCGCCTGCGCGGGGTGCGCAACAGAGCGATCCTGGCGGACGAGGTCGAGAAGGCTTTGCGCGGAGCGGCCTTGTGGGACGAGGTCAAGGATCGTCTGCAGGATTCCGCACTGGCACTATCCGGCGGACAGATGCAGCGTCTGTGCATCGCCCGGGCGCTGGCTACGACACCGGAAATCCTGTTGTTCGACGAGCCGACTTCCGCACTCGATCCGATTGCGACGGCCAAGATCGAAGAATTGATTTCCGTATTGCGCGATCAGGTCACCGTGCTGATCGTCACTCACAACATGCAGCAGGCTGCACGGGTGTCCGATTATACGGCCTTCATGTATCTCGGTGAGCTGATCGAATTCGACGAGGCGGCGAAAATCTTCACCAACCCTAGCAAGAAGGCTACTGAGGATTACATTACCGGGCGCTATGGCTGAGCGGAGGGGTACATTCGATGAGGCCGGCGAATCCCCGGCACGGGGTGTGCGCAACCGGGATTCGCAACTGGATGCACAATGTACCGCCGTCCTCCAGACTCGGCCTCATTCACGCAGCAATTCGTTGATACCGACCTTGGCGCGTGTCTGAGCATCGACTCGCTTGACGATGACGGCACAG
Organism: Steroidobacter denitrificans; assembly: GCF_001579945.1. Classification (NCBI taxonomy): domain Bacteria; kingdom Pseudomonadati; phylum Pseudomonadota; class Gammaproteobacteria; order Steroidobacterales; family Steroidobacteraceae; genus Steroidobacter; species Steroidobacter denitrificans. The sequence continues at coordinate 2,106,567 of NZ_CP011971.1, read as the reverse complement.
TACAAGCCGTACTTGCCGTTGGCGGCAGGCAGGCTGCCCGGTACGACGACCGCGCCCGCAGGCACTCGGCCATAGAGCACCTCATCGCGTTCGCGATCATAGATGCGGGTGCTGGCGCCGATGAATACGCCCATGGAAATGACGGCGCCCTGTTCCACGATGACGCCTTCCACGACCTCGGAGCGTGCACCGATGAAACAATCGTCCTCGATGATCGTCGGATTCGCCTGCAGCGGCTCCAGTACGCCGCCGATGCCGGCACCGCCGGACAGATGGACATTCCGGCCGATTTGCGCACAGGATCCCACGGTAGCCCAGGTGTCGACCATCGTGCCCTCGCCGACATAGGCGCCGACATTGACATAGGAGGGCATCAATACCGTATTGGCGCCGACGAATGCACCGCGACGCACTATGGCGTGCGGCACGACGCGAACGCCGTCGGCGCGAAAGCGAGCCTCATCGTAGTCGGCATACTTCAACGCCACCTTATCGAAAAAACGGGTGAAACCGGCATCGACCGGCCGGTTGTCCTGCAGCCGAAACGACAGCAGTACGGCCTTCTTGAGCCATTGATTGACTTGCCAACCATCATCTCGCTTCTCGGCGACGCGTACCTGGCCGCGGTCGAGCAGATCCAGGGCCTGTTCGACCGCGGTGCGCACCTCCTGTGGGGCATTGTCGGGGCTGAATCGTGCGCGATCTTCGAAAGCGGAGCCGATCGTATCGGCCAGGGCGGCATGAACGGAATGAGCGGCGGTATCGGGCATGGTATTGAAACTATCGTCGGTCGTGGATGGTCGGCGGCGCAAGCCGGCTGCGAAGCAGGAGTGTAGCCGTTCAACGCTCCATCATGTAATCCCGGATGCGCATTGCGGCATCTACACACTCCTCCAGGGTGGCTACGAGCGAGATGCGTACCCGCCCGCGTCCCGGGTTGCCATGCGGGGTCGAGCGTGCCAGGTAGCTGCCCGGCAGCACCGTCACATGCTTGCGTTCGAACAGTTCGCGCGTGAAGCGTTCGTCATCCCCGAGTCCGGTTTCGATACCGGCCCCGGATGCGGTACCGATATCAGGCCACAAATAAAAGCCTGCCTGCGGCGCTTCGACCGGCATGACGCTGCGCAGAATCGGCAGCACCTGTTCGAACTTTCGCCGGTATAGAACGCGGTTGTCGATGACATGTTGATCATCGTTCCATGCTGCCATGCTGGCCATCTGCGTGGGCAGCGGCATCGCGCAGCCGTGATAGGTGCGATAGAGCAGAAAGGCGGCGATCAGTGCAGGATCGCCGGCAACGAATCCTGAGCGCAGACCGGGAACGCTGGAACGCTTCGAGAGGCTGTGGAAAACCATGCAGCGCTCGTAGGCCGTATGTCCGGCTGCGAGTGCCGCCTGCAGCAGACCGGCCGGCGGCCGGGATTCGTCCATGAAAATTTCGCTGTAGCATTCATCGGCGGCAATGACGAAGTCATACCGGTCCGCCAGTGCCAATGCCTGGCGCAGATAATCGATGCCGGCGACCGCACCGGTCGGATTGCCCGGTGAGCACAGATACAGCAATTGGCAGCGCCGCCAGATGGCCTCGGACACCGATGTCAGATCGGGCAACCATTGTGCGGAGGCGGCGCCGGTTGTGCCTGGATTGGCCATGAAGCAGGGTTCCGCACCGGCCAGGAGCGCTGCGCCTTCGTAGATCTGATAGAAGGGATTGGGCATCACCACGGCGGGCCGGCCGGTTCCTCCCGCAGGATCGACCATGCACTGTGCGAAGGCGAACAAGGCCTCGCGCGTGCCGTTGACGGGCAACACCATGGTTTCCGGATCCAAGGAACCGGCGGGCAGATGAAAACGGCGCGTCAGCCAGGCGGCGATCGCGGCGCGCAGCGGCGCGATGCCGGCGGTCTGAGGGTAGCTGCCCAGGCCTTGAAGGCTGTCGATGAGCTTGCGCAGGACGAATTCCGGCGGCGCGTGCCGCGGTTCGCCGATCGATAGGGAAATATGCGCCAGATCGTGCGGCGGGTTCGCACCGGCAAGCAGGGCGCGCTGGCGCTCGAAAGGATAGGGGTGCAGTTTCTGTAGAAAGGGATTCATCGGTCAGGGGTCATCGGTCAGGATTCAGGCGTCGTTATCGAGCGCTTTGTGCAGGCCGAGCGAGAGGCGCCCGAGCGCTTCCTCGCTCAGCGGACGGCCGGATTCATCGGCGACATAGAACACGTCCTCGGCGCGTTCCCCGACCGTCATGATCTTCGAGGCATGCACGTCGATGTGCTGCGCCATGAAGACACGCGCCACCCTGGACAGCAGTCCAGGGCGGTCACCCGCGATGAGTTCGAGGATCGTACGCTGGTTGTCCGGATCCTCGCTGAAAGAAATCTGGGTCGGAGTCGAGAACATCCGTACCTGACGCGGTGTGCGGCGATTGACGGGCGCATCGTCATCGTCGCGCCTTTCCAGGGCGCGAGTCAGTTTTTGTTCGATGTCCAGGATTCGAGCCGTATCGGTGATCGCCGCGCCGGTATCCTCCAGGACGTGGTAGACGTCCAGGCTGAAGCCGTCCGCCATGGGGGTGATGCGCGCATCGACGATGTTCAGTCCGAGCTGGTCGAGTTGGGCCGTCGTGCGGGCGAAGCTGTGCTGCGATTGCGGCGTATAGGTCGAGATGCCGGTGCCGCCGCGCCCGGACTGCTGTTGTACCGATATCAGGGCGCTGGTGTCTCCGGCGGCACGTCCAGCCAGCATGCGCGTGTGCCAGATGATTTCCCCGGGGGTGTGGCGCAGGAAGTAGGCGTCCGTGAAGTGCCGCCATACCGATTGCAGGATGGCCTCATCCAGGTTCTCCCGGGCGGCCAGTTCATGGGCGCGCGCCTGTATCTCGGCGATCAACTCTTCCTGATCGATCGGGCGTTCCAGTCCACGCCGCAGCGCCTGGCGTACGCGTTCATAGAACTCAGCGAACAGCGATGCCTTCCAGTTGTTCCACAGCTTCGGGTTGGTGCCGCGTATGTCGGCGACGGTCAGCACGTATAAGTAGTCCAGGTGCGTCTGGTCGCCGACCAGGCGCGCGAATTCATGAACCACATGGGGAGCGGAAATATCCTTCTTTTGCGCGGTCACCGACAGGACCAGATGATGGCGCACCAGCCAGGCGACCAGGCGGGCATCATATCGGGACAGCCCCTGCTCCAGGCAGAAGGCTTCCGCATCGACCGCTCCGAGCTCGGAATGATCGCCGCCGCGGCCCTTGGCGATGTCATGGAACAGCGCCGCCATGTAGGCCAGCTCGGGTTGTTCGAGCGACTGCATGACCCGCGAGAGCTGCGGCAGCTCATGATCGTATTTAGGCATCGCCATGCGCCGCAGGTTGCTCACCACGAACAAGGTGTGGGCATCGACCGTATAGGCATGGAACAGGTCATACTGCATGCGGCCGACGATACGGCCGAAGGTGGGGATATAGCGGCCCAGTACGCCATACAGATTCATGCGTCGCAGTTCGTGCGTCACACCTGTCGGCGCGCTGAGGACCTCGAAAAACAGCCGGTGATTTCTCGGATGCTGACGGAATTCTTCGTCGATCAGCCATAGATGCCGTGTCACCTGCCGCACGGTCTGGGCGCACACACCGTGAATTTCCGGATGCTGCCCGGTGATCACGAACAGTTCCAGCAGTGCCGACGGATAGCGGTCGAAGACATCCTCGCTGCTGATCTCCAGAAAATCGTTGCGGATCTGGAAGCGTGCGTTGACGGGCCGAGGTGCGCTGTTGGGAGCGGAGAGGATCGCCTCACGAAACAGCTGCAGCAGCATTTCGTTCAGCAGGCTCACATCCATGGCCGTGCGATAATAGCGCTGCATGAACTGCTCGACCGCCAGGGTGTAGGTGGCATCCTCGTAGCCGAACATGGCCGCCAGCCGGATCTGATGATCGAACAGCAGCCGGTCCTCGCGCCGGTTGGTCAGCACATGCAGCGCAAAGCGAACTTTCCACAAGAAAGCCTGGGCGGTCTTCAGTTTGCGCAGTTCGGCGCGAGTCAGAAAACCATGATCGACCAGTTCATCGAGGGATTCCGCGCCGAAATGCCGCTTGGCGACCCAGCCGATCGTCTGGATGTCGCGCAACCCGCCGGGGCTGGATTTGACATTCGGTTCCAGATTGTAGGCGGTGTCGTGGTAGCGGCGATGCCTGCCCGCCTGCTCGGCGACTTTTGCTTCAAAGAACTCGCGAGTCGGCCATACCCGTGCCGGCGCCAACGCACGCCGCATGGCCTCGAACAGAGCTTGCGGGCCGGTCAGGAGACGCGCCTCGATCAAGGTCGTCGCCACGCTGACGTCGGCGGCGCATTCGCGCTGGCAATCGTCGATCGTGCGCACGCTGTGGCCGATCTCCAGCCCGATGTCCCAGGTGAAGGCCAGGAATTGCTCGATGCGCGACTGCCAGGGCCAGGCCGCGCTCTTGGGCATCAGGATCATCAGGTCGATGTCCGAGCACAGGTTCAGCTCGCCGCGGCCATAGCCACCCACCGCGATCAACGCCACTTCCTGGGCGTACTCCCCGACATGCAGTGTCCAGGCGCTTTTCAGCAGGGTGTCGACGAGGCAGGCACGGTCGCGCACCAGCCGTTCCACCGGTTCGTCGTCGCCGAAACGCTTCTTGAGCCGCTCGGCGCCTTCCTGCAGCGCCTGGCGAAAGGCCGCTACGTTCCGGGCCGGCGCCGCCGTGAGCGATTGCAGCGAGGCGAGGTAGTCCCAGGGAGGGTCACCGCAGGCGGGGACCGGATCTTCCAGGTCCTCGGGAGTGACGGCGGGCATGCAGGAGAAGAACTGCGGCTACGACTGCTCACGCTCGGCCGCGCCGAGCGTGAGCACTTCGTAGCCGGCGTCGGTGACGAGCACGGTATGCTCCCACTGCGCCGACAAAGAATGATCCTTGGTAATGACCGTCCAGCCGTCCGGCAGCAGGCGCACATGGCGTTTGCCCACATTCAGCATGGGCTCGACCGTAAAAATCATGCCTGGCCGCAGTTCCATACCCTGGCCGCGTTGTCCATAGTGCAGCACTTGCGGATCCTCATGAAAGGCGCGGCCGATACCGTGCCCGCAATACTCCCGCACGACGCTCAGGTGCCGGGGTTCGGCAAATGCCTGGATCGCCGCGCCGATATCGCCGAGGTGCGCGCCCGGGCGGATCTCGCGGATACCCAGCCACATCGCCTCCCGAGTCAGGTCCACCAGCCGCTGGGCGGCCTGGGATACCTTGCCGAGGGTATACATGCGGCTGGTGTCGCCGTGCCAGCCGTCCTTGATGACCGTGACGTCGATATTGATGATATCGCCGGATTTCAGGCGCTTGTCCGGGCTGGGAATGCCATGGCAGACCACGTGATTGATGGAGGTGCAGATCGACTTGGGAAACCCTCGATAGCCGAGCGTCGCAGGGACGGCCTGCTGCACCCCGACGATATAGTCGTGGCAGCGGGTGTTCAGCTCTTCCGTCGTCACGCCCGGGACGATATGGGGCGTGATCATATCCAGGACGTCGGCTGCCAGGCGTCCGGCGAGGCGCATTTGCTCCTGTTCGGTATCGGTCTTGATCATCGTCTCCAACAGGGTTCTTGGGCGAGAGACGATTGCCGGGTCGTTCACCGGTGAGCCCGCCGGTGCGTCTGCGCCGGTTCGAATTTCACCTGCCCGGGCCGCAACGGCTTGGGATTCCTGCTCGGCGGGCAAGGCGCCGGACCGGCGCGAGAGAGATTTCAGCAGATCGCGCATCAGCTATCGGCCCACCCCGGCGGGCCGCTGCCGTCCGACTCAAAAAACTTTTGGATGATCATGGAGTTCATGGTATAAAGCGCGCGCTTTTTTCGCAATGAATTCTCACTTCATCAACTCTCACACCTGACCGGCACATGCGACGGGGTGCCCACCCTGGAATGCGCGGTTCGAACGCGCGAATCCGGACGGGTCGTCGCATGGGGCGGGTGGAGGCTCAACCCCTGCAAGGAGATTTTCTCATGGCCAGCATGTCCATGCGGCAGATGCTGGAAGCGGGTGTCCATTTCGGACACCAGACCCGCTTCTGGAACCCCAAGATGGCGCCTTACATCTTCGGGGAACGCAATCGCATCCATATCATCAATCTGGAAAAATCCCTGCCGCTGTACAACGAGGCCGCGGCTTTCATTCGCCAGGTCGCCGCCGACGGCGGACGGATTCTTTTCGTCGGCACCAAGCGCTCGGCGCGCGAAGCCGTTCGGGAAGCGGCGAATCGCTGCGGCATGCCCCATGTCAGCCATCGCTGGCTGGGCGGTATGCTGACGAACTTCAAGACCGTGCGTCAGTCCATCAAGCGCCTGATGACGCTGGACGAGATGGCCAGCAACGGCCTGCTCGAGCAGCACAGCAAACGCGAAGCACAGGGCCTGCGCCGCGAGCGCGAAAAGCTCGAGCGCAGCCTGGGCGGCATCAAGGCCATGGAATCCCTGCCCGACGTGTTGTTCGTGATCGACGTCGGCCACGAGCGCATTGCGATCCACGAAGCAAGGAAGTTGGGCATTCCAGTCGTTGCGATCGTCGACACGAACTGCATGCCCGACGATGTGGACTACGTCGTACCGGGCAACGATGATGCCATGCGCGCCATCCAACTGTACGCCGAAGGCATGGCGGATGCCGTGCTGGAGGGCCGTTCGGCACTGCCGGAAGTGCCGGCGGGCGAGGATGAATTTGTCGAGCTCGACGAGGAAGGTCGGCCCAGGGCCAAGCCGGGTGCCCCGGCACGCCGTGCCGCGCCGGCCAGGACCGCCGCCGTGAAAAAGAAAACGCCGACGCGCCGCAAGACGCCGGAACTGGCGGTCGGTGAGCCGGTCGAGGCGGTCGTGGCGGCGGAAGTCGATGACGTCGAGGCGGATGTCTCGCCGGAAGAGTTCATGGCGCGGCGCCAGGCGGCGCTGGCCAAGCACAAGCCGGCCGCCGCGGCAGCTGAGGCCGCGGCAGCTGAGAGCGTCCCCGCGGCTCCGGCCGGCGGTGATGCGGGAGCGGAGTGATCCATGGCCGTTACAGCTGAAGCGGTGAAGTTGCTGCGCGAACGCACCGGCGCAGGAATGATGGAATGCAAGAGAGCGCTGGTCGAAACCCAGGGCGATCTCGATGCCGCGGCCGAGATGATGCGCAAGGCCGGCCTGGCGAAAGCCGACAAGAAAGCCTCGCGGATCGCTGCCGAAGGCGTCATCGCCATCGAACGCTCCACGGACGGCAAATGTGCCGCCATCGTCGAGGTCAACTGCGAGACGGACTTCGTCGCCCGCGAGAACGACTTCATCCAGTTCGCCGCGGCCGTTGCCCGCGCGGCGCTGGCGAGCCGGCCGGCGGATCTGGAGGCGCTCGCGGCACTGCCCGTCGACGGCGGGTCCTCGATCGAAGATACGCGCCGGGCGCTGATCGCGAAGATCGGTGAGAACATGAGCGTGCGCCGTTTCGAACTGGTGGAGGCGGCGATCGTCGGCAGCTATCTGCACGGTACGCGTATCGGCGCGCTGGTCGCCATGAAGAGCGGCGATGACGCCGTGGCCAAGGACATTGCCATGCACGTGGCGGCGACCAATCCGCTGCGCGTTTCCGCCGCCGAAGTACCCGCCGAGGATATCGCCCGTGAACGGGACATCTTTGCCGGACAGGCACGCAACGACCCCAAGAGCGCAGGCAAGCCCCAGGAGATCGTCGACAAGATCGTCGAGGGCAAGGTGCGCAAGTGGCTCGGCGAGATCACCTTGCTCGGCCAGCCTTTCGTGAAGGATGACAAGCAGACGGTCGAACAATACCTGCGCAACGCGGGCGGAGAAGTCGCATCGATCGTGCGCTACGAGGTGGGTGCCGGCATCGAGAAAAAACAGGAGGACTTCGCCGAGGAAGTCCGCAAACAGGTGGAAAGCGCGAAGTCGACGCCCTAGCGGCTCACGGGGCCGGCGGACGGCGCCTCGGAAGAGCGACCTTGCGAGCCGCAACCGATATGAAGAACCCCGCCGCGGCGGGGTTCTTCATATAATGACGGGGATACCATGGCGCAATGATTCACAGGTCGGGCGGGCATTCACGATGAGCACTACGGTCCAGGCAGGACAGACCGGTACGCAGCCGAGCAAGGGATCGCGGTCGGGATCCGCAGGGGGCGCGGGACTGCAGCGCATTCTGCTCAAACTGTCCGGCGAGGCGCTGATGGGGGAGGCGGATTACGGCATCGATCCCAAGATGCTCAAGCGTATCGCCTTGGAGATCCGCGAGGTCACCCGCCTGGGCATGCAAGTGGCCGTCGTCATCGGCGGGGGTAATATTTTTCGCGGTGCCGGCCTGGCCCGCGTCGGCATGGACCGGGTCACGGGCGATCACATGGGCATGCTGGCCACGGTGATGAATTCCCTGGCGATGCAGGATGCTCTCGAGGCCCTGGGTTCATATGTGCGAGTGATGTCCGCGATCCGCATCAACGAGGTATGCGAGGAATATATTCGCCGCCGCGCCGTACGGCATCTGGAAAAAGGCCGGGTCACCATCATGGCGGCAGGAACCGGCAATCCTTTCTTTACCACCGATACCGCGGCGAGCCTGCGGGCGATCGAGATCAATGCCGATCTGTTGCTGAAAGCGACCAAGGTGAACGGCATCTATTCCGATGATCCCATGCGCAATCCGGCCGCCACACGCTACTCGCGCCTGACTTTCGATCAGGTGCTGGCCGATCGTCTCGATGTCATGGATGCCACCGCGATCGTCATGTGCCGCGACAACGATCTGCCGCTGCGAGTGTTCGACCTGACGGCGCCAGGGGAATTGCTGCGCATCGTGCGCGGCGAGGATGTCGGCACGCTCGTCACCAACGCCTGAACGCCCTCACCGAACGCCCCCACCGAACGCCCCGGGAGAACAGTCATGCTGGATGACATCAAGAAAGACGCTGCGGAGCGCATGCAGAAGTGCGTGACCTCCCTGCGCAACGAACTGAAGCGCCTGCGTACCGGCCGGGCCCACACCAGCCTGCTCGAGCATATCCGGGTGGACTACTACGGCAGCGACGTTCCGCTGACACAGGTCGCCAATATCGCACTGGAGGACGCGCGGACGCTGACGGTCACGCCGTGGGAGAAGACCATGGTGCAGGCCATCGAAAAAGCCATCATGAAATCGGACCTGGGATTGATGCCGGCGACCGCGGGCACGGTCATTCGCGTGCCCATGCCGCCGTTGACCGAGGAGCGCCGCCGCGATCTGGCCAAGGTCGTGCGCCACGAGGCGGAGAATGCTCGCGTTGCCGTACGTAACGTACGCCGGGACGTGATGAGCGATCTCAAGGAAATGGAAAAAGAGAAGCTGCTGTCGCAGGATGATGAACGGCGAGCCCAGGAAGATGTACAAAAATTGACCGACAAGCACATCGCCGAGATCGAGCAGGTTCTGGAAGAGAAAGAAAAAGAACTGATGCAGGTTTGAAGGCTCGCACTTCCGCTCGCCTCCCTCCCCGAGGATTCTCATGACGAATTCCGGCCGAAACAGCTCACCGAGGCAGATCCTCCCAGCGCTCGAAGCAGCGGATCCCGTACGGTGACTGGCAGGACACGCGCGCTACCGCGGCATATAGCGGTCATCATGGACGGCAACGGCCGCTGGGCCGCGGCACGCGCCTTGCCTCGCCCCGCCGGTCATCACATGGGGGTGCGGGCGGTCAAGCGGATCGTCGAGAACTGCGCTCGACGCGGCGTCGAGGTACTCACCCTGTTCGCGTTTTCGAGTGAGAACTGGCAACGGCCGCGGGACGAAGTCTCCATGCTGATGAGGCGTTTTCTCGAAGCGCTGGATCAGGAAGTCGAACAACTGCATCGCAACGATATCCGCCTGTGTTTTGTCGGTGATGCGCAGCAGTTGAATGCCGGACTGCGCGAGCGCATGGCGGCGGCGGCGGCACTGACGGCCGGCAACCGGCGCATGATCCTGGTCGTCGCGATCGCCTACGGAGGACGCTGGGATATCACCCAGGCGGCCAGATCGCTGGCGCGCCGCTGCGTGGCCGGCGAATTGGCGATCGAGGCGATCGATGAGGATTGCCTGGAGGCACAACTGGCATTGCACGGACTGCCGGATCCGGACTTGTTGATCCGTACCGGCGGAGAACGGCGTATCAGCAATTTCCTGTTGTGGAATCTGGCTTATACGGAACTGTATTTTTGCGACACGCTCTGGCCGGATTTCGACGAACAGGAACTGGATGCCGCGATCGAATACTTTGGCGGGCGCCAGCGGCGTTTCGGACGTGTTCCCGGACCCTCCGTCCGCCGTGCGGACGAGCACCCCTAGATGCTGCGCCAACGCGTCATCACGGCCCTGATCCTGGGACCCGCGGCTGTCCTGGCGATCCTGTTTCTGCCGCAGATGATATTGATGGCGGTACTGGCGGCGGCAGTGCTGGCCGGCGCATGGGAATGGTCCGTGTTTCCCGGCTTCACGCGGCATTCAGCTCGATGGGCCTATGTAGGCTGCATCGCCGTCTGTCTGGCAGCCGCGTGGTGGTGGCTGGACCGCGGCGGAGCGCTGCACGGGCTGTTGTACGTCACGCTGGCGTGGTGGCTGCTTGCCTTGATCTGGGTGGTCGTGGCGCCGCGCCGCGTGAACCGGCTCAGCGCCGGGGTCGCCGGACTGTTCGTGCTGGTACCCGCCTGGCTGGCACTGGTTCGCTTGCATGCGATGGCGCCTGCATTGATGTTGTTTCTACTGCTGCTGGCGGTGTCCGCCGATATCGGCGCCTATTTCGTCGGCCGCCGCTATGGGCGCCATAAGCTGGCTCCGCAGGTCAGTCCGGGTAAGACCTGGGAAGGCGTGTGCGGCGGGTTGCTGGCCTCTGCAGGGATGGCGGCGATCGGCGTGGCATGGTTCTCGGCGGATCCCGGCTTGACGAATCCGGCCGGGTTCATCGGCCTGTGCGTGGCGGTGGTGGCGGCCTCGATCATCGGAGATCTGACTGAAAGCATGTTCAAGCGGCACGCCGGATTGAAGGATAGCGGAACCTTGCTGCCGGGACACGGAGGCGTCCTGGATCGCATCGACAGCATCACGGCGGCCGCACCCATGTTCCTGCTGGGATTGGAACGGCTGGGGCTGTTGCTCAAGTGAAGCCGAATCGCATCCTGTCCACCGTACCGGAGCCGGCCGATCCAGCGGAGCCCATCGGCGTCGCCGTGTTGGGATCGACGGGCAGCATCGGCGTACATACGCTGGACGTGCTGGGGCGGCATCGTGACCGCTATCGTGTCGTGGCGCTGGCGGCGAACAGCAATGTCGAGCGTCTGCGCCAGCAATGCCTGATGTATCGGCCGCGCTTTGCGGTAGTGGTCGATGCCGCCGCCGCCGATGTCCTGGCGCAGACGCTGCGTGCTGCAGGTTCCGGCACCCAGGTGCTGCAGGGCGCCCAGGCGCTGATCCAGATCGCGGCGCATGAGGATGTCGGGATCGTCATGGCCGCCATCGTGGGCGCAGCGGGGCTGGCGTCCAGCTTGGCCGCGGCACGCGCCGGCAAGCGCATCCTACTGGCGAACAAGGAGGCGCTGGTCATGTCCGGCCCTCTGTTCATGCAGGCGGTGCGTGAAGGCGGCGCCACCCTGGTACCGGTGGACAGCGAGCACAATGCCATCTTTCAATGCATGGCCGGCGGGTTGCCGGGCTCGGGGCGGGCACCGCAAGGGGTACGCCGGGTTCTCTTGACGGCTTCCGGCGGACCTTTTTTGCGCACCCCGGTCCGGGCGCTGCGCACGGTCACGCCCGAGCAGGCCTGCGCACATCCCCGCTGGGTCATGGGCCGCAAAATTTCGGTGGATTCTGCGACTCTGATGAACAAGGGGCTGGAACTGATCGAAGCCTGTCTGCTGTTCGACCTGCCGCCCGCGCAGATCGAGATCGTCGTGCATCCGCAGAGCATCGTGCACTCGCTGGTCGAATACGTGGACGGCTCGGTGCTGGCGCAGATGGGCAATCCCGACATGCGCACCCCGATCGCTCACGCGCTGGGGTGGCCGTCACGGCTGGCCTCCGGTGTAGAATCCCTGGATATCCTGCGAGCGGCGCCGCTGGATTTCGAGGCACCGGACCTCGAGCGCTTTCCGAGTCTGCGGCTGGCGCGGGCGGTGGCGGAGGCTGGAGGCACCACGCCGGCGGCGCTCAATGCAGCCAATGAGATCGCCGTGGGAGCTTTCCTGGAGCGGCGCCTCGCGTTCATGGATATCCCGGTGGTGGTCGAGACGGTCCTGGAACGCCATGATGAGGCAGCGGCGCATTCGCTCGACGACGTGTTGGCCGCCGACGCCTGGGCACGGCGCGAGGCGCAGGCCGCGGTGATCGCCGCGGCAGGAGTAAGTGCATGATATCGACCGATAGTCCGCTGGAATTTTTGATCGCGATCGTCACGTTCGTGGTGGCGATCGGCGTGCTCGTGGCGGTGCATGAGTTCGGACATTTCTGGGCCGCTCGCCGCCTGGGGATCCGGGTACTGCGATTCTCGATCGGCTTCGGCAGGCCGCTGTGGAAACGCGTCCATGGCCGGGATGCGGTCGAGTACGTCGTGGCGGCGATTCCGCTGGGCGGTTACGTGAAGATGCTGGACGAGCGCGAGGGTGATGTCGCGCCGCATGAATTGCCGCGAACATTCAATCGTCAGCCTGTCTGGAAGCGCATCATCGTGCTGCTCGCCGGCCCGGCGTCCAATCTGATCTTCGCAATACTGCTGTACTGGGTGCTGTTCGCGGCGGGCGTGCCTGGACTCAGGCCGATCGTGGGGGTCGTGGCGCCGGATTCCATCGCCGCGCGCGCCGACCTGCGCGAAGAAGACGAGATCCTGGCGGTTGCAGGAACACCCACGCCGACCCTGGAGGCCGTCGGGCTGCGCATCCTCGAGGACTTGATCGACGACGGTACGATTCGTTTGCGGGTTCGCGGCAAGGCAGGCGAGGAGCGCACGCTCACGCTGTATGCGGGGGATCGCAGCCGCGAACTGACCCAGCCCGGCGCGCTGCTGGCTGGACTGGGATTCGACATTTGGCGTCCGCGCGTGGCGGCGATCGTCGGGCGGGTCATGCCGGGAAGCGCAGGGGAGCGCGCCGGCTTGCGCGAGGGCGACGAAATCCTGGCGTTCGACGGCGAGCCGGTCGGCGACTTTGCAGCCCTGGTCGGACTGGTCGAACCCGGTATGGGCCGGACCGTCGAACTCGAACTGCGCCGGGATGGCCGGATCCTGGAACTGCCGATCACCATCGGCGAGGACTTCGTGGCCGGCCGACCGGTCGGGCGTATCGGCATTGCGCCGGCCAACCAGCTGTTGCCCAGCGAAAGCGGCCTGACGGTACAGGATATGCTCGCCGTGCAAAAATATGGGATGCTGGCGGCGGTTAGGCAGGCGGCGGCGAAGACCTGGGATACCTCCCTGTTCACGCTGCGCATCATCGGGCGCATGGTGACCGGCAACGTATCGCTGAAAGCGATTTCCGGCCCGATCAGTATCGCCGAAACGACAGGTTATGCCGCGCGTCAGGGCTGGCGTATTTTCCTGAGTACCTTGGCACTGATCAGTATCAGCCTGGGCGTGCTGAATCTGTTGCCGATACCGATTCTGGACGGCGGACAGATCGTCTACCAACTCGCGGAACTGGTGAAGGGGCGACCGGTCTCAGAGCGTGCACAGCTGCTAGGTCAGCAGATCGGCATCATGATGCTGATACTGGTGATGAGCCTGGCCTTTTATAACGATATCGCAAGACATTTGAACTAAGGCGCCGCATGCGTTTGAGAGCCATCATCCACGCGACGCTGGCGGTCGCCGCCTCGGGCGCGTGTGCCGACAGCACGCTTGCGCAAAGCATCGTTGCCGGTCCGGAGCAGATATCAGGCCAGACATCCGGCCAAATATCCGGCCAAATATCCGACCAGGGATCTGCGGCGCCCGCCGCGCCGCTTCCCGCGGCGCCCGGTTTCGTCGTGGGAGACATCCGCATCGAGGGTCTGCAGCGTATTTCGGAAGGTACGGTCTATAACTACCTGCCGGTCAATATCGGTGATCGGTTGGATGAGCGCCGTATCGCCGAAGCCTTGCGAGCGATGTACGCGACCGGATTTTTTCGCGACGTGGAGATTCGCCGCGACGGCGGCACCCTGGTGATCGCGGTTCTCGAACGGCCTTCGATCGAAAGCTTCGAGATCAAGGGCAACAAGGATATCAAGACCGAGGACTTGCAGAAGTCCTTGCGCAACGTGGGATTGGCGACCGGCAAGACCTTCGACCAGTCGGTGCTCGATGAGGTCAAGCAGTACCTCACGGACCAGTATTTCTCCCGGGGCAAGTATGCCGTGCGCATCGATACGACGGTCGAGGAGGTTCCGGGCAACAAGGTGAAACTGACGATCGATGTAAACGAAGGCAAGCGTGCGCGCATTCGCCAGATCAATATCGCCGGCAATACTGCCTTTGACGACAAGGAGCTCCTGGAACAGTTCGAACTGCGAACCCCGTACTGGCTCTCCTGGTACAAACAGAACGATCGCTATGCGCGCGAGGCTCTGTCGGGCGATCTGGAGAAGCTGCGCTCCTACTACATGGATCGCGGCTATGCCAACTTCGGCGTAACCTCCACACAGGTGGCGATCGCACCGGAGAAGGACGACATATTCATCACGATCAACGTGCATGAAGGCGATGTATTCCGGATTTCGGACATCAAGATCGCCGGTAACACGGTCGTGCCGGAATCAGAGCTGCGTCGGTTGATTTTCATCAAGCCCGGCGACACTTATTCTTTGCGCCAGATCACCAGCTCCAGCGAGGCCATGAAGCTGCGCCTGGGCGTGGATGGCTACGCGTTCGCGACGATCGATCCGGTGCCTCAGGGCGATCCGGAAACCAAGGAGATCTCGCTGACCTTTGTCGTCGATCCTCACAGCCGGGTGTATGTGCGGCGCGTGAACTTCAACGGCACCAGCGGCGTGAACGACGAAGTCTTCCGGCGCGAAATGCGCCAGCTGGAAGGCGCCTACCTGTCCAATGCGGCGGTGGAGCGCTCCAAGGTGCGTATTCAACGGCTGCCTTTCATCCAGAAGGTGGATGTGGAGACGGCTCAGGTGCCGGGCGCAGCCGACCTGGTGGACGTGAACTTCCAGATTGAAGAGGGATTGCCGGGCCAGTTCGGCGGCGGCGTGGGCTATTCCGAATCCCAGTCCGTCATCCTGAACGGCAACTTCGTGCATTCGAATTTCATGGGCACGGGCAATCGGATCGCTGCGGAAATCAATTCAGGCCGCTACGCGAAGTCCTTCAGCTTCTCGCACACCGATCGCTATACCACGATCGATGAAATGCAGCGCTCCGTTTCCCTGGGCTATCGTGACGTGACGCAGTTCACTTCCGCAGCCTCGGATTTCAGTACCGAGACGATTACTCTGGGGCTGAATTATGATTGGCCGATTACCGAATTCCAGTATCTGGGCATCGGCGTATCGGCTCAGCGCGCCGAACTGGCGACCACGGAAGGCGGCAGCGCCATGGAGGCGGTCGATTGGGTGCGCAACAACGGCAATCCGCGTTCACGCTGCATCGAATATGTGACGATCGACGGTGACTGCGACGACGAGTACGACTACGAGGTGGTCAGCAGCAAGTTCGACACCTTCGAGCTGAACCTGGGCTGGCGTTACGATTCGCGCAATCGGGCGATTTTCGCCACGCGCGGGGCGCGGCATCGCTTCAACGTGGGCTATACGCTGCCCGGCAGCGAGGTGGAGTTCTGGACGACGTCCTATGACTATCTGCAGTTCGTACCGGTCTGGCGCGGCCTCACCTTGATGTTCAATTTCGAGGCGGCTTACGGCAGGGCGCTGGGTGATGCCACGGCGTTGCCGCCGTATCGCCAGTTTTTTGCCGGCGGCCCGGACTCGGTACGCGGCTACCGCGAGTCGCGCCTGGGACCCAAGGACAGCTTCGGCCGGCCCTACGGCGGCAACATGAAGCTCGTGGCACAGACCGAATTGCTGCTGCCGATGCCCGATAAATGGGCCAACAGCGCCCGTTTCAGCCTGTTCTTCGATATCGGCAACGTATTCTCCGACCAGCACATCAATTTTCTCGGTGCCGATCAGACGATCGACAGCGATGGGAACCGGGTCGGCACCCCGGTGGATTACAAGTTCAGTTATGATGATCTGAAGCAGTCGGCGGGTATCGCCGTGCAATGGCTGGCGCCGCTGGGCGTGTTTCGCTTCAGCTATGCCGTCGCGCTCAATGCCAAGAGCGGCGATGGCATCAAGTATGGAGATGAGCGTGAAGGTTTCCAGTTCTCGATCGGCCAGGCATTTTGAATCCGGGCCATCTGGACTAGGTTATTTCTCAATATCGAACTTCGAGGTCCATCGCTTATGGCACGTTTGAGCAGACTGGGTACGGTCGCATTGATTTCGGCGGTGCTGCTGGCGTCCGGGGGTACCGCGTCCGCGCAGACCAAGATCGCAGTGGTCAATATCCCGCGGCTGCTGGAGGAAGCGCCGCAGGCCAAGCAGGCCATGCAGGCGCTGCAGGACGAGTTCGCTCCCCGTCAGCGCGACATCCTTGCGCAGCAGAAGAATCTGAAGGGAAAGGAGGAAAAACTGCAGCGCGACGGCGCGGTCATGGCCGAGAACGAGCGTCGCAATGCAGAGAAGGAACTGCGGGATGGGCAGCGCGATCTGGCGCGCAAACAGAACGAGTATGTCGAGGATCTGAATCTGCGCCGTAATGAAGAACTCGGTAAGCTGCAGCGTTCGTTGTTGCAGGAGGTGCAGACGTTCGCGCGCTCTTCCAGCTACGATCTGGTGGTCGGCGACGGCGTGTTGTACGTGAACGAATCCCTGGATATCACCCCGCAGGTGCTCAGTGCCTTGCAGGCTCGCTCCGGCGCGGCCAAGCCCGCATCGAAGCCTTGATATCCACCCCGTGCCATCGGCGCGGGCAGTAACCTTCATGATTGGCGCCTCATGACCGAGACGGGTACGAGCCTGGGAGAACTGGCGGTCCGCTTCGGCTGCACGCTCAGAGGCGATCCGGAAGCACGCGTCAGACGCGTGGCTACCTTGGAAAGCGCCGATGCCGATGCGATCAGTTTTCTGGCGGAGGCACGTCATCGCCGCGTCCTGGCATCCACCGGCGTCGGTGCCGTCGTGCTGGAGCCACGCTATGCCGACGAATGTCCGGTGCCGGCACTGCTTTGCTCCAATCCTCGTGCGGTGTATGCACGCATCGCGCAGTGGCTGCATCCTCCCGCAGCGCGTCCGGCAGGCCGTCATCCCAGTGCGATCGTGGATCCATCGGCGAGCATCGATCCCAGTGCATCGATCGGTCCGCATTGCATGGTGGGGCCACGGGTGGTGATCGGGGCGCATGTCGTCCTGGGTCCGGGCTGTATCGTTCTGGACGATGCGCGCATCGGTGCGGATACTCGTCTGGTCGCACGTGTGACCGTGTGCGAGGACGTGCGGCTCGGAAAGCGCTGCCTGCTGCATCCGGGGGCGGTGATCGGTGCCGACGGCTTCGGCCTGGCGCCCGAGCAAGGCGAGTGGATCAAAGTGCCGCAGGTAGGCAGCGTGCGTGTCGGCGACGATGTCGAGATCGGCGCGAATACCACGATCGACCGCGGCGCGATCGAAGATACGGTCATCGAGGATGGGGTGAAGTTGGATAATCAGATCCAGATCGCGCACAACGTACGCATCGGTGCACACACCGTCATCGCCGGTTGCGCCGGAGTGTCGGGCAGTACCACCATCGGGCGGCGCTGCATGGTCGGCGGACAGGTCGGCATCGCCGGACACCTGACCATCTGTGACGATGTGGTGCTGACCGGCCGGTCGTTCGTTTCCAGCAGCATTCATCAGCCAGGCTATTATTCGAGCGGCTTGCCGGTGGAGCCCACCAGCCGCTTTCGACGGAATGCCGCGCGGTTCTATCAACTGGATGAACTGGCGCGCACCGTGCGCAAACTGCGTTCGCGATTTCAGGATGCACCCACGGATCTTCCGGATGATGCGGTTCGCGCCACGCCCCGTGGATCACCGGCCGTATCGTCCCAGGAATCCTCGCCGGAATCATCGCATCGACCGCTCTTCGAACCGCCGCCGGAGCCGCCCGCTGCTCCCTCTGCGGGCGCGGGAGCCGATCCCAAGGGCAGGAAGCGAAATCGTATCGCCCGTCGCCGCCGATGAACGGTTCCGATGGCCGGAGCCTTGGCCCCTCCGGCTCAACGATCAGACACGAGGTCATAATGTCAGAAGCCTTGACGTCAGAAGTCTTGACCATGGATATCCAGGAAGTGATGCGGCGTCTACCGCATCGCTATCCTTTCCTGCTGGTCGATCGAGTGCTGGAATGCCGACCGGGCGTGAGCATCCGTGCGCTCAAGAACGTGACTTTCAATGAACCGTTCTTTACCGGCCACTTCCCCAATCGTCCCGTGTTTCCGGGAGTCATCATTCTGGAGGCGCTGGCCCAGGCCGCGGGCATCCTGGGTTTCGTCACCGCCGGAATCTATCCGGATGGACAGAGCCAGCTGTATTTCGTAGGTGTCGACAAGTCGCGTTTCCGGCGTCCCGTGGTGCCGGGCGACTCGCTGATTCTCCAGGCGAAGCTGGAGCGCTCATTGCGCGGCATCTGGAAATTTTCCACGATAGCCGATGTCGACGGCGAGGAAGTCGCCAGCGCGGAAATCATGATCGCTTTGGGTTCCTGAAGGCGCCGTTCGCGAAATATCGAGACAGCTACATGCCGATCCATTCGACTGCATTGATCGCCCCGGACGCCGAACTGGCGGAGGGAGTCGAGGTCGGAGCCTACACGGTGATCGGTGCCGGCGTGAAGATCGGCGCGGGAACCTGGATCGGCGCACATGTCGTGATCGACGGTCCCACGACGATCGGCTGCGATAACAGGATTTTCCAGTTTGCCTCGATCGGCGCGGCGCCGCAGGATCTGATGTACCGCGGCGAGCCGACACGCCTGGAAATCGGCGATCGCAATTGTTTTCGCGAAAACTGCACGATCAACCGCGGCACGACCAAGGACCGGCTGGTCACCTGCATCGCCAATGACAATCTGTTCATGGCGGGGGCGCATGTGGGACACGATTGCGTTATCGGTTCGCATTGCGTGTTCGCGAACTATGCGACTCTGGGCGGGCATGTCGAGTTAGGCGACTGGGTGCACATGGGCGGGTTCTCCGGTGTGCATCAGTTCTGCAAGGTCGGACCGCATGCATTCATCGCCAACAATACGGCGGTCACGCGGGACGTGCCGCCGTTCGTGATGGCGGTCGGACGTCCGGCCGAGCCGCATAGCGTCAATGCCGAAGGACTGAAGCGGCGCGGCTATACGCCGGAGCAGATCCGCAACATCAAGGATGCCTACAAGATCCTTTATCGCTCGAAACTCAAGTTGTCCCAGGCGAGCGCCGAACTCGTACAGCGCAGCGCCCGCCAGCCGGAGCTCCTGCCCCTGGTGGACTTCCTGAACGACTCCACGCCCCGGCGTGAGCGGGTCGGAATCGTTCGGTGAACACAGGTTCCCCCGGCCTCGACAGGCACCTCTGCGACCGTGTCCAGTAGGGCAGCGCCGTTCATCGTTCTGGTGGCCGGCGAGGCCTCCGGCGACAACCTCGGAGCCCAGCTGATCGATGCCTTGCGCGCCAGGCTGCCGCAGGCCCGCTTCGCCGGCATTGCCGGACCGCGGATGATTGCGGCTGGCTGCGAGCCCTGGGAACGCGCCGAGGAACTGGCCCTGATGGGGCTGTTCGAGATCGTTCCGCATTTGCCGCGCCTGCTGCGTATCCGCCGCAGGCTGCGGGCACGTGTGCTGGAGCAGCGCCCCGACGTATACATCGGCGTGGACGCCAAGGAGTTCAATCTTCGCCTGGCACCGGTCATCAAGGCGCATGGCATCCCCACCGTCCAGTATGTCAGCCCGCAGGTATGGGCCTGGCGTCAGGGCCGGGTACGCACGATCGGACGCGCCGTGGATCTCATCCTGTGCCTGCTGCCGTTCGAGAAGCCATTCTATGACGCGCATGGTGTACCCGCGGTTTTCGTCGGTCATCCACTGGCCGACCGGATTCCCCTGCATCTGGACCCTTACGAGGCGCGCGATGCGCTGGGATTGGTCCGGCAGCAAATTTGCATCGGTCTTTTGCCGGGCAGCCGGCGAGGGGAGGTGGCACGTCTGGCACCGCCCTTCGCGGCGACCGTCAAGTGGCTGCTGGAGCGAAGGCCACAGCTGCAGTTCATCGCGGCGCCGGCGAATGAACCGGCCCGCCGGATCCTGACCGCCGCACTGGCCGAGGCTGGCGTGGCGGAGCGGGTGCGCCTGGCGGACGGGCAGGCCCAGCAGGTGATGGCCGCCGCGGATGTGCTGCTGCTGGCGTCCGGCACGGCCACCCTGGAGGCTGCTTTGGTGAAGCGACCGATGGTCGTGGCCTATCGCCTGGGCTGGCCGACCAGCTTTTTGCTCAAGACCTTGCAGCTTTTCAGGGCTCCTTTCTTTGCTCAGCCCAACCTGTTGGCGGGCCGGCAGATCGTTCCCGAGTACTTCAACCGGCAAGTGCGCGCGGAGGTGCTCGGACCGGCCCTGCTGGCACAGCTCGAGCGTGCGGATCGCGAGCAGCTGATGCAAACTTTCACAGACATGCACGGCATGCTGCGGCGTGACGCGAGCGCCAGCGCGGCGGCGGCGATCGTTGCGCTGATCGATGATGGGACCGAGTGCGAGGCGCACGGGGAACGGCGGGCATGAACTCTCAATGGGCGCTGGATCGGGCTCGCGAGGGGCTGCTGGCCGGTGTCGATGAGGCCGGCCGTGGTCCGCTCGCCGGACCGGTCGTAGCGGCGGCGGTGATCCTCGATCCGCGCCGGCGTATTCGTGGCATCCGTGACTCGAAGCAGCTCGGCGAGCAGGCACGCCGGCATCTGGCCGGCAAGATACGCAGCGTGGCGCTGGCCTGGTCGGTGGCGTGGGCCGATGTCGAGGAAATCGATACGCTCAATATCCTGGAGGCGACCCATCTGGCGATGCGACGGGCGCTGCTGGGGCTACGGGTGCGTCCGGCACATGTAAAGGTCGACGGTAACCGTTGTCCGTCGTTTGCGGGTCTGGCGCTGGGTTGCAGCTTCGAGGCGATCGTCGGCGGCGATCGGCTGGAGCAATGCATCAGCGCGGCTTCCATTCTTGCGAAATCCACCCGCGATCACATGATGACGGCTCTGGATACGATTTATCCGCATTACGGATTGGCAAAGCACAAGGGCTACGGTACCGCAATGCATTATCGCGCACTGGCGCGCTGGGGCGCGAGTCCGATACACCGGCGCAGTTTCGCGCCTGTCAGGCTTGCTCTGGAGGGAAGACCCGCGAGTTGGCCTGGCGCCTGAGATTCGCTCGCAAGGCACCGTTATCCGGCGCATACCCGGGAAGATGATGGCCATGAGCAGTAACGACGATATGAAATGAACTTCATCCATTTGCATCTGCATACCGAATACTCGCTGGCCGACAGCGTGGTGCGGATCACGAGCGAGGGTCAACAGGGCGGATTGATGGACGCGGTCGCAGCCGCCGGCATGCCTGCGGTAGCGCTGACGGACCAGGGCAATTTGTTCGCCATGGTGAAGTTCTACAAGGCGGCGCTCGCCCGCGGCGTCAAGCCGCTCATCGGCGTCGATCTGCGAGTGCGCGAACCGGACGAGCGCGCGGATCCCTCGACGCTGGTCATGCTGTGCCAGAACGAGACCGGTTACCGCAATCTCACGCGCCTGGTCAGCCGCAGCTGGCAGGAAGGGCAAAGCAAAGGCATACCGATGGTCGACCGCGGCTGGCTGACCCGCGAAGACCTGGCCGGGCTGATCGCCTTGTCGGGCGCGCGCGCGGGAGATGTGGGCCGGGCAATCGTCAACGGGCGTCCCGAGGACGCCCGCACGGCACTGGGCTTCTGGCTCGATCTGTTCGGCGATCGCTTTTATCTGGAATTACAGCGTACCGGCCGCGAGGCGGAAGAGCGGCTCATCCAGGGCTCGCTCGAACTCGCCTGCGAGCGGGGTGTGCCGATCGTCGCCACGAACGACGTACGTTTTCTGCGGCCCACGGACTTCGATGCGCATGAAGCGCGCGTATGCATCCAGGAAGGCAGCCTGCTCGATGATCCCAAGCGGTCGCGGCATTACAGCCGCGAGCAGTATCTCAAGTCGCCGCAGGAAATGGCGGCCTTGTTCAAGGAGCTGCCCGAGGCGCTGACGAATTCCGTCGAGATCGCCCGGCGCTGCACCCTGCAACTGACCCTCGGCAAGTCGGTGCTGCCGCCGTATCCCGTGCCTTCCGGCATGAGCATGGAGGATTTTTTGCGTGAGGAGTCGCAGCGGGGGCTGCAGCAAAGACTGCTCCGGCTCGGTGCCGCACCCATGAAGGCGCGCGTGATCACCCCGCGGGAATATCAGGAACGCCTGGATGCGGAACTCGGCGTCATCTGCCCGATGGGCTTCGCCGGCTATTTTCTGATCGTAGCGGACTTCATTCGCTGGGCACGCGACAATGGTGTGCCGGTCGGCCCCGGCCGCGGTTCGGGCGCCGGATCCCTGGTGGCGTACGCCCTTGGCATTACCGATCTTGACCCGCTGCGCTACGATCTGCTGTTCGAACGCTTCCTCAATCCGGAACGCGTCTCCATGCCCGACTTCGATATCGACTTCTGCATGGACGGCCGTGATCGGGTCATCGACTATGTGGCGCAGCGCTACGGGCGCGAGCGCGTCTCCCAGATCATTACCTACGGCACCATGGCCGCCAAGGCGGTGGTGCGCGACGTCGCGCGGATCTTCGGCCAGAGTTACGGCTACGCCGATTCGATCGCCAAGCTGATACCGTTTGAACTCGGCATCACGCTGAAGGCAGCCATGGAGAAGGAGGAGGAACTGCGGCGCCGCTATCGCGAGGAGGAGGAGACGCGCGCACTGCTGGATATGGCCATGTCGCTGGAAGGCCTGGTCCGCAACGCCGGCATGCATGCCGGCGGCGTGGTGATCGCGCCCTCGATGCTGACGGATTTCACCCCGCTGTTCTGTGATGCCTCCGGCGGCAGCGTCGTCACCCAATTCGACAAGGATGATGTGGAAGCAGTCGGGCTCGTCAAGTTCGATTTTCTGGGCCTGCGCACCCTGACGATCATCGACTGGGCCGTCAAGACCATCAATGCGCAGCGCTTGCAGCACGGCGAAGCGTTGCTGGACATGGCCGCACTGCCCATGGACGATACGGCCACCTACGATCTGCTCAAGCGCTGTACAACCACTGCAGTATTCCAGCTCGAATCGCGCGGCATGAAGGATCTCATCCGGCGTCTGCAGCCGGACTGCTTCGAGGACATCATCGCGCTCGTGGCCTTGTTCCGGCCGGGACCGCTGCAATCGGGCATGGTCGATGACTTCATCGCCCGCAAGCATGGCAAGATCACCGGGCCGATCGACTATCTGCATCCCGATCTACAGCCTGTACTGGCCCCGACCTACGGTGTCATCCTGTACCAGGAACAGGTCATGCAGATTGCCCAGGTGCTGGCCGGCTATACGCTGGGCGGAGCCGACCTGTTGCGCCGGGCGATGGGCAAGAAAAAGCCCGAGGAAATGGCGCAGCAGCGTTCGATCTTCGTGACCGGCGCGACCGGCCGTGGTGTCGCACAGCGCACGGCGGAACATATCTTCGATCTCATGGAAAAATTTGCGGGGTACGGCTTCAACAAGTCCCACTCCGCCGCTTACGCGCTGCTGTCCTATCAGACCGCCTGGCTCAAGACGCATTATCCAGCCGCCTTCATGGCAGCGGTGTTGTCGGCGGACATGGACAAGACCGACAAGGTCGTGACTCTGATCGATGAGGCGCGCCGTATGCGGCTCGAGGTCGAGCCGCCCGATGTCAACGCTTCGCACTACATGTTCACGGTATCGGGCGAACGCCGTATTCGCTATGGACTCGGTGCGATCAAGGGCGTCGGCCAGGGCGTCGTGGAAATGCTGGTTGCCCAACGCGACAGCGGCGGTCCCTATCGCGACCTGGCCGATCTATGCCGGCGCTCCGATATCAATCGCATGAATCGCCGCGTGCTGGAGGCGCTGATCCGCGCCGGCGCCGCCGATTCATTGGGGCCGAACCGTGCCACCTTGATGCACAGTCTGCCGGCGGCGATGCAGCTTGCGGACCAGACTCTGCGTGCACGCGCCGTCGGCCAGGACGATATGTTCGGCCTCCTGGATACGAATACACAGAGCGAGGCGCCGGTGCCGGTGGAGGTGCTGCCGGACTGGAGTTCCCGCGTGCGCCTGGAGGGGGAGCGCGAGACTCTGGGGCTGTATCTCACCGGACATCCATTCGAGGAATTCGCCGCCGAACTGCGTCCCATCATCAGCGGCCGCATCGCCGATATCATCGGAGAGCGGCCGGCACCCGGAAGCAACGAGGGATTTCATTTCAAGGGCAGACCCGTATCCGTGGCCGGCATGGTGTTCGAAACCGGCAAGCGCGGCCAGCGTACGACTTTTACGCTCGATGATCGCAGCGGCCGCATGGAGGTCTCCATGTTCGAGGATGTCTGGCAGGAGTACCGCAGCCGGGTCGCGAAGGGTGCGATCCTGATAGTCGAAGGCTCGCTGCGCTTCGATGATTACATTGAGGACTGGCGCCTGACTGCCAAACACGTGATGGACATCGATCAGGCGCGTGAACGATATGGCCGCCGCCTGGTGCTGCGCTGGCCCGTCAATGCCGATGGCGAGGCCGACCGCGGGGTCGATCGCCGGTTCGTCGAGTCATTGCACGAGACGCTGCAGCCGTTTCGCGGCGGACGCTGCCAAGTGGCGATACGCTACCGAAATATCGAGGCGCGCGCGGAAGTGGTGCTGCCGGATGAATGGTCGGTGACGCCGACCTGCGAGCTGACCGAGCGTTTGAGTCGATTATTCGGCCATGACGGCCTGCGGCTGGTGTATGCATCGAGGTTGGATGCGTAGCATCCAACCTCGCGGCGGCATCAGCGGTTCGGGCGGGAGGTCGAGGAGGCAGGGATCGCCGAGGATCGGGAACGGCGATTTCCGGCGGGAGCCGTCATGCCAGGCTGTGCTCTGCCGGCATGGTTCGCTGGACCACCCTGCGCAGCATTTGTTTGAAGACGCCGATCTCGGTCAAACTGAAGTCCTTGAGGGCATCGCTTTCGATGGTCTTTCTGACGGCGGCGAGCCGCATCAGAATTTTGCCGCCTTCGATAGTGATACGTAAATCTTCCCGCGCCGCGCTCTGCCTGACCAGAAAGCCTCGATTCACGAGACGGTCGATATTCACCTTGCTGACCTCGGCCCCCGAGGTTTCTACCCGCCGCAGGAGATAATCCACTGTACAGGGACTGGTCATTGCTACAACCGCCAGCAGATAGAACTCGACCTCGGTGAGATCCGCCCGGGCCAGCTCGGGCCGTAGAGCAAGCTGACATTGATAGTGCGCCTTGGCCACCAGATACTGCAACGACATCAGTGTACTGGTGGCGAACGGCTCTTGATCCTCGGCTGCCGGGCCCTCCTCGGGATGCTCCATGGCAATCGCATACCGGCCGGAGAGGAAGACCAGGGGAGGGCGCTCGAAATGCTCATAGGCGACGATCTCGCCGCCTAGAATGTCATGATCGCCGCCATCGAAGCGGAAAACCGTCTTACACTGGAAGCGGGCACTGCAGTTATCGAGCAAAGGGACCTGTTCGATACCGCGATCAAGCTCGAGCCCGGCGAATTTATCAACACCGCGCTGGGCGAATATCGCGGCGAGATCAGCCTGTTCCTGGGCCAGGATATGTACGGCAAAAGAGTCCGTTTCCATGAAAGTGGCACGGTTTCCCGAGGTTTTGGCGAGACTCCAGAGCACCATCGGGGGATCCAGCGAAACGGAACTGAAGCTGTTGACCGTCAAGCCTACGTCCTGTCCGGTCACGCTGCGGGCGGTAACGATCGTCACTCCGGTGGCAAAGGTACCGAACGCCCGGCGCAGATCTCCCGGGTCGGTGCTCATGGCGACTGCCTGCATCGGCGATATCTTCGTCAACCGGCACCGGACTGCATCGTTGCCGGCACGATTGCTCCGTTGACCGGACAGACATCCATGCATTGAGGTTCATCGAAGAAGCCGACGCATTCGACGCACTTGTCCTGATCGATTACGTAGGGTCTTCCGGCGGTAATGGCTTCCGTAGGGCATTCAGACAGACACGCATCACAGGCGCTGCACAGTTCCGTGATTCTCAGACTCATGACTTGCCACCTATCGGTCAATATCGAAGTATGCCGAGCGTTCCCGGCGATTTGCTGCGACAGACTTCGCATTGGCCTGCCGATCCAGCATGAACATCAAGTGTATCCGCAGATCATCACCTGGACAGCGGGTGCCGGTGTTGTCCTGCTGTGCTTGTACGAGTCAATCAATTGCATTCGGCGGATCAAAGTCCTTATCCCAACCGGGTTCCGGTTCGGGATACTGAAGCAGCCAGCTATCCAATTCACGCAGATGAGATTCCTCCTCGGCCGCCAGCCGCAGCGCCGCGGCACGCAACTCGTCGCTCTTCGCCGACTCGGCCAATTGGCGATAAAAATCCAGAGCGTTTTGCTCATATTTCTGCGCCAGTTTTAATGCATGGTGCGGCGTGTGCAGATAATGCATGTCTTCCGAATCCGGAATCTCGGCGCCGCGCAGGCGATCACCGCCGCCGGCCTGCACCGCATCAACCGGGGTCGTCAGTTCACGTGACAGTTCATTGACATTATTCACATGCAGCCATTCGATGGCAGCCATCTTGCGGAATAATTCCGAGACCTCCGGGTTGTTGTGGACCGTCATGATATCGGCCAACTCCGCATAACGATTGGCGGCAGCACGTTCCATGATCTCGGCATAGGCCAACAGATCCTCGAGGGAACGCTCCGGTTTGATATTGCCGCTTGCAGTCATAGTACGAATTCCATGTCTAACTCGCTGATATCACCGCGCCGGTTCTTCGAGAGCGCGAATGGCTTACGATCTGTGCGATAAAGGATCCGCCCCACGCTCAGGCCGTCATCTTCCATCAAAAAACGGGCGGCGCTGCGAAAATCGGCTGTTGCGCTGTCGGGGATCTCACGCACCTGATTTTTCCACTGGCGCTGCTCCGGGCGAAAAGTCGGACAGGGACTCAGGATCTGTACGACCGAGAAGCCCGGGTGTCGAATCGCCTCGACCAGAATTTCCGCCAAATTGGCCGGGTCGCCGCTGAAGCAGCGGGCGATGAAGTTGGCGCCGGTCACCAATGCCAGCAACAAGGGTTGAAAAGCGGTCAAGCCGGTTCCCGCCGGGGTTAGATCGCTTCCGGTCCAGTCCGGCGCGGTGGTCGGCGAGGCCTGGCCTTTCGTCATGCCGTAGACCTCGTTGTCCATGATGATATAGGTCATGTCCACATTGCGGCGGCAGGCGTGCAGAAAATGATTGCCGCCGATCGAAAAACCGTCACCATCGCCTCCGGCTGCCAGTACGGTCAGATCGGGCCGCGCCAGCTTGAGTCCGGTGGCCAGCGGCAGGGCACGCCCATGCACGCCATGAAAACCATAGACGTTGACATATGTCGGTATTCGCGATGAGCAGCCGATGCCCGAAATCAAGGCGACCTGTTCAGGCGGCAGCTGCAGCGCACTCATGGCGTTGGTCAGAGCGCTCAGCACAGAATAGTCGCCACATCCGGGACACCAGACCGGCTTGACCCCGGAACGATAGCTGTCCGGATCCTTCATGACGGCATCGGGTTCTTTCTGCTGCAGCAAGGGTTCATGAATCACGTCGCTCTCCAGCTGGAAAGTTGTTCGCAGATCTGGTGCGGCCGAAACGGTAACGGACCGGGTTGATGCAGGATCCTGGTCTGCTGCGGCAGGTCGTAATAAGCCCGCAAGTAGCGGTAGAACTGTGCACCGTGGCTCTGCTCGACCACGAGTATGCGAGATACGCCGGCAAGGGCCTGCTGAAATTTTTCCGGCTGTACCGGCGCCAGCAGGCGAACGCTGAGCACTCTGACCTTGCCGCCTTCCTTTCGCCATCTACTCGCCGCTTCTCGTACCGCGCCGGTGGATGAGCCCCAGGTAACGATGGCCAGATCCCCTTCGCCGTCGAGATCCGCCCAGTAGTCTCCGTAGTCGTGGTCGGCAAGCTTGCGGGCACGTTTGTTCATCTGAGCAAGATGGTCCTCGGCACGCGAGGAGGGCGCACCGCTTTGATCATGCTCGAGACCGTCCGCCGTATATTGACAACCCGGCATACCCGGGGTCGCCATGGGCGAAACACCGGAAGGCGTATCCGCGTAGCGCAGATACTTCCGGCCGTCGGCAGGTTCGCTAGCCAATTCACGCCGGGTCGGAAAAACGATATCGGGAGGCCTGTCCAACACCGCTTTCGTCTGTCCGAGATATTGATCGGAAAGCACGATCGCCGGTGCCTGCAGAGTCTCCGATAGATGCGTGGCCCATTGTGTAGTGAAGATGCAGTCCGTTACGGAATTCGGTGCCAGCACCAGGTGCGGGGCATCTCCATGCAGGCCGTAAATCGCGATATTGAGATCCGCCTGCTCCGATTTCGCAGGGATGCCGGTCGATGGACCGCCGCGCATGACATCCACCACGACCAGCGGGACTTCCGCAGCGACGGCCAGACCCAGCGACTCGATCATCAATGACAGGCCTGGACCGGCGGTGGCGGTGAGTGCCGGCGTACCGCCGTATGAGGCGCCGACGATCTGGTTGATTGCCGCCAGTTCATCTTCGACCTGGACCAGCGCGCCTCCGACCCCGGGCAATGCCCCCGCCATCCACTCCAGAACTTCGGTGGCCGGCGTGATGGGATATGCGGCAACGAAGCGGATGCCTCCCCTGAGGGCGCCCAGGCCCGTAGCCTGATTGCCGCTGATACTCCAGCGTTTTCCCGATGACGGTGTATGAGCCGGCGGCAGCCGATATTCATCGCCGAGCGCTGCCGCCGCTTCATAACCGACCGCTACCGTCTGTTTGCTGACGGCCAGGATCTTATCGCCTTTATCGGCGAAAAAATTCTCGAGTACGGAATACAAGGGCTCAAGCGGCAGCCCGATCAGCCCGGCAACGACTCCCATGCCCACCATATTCGGACGCCCGCCGGGAATCGTCCTGGCAAGCTGTTTGAGCGGCAGCCCGACATAGCGGGCGCCGGTTGCGGCGATCACCTCCGGCGCCGCTCCATGGTCCAGATCGCCAATGACCAGGCTGTTCGCCGATAAGGGGATTTCACTGGCGAAGCGTTCGAGATTCTGCCAGTCAAAGGCCAGCAGAACCTGAAAATCATCGCCGTGACCCGCCACGGGATCGGTGCTGAAGCGGATCAGCGCAGCGGTCTCACCGCCCCGGATCTGCGCACCGACCGATCGGGTCATCAACGCGTACCACTGCGCCTTTCCGGCGGCATCCACCAGCATGGTGGCTGCCGAGATGGCGCCTGTTCCACCGCTGCCGGCCAGTGCGACGGAAATCGAGGAACCGGTTCCTTCCAAACGCGCTGAATTTCTATCCTGAATATTCGTAGTCATCATCAGTGTCGTTTAGCAACAGATTCCTTCGTCTGATAAGCCCTTGTCCGCGACCGTGCAGGTCACGGCGATCCCATGCATATTCGCCCTCGAACTCGAATCTTTCATGGCGAAAACAGCTTGGGAGCGAAAACGGCTTACGGGTTTCATGCCGGCGGCGAGATCTCGAGTCCGGCCGGGATGCGACTGCATCCCGGGCGGCAAAGGCTTACTTCTGCGGTATCGAACTCAGCGAGTCGGTCACGATGCCTATCACTTTCTTCACCAGTTCAGGATTCGGATCGGCCTGATAGACCTTTTCCACCTCATACTGGGAGAGTTCGTGCCAGACTGCCGGTTCCACCCCGTGACGTGCCAGAGAGTTCTTCACGCAGGCCAAGGGACAACCGTCGATCGCAATGATCGGCCGGCCGGACTTGGCAACCTTGACCAGCTTCTTGACATCACCACCCACGCCGGCGATGCAGGACATCTCCGCCAGGTTGCGGCGATCGAGCGCGATTGCCACGCTATTGCTGGTCTGGGCTGCGCTCGAGCAACCGGAACAGGAATAAACCAGCGGCAGCTTCGATCGATCGACAGTTGCCGTACCCGTATCTGCACTATGCACGGTGTTCATACAGTATCCTCACAAGGTTCAGA
This sequence comes from Steroidobacter denitrificans, assembly GCF_001579945.1. Lineage (NCBI taxonomy): Bacteria > Pseudomonadati > Pseudomonadota > Gammaproteobacteria > Steroidobacterales > Steroidobacteraceae > Steroidobacter > Steroidobacter denitrificans. Next base: position 2,076,238 of record NZ_CP011971.1, on the reverse strand, counting down.
AGACGGGAGCGGCAGCCCGGATCATAGGATGAAGTCCGGGCGCCGCCTTCCCGCCAAGGGAATACCTCAGGTCTCCAGCCCGTAGAATTGGGCGGCATTGCTCCAGAGGATCTTGTTACGCTCCTCGGCAGTGCAGTCCGCGACAAGTTTCATGGCCCGGGCGCGATCTTCCGGAAACTCGGAATTGCCATGCGGGAAGTCCGATGCCCAGGAAAGGTTGTCGACACCGATGAAGTTCCGCATCTTGATGGCGTGCCTGTCGGCAATGACGTTCCATAGGAAATTGCCGCTGGTGCAGTACCAGGAGGGAGGATTCTTCAGGTCGATACCCGCCCAATGGCGCTGGCGATCGTAGAAGTGATCCATGACATCCATGGAGAAGGGCAGCCAACCGGCACCGGCCTCAAGCACGATGATGCGCAGGTTCGGCAGACGGTCGAACACGCCTGACAGGATCATCTGCGTCGCGCTGTAGGGTCCGCCGGTGACGACCTCGATATGACCGATGATCCAGGCAGCCACGTCCTGGTCGTTCTTGCAGCCGCCGATCGGGCTGGACCAGCCGCCGTGCATGGTGATGGGCATGCCAAGATTCATCGCCTCCTGGTAGAAACGATCGTCTTCGGGTTGCGGACTGGCCGAACCATTGGGGAAGGCAGCCGGTGCGACCGTACGAATACCCGGCAACTTGCTTACCCGCTGCAACTCGGCGATGGCATCATCGATTCCGGTCGTCGGAATACAGGCGCCGCCAAGGAACATATCGGGATAGGCTTTGGAGAAATCGCTGGCGAAGTTGTTGTAACCCCGCAGCACGTCCAGATATTCAGCCCGATCGAGCGTGCCGCGGGCCACGCCGATGACAGAGCCCGTCGGCCCGCCGGGAAGCAGTACGGCCGCCGTGATGCCGTCGATCTTCATCCATTCGGCATATTCATCCGGTCCGCCATAGGTTCCTGGAATCTTGTCCTTCTTGATGTCGATGGTTCCCTTTCTGATCTTCCAGTAGTCGCGATAGCCGCCGATGGCCGCGACGTTCACGCCATCGTCCCCATAACAGGGAGTGTGGCCGTGAATCTTGATCTTGTAGGGCGCCTGTTCGAACAGAGGATGATGTTTTTGCGGAATGTAATTCTCGAGCACCGTACCCCAGTGCTCAAGGTGGGTGTCGCACGATAATAGTTTTACGGGGATGGCACTCATTTCAGAAACTCCTCTATCTTTGACTGACAATTGCCTGCACCGAACTGCAGGATCTGGAACTTCAGGAAACCTGCTCGCTCGGCAAGCCAGCAAATTCTGTAATCAACGTTTGATACACAGCGGCAGCGTGGCATATCCACTCGAAGGGAAAATGGCATTGACAGGGGTTTTACCGGGCACTGGCTCGATCGCCGTGGTCTGTCTGAGCAGTTCCTCGGTGATCATCCGCAACTCCAGCCTGGCCAGCGGCGCACCTGGACAGACATGAACGCCCGCCCCATACAGGAGATTCTTTGCCGGGTCGCGATCCAGACGGAAGCTGTCGGGATCATCGAAGACGCGCCCGTCTCTGTTGCCGGCGATCCACATGAGCGATATCCGTTCACCGGCGCCGATCTTCCGGCCGCCGATTTCTACCGGACGGGTCGTGATCCGCCGATTGGCCACCAACGGGCCGAACATGCGCAGGATTTCATCGATAGCGGCATCCAGCAGGGAAGGTTGTGTCCTGAGTTGCTGCTGCAAGTCGACATGCTGCGCCAGATAGTAGGCCACGATGCCCACTGCCGCTGAGATGGAACCGATCTCACCGACAGTCCAGTTTCGCAGGATGCTGGCGATTTCCTCGTTGCTGAGCGGCCGTCCCCACACGCGCTCATTGAGCAGGACGGCGGTAAGATCGTCTTCAGGCTTCGACTGTCCTTGCGACCGGGCTTCGATCATGTCGTCGATGAGCGCCTCGAATTCCCGGGCTATTTCCGAGGTGATATGCCGATCCCGCTTGAGATTGGCTTCGTAGTTTCTTCGCGTCCAGCGGATCAACGGCTCATGCAGGGTCGTCGGCCAGTTGAGATGAGCGCACTGCACGTATACCGAGAACGGCAAGGCCAGATCCGCTATCAACTCCACCTCGTCGCGTCCCAGCATGTTGCGCACCAGGTCGGCAGCGATCCCGCGGCAGACGGGTGCAAATGCATCGACGCGTTCCGGTGTGAAACAGCGATCAATGATGGCGCGGTAAGCCGTGTGTTCAGGCGGATCCATGCCGTTCGGTACGGTGAGATGCTGGGATACCGCATTGCTGAAGGTTTCATGATCCAGGAGCGCACGTTCGATGTCCTCGTGACGGAACAAAGACCAGTGCATGAACTCGCTGAAGGCGACGGGACAGCGTTCGCGCATGGAGTCATAGGCGGCGCGTTGATCGCGCAGAACTTCGGCAGACCTTGGATCCCAGTCGGTCTCGATCCCATTGGGAACGCCGGCCGCCGTATGCGATGCAGCCTGATCGGCCTGGTTGGATGCCAATGCCGAAGTTCCCTTGTGCGGACAGGAATCCTCTCGGGATAGCTTTTCGGCCAAAGGACTGGTCGACCGTCGTAGGCTTTCAGCCATCGAATGCTCCTTACGCGAATCTTCGGTGCGTCGGCTGCCGTCTCAGGAAACGATGCCGGCTATCTTCAAGTTGAGAATCTGTTCCTCGTCATAGCCGAGCTCGGCGAGCACCTGGTCGTTATGCGCCCCGAGATCGGGGGCCGGACGGGCATTGAGTGCCTGGCGGTCGAACTGCAGGGGCGTGCTGACCATCTTGAGTGCCCGGCTGTCGCCGTAATCGACCTCCTGGATGAAGCGGTTGGCCACTGCCTGCGGATCCCGTGCAAGTTCACCGGCCTGCTGCACGATGTTCCACTGGCCTTCCTGGCTTGCAAGGATCGTCTCCCATTCGGCCAGCGTGCGTGTTGCAAACAGCTCATCGAGCATGGTCACACAGGCCTTCAGGTTCGCGGTGCGGTTCTCGTCGGTATCGAAACGTGGATCGTTGATCAGCTCAGGACGGCCGGCGGCTTTGCAGAAGCCCGGCCAATAGCGCTGGCTTTGCAGCATGCAGAGGGCAATGAAACGTCCATCGGATGTGCGGTAGCTATTCACCAGCGGATTCGGCACGATGTCGCGGCTTAGCTTGGGCAACTCGTTTACGCCGGCGAGCGTTGCGCCGATGATGCCGGTCTGCATCACCCACATGGATGTACCGAGCAGTGAGGTATCGACGACTGAAATCTTGCCGGTCATTGCCCGCTGCGCGAGTGCCGCTGCAACGCCGCCGGCCAGGATCGCGCCGCTGATGCTGTCGCCGAAGGCGCCGGTCGGTTGCAGGAGAACGTGCGGCGAGTCGTCCGGCGTTACCGCAGAGGCTACACCGCCGCGCGCCCAGAAGGAGAGCGCGTCATAGCCGCCCTTGTCCGCCTCGGGACCATGGGCGCCTTGCCCGCTGCCCACAGCATAAATGAGCCTGGGATGGCGGCTGCAGATATCCTCGATGTCGATCTTCAGTTTCCGGCGCGCCGACGGCAGTAGACTTACCAGAAAAACATCGGCATCTTCCAAGAGCCGGTGCAACACATCCGTGGCACCCTCGACGTTCAGGTCCATCGCGACGCTGCGTTTGCCGCGATTGAAAATATCCCAGAGGAAGGTGAAACCTCCGGTACCAGGAGCGATGCCCTGATAAGTGAGTCCGCGCATCGGATCACCGGTATGCGGCTCGATCTTTACTACCTCGGCACCCATATCGGCAAGCACGGCGCCTGCCGCCGGCACGAAGGCCCACATGGAGACTTCGACGACCTTGATTCCGGCGAGGGGAAGATTCTTGGCAGTCATCGTCTTCACGCGCTCACGCAACGAAGCGATTTCGGCGGATGCGGTTTTGCCGGTCGTCCAGCATGCCATTGGCATCGAGCTTGAGTGTCCCGAAGACGGGTTGTCGCCCAGTCGTTAAGCTGCATGCAGTTTCTCCACCGTATGAAGTCGGATAATTTTCAATCAACTACGACCAAGTGTAGGAATAAACTCCAGCCGCTGACAAGCACTCCAAGGTGCGACACACTGTCATTCCACCGCAACAATGCACGCCTTGATTCCAACGCTTTTTCCGATTCGGAAGCCGGCCGGCCTGGCCCAAAGTGATGGATGAGGTACTCGGATGGCGCCGCACCGCGAGTAGCGGCACCAGTAAGCAAAAGATGCTCAGCCTCCCGCGCGTTTCACCGCCCAGCCGCGCCGGGTGAGATCCTCGACGAGGCGATCGCGATGATCGCCTTGGATCTCGATACGTCCATTCTCCACCGAGCCGCCGCAGCCGCAGTGCTTCTTGAGTTCGGTGGCAAGCAGCTGCAATTCAGGCTCGGGCAGGCCCAGTCCGGCGATGACGGTAACACCCTTGCCCTTGCGCCCCTGAGTCTCGCGGCTGACGCGTACGACGCCGTCGGCAGCCGCCTTGCCGGACGCGCCTTTACCGGGTGTGCCTTTGCGGCAGACGCATTCGGGGCGGGCACGCAGGCAGTTCGGGCAGCGCTCGCCGATGCCGGTGCTGTACACGATGCCGCCATCGTCGCGGCTGCGGGATCGGCTGGGGCGCGGTTTCATGGTGGAAAAGCGTTCATCATCCGCGCGGTGGCGGGTTGGTCATCGTTTTCGCGGGAGCGGGGAACGATGATCTTGGCATGTTCGCGGCACGGATCAAGCGTATCTTTTATATCCGGGCGGTTTTAGCTGTCTGGTTGCGGCAGCCTGCGGTTATCCTTGGCGCATGTATTGGATACTTGCAGCTGCATTTCTCTATGTTGCGATCGCCGTGCCGCGGCTGCGGCCGGTGGCGATCGCTGGATTCGTGGTACTGAGCATCCTGCTGGGGTGGGGAATCGTACAGCGCTGGCGCGGCCCTGACCCGGCCACGCCGGCGCTCGTGCAGGAGCGTGGGCGTCCGAGTTCGCCGGCGGCGCAGTTGCGCTCGGTGCCGGTGGAATCGGTGCACCTTGACGGCATGCGGTTGACCGGCGGCGGTGCGCCCTTCGAACTGCATGGGCGCATCGGCAACCAGACCCGGGACATGCTGCTGAAGACGATAACGATCCGGCTGACACGGCTGGATTGCTACGAGGGAGCGCTGGATCCCAGCGGCTGCGAACCGATCTGGCAGGAGCAGCACTGGACGGCGGTGTCGGTGCCGCCGCAGCAGTCGCGCGACTTCGCCTCGTCCATCTGGCGCCGCGGCGGCGCGCCCCGGGCGCGAGGGACCATTCATGATCGCTTCGAGATCATCGCAGCGACCGGCGAGCCGGTCGTACCGGCCGCACCGACCGTACCGGCCGAGACAGGCGGGTCCCGGAATCCGGAGTAAGTAATGCACCTGTCCGCCGCCGCGTGAGCCGGCGGATATGGAGAGGTAGAGATTCGCGTGCAAGTCTTCCTGAGCTACCTGATCGCGGGGTGGTCCGGCTTTTTCGTGATGGCCATCGAATTGCTGGGTGGGCGCCTGCTGGCGCCGACCTTCGGCAGCAGCATCTACGTATGGGGTGCCATCATCACGGTGTTCATGCTGGCACTGTCGCTGGGCTATCTGGCGGGCGGCCGGTTATCGGTGCATGCTCCGAGCGTGCGGCGGCTCGGTCTCATCCTGCTGGTGGCCGCGGCAAGCGTGTCGCCGCTGCTGATGTTTGCAGAGGGCATACTGGATGCCGTCGCGCAGCGGGTGCCGGATCCACGCTTCGGTTCGCTGCTGGGTGCGAGCCTGCTGTTCTTCGTACCCACGTTTTTCTCGGGCATGGTCTCCCCGTATGCCGTGCGCCTGCTGGTACAGGATCGAAGCAGTTCGGGACGTCACGCAGGCCAGCTGTACTTCGCGTCGACGTTCGGCAGTGCGGCGGGTACCCTGCTGACGTCCTTCTACCTGGTGCTGATCATGGAAGTGAATCATATCCTGCTGGTCATGCTGCTGATTTCGGGATGCATCGGGATCCTGGCCTGGTTCGGCGGAAGACGCGGGCATGCGTGAGCCGCTGCCGGCAGCCTTGAAGCCGGTCGCCTTCGCGTTGCTGCTGCTGGGGTTGACCGCGCCGGCGGAGGCGATGCGCCTGCTGCACTCCGAGCGGTCGCTGTATCGCGAAGTCATGGTATATGACGCCGGCCACATACGCTGCATGTGCTTCACTCGTGCTTGCCGTATCGGACGCCAGAGCTGCATGGACCGCCAGCGGCCCGAGCGCATCGTCATGAGCTATATAGGCATGATGCTGGCTTCATTGTATGTGCAGCCCGCACCCGAATCGATCCTGATCATCGGCCTGGGGGGCGGTACGCTGCCCATGACATTGGCGCGGATGTTCCCGCTGGCGCGCATCGATACGGTGGAAATCGATCCTGCCGTCGTGCGCGTGGCACGAGCATACTTCGGCTTTCGCGATGCGGGGCGGATACAGGTGTTCGAGATGGACGGGCGTGTTTTCGTCAAGCGCGCCATTCGTCGGGCGCAGCACTACGATCTGATCATGCTCGATGCGTTCGACCACGAATATATCCCCGAGCATCTGCTGACGCGTGAATTCATTGCCGAGGTGAAATCGCTGCTGGTGCCGCAGGGCGTGCTGGCCGCGAATACATTTTCGACCAGCCGCCTGTACGATCATGAGTCCGTGACCTATGCGGCCGAATTCAACGAGTTCTTCAACCTGAAATGTGAAAACCGGGTGATCATCGCGGTCAACGGCGATCTTCCGGAGGACGCGGTACTGCAACGCCACAGCATGCAGTTGAAAGATGCCTTTGCCGAGTTCGGACTGGATGCCCCAGGGCTGCTGTCCTTGTTTTCCAGGCAAGCCGACTGGGATGAGAATGCCCGCGTGCTGACCGATCAGTATTCACCGGCCAATCTGCTCAATCTGCGCAGGCTCAGGCCGTACAAAAAGGATTCGCCCGGCCGTTAGCGGGCATCATTCATGAATCTCTCTGAACTCTCGGCGAAGGCCTGCATGGGAGAAGTTTCCGAGATCGCCGAAAACTTGGGGAGGTCAAGCGCGGTAGCGCGCAGTCATGGTGAAAGGCGAACTCATCCTCGATCGGCTGACGACGATCATGAGATCGATCACGCTCGCCATCAGCCCCGAAGCGCGGCCTCAAGAATGGATTTGATCCATTCCGGTGCGCGCTGCAATGCTTTGAGATCATTGGGAGCCGGCGCCGCGACGGCAATTTGCGCGTTCATCCGGGAAGCCGGCGAGTCGTGTCCAGTTGCAATCGTCTTGCTCTCGGGCGGAGCGGCCGTTATGTTCCGCCTTCTTTCATGGGAGCCTGATGCCGCATGGCGATGAACTTTCTGGACTTCGAGCAACCGATCGCCGAGCTGGAAGCCAAGATCGATGAGCTGAGATTCGTCTCCGATGACACCGAGGTGAATATCGGCGAGGAGATTTCCCGCCTGCGCGCCAAGAGCCGCGCGCTGACCACCAGCATCTTTTCCAACCTGACGCAGTGGCAGATCGCCCAGCTTGCACGCCATCCGCAGCGTCCCTATACGATGGACTACATCGGAGCCCTGTTCACCGATTTCCAGGAGTTGCACGGCGACCGCATGTATGCCGACGATCAGGCGATCATCGGCGGACTGGCGCGACTGGAGGGCAGGCCCGTCATGGTGATCGGCCAGCAGAAGGGGCGCGATACCAAGGAGCGGGTGCGCCGCAACTATGGCATGCCCAAGCCGGAGGGCTATCGCAAGGCGCTGCGCCTGATGCATCTGGCGGAACGCTTCCAGATGCCGCTGATCTCGTTCATCGATACCGCCGGCGCCTATCCCGGCGTGGGCGCCGAGGAGCGCGGCCAAAGCGAGGCGATCGCCCGCAACCTGTTCGAGATGTCGGGCTTGCAAGTGCCGATCATTGCAGTCGTGGTCGGCGAGGGCGGCTCCGGCGGTGCGCTGGCGATCGGCGTGTCCGACCGGCTGCTGATGCTTCAGTACAGCATTTATTCGGTGATTTCACCGGAAGGCTGCGCAGGCATCCTGTGGCGCAGCGGCGATAAGAAGGACCTGGCGGCTGAGGCGATGGGCGTGAGTGCCGAGCGCATCGCCAAGCTTGGTGTCATCGACGAGGTGCTCAAGGAACCGCTCGGCGGCGCGCATCGGGATCCGCAGGCCATGGCGGATACGCTCAAGGACGCACTGCTGCGGCATCTGGGCGAACTGCAGTTGCAGCCGCTGGAACAACTGCTCAGGAGCCGCGAGCAACGCTTGCGCGCCTACGGCGTGTTCAGCCAGGCGTAAATGCGCCGGCGAGGCTCGACGGCACCCGGCTAGGTTATGCTGCAATTCTCTCCATCGGCACTGCTGGCCGGCATCGAGGCCGGCCTTCGGGGCCTGGAACCGGACGTCGCCGGCGACGTCCCTGCACGCCGCCTGTGCATCGCCTACAGCGGCGGGCTGGATTCCACCGTGCTGTTGCATGCCGCGGCCCGCCTGTGCGCCGACCATCCCGGTCATCGTTTACGCGCCGTGCATATCGATCACCAACTGCATGACGACTCGGCGCGCTGGAGCACGCACTGCGAGGCTTTTGCCGGGCGCCTGGGTGCGGCATTCCAGAAAGTCACGGTCGAGGTGCCGCGACGGCCGGACCAGGGGCTGGAGGCAGCGGCACGTGCCGCACGCTATGACGCCCTGGGAGCGTTGCTGGCGCCGGGAGAGCTGCTGCTGACGGCACATCATGCCGATGACCAGCTGGAGACCGTGCTGCTGGCTCTCATGCGCGGCGCCGGGCTGCGCGGCCTGAGTGCCATGCCGTCCGGCCAGCGTTTCGCGCGAGGCTGGCTGGTGCGGCCGTTACTGGGATTCACGCGGACGGCACTGGAGGCGTGGGCATGCCAGGAGCGATTGGAATGGCTCACCGATCCGTCCAACACGGATACCCGTTTCGACCGAAACTATCTGCGCCACCGTGTTTTGCCGGCATTGCAAGAGCGCTGGCCCGCGGCGGCGCGCAGCGCCGTACGCAGTGCTGCGCATCTTGGCGAGGCAGGCGCAGTGCTGGACGCGCTCGCGGCCCGGGACTACGCGGCGGCTGGTGTCGGGGCCTGCGTGGCTCTCGAAGCCCTGCGTTCGCTCGATCCGGCGCGCCGCCGCAACCTGCTGCGTTATTGGATCCGTCAGCAGGGCCTGCTCGCACCCTCCACGCGCAAGCTTGCGGCGATCGAGCATGATCTGCTTCGGGCGCGCGAAGATCGTGTTCCCTGCGTCGCCTGGGAGGGCGGGGAACTGCGCCGGCATGCGGGCCTGATCCATGCACTGCGCCCGGGCGAGGTACCCGCGGCGGCGTTCGAACCGCTGCGCTGGCCGGTGCGCTGGCCGGCCACGCAGCCGCTGGTCCTGCCAGGCGGCCTGGGCCGTCTGCGTCTCGAGCATTGCGGCAGCCGTGAGAACGGCGGGCACGAGACCGTCATGGCCGAGATCGGGATGTCCGGACCAGGCCTTGTCGGACCGCCTGTCACCGGACCGCCTGTCACCGGACCGCCTATTACCGGATTGGCCGTTACCCGGCTTGCACCCTCGCTGGAGGTTCGTGCCCGCCGCGGCGGAGAATTCCTGCGGCCTGCCGGCGATCCTCATCGGCGCACCCTCAAGAAGCTCTTACAGTCGCGCGGCGTGCTGCCCTGGTGGCGTCCGCACGTACCGCTGATCTACAGTGCCGGCCGTCTGGCGGCGGTAGCCGATCTGTGGATCGCACAGGAATTCGCCGCCGGCGAGGGGGAACCTTCGGCAAGAATCGTATGGGAAGCGGGACCCGACCTGCTTTCATCGACGGGGCGACTCGGATAGACTGTTCTCCCGTCGTGACGACGGTGCCGCACCTGCGGTGCGACACCTTTTCCAGTCTGCCTTATTCAAGCGACGGTGCCTGTGATGACGCGTTATATCTGTGTGACCGGCGGTGTCGTTTCCTCACTCGGAAAAGGCATCTCGGCGGCTTCCCTGGGCGCCATCCTTGAGGCTCGCGGGCTCAGAGTGAGCATGGTGAAGCTGGATCCGTACATCAACGTCGATCCCGGCACCATGAGCCCTTTCCAACATGGTGAAGTGTTCGTCACTACCGACGGTACGGAAACGGACCTGGATCTGGGTCACTACGAACGTTTCGTGCGCACCACGACTTCGCGCAACAGCAATTTCACCACCGGGCGGATCTATGAGCGGGTCATCGGCAAGGAACGCCGCGGCGACTATCTGGGTGCGACCGTCCAGGTCATCCCGCATATCACCGACGAGATCAAGCATTGCATCCGCATGGGTGCCGGCGACGCCGATGTATGCATGGTGGAAATCGGCGGTACGGTCGGTGACATCGAATCCCTGCCGTTCCTGGAGGCGATCCGCCAGATGGGGGTGGAGCTGGGGCACGATAATGTGCTCTATATGCATCTGACCCTCATTCCTTATATACCGAGTTCAGGCGAGATCAAGACCAAGCCGACACAGCATTCCGTCAAGGAACTGCGCTCGATCGGCATCCAGCCGGATATCCTGTTGTGCCGCTCGACCGATCCGCTGCCCGACGAGCAGCGCCGCAAGATCGCACTGTTCACCAATGTGGAGGAGCGCGCGGTCATCACGGCCGTGGATGCGGACGATCTGTATGAGATCCCGCTGTTGCTGCACGAGCAGGGGCTGGATGACATCGTGGTGCGCAAGCTGCACCTGGACGTACCGCCGGCCGACTTGCACGAATGGCGCGAGGTGGTGGCGGCGAAGGCGAATCCGGATGCGGCGGTGACGATCGCCCTGGTCGGAAAGTATGTCAATCTGCGCGATTCCTATATTTCACTGACCGAGGCGCTGACTCATGCGGGCGTGCGCACCCGCACGCGGGTGAACATCCAATTCGTGGAAGCGACCGATATCGAAAAGCACGGCGTCGGCTGCCTGGAGGGTGCCGATGCGGTGCTGGTGCCCGGCGGTTTCGGTGAACGCGGCGTCGACGGCAAGCTGCAGGCGATCCAATTCGCGCGCGAGCGGCAGCTTCCCTACCTCGGTATCTGCCTGGGCATGCAACTGGCGGTCGTCGAGTTCGCCCGCAACGTGGCCGGGATGCAGGGTGCGCATTCCACCGAGTTCGCCCGCAGCACGGCCCACCCCGTGGTGGCACTGATCGCCGAATGGCAGGATGAGAAGGGTACGCTGGAGCAGCGTACCGATAAATCCGCGATGGGCGGCACGATGCGCCTGGGCGCACAGGAAGTCCGGCTGTCGCATGGTTCGCTCGCGCATCGGATCTATGGTGCGGACCTGATCATGGAGCGTCATCGCCATCGCTATGAATTCAACAACCGATATTTGCAGAAGCTCATGAATGCGGGTCTGCGTTTTTCCGGCTTCTCGCGCGATGGTCTGGTGGAAATGATCGAACTGCCCTCGCATCCGTTTTTTGTGGCCAGCCAGTTCCATCCGGAATTTCGCTCCACGCCGCGCGACGGCCATCCGTTGTTCACACATTTCGTCCAGGCTGCGCGCGCTCGACGCCATCAGCAATTGCCGGCGGCAGTCAACGCCTGAAGGACGACTTCCCGGCGTCAGCATCTGGCGCCATGCATACGAGTCACGATGCAACTTTGCAATCATACCGTCGGTGCCGAGCAGCCCTTTTTTTTGATCGCCGGCCCGTGCGTGGTCGAAAGCGAGACCTTGGTCCTGGAGACCGCAGGCCGGCTCAAGGAGCTGACCGCGCATCTGGGCATACCGTTCATTTTCAAATCCTCCTTCGATAAGGCGAACCGCTCCTCGCGTGCGAGCTTTCGCGGTCCGGGCATGGAGGAGGGCTTGCGTATCCTCGCGGAGGTCAAGCGGCAGCTTGGCGTGCCGGTGCTGACCGACGTGCACGAGGATACGCCGCTTGCCGAGGTGGCTGCGGTCGTGGATGTGCTGCAGACGCCGGCATTTCTGTGCCGGCAAACCAACTTCATCGTCAGTGTCTGCTCGCAGGGGCGTCCCGTGAACATCAAGAAGGGACAGTTCCTTTCGCCCTGGGAGATGCGCAATGTGGTCGACAAGGCGCGCTCGACCGGCAACGAGCAGATCATGGTTTGTGAACGCGGCTTCAGTTTCGGCTATAACAATCTGGTCTCGGACATGCGTTCGCTCGCGGTGATGCGCGACACCGGCTGCCCGGTCGTGTTCGATGCGACCCATTCCGTGCAACTGCCGGGCGGACAGGGCAGTGCCTCCGGCGGGCAGCGCGAATTCGTGCCGGTGCTGGCGCGCGCGGCCATCGGTGCGGGTGTGGCGGGACTGTTCATGGAAACTCATCCCGATCCGGACAAGGCCTTGTCGGACGGCCCGAACGCGTGGCCCCTGGGCCGCATGGAGGCGCTGCTGACGACGCTCAAAGAACTCGATCGAATCGTCAAACGTCAGCCTTATGAGGAAAGCCTGTTATGAGCAAGATCGTCGACATCCGCGGGCGCGAAATCATCGACTCGCGCGGCAATCCCACCGTGGAAGCCGATGTGCTGCTGGATTCCGGCGCCATGGGCCGCGCCGCGGTGCCCTCCGGTGCGTCCACCGGTACGCGCGAAGCAGTCGAACTGCGCGATGGTGATCCGCGCCGCTACCTGGGCAAGGGGGTCACCCGGGCGGTGGCCAATGTCAACACGGAAATTCGCCAGGCCTTGCTGGGACGCGAGGCGTCCGCTCAGGAAGAGATCGACCGCCTGATGATCGGCTTGGACGGCACGCCGACCAAGGCGCGGCTGGGCGCCAATGCCTTGCTGGCGGTGTCGCTTGCGAATGCGCATGCGATGGCGCGTGAAGCGGGGCAGCCGCTGTTCCGCCGTCTTGGCGGACCGGGTCCGAAGATCCTGCCGGTGCCCATGATGAATATCATCAACGGCGGGGCTCACGCCGACAACAGCGTCGATATCCAGGAGTTCATGATCCTGCCCGTCGGCGCGCCTTCGCTGTCCGAGGCGCTGCGCTACGGCGCGGAAATTTTCCATACGCTCAAGAAGGTGCTGCACGAGCGCAGGCTGTCGACCGCGGTCGGCGACGAGGGCGGCTTTGCACCGGATCTGCCGTCCAACGAGGCGGCATTGGAAACCATCCTGGAGGCCATCGAGCGCGCCGGCTACCAGGCCGGGCGGCAAGTGTTCCTGGGGCTGGACGTGGCAAGCACCGAATTCCACCATGCCGGAATCTATGATCTGGCCTCCGAGAATCGCAAATTCACCGCCACACAGTTTGCCGACTACCTGGAAGGCCTGGTGGGCCGCTATCCGATCATCACGATCGAGGACGGCATGAGCGAGGACGATTGGGATGGTTGGGCGCTGCTGACACGGCGCCTGGGTGGTCGCGTGCAATTGGTGGGGGATGATTTGTTCGTCACCAACACTCAAATACTCAAGGAAGGGATCGATAAACACATCGCCAACGCGATCCTGATCAAGCCCAACCAGATCGGTACGCTGAGTGAAACGCTGGCGGCGATCGAGATGGCAACTGCGGCAAACTATGCTTCGGTCGTCTCGCATCGTTCCGGAGAAACCGAGGATGCCACGATTGCGGATCTTGCCGTGGCGACTTCGGCCACCCAGATCAAGACCGGTTCCATGTCGCGATCGGATCGCATCGCCAAATACAATCAACTGTTGCGTATCGAGGCGGAATTGGGCGATGAGGCTCGTTATGCCGGTACAGAGGCGTTCCCCGTGCCGCTTCCGGGCCTGTCCAGCTGACCCGTCCTTGCCTGCTGACGGTCCTCGGTCGACGTGCCGCACTGAAGCATGAAATTCCTGGCTGCGGGACTGTTGCTGCTGCTCGTATTTTTGCAGTATCGGCTGTGGCTGGGGGAAAGCGGGATGCGCGAGGTGAAGCAACTGCGCGGCGAAATCTCCGCGCAGCGCGAGGAAAACGTTGTTCTTCGCGAGCGCAATCGCACCTTGGCCGCCGAGGTTCAGGATCTGAAGAAGGGTACGACGGCGATCGAGGAGCGTGCCCGCACCGATTTAGGCATGATCGTGCAGGGCGAGACCTTCTACCAGGTCATCGAGCCCAGGCGTGCGGCGGCCGATGCCCACGCCGATGCCGATGTTTCGCAGAACGAGGGGCCACAGGATCGGAAGCGTGATCGGCCGGGACGACATCCAGGTAGCATGCCTGGTTCCAGTCCATCCCTGCCGTCTCATGAAGAGCGCCCGGGGGCGCAGCCGGCGCCCGCTGCACCGCGAGGCGATGACGGCGAGGGTGCGGGTAGATCCGATCGCGCGGATGTGCGCCGCGCGGCCGCCCCACCGGTGGGTACGCGGTAGGACGAGGCACACCGGTGGACTCCGACAGCCAGACAGGCTATCAGGCGATCGTTCCCGCCGCGGGCATGTCGCGGCGCATGGGGCCGCAATCCATGCCCAAGCAGTATCTGGCGCTGGCGGGCCGCCGGGTCATCGAATGGTCGCTTGCGCCGCTGCTGGATCATGCTGCCTGCCGGCGGATCATCGTGGTGCTGTCCCGGGATGATGTCCACTGGGCGAGCCTGCCGGTGGCGAATCATCCCAAGATCGCCATCGCCATCGGCGGCGATGAGCGTGCGGATTCGGTGCGTGCCGGGCTGACGGCGGCGTGCGTCCAGGCGAATGAGCGCGACTGGATACTGGTGCACGATGCCGCGCGTCCCTGCCTGGCCGCTGCCGATCTGGTACGGTTGTTCGAGCAACTACAGGATGACGAAGTCGGCGGATTACTCGCCACGCCGGTCGTGGACACGCTCAAGCAAGTGGATGAGTCGCAGCGTGTCGTGCAGACCGTGCCGCGCGAGCGTTTGTGGCGGGCGCTTACGCCGCAGCTGTTCCGATTCGGCATACTGATGCGTGCCATGACGCATTGTGCCAAGCGGCAGTTCGCCGTGACCGACGAGGCGCAGGCCATCGAGGCGCTGGGCCTGCGCCCGCAGGTGGTGGCCGGCGATGCCGATAATATCAAAATCACCCTGCCGGAGGATCTGGTACGCGCTGCGCGGATCCTCGACGCCTCCGGGCAGGATGCGACACCCGAGTAAACGCGCAAGCGTATCTGGAATGAATGAAGGCGTTGGAATGAACGAATCCGGAAAGGCAGGTGCATGAGCGTTGCACTGCGTATCGGTCAAGGCTATGACGTGCACGCGTTCACTGCCGGCAGTTATGTAACCCTGGGCGGCGAGCGGATTCCCCATGTTCGCGGCGTGCAGGCCCATTCCGATGGCGATGTACTGCTGCATGCGCTGTGCGACGCTTTGCTGGGCGCTGCGGGCCTGGGCGATATCGGCATCCATTTCCCGGATTCGGAGGCGCGCTGGCGTGGCGCTGACAGCCGTGGTTTTCTGCGCCATGTGCGCGAACTGCTGCAACAAAAGGGTTATCGCATTGTGAATGTCGATGCCACGATCCTCGCAGAGGCGCCGCGCCTGGGCGCCCACCGCGCTGCGATGCGCGCGAATATCGCTGCTGACCTGTGTCTGGAGACCGCGCGTGTGAACATCAAGGCGACGACCGGCGAGGGCCTGGGTTTCATCGGGCATGGTGAAGGACTTGCCTGCCAGGCCATTGCGCTGATCGAGTACGCTCCCGAAGGAACCGGCCCGCGCGAAGGAGCCGGTCCGGAGACCGGTTCGGAGGCCGTACCCGTATGATCGAGCCGGAATCCCTGTCCCACCTGCCGCGCGCCCACGGCGGACCGGCGGGCCGTGCGCGTCTGCGCACCGTACCGGAGGATTTCGTGGTGCGCGAATGGCTGGGTTTCGAAGCAGACGGGGAGGGCGACCATCTGCTGCTGAAGCTGCGCAAGCGTGGGGCCAATACCCTGTGGGTTGCGAAACAGCTGGCGCGCATCGCCAAGATCCATGTTCGCGATGTCGGTTTCGCCGGCTTGAAGGATCGCGACGCCGTGGCCGAGCAGTCGTTCACCGTGCCGGCGCGTTCGGCGATCGGCCGGGACGACATCCAGGAATGGCTGGCCGTCTCGGGCGAGGGTTTCGAAGTGATCGCGGTGGCCCGCCAGCGTCGCAAGCTGAGACGCGGCGCTTTGCGCGGCAATGAGTTCGAGATCCTGGTGCGTGATTTCGCGGGTGATGCCGCGCTGTTGGAGGCGAGGCTGCGAACGATCGCGCTGGAAGGCATCCCGAACTACTTCGGACCCCAGCGCTTCGGCCATGCCGGACAAAACCTGAAACTTGCGCAGGCCTGGTTTGCAGGTGAGGCCGTACCTCGGGATCGCACCCAACGTGGTTTCGCACTGTCGGCGGCGCGCGCTGCGATCTTCAATGCCGTACTGGCGCAACGTGTGGCCGAGGGCAGCTGGAATCGTCTGTGCGATGGCGATATCGCCGGTTTGGACGGCAGTGCCAGCATCTTTGCCGTACCCGTCGTCGATGAGGTTTTGCGCGAGCGCTGCCGGCAGCTGGATATTCACCCGACGGGGCCATTATGGGGTGCGGAGCGCGGCGCGCCGGAGCCGATGCCGTCGCTGGAACGGCAGGTTGCCGCCCTCTACCCGATACTGGCGCAAGGCCTGGCTCGCGAAGGAATGGAAGCGCAGCGGCGCACCTTGCGAGCGAGAGTCGGCGAGCTGACCTGGTCCATCACCGCGGCACGTTGCGACACTGCGGGCGACCCGGCTGCGGATATGCAGGTCACGGACACGCAGACTACGAAGACACAGATCCGGCTCGCCTTTCGATTGCCGCGCGGCGCATTCGCGACAGCCGTCATGCATGAACTGCTGGATAATGCTTTCATCCAGGATATGCCCGAGGATCAGGAATAGCGGCGCCCGGCGTGCCGCCATGAGCGGACCGGCGGCCAGCGACATGCGGCGTGCCGCAGCCGCCGTAGGGCTTACAGGCCGCGCATGGCTGCATGCCGTCGTCCGCATAGCTCATGACAATGACCCCGGCCATGTGATCGTGGGGGGATTGCAGTATAGTTCCGCGCCGCAGGCATGGGGTCTGTACAGAATGATTTCCAGCTAATATCAAGTGGATTCGTGAAGATTCTCATCAGCAATGACGACGGCTACCGAGCCGACGGTCTCGGTGCGCTCACCGAGGCGCTTGCCCCTCTGGCGCAGATTACCGTCGTTGCGCCGGATCGCAATCGCAGCGGTGCCAGCAATTCCTTGACGCTGGAGGTGCCGCTGCGCGTGCTGCCGTATGGCGAGCGCCGTTATTTCGTGGTGAACGGTACGCCGACCGATTGCGTACACCTTGCGATTTCCGGGCTGTTCGCCGCCGAGCCGGAACCCGACATGGTGGTCTCCGGCATCAACGACGGCGCGAATCTTGGCGACGATGTGCTGTATTCCGGCACCGTCGCAGCTGCCGTGGAGGGGCGCTTCCTGGGTCTGCCGGCGATCGCGATGTCGCTGGTCGTGGGGGCGGATTCCGGCAGGCATTATCAGACCGCCGCACGCGTCGCCGTGGAGATGGTCATGCGGGTGCAGCGCAGCCCGTTGCATCGGGCCACCATCCTGAACGTCAATGTGCCGGACGTGCCTTATGAGGAGTTGCGCGGCTACGAGGCGACGCGCCTGGGATTTCGGCACCGTTCCGAGCCCATCGTTCGTTCCGAGGATCCGCGCGGCCGGCCGGTGTACTGGGTCGGCGCCGCCGGTGGCGGCGATGATGCAGGTCCGGGAACGGACTTTCATGCGATCGCGAACAATCGAGTGTCGGTGACGCCGCTGCAAATCGACCTCACCCGGCACTCGATGCTGGATGACATGCGGGAATGGCTGCAGGGACGCGAGCCGTGAAATCATTTCAGGATGGCAGCAAGCGTGCCGGTATCGGCATGACCTCGGCACGCACCCGCGAACGTCTGGTGCAGCGCCTGCGCGAGCAAGGCATCACCAATGCTCGCGTTCTGGAGCAGATCCGCAATGTTCCACGCCACCTGTTCGTCGACGAAGCACTGGCCACGCGCGCCTATGAGGATACGGCGCTGCCGATCGGCCAGGGGCAGACGATTTCCCAGCCCTTCGTCGTGGCGCGCATGACGGAAGCCCTCATCGAGGGGAGCACGCTGGGCAAGGTGCTGGAAGTGGGGACGGGATGCGGCTATCAAACGGCAGTCTTGGCGCCGCTGGTGCGTTTCATTTTCAGCGTCGAACGTATCCGCAGCCTGCAGGATCGCGCGCGCCAGCGTCTTCGGGAATTGAAGATCACCAATGTCCATTTACGTCATGGAGACGGTTTCGAGGGCTGGCCTGCGCATGCCCCCTACGACGGTATCCTGATGACTGCGGCGCCGCTGGCGATACCCGAGACGCTGTTCGAGCAACTGGCGCCGGGCGGGCGGCTCATCGCTCCGGTGGGACCTGAAGGGCATCAGCAGTTGCTGCGGATCACGCGACACAACGATGAGCTGAAGACCGAAACTCTGGGGCTGGTGAGCTTCGTGCCCCTGGTCAAGGGCACGGCTTAAAGGCACGCTCGGCCCCGGATGCCAGAATGTCCCGGATGTCCGATCTCGAATGCCCTCAGGATGCTCCACGGATACACTGGTTTCAGTCTTCCATCGCCAAGGCTCCGGCGGCATCTGCACCCGATGCCCGATCCGCCCGCGGCGTGAACGTCCCTTATCGTGCGCTGCGCGCCGGCATTGTAATTCTGTGGGTGTCGCTGCTGCTTGGCGCCTGCGCATCCACGCCCGAACGCGCCGGCACCTATACCGTCAAGCGCGGCGATACTTTGTTTTCCATCGGTACGCGGCTGGGGTACAGCTACAAGGATCTGGCTCGCTGGAACGGTATTGGAAAGGATTATGTGATCTATCCGGGGCAGGTGCTGAAGCTGTACCCGCGCTCCGCATCGCGCGGCAGGAAAGCCGTCGATACACGTGCCGCTACCGGGAGCGGTGCGGCCGTCAGACCGGGATCGAGCGGTCCGGCTGCCAGGCGAGGTGTTCCGTCAGCCGCAGCCCGGCCTCTCGGCCCACCGGTAAAATGGCAATGGCCGGTCGGCAGCGGTACGGCTACGTTGACGGCGCGGCCCAACGGCGGACATGGCCTGACGATCAGCGGACGCCTCGGCGATGAAATCCGCGCCGCCGGTCCGGGCAAGGTCGTGTACACCGGTACGGGCCTGCTCGGCTACGGACAGCTGGTCATCATCAAGCACAATGATACGTATCTCAGCGCCTACGGTCATACGCGCTCGGTCGAAATTCGAGAGGGCGACACCGTTTCCTCGGGACAGCGTATCGCGACGATGGGGGCGGGCCCGCAGGGAACGCCGATGCTCTATTTCGAGATTCGGATTCACGGCGAGCCGCACAATCCCTTGACGTTGCTTCCGCAACGATAGCTTGGTGATGCGGCAATGATGCGAATAATGGCGGCGATGAGACGCATGTCGTACGCATAGGCACTCATGAACGGCGGTCACGCGCGGCATTCATGAGTGACAGCCATGAATGACAATGGATGCTAGGGAGCGGATTGCACGTTCTCCCTGAGGATATATTCCGCAAAAACTTGTCAATAAAGAGTTGCACTGCATGCGATCGTGTGTCTAACATCCGTCCCGCGATGTCGCGGTGTGGCGACGAATAAATCTGGACTCTGTCTAAATCAAGACCGAGTCCGGCAGCTGCCTACAAGGTTGGTCGCCGCCAAGGGGGAGAGGAGAAAGGAAATAAGGAAATTAAGGAAATAAGGAGATAAGGAGATAAGGAGAAAGGAGGCAGAGTGGAGCCAGGAGAGGCAGTCCAAGGAAAGCGAGTCCAAGGAGAGCGAACCTTAAGGAGAGGGAGTAAGCGGATGGTTTTTCGGGATCACCGGTAGAAGACGCGGGGGCGGAGGGGGATTCGAGGAAACAGCGCGAAGAAGAACAAAACAGAACAACAAGAATATTTCGTCACCTGCACGACGCTTGATGCGCCGGCAATGACGAGTTGGGTCGAACGAACTTCAGTCCCTCGCGTCTTCTACCGGTGGTCCTGCACCGGTAGAAGCAAATCTAAAGAGCCCTACCGGTGATTCTGCACCGGTAGAAGCAAATCAAAGAGCCCTACCGGTGATCCTGCACCGGTAGAAGCAAATTCCGGTGTTTTTGCCGAGCCTCAGCGATCAGCCGATACATCATGATTCCTCATCGTCCTCCAGCAACAGAGCGGCGACGACGCGGCGATCTTCGCTGACCAGGACATTGTAGGTACGGCAGGCTGCTCCGGTCTCCATGACTTCGCAGCCGATGCCACGGGACATCAGCGTGGCCAGCAGGCGCGAATCCGGAAATTGCTGGTCTGCGCCCGAGCCGAGTACGACGATCTCCGGCTCCAGCGCCAGCACGGCCTCGAAGTCTTCCTCGGTGAGTTGGGCGATCGAGCGAGGGCGCCATGCCCGCACGAGCCGATCCCGGCTGATCAGGCAGCTGCCACGAATCACTTCGCCGGCCACCCGCACTTGGCCGCGCGCATAGGAGTGCACCAGGTTCGCGCCCGTAATTCCATCGTCTGTCAGCTTCATTCGGTTACGATAGCGCATTACCGCCGCCATCGCCGCGTGAAGATGTCCCTATCCCGCTCCTTGACCCTGATTGCCCCCCGGATCGGACCCGCATTGGCTCGCGCCCGCGAGCAGCGCCAGGTGCGTTGGCGGCAGCTGGCACTGCTCGCGGGTCGCGGCTCGATCCGCTGTCTGGAGGCGGACGGAACCGGGCATGAGGCATCGCGACAGGCCTGTCGTCCGTTCCGGCCCGGCGCCCTGGCCCCCTGGCAGAGCGCGCTGCTCGAGGCGGTAGGACTCGGCGGCGCGGCCGCGCATTTTCCCAGCGCCGCCTTGATCCGCACCGGTGAGCTCGGGGAGCCGGCCGCTGGTTTCTGGATGCACGCCCAGCCGTTGTATTTCGCCGCGGGCATGCAGCATTTGTCGGCGATGCTCTTGTGCGAACACAATCGCCTCCTGCCCGCCGAACGAGCTGCACTGATGCCATCTTTGGCGGCGCATCTGCAGTCGTCGGATTTCGAATTGCTCGGCAGACAGGAAAGCGATAGCGAATGGCTGGTACGCGGCGCGCATGCCTGGCAATTCATGAGCGTGAGTCCCGAGCATGCCGTGTCCATGCCGCTGGACGAGGCCATGCCGCAGGGACGCGATGCTGCGATGCTCAGGCGCCTGATGACCGAACTGCAGATGCTGCTGCATGAGCATCCCGTGAATGCGCAGCGCCAGGCGCGAGGCGCGCTGCCCGTGAATGCGCTTTGGCTGCACGGCGAAGGTGTCCTGGATCTGGACAGCTTGCCGCGGCGTACGGCGTTGCCGCTGGCGTTTGGCCGGGATGCCTATCTTCGCGGTCTGTATCGCCTGTATGGCCTGACGGTGGCGCCGGCGCCGATGGATGCGGCGTCATTGCCGGCGCCGTCCAAGGCCGGCGCAGTGGTGGTCGTGGATACCGACGACCTGGACACCCTGGAATCCGCCTGGCTGGCCCCCCTTGCGGCTGCGCTGGTGCCGGGCGGCATCTCGCGGCTGGAACTGGTACTGGATCGCTGGCGGATCCTCGTGGGGCGCGGTGCACGCCATGCGCTGTGGCGCAGACCGCTTGCGGCGGAGCAGTGGCCGACATGCTGACACGTACCATCCGGCGCCGGTCGGTGCCGGAGCGCGATACCCTGCCGGCCGATCTGCATCCGCTGCTGCGGCGTGTGTACGCGGCACGCGGCGTGCGCGCGGCCGAAGAACTCGATCTGGAACTGACCGGGCTCATACCGGTGGGCCGGCTGGACGGTATCGGTACCGCAGTGGAACTATTGTGCGTCCATCACGCGAGACGCAGCCGCATCATCGTGGTCGGGGACTTCGATGCCGACGGCGCCACCAGTACCGCGCTGGTGGTACGCCAGCTGCGGCGCCTCGGATTTCAGGACGTCGACTTCATCGTGCCGAACCGTTTCCAGTACGGCTACGGCCTGACGCCGCCGATCGTGCAACTGGCCGCGCAACAGCAGCCGGGATTGATCATTACCGTCGATAACGGCATTTCCAGTCATGCCGGCGTGGATCAGGCGCGCATGCTGGGCATCGATATCTTGATCACCGATCATCACCTGCCGGCTGCAACCCTGCCGGCAGCGAACGCGATCGTGAATCCCAATGCGCAGAACGGTTTTCCCAGCAAGATGCTGGCAGGCGTGGGCGTGGCCTTTTACTTGATGGCGGCGCTGACTCGAGAAATGCAGACGCGCGGACGATGTTTGCATCCCGAGCCGGTGGCGGATCTGCTCGATCTGGTAGCACTGGGCACGGTGGCGGATCTGGTGCCGCTGGATCGCAACAATCGCATACTGGTATATCAAGGCCTGCGGCGCATTCGTGCCGGCCGTTGCCTGCCCGGCATCCGCGCGCTGCTTGAATCGGCCAATCGCCTCCCGGAGAGCGTCCTGGCGGCGGATCTGGGGTTTCAGGTCGGTCCGCGCCTGAATGCGGCCGGACGGCTCGACGACATGTCGATCGGAATCCAGTGCCTGCTGAGCGACGATGCGCAGACGGCACGCCAGCTTGCCGCGCGCCTGACACAGCTCAACCAGGATCGGCGCGAACTGGAACGCCAGATGCAACAGGATGCCATGGCGAGCGTGGCGAACATGCGCGCGGAAGATCCGCAACTACCGCTGGGCATGTGTCTGTTCGACGAAAATTGGCATCAGGGCGTGGTCGGCCTGGTCGCCTCCCGGGTCAAGGACAAGCTGCACCGTCCGGTGATTGCGCTGGCGCGCGCCGACGCGGACTCCCTCAAGGGATCGGCGCGTTCGGTGCCCGGGGTCCACGTGCGCGACGTGCTGGAGGCGGTGGCGGTACGGCATCCCGAGCTGATCGAAAAATTCGGCGGCCATGCCATGGCTGCGGGCCTGACATTGCCGGCGCAGGGTCTGGATCGGTTCCGCGAGGCCTTCGATGCGGAGGTGCGCCGGTGGATGAGCATCGATCAGGCGGTCGGCATCGTGCATTCCGATGGCGCCCTGCGCAGCGATGAGCTGACGCTCGAGATTGCGCAGCTGCTGCGTGAGTCGGGACCTTGGGGGCAGGGATTTCCCGAGCCGTTGTTCGATGGTCGTTTCCAGGTGCGCCGGCTGCGGGTGTTGGGCGGCGGACGGCACCTGAAACTGGAGGTGCATGACGGACTCGACGCTTGCTGTGAGGCGATCGTCTTCCGGCATTTCGACCAGGAGGATGCGCCGCAGGTGCAGCTCGGCGCGTGGATCGAGCTGGCCTATCGGCTGGATGTCAACCACTATGGCGGCACCGGCAGGCTGCAGCTGATCGCGGAGCATCTGCGCATCCTGGATGATAGGTCGCGGACGCGCACACCGCGGGATCTGGCAGACGAGGGCTGATCGACGCTTTCGGCCTGTACCTGTATGTCCGCATGCTAACATTGCCGTTTCGGATCGCGATCCACGACTTGCTCGGCGCCGGACAGGCACGCTGCCGGACGGGCAAGACCGGCGCATGAACCCGCAACCAACCCAGCAAGCCAGGCACCATGGAAATCAATCATATCCGCCGTTCACTCGAAGACTTGGCCGGGCGCAGCGAGGCGCTCAGGGGGTTTCTTTGAATACGATACCAAGAGCGAACGTCTCGACGAGGTAAGCCGCGAACTGGAGGATCCCGAGATCTGGAATACGCCCGAGAAGGCGCAGGCACTCGGGCGCGAGCGCGCCCGCCTGGAAGCGGTGGTCGCGAACCTGAAGCGGATCGGGCGGGCGCTGGCCGACGCCGGCGAATTGCTGGACATGGCGGTGGAGGAAAACGACGAACTCGCCATCGGCGAGATCGAACAGGACGTCGCGCGCATCGAAAAGGATATCGAGAAGCTCGAATTTCAGCGCATGTTCCCGGGCGAGATGGATTCCCGGAGCTGCTTTCTCGACATCCAGGCAGGCGCCGGCGGCACCGAGGCGCAGGACTGGGCGCACATGCTGTTGCGCATGTATCTGCGCTGGGGCGACGCGCATGGCTACAAGACCGAGATCATCGACTGCAACGAGGGAGAGGTCGCCGGGATCAAGAGTGCGACGGTCAGCTTCGGCGGCGATCACGCCTACGGCTGGCTGCGCACCGAAACCGGCGTGCATCGGCTGGTGCGCAAGTCTCCCTTCGATTCCAATGCCCGGCGGCATACTTCGTTTGCGTCGGTGTTCATTTCGCCCGAGATCGACGAGGACATCGCTATCGATGTGAATCCGGCCGACCTGCGCGTGGATGTGTATCGTTCCAGCGGCGCCGGCGGTCAGCACGTCAACAAGACGGAATCGGCGGTACGCATCACCCATGAACCCAGCGGCATCGTCGTAGCCTGCCAGGCCGAGCGCAGTCAGCACAAGAATCGCGATAAAGCGATGAAGCTGCTGAAGGCCAAGCTCTATGAGCTGGAAGTGAACAAGCGCAATGCCGCGGCGAAGGTGCTGGAGGACGCCAAGTCCGATGTAAGCTGGGGCAATCAGATCCGTTCCTATGTGCTCGACCAGTCGCGCATCAAGGATTTGCGCACCAACGTCGAGGTCGGCAACACCACCGCCGTGCTGGACGGCGACTTGGATGAATTTCTCGAAGCGAGCTTGAAGCAGGGGCTGTAATGTCCGCAGATGTGATGTCCGCAGATGAGAACAAGCTGATTGCCGAGCGGCGCGCCAAGCTGCAGAAGCTGCGCGATGCCGGGGTGGCGTTTCCCAATGATTTCCGGCGTGACGCGCTCGCCGATCAGCTGCTGACGGCCTACGGTGATCGTGCCCCGGAGTGGTTCGACGCCAATCCCGTCCGTGTCGCGGTGGGCGGACGCATGATGGCCAAGCGGGTCATGGGCAAGGCCAGCTTTGCCAAGATCACGGACCGCTCGGGAGATATCCAGCTGTTCCTGCAGCGCGATGCGCTGGGTGAGACCTACGAGGAATTCAAGACCTGGGATGTCGGCGACGTCGTAGGCGCGGCGGGCCTGCTGTTCAAGACCCGCACCGGCGAGCTGTCGGTGCGAGTGGAAAAGCTGCGGCTGCTGGTCAAGTCGCTGCGCCCGCTGCCCGACAAGTGGCATGGATTGTCCGATCAGGAAACCCGCTACCGTCAGCGCTACGTCGATCTCATCATCAGTCCCGAGAGCCGAGCGGTGTTTCGCCTGCGCACCCAATTGGTGAAATACCTGCGCAGCTTTCTCGACGCGATGGATTTCCTGGAAGTCGAAACGCCGATGATGCAGGCCATCGCCGGAGGTGCGCTGGCACGCCCCTTCGTGACCCATCACAATGCCTTGGATCTGCAGCTGTATCTGCGCATCGCGCCCGAACTGTATCTCAAGCGACTGGTCGTCGGCGGCTTCGAGCGCGTCTACGAGCTCAATCGCAATTTCCGTAACGAAGGTATCTCGACCCGGCACAACCCCGAGTTCACGATGCTGGAGCTGTATCAGGCCTATGCCGACTACATCGACCTGATGAATATGCTGGAGCGCATGTGTCAGGGGCTGTGCGACGTGCTGAAAGGCACCCGGTACATCGAGTATCAGGGAGAAACCTTCGATTTCTCACAGCCCTTCCGGCGCGTGACGGTCGAGGACTTGATCGTGCACTTCAATCAGGGCATCGAGCGCGCGAAGCTGCGTGATGTGGCGTATCTGCGGGGACACTGCGATCGCCTGGGCATCGCCTATACGCCTGGCCACGGCGCCGGCAAGCTGCAGATCGAAATCTTCGAGAAGACGGCCGAACATCGCCTCAGCGCGCCGACTTTCGTATACGCCTATCCGGCTGAAGTCTCGCCGCTGGCGCGCCGCAACGATGCCGATCCGTTCCTGACGGATCGCTTCGAGTTTTTTGTCGGCGGCCGGGAGATCGCCAATGGATTCTCGGAACTCAATGACCCGGAAGATCAGGCGAACCGTTTCCGGGAGCAGCTGGCGCACAAGCACGCCGGCGATGAGGAGGCCATGCAATACGACGCCGACTATGTGCGTGCGCTGGAGTATGGCCTGCCGCCGACCGCGGGATTGGGTGTCGGCATCGACCGCCTGGTGATGCTGTTGACCAACTCCGCATCGATTCGCGACGTTCTGCTGTTCCCCTACATGCGGCCGGAGGGATAGGCCGGTCCGATGTCGCCCAGGGTGCTTGTCGACAATGCATCTCACACCCCATCCGGCTTCCGATTTCCGTTCTTGCTCCTGCTCTCGATGCTGAAAGCCGTACGGTGGATGCGGCTCCGCTCCAGGTCTTCGTCATCTGTGCCCTCAAGATTTCGAGGCACAGATGACGAAGACCTGGAGCGGGAGCCGCGCAATCGTTACAGATTCTCACAAGCGGAGCCGCATCCACCGTACGGTTCTCAGCATCTGGATCGGGCCCTCGGAATCTTGAAGACATGGAGGGCACAGACTTCGAGCGGGAGCCGCGCTATCAGGCGACCGGGTAGGGCAGCGTCATGCGCTCCAGCGCGGCGGCGGGTTGGCCTTCCAGATGCAGTGCCTGCTCGAGCTGCGCCAGGCTGATCACGGCGAGCAACTCGCAGCCATCGCCTGCCGCGGCGGCGTCCACGACATCACCGGCATGGCTGGCGCCGGCGAGAACGCGCGTGCCGGGGTCGGGCGGCGGACAGGCGGCGTGAAAGCGGAACATGCGCCGCTTGACGGCGCCGCGATAATGCGCCCGGGCGATGATTTCCTGGCCCGTGTAGCAGCCCTTCGAGAAACTGATGCCATCGAGCAGATCCAGATTGAGCATCTGGGCAACGAACGCTTCGTGGGTCTGCGGATAGACTTGCGGCAGTCCGGCACGCAGGTACGCCAGCCGTACATCGAATTGCGCCGCCTCATCCGGTGCGATGGGCGCCTCGCCGGCTAGTCTCAGCCAGGATTCCAGGCCGGGCAGACGTACGTAGCTGTCGGTCCCATGCTCGATATGCGTGGGTTCCCGAGATGCATCAGTGATGGATGCTGCTGGCGTCCGCAGGGACGCCGCCAGCGGCGCGGGCAGCGTGGCTGGACGGACTTGCAACGGCCGCATCTGGATGTTCACCCGGCTGCGCAGCACGTACTTGCGCAGTCGTGCCGCCGTCGAGTCGATCATCGCATCCGGCAGGATCAGTACGATGTCATCGCCGCGCTCGATCATCCACAGGACCGCTTGCACGCGGCCCTGGGGCGAGTTGCAGCCGGCCAGCCTCACCTGCGTGGCCTCGAGTCGATCGAGATCGGCGGTGAGTTGCCCTTGCAGATAGGTGCGTGCATCTGCGCCGGTGACTGCAAGGGTGCCCAGCAGTGTCCTGGAGGTCGATGTCATGGCAGACAGGTCATGGAGCGGTTCGGGTCATGGATGATCGGTGCGGCGTCGCACGCAGACGGTTCGTGAGGCATCGGGTCTCGACATGCGGTACGCCGCAAGTCGTTCGCAAAATATGAATACAGGCCTCGCCACATACGAAAGTAGCCTGGTTTCGCCCTCGATGCATATCTGGCACACTACCCACATGGCGCTGGGTAATCGACAATCATCCTCCGAATCCTTCGCCGGCACAAATCCCGCCGTTTGTGCCATGTTCGCGTTATGGGAGATGCCGTGAGCGAGGACGGGGACCGGAAGGCGATCATACCCGGGGGAGCTCCTGCAGAGCAGATGTCGGCTTCGCCCATCACGGCGCCGGCGCAAGACCCGATAGCTGCACAGACGGCCTCGGGAGAGGCTCCGCGGAGCCGGGAGCATGGTGGTCCGGAAGGACCGGAGCCCACGCGCTTCGGCGATTGGGAAAAGGCGGGCCGCTGCATCGATTTCTGAAGGCCATCAAGGTTTTGGGTTTTGGGGTGATTCGTAGCCTGCCGGTTTGTACGGCATCGGCTGGTTTTAAGAGGATGAGTACCGGTGCCGCTCGAGCAGCGGCCGGATGGGGGTGAACTTGAGCAGCACGACCAGGCATCAACGGCCCCTATCGCCGTTCATGACATACCGTTTCCAATACACGATGGTGCTGTCCTTCATGCATCGCGTGACTGGCTGTGCCTTGAGCGTCGGCCAGTTGTTGTTCGTCTGCTGGCTGATCAGCGCCGCCGGCGGTGAGGACAGCTATGCACGGCTACAGGGAGTATTCGCCCATCCGCTGATGAAGCTGGTACTGGTGGGATTCTCCTATGCCTTTTTCTATCACCTGCTCAACGGTTTTCGCCATCTCGTATGGGACACCGGCCGCGGTTTCGAGAAACGCACCGCGAGGATCAGCGGCTGGAGCGTTTTCATTGCCGCGGTGACGGTGACGATCTGCTTCTGGGCGCTGCTGTGCCTGGGTGGAGGTGCGGCATGAGTCTGCGCACTCCCATGGCTCGCGCGCTGGGCAACGGCTCGGCCAAGAGCGGTGTCGCGCACTGGACATCGCAGCGTGTCTCGGCCATCGCCTTGGCACTCCTGGCACTATGGTTCGTGACGGCGCTGCTGCGCATGCCCGATTTCGCCTATGCGACGGTGCTCGCCTGGATCGGTGCGCCGGTGAACGCCGTGCTGCTGGTGTTGTTGACCGGCACGGCTGCGCTGCATGCGTTTCTCGGCGTGCAAGTCGTCATCGAAGACTATGTCCATGGCGGGTTGAAGGTCGGAGCGTTGTTACTGGCCGCCTTCCTGCACGTCGTGGTTGCGGCTTTCGGTATTTTCGCGGTGCTGCGCATCGCTTTTGCGGGCGTGGGCCCCTTGACGGTTTGAGGGGCGGTATGAGCGCGTATCAGTTCATCGATCATACTTTCGACGTCATCGTGGTAGGCGCCGGCGGGGCCGGTTTGCGCGCCACTTTCGGCTTGGCACATTCGGGCCTGTCGACCGCCTGCATCACCAAGGTCTTCCCGACGCGCAGTCACACCGTGGCGGCGCAGGGCGGCATCAGCGCGGCGCTGGGTAATATGGGTGAGGACGACTGGCGCTGGCATATGTACGACACCGTCAAAGGATCGGACTGGCTGGGCGATCAGGATGCGATCGAGTTCATGTGCAAGGAGGCGCCGGGCGCAGTCATCGAGTTGGAGCATTACGGTCTGCCGTTTTCGCGGACCGACGACGGACGCATCTATCAGCGTCCCTTCGGCGGCATGACCACGCATTTCGGCAAGGGCACCGCACAGCGCACCTGCGCCGCCGCGGACCGCACCGGCCATGCCATGCTGCACACCCTGTACCAGCAGGCGCTGCGTCACGAGGCACAATTCTTTGTCGAGTATTTTGCCGTCGATCTGATCATGGAGAACGGCGAGTGCCGCGGCGTGGTGGCCATCGATATGGCCGACGGTACCGTGCATCGTTTTCGTGCCCACAAGACTATCCTTGCGACCGGCGGCTACGGACGTGCTTTCTTTTCCTGTACCTCGGCGCATACCTGCACCGGGGATGGCGGCGGCATGGCGCTGCGCGCCGGCCTGGCGCTGCAGGATATGGAATTCGTGCAATTCCATCCGACCGGCATCTATGGGGCGGGCTGCCTGATCACGGAAGGCGTGCGCGGCGAAGGCGGCATCCTGCGCAACTCGGAGGGTGAGCGCTTCATGGAGCGCTATGCGCCCAACGCCAAGGATCTTGCCTCCCGCGACGTGGTCAGCCGGGCGATGACGATCGAGATCCGCGAAGGCCGCGGCGTCGGCGCGCACAAGGATCATATTTTTCTGCATCTCGAACATCTGGGGGCCGATGTCATCCACGAGCGCCTGCCGGGCATCGCCGAGACGGCCAAGATCTTCTCCGGCGTGGATGTGACCCGCCAGCCCATTCCGGTGCTGCCCACGGTCCACTACAACATGGGGGGTGTGCCCGCGAACGTGCAGGGCGACGTGGTGACCTACAAGGATGGTAATCCGGACAGTGTCGTGCCCGGCCTCATGGCGGTGGGCGAGGCCGCCTGCGTCTCCGTGCACGGCGCCAATCGTTTGGGCTCCAATTCGTTGCTGGACCTGGTCGTGTTCGGCCGCGAGGCGGCACGCCATTGCGCCGAGACCGTCAAGCCAGGGATGCGTCACCGCCCCTTTGCCGCGGATGCCGGGGAACAGGCGATCAGCCGTATCGACCGTCTGCGCAATGCGAATGGGCCGTTGAAGACGGCCGAGATTCGCCTGAACATGCAGCGTGTCATGCAGGCGCATGCCGCTGTGTTTCGCACCGGGGAAACCCTCCAGGAAGGCATCGGGAAGCTGGGGGAAGTGTTCCAGTCGTTCGCCGATGTCGGCATCAGCGATCGTTCCATGATCTGGAATACGGATCTGATCGAGACGCTGGAACTGGAGAACCTGCTGGGCCAGGCGGTCGCCACGATCAACTCGGCCGTCAACCGCAAGGAGAGCCGTGGCGCTCACGCGCGCGAGGACTATCCGGAGCGCGACGATCAAAACTGGATGAAGCACACGCTCGCCTGGGTCGATGAGAAGGGTGGCGTGCGATTCGAATATCGGCCGGTGCACCTCAATACGTTGACCGACGAAGTCGAGACCGTGGCGCCGAAGGCACGAGTGTACTGAACCAGGGCGTTCTCACGGCCTCCGGAGCGGAGACCAGACGCCGAAGGCGAGGATAGAGCAAAAATGACCCAGTTTCGCTTGCCCGCGAATTCGAGAATCACCCCTGGCAAGACGTTCAAGGCGCCTGCCGGGGCCAAGGATATCCGCAATTTCAAGATCTATCGTTTCGATCCCGATTCCGGCGCCAATCCGCGCGTAGATACGTATGAGATCGATATGGATGCCTGCGGTCCCATGGTTCTGGATGCACTGATCAAGATCAAGAACGAAATCGATTCGACCCTGACGTTTCGCCGCTCCTGCCGCGAAGGCATCTGCGGCTCCTGTGCAATGAATATCGACGGAATGAATACTCTGGCCTGCACCAAGGCGACCGAGGACATCAAGGGCACCGTCAACATCTATCCGCTGCCGCATATGCCCGTGATCAAGGATCTGGTCCCGGATCTCACCGATTTCTATGCGCAATATGCGGCGGTGAAACCCTGGCTGCAAACACGCAGCCCGCCGCCGCCGGATCGCGAGCGCCTGCAGTCCAAGGAAGATCAGGAACTGATCGATCGTCCCAGCGCGTGCATCCTGTGCGCCTGCTGCTCCACGGCCTGTCCCAGCTACTGGTGGAATCCCGACCGGTATCTCGGCCCGGCGGTGCTGCTGGCCGCATATCGCTGGATCGTCGATTCGCGCGACGAGGCGACCGGCGAGCGTCTGGACTATCTGGAGGACCCGTTCCGCCTGTATCGCTGCCACACGATCATGAATTGCACCCAATATTGTCCGAAGGGTCTGAATCCCGCCAAGGCCATCGCGGAAATCAAGAAAAAGATCGCCGAGCGGCAACACTGAGTGCCGCCCGGCGGTATTCTCGGCAGGGCCGAGATGACCTCTACACCCATCGGTTTGTTGCGCTGGCGCTGCCGGCGCGGCATGCGCGAACTCGATGTTCTACTCGAACGCTATCTGCGGGAACGCTATCCTTGCGCCCCGGAAGGCGAACGACAGGCATTCGAGGCATTGCTGGACCTGCCGGATCCGCAACTACAGGCTTACCTGGTGCGCCGTGAGGTGCCGGCCGATCCGGAATGGGTTCATGTCATCGACCAGCTCTGCGCAGCCCATACTTGAACGATCGGCGCCCGGGATGTGTCCCGGCGGTCCGGCCGGCGGGGATTCCCGCCGGGGGTATAGCGGTCGCGTCGCGACCCCGGGTGCCCGTTTTTTTTCGCAGAACTTTCCCACTCGATATCAGTCTAGCCAGTATCTGTTCACGGGTGCCGCCCGCACCGCTTCGGCGTGGCCATCAGTCATGCGGGCTGCGGCCGGCTCGGTTCGCAGGAGGATGGAGCAGCGGCTGTGCGTGCGCGGGCAGCCGATATGGCTTGCGCATGCGCCACCCGGAGAAGCAGGCCGATGACCGCGGAGGACACCGACCAGCAGTTGGTGGAGCGGGTACAGGCAGGCGACAAGTCGGCCTTCAATCTGCTGGTGCTGAAGTATCAGCATCGGGTACTGAAGCTGGTGGGACGTTTCCTCAACGATCCTGCCGAGGCGGAGGACGTGGCGCAAGAGGCTTTTCTGAAGGCTTACCGGGCCTTGGGTACGTTCCGCGGCGACAGCGCTTTCTATACATGGCTGTACCGCATCGCCATCAATACGGCCAAGAATGCGCTGGTGTCGAACCGGCGCCGGCCGGTGGATTTCGATCTGGATCTGCAGGATCCCGATCAGTACGACCGCCATGCAAAATTGAAGGAGGCAGATACGCCCGAAGGGGTGCTGCTGACGGACGAGATCCGCGAGGTGGTGGAGCGTGCATTGGAGCAATTACCCGAGGATCTGCGCACCGCCATCGTATTGCGCGAGCTGGAGGGCCTGTCCTACGAGGAGATTGCGGATGCCATGGATTGCCCGGTCGGTACGGTGCGTTCACGAATTTTTCGTGCTCGCGAGGCGATCGACAAGAAGCTCAAACCCTTGCTGG
This sequence comes from Steroidobacter denitrificans, assembly GCF_001579945.1. NCBI lineage: Bacteria > Pseudomonadati > Pseudomonadota > Gammaproteobacteria > Steroidobacterales > Steroidobacteraceae > Steroidobacter > Steroidobacter denitrificans. Next base: position 2,043,742 of record NZ_CP011971.1, on the reverse strand, counting down.
ACTGAAGAATCAAGGCTGACGCCGGAGCGATGGCTGAAGCGATGAACAGGAATGTGCTGGACCGCGGGGGGCGGCCTGGCGAGCGATTTGCCGCGAGGAAGCCGAAGATGTTGCGGAAGCGGGTGATGCAGTCATGAGCGATGCGGTGAAGGAACAGGTTTCCGCTTGCCTGGATGCCGAGTTGTCGAAGGCGCAGATCGATTTACTGGTGCAGCGCGTGGCGCGGGATGCTGATCTGGGCGAGGTCATGCGGCGTTACGCACTTATCGGCGAGGCGCTGCGCAGCGATAAACCGGTGGCGGCGGCTCGCGGCTTCGCCGCGGATGTCATGGCAGCTTTGGAACAGGAACCGACGCTGCGCACCTCGATGCGCTGGTCCGCCGCGCTGGTCCGTCGTATACGGCCTGTGATGAGCATGGCCGTCGCGGCGGGTGTGGCGGGCGCGGTCGTGCTGGGCGTACAGCAGTTGGGATGGATGCCGGGCCAGGCGGTATTCGATGATGCCGCGGTTTTCGAGCCGGTCGAGGTCTTTGAACCGGTCGCCCAGATACGCGGCACGGCAACCGCCCCGGCGACACGCCTGACGAACTACGTGGTAGCGCATAGCGAGTATTCATCGCCCCTGGGGCGCCGCTCGGTTCTGACCGGTGTGCTGGCCGACGATCTGGATTCCCAGGCCGGCTATCCGCAGGCCGGGCTGGGCGGCGCGGGATTCGATACGATCGCCGATACTCCGCTGCAGGCACCTTGATGTCCATGCACAAGTATTCTCTGCTGCTGCTGCTACTGGTGTCGGCTGCAGGGGCACGCGGTGATGATGGGGATCGCGAGGCACGCGCCTGGCTGGAGCGCATGTCGCAGGCTATTTCCACCCGCAATTACGATGGGCGGTTTTTTCATCTGCGCGGTTCGAGTTCCGAGACCATGCGGATCATTCACCGTGTGGACCGGGGTAGAGTCACCGAAAGGCTGGTGTCCTTGGATGGCAGCGGCCGGGAGGTCATTCGCACCCAGAACGAGGTCATCTGTTATCTGCCCGACCGGCGCACGGTGCTCGTAGACCGGCGCAAGGAGACCGGCACGTTGATCTCGACGGTGCCTCGCTACAGCGAGGATCTGGAGGTCCACTACAAGATCGAGCGAGGACCCTCCACCAAGATGCTAGGGCGGCGCACGCAGATCATCTCCGTACAGCCGCGCGATCAGTTTCGCTACGGTTATCGTCTGTGGCTGGATCACGAGACCGCCATGCCGCTGAAATCGCAGCTGTGCGACAGCCACGGCAATGTGATCGAACAGATCCTGTTCGCCGAGGTGAATTTCAAGGAGCGCATTCCCGCCGCGGCGCTCGAGTCCGCCGTGTCGGGTGAGGGCTATACTTGGATCCGGCAGGATGTGCAGTCTCCACGCTTGTCGCGCAGCGTGGAATGGAGCGTGATGCGCCTGCCGGCAGGATTTCGTCTCACGGCCTGGCGCCTGCAGATCGTCGCCGGCTCCAATACGCCGGTGCAGCATCTGGTGTATTCCGACGGTCTGGCCACTGTGTCGGTATTCATCGAGCCGCGCAATCCTGACACCGAGGCCATGAATGGTCTGAGCAAGGTGGGTGCCGCATTCGCATTTTCCCGGCGCTTGGACGGCCATCAGGTGACGGCGGTGGGTGAGGTTCCGCCCGCCACGGTCGAGGCAATCGCGGCAGGGGTGACCAAGGACGGCGCTACGGCGGTACACTCGCCGGATGTGGCCCCGGTTCCCTGAATCCACAGTCTCGATGTCTTCCGCCGATCCTTCCTGCACCGATCCGCCTGTTGCCAATCCTGTGCCGGACGGCGCCTCGTCGCGGCCCGCGCAATGGACGCTGTACAGCCGCCCCGACTGCAGCCTGTGCGACGAGCTGCTGGCCGAGCTGGTGCAGCTGCTGCCGCCGCAGGATGTGCAGCGGATCAGGATCGTCGACATCTCCCTGGATCCGGTGCTGGAGCGCAGGTACGCCATCCGCATTCCCGTGCTGATGGCCGACGAAGAATTCGTCTGCGCCTATCGGCTGGACGTAGAGCGCGTCCGGGCTTATCTGGGCTGATTCCGGGGGCGGTCCATGGAGCGGCGATTGCTTGCTCCGTTACCGCTTACCTCTACCTGGAGCCGCCGACTTTTGCTCGGGCGCCACTGATGAAGCCGATTTTTAGATATGGAGCGCCACCGTGAAAATGGGAAGAATATCCATCATGGCCGAGACAACGCTCTCCATATACGGAGTATGCATCTCCCGCCGTGTGACCGCAGCCGGTGAGGTATCATTCAGGATTCAGCGCCAGAGTGCGAATGCTCCTGCGGTCACGGGCTGCGGGCGCCATTGTGCTGCGTAAATTTCCGTCATATATGAATCACATACGGAACTTCTCCATCATCGCCCACGTCGATCACGGCAAGTCCACGCTGGCCGACCGGTTCATTCAGCTGTGCGGCGGGCTGGCGCAGCGCGAAATGGAAAACCAGGTACTCGATACCATGGCCCTGGAGCGCGAGCGCGGCATCACGATCAAGGCGCAGAGCGTGTCGCTGCAGTTTCTCTCCAGGGATGGTCGGACCTATCAATTGAATCTGATCGATACGCCCGGACACGTGGATTTTTCCTATGAGGTATCACGTTCGCTGGCTGCTTGCGAAGGCGCGCTGCTGGTGGTCGATGCCGCCCAAGGCGTGGAAGCGCAGAGCGTCGCGAACTGCTACACCGCGATCGAGCAGGGGCTGGAAGTGGTACCGGTCTTGAACAAGATCGACCTGCCGTCGGCCGATCCGGACCGAGTCATCAAGGAAATCGAGGAAATCATCGGTATCGAGGCGCATGATGCCCTGCGCGTCAGTGCCAAGACCGGCCTGAATGTCACCGAATTGCTCGAAGAGCTGGTGCGCAGGGTGCCGCCTCCCAAGGGCGATCCCGAGGCGCCGCTGCAGGCGTTGATCATCGATTCATGGTTCGACAACTACGTCGGCGTCGTGTCGCTGGTGAGGGTGGTGAACGGCTCTTTGCGTACCGGAGCGAAGATCCGGGTATGGTCGACGGGCCGCGCCCATCAGGTCGACAAGGTCGGGCGCTTCACGCCCAAGTCCGTGCGCACCGAATCGCTGGAAAGCGGCGAGGTGGGTTTCGTCATCGCCGGTATCAAGGACATCGACGGCGCACCGGTCGGCGATACGATCACCCTGGACGGCCGGCCGGCGAGTGCGCCGCTGGCGGGATTCAAGCAGGTGCAACCGCGGGTGTTTGCCGGCCTTTTCCCGGTCAATTCCGAGGACTACGAGTCCTTCCGGGACGCCCTGTCCAAGCTCAGGTTGAACGATTCGGCCCTGCATTACGAGCCGGAAGTATCCACGGCGCTGGGATTCGGCTTTCGCTGCGGATTTCTCGGCCTGCTGCACATGGATATCGTGCAGGAGCGGCTGGAGCGCGAATACGGCCTCGATCTGATCACCAGCGCGCCTACGGTGGTGTATGAGGTGGAACGCACCGACGGTACCGTGGTGTACGTCGATAATCCCGCGAGACTTCCGCCCAGCAATGAGATCGAGGATCTGCGCGAACCCATCATCACGGCGAATATCCTGCTGCCCTCGGATTACGTCGGCGCAATCATGAAGCTGTGCGCGGAGAAGCGCGGCCGGCAGATCAAGATGCAGTATCTGGGCAACCAGGTGTCCCTGCAGTATGAAATCCCGATGGCTGAGGTCGTCATGGATTTCTTCGATCGCATGAAGTCGGTCAGCCGCGGCTATGCTTCGTTCGACTACGAATTCAATCGTTTCGAGACCGCGCCGCTGGTCCGGCTGGATGTCTTGATCAACGGCGATCGTGTCGATGCCCTGTCGATCATCGTGCATCGGGACAATGCCTATCAGCGCGGCCGCGAACTGGTGGACAAGATGCAGGAGTTGATTCCGCGCCAGATGTTCGAGATCGCGATTCAGGCCGCCATCGGCAGCCATGTCGTGGCGCGTGCCAGTGTCAAGGCATTGCGCAAGAACGTCACCGCCAAATGCTATGGCGGCGATATTTCACGCAAGCGCAAACTTCTGGAGAAGCAGAAGGAAGGCAAGAAGCGCATGAAGCAAGTAGGTTCGGTCGAAATTCCGCAAGAGGCATTTCTGGCGGTGCTGCAGATCGGCAAGGAAAAATAAGCATGATCTTCGATTTTTCATTCCTTCTCGTGGCAGCCACCCTGGTGAGCGGCATCATCTGGGGCATGGACAGCTGGCTGTTCAAGGCCAGGCGTCTGCAGTCTGCGGCGGCGCGCGGCGCATCCGCCGAGGAAGCGCGCGATCCCGTGATCGTGGAGTATGCGCGCTCGTTCTTTCCTGTCATCCTGATCGTGCTGTTGATCCGTTCCTTCCTGTTCGAGCCGTTTCGCATCCCCTCGGATTCCATGATGCCGACCTTGCTCGATGGGGATTTCATTTTCGTCAACAAGTACTCCTACGGTCTGCGCCTGCCGGTGCTGAACACCAAGGTCGTATCGATCGGCGATCCGCAGCGCGGCGATGTCATCGTGTTCCGGCTGCCTTCCGACCCGGCGACGAATTACATCAAACGCCTGGTGGGGCTGCCGGGCGATCATGTGGTGGTGCGCGACCGGCAGGTCTTCATCAACGGTGAGGCGGTGCGGCTGGAGCTTGACGGGGTCTATCAGGGGCATGGCCACACCGGTGCGCGTATAGGTGTGGAAAAGCTGGGTCAGGCCACTCATGAGGTGCTCTATATCCCGGAACGCTATGCGCGCGAGTACGATGACGTGGTGCCCGCGGGGCATTATTTCTTCATGGGCGACAACCGGGACAATAGCCGCGATAGCCGCTATCCGGAAGTCGGTTTCGTGCCGGAGGGCAACCTCGTCGGCAAGGCGGTACGTATATGGTTGAATTGGAAGCTTCCGTCCGCGCCGCTCTGGGGACGAATCGGCATGCCTATTGGGTAGGGAAGGATAACTTGTCGAGGGTCGGGGGTGGCCGCCGGTGATGAATGACCGGTGATTGCGGTATCTTGTATCCGGCGCTGGGGGAAACCGGAGTGCAGCGAACCGGGCCTCGACGTCCAGACAACGTCAAAAAAACCAGGACCAACCAGGAAGCAAAACAAATGCGAGATCATCAGAGTGGCGCCACGTTCATCGGCATGCTCGTCATCGTCGCGATACTGGGCCTGGGGTTGTATGGCGCCATTCGCCTGGTTCCGCTGTATATGGAATTCATGGCGGTCGCGCGCGCCCTGGACCAGACGGCGAAGGAAGCCGCCGGGAGTCGTACCAGCCCGGGAGAACTGCGCAGTTCGCTGGATCGGCGCTGGACGATCGAGGACATCACCAGCCTGCAGCCCAAGGAGGTCGAGATTCGCAGGAGCGGCAACGGCTACAGCATGCGCGCCTGGTATCGCGCCGAGGCGCCGTTCATCGGCAATGTGTCGTTGGTGGTCGATTTCGACAAGACCGTCGACGTAAACCAGTAGGGCGTATTGAAGACCGCGGTTGAATGGTTGCACGACACGCTCGGTTATCGCTGTCGTGATCCGGCGCTGCTCGGCGCCGCGCTGACCCATCGCAGTGCGGGCGGACAGCACAACGAACGCCTGGAGTTTCTGGGCGATGCGGTACTCAACTGTGTCGTCGCCATGCTGGTGTTTCGTGAATTCGGAGCAGCCGACGAAGGCGAGCTATCGCGCTTTCGCGCCAGCCTGGTCAGCGGGGAGGCACTGGCGGCCATCGCCGCGCAGATCGAACTCGGCGGGCAGCTGCGGCTGGGATCGGGCGAACTGAAGTCCGGCGGCACGCGGCGCAAATCCATTCTGGCAGACGCATTGGAGGCGCTGTTCGGGGCGATTTGCCTGGATGGCGGCTTTGAAGCTGCTGCCGAAGTGATCGAGCATCTGATGGCTCCGCGCCTGCAACGCCTGCCCAGCGCCTCGGAATTGAAGGATCCCAAGACCCGTCTGCAGGAAGCCTTGCAGGCGCGTGCCCTGCCTTTGCCGATATATACGGTCGAGGCGATCAGCGGCGAGGCGCACAATCAGCGTTTCGAGGTGCGTTGTGCGGTTGCCGCGCTGGATCTCGCCGCTGCGGCCAGCGGCTTCAGCCGGCGCAGCGCAGAGCAGGCCGCCGCCCAGCAGTTGTTGCAAGATCTGGATCGTAAGCTTCGTGAGGATTCGTGAACCAGGATTCATCCCCATCCGATGGCGGCCACCGCTGCGGCTTCGCAGCGATCGTCGGCCGGCCCAATGTAGGCAAGTCGACTCTGCTCAATGCCCTGCTGCGCCGCAAGATCAGTATCGTCAGTCACAAGCCGCAGACTACACGCCATCGCATTCTGGGAATCCTGACCCAGCCCCAGGCACAGATCATATTCGTCGATACGCCCGGCCTGCATGCCGGCGCTCGGCGCGCGATGAATCGTCATATGAACCGCGCGGCATTGACGTCCTTGCAGGATGCCGATGTCAATTTGTTCGTGGTCGAAGCGCTGCGCTGGACCGATGCGGACCAGCGCGTGCTCGATGAACTGGTGCGCATCGGTCGGCCCATCATCCTGGTGCTCAGCAAGGTCGACAAGGTGACGCCGCGGGCGCGCCTGCTGCCCTTCATCGAGGAAATGAGCCGGCGTGCGCATTTCGTCGAGGTCATTCCGGTGTCGGCGCGCCGGCACAGCAATCTAGATACGCTGGCGCCGCTGATTGCCCGCTATCTGCCGGAATCGCCGCCGCATTTCCCGCCCGAGCAGCATACGGACCGATCCGATGAGTTCCAGGCGGCGGAGATCGTGCGCGAAAAACTCACCTTGCGTTTGCATCAGGAACTGCCCTACGGCATTACGGTGGGGATCGAACGGTTCGAGGAAGAGGAGGGGCGTCTGTACATCAACGCCGTGATCTGGGTGGAGCGCAGCGGCCAGAAGGCCATCGTCATCGGTCAGGGCGGCGAGCAGCTCAAGGAGACGGGGCGTGCGGCACGCCTGGAAATGAGCGAACGGTTCAAGCGCCCGGTGCACCTGGAATTGTGGGTGAAGGTGAAGGAGAACTGGTCCGACAGCGAAAAGGCGCTGCGCCAATTGGGTTACGAGGAATAGCCGGTGGCCATGCCGGATGCACGTCGAGTGCAACTGCAGCCGGCCTATGTGCTGCATCATCGGCCGTATCGCGATACCAGTCGGATCCTGGAGCTGTTCACCCGTGATTTCGGACGGGTATCGGTGTTTGCTCGAGGCGCGCGCAGTGCGCGAAAATCCGGCGCGGCGCTGATCTCCACGCTGCAGCCGTTCAATCGCCTGCTGCTGTCCTGGATGGGGCAGGGCGAGGCAGGCCGGTTGACGGACGCGGAGTTCGACGGCGCGGTGTCGGGTCTGCCCCCGCAGCATCTGGTGAGCGGATTCTATCTCAACGAACTGCTGATGAAGCTGTTTGCCCGCCATGACGGGCATGCCGAGGTATTCGCGTTCTACGACGAAACGATCGCGGCCCTGAAAAGCGGGTCCGAGGCACTGCGCCCGTTGCGGTTGTTCGAGAAGCGTCTGCTCGATGCGCTGGGTTATGGACTGGCGCTCGATCGCGACGCGGTCTCAGGCGAGCCCCTCGAGCCACAGGCGATGTACCACTACCGGATCGAACAGGGCGCGGTGCGGGCGTCTGAATGCGGCGCGGACGAAGGTCACGACGAACACTTGGCGCAGAACGACGGGCCGGCGGGCACCATGCTCTACTCCGGCGCGATGCTGATGTCGCTGGCACGCGAGGATCTGCACGAGGCGGATTGCGCTGCTGCGCGCCGGTTGTTGCGCATGGCGCTCGATCGCTGCCTGGAAGGCCGTGAATTGAAGAGCCGCCAGGTGATGATGGCGCTCAGAAGAGGCAATTGAGGTTTGTATGCATTCCATCCTGCATCTAGGCGTCAACGTCGATCATGTCGCTACGCTCCGCAATGCGCGCGGCACGATTTATCCGGATCCCTTGTTCGCGGCGCTCATCGCCGAGCAGGCGGGCGCGGACAGTATCACCATCCATTTACGCGAGGATCGCCGGCACATCCGCGAGCGGGACGTGCGCATGTGCCAGGAAGCACTGCAGACGCGCGTGAATCTGGAGATGGCGGCGACCGAGGAAATGGTGCGGATCGCCTGCGAGGTGCGGCCGGCGGACTGCTGCCTGGTGCCCGAACGGCGCGCCGAGCTGACGACGGAAGGGGGGCTGGACGTGGTGGGGCAGCGCGAGGTGCTGGCGCCGGCGTGCGTACGCCTGGCGCGGGCGGGGATACGGGTCTCGCTGTTCATCGATCCGGAGCCGGTGCAAATCGAGGCGGCAGCCGCGCTGGGCGTTCCGGTCGTGGAACTGCATACCGGCGCCTATGCCGAGGGGCGCGGTGAGCGGCAGGCGCGGGAATTGCGGCGCGTACAGGAGGCGGCCCGTCATGGGACGCGGCTGGGATTGCGGGTGCACGCGGGACATGGGCTGAACTATCACAATGTGCAGGCGATCGCGGCCATCCATGAGATCGTGGAGCTGAACATCGGTCATGCCATCATTGCGCGCGCCGTGATCGATGGCCTGACGCAGGCGGTACGGGAAATGAAACGCCTGATGCTGGCGGCGCGCGTCGCCGGCATCGGGAACGGCTCGTGACCGGGGTGCGGCGATGATCCATGGGATCGGCACCGACGTGGTGCGTCTGGAGCGGATCCAGCGGATCCTGGAGCGCCATGGGGAACGTTTCGCCAAACATCTGCTGATGCCGCAGGAATTGCAGGCCTATCGCCACGATTCGCGCTCGGCGCGCTTCCTGGCGATGCGTTTCGCGGCGAAGGAGGCAGTCGTCAAGGCGATGGGCACGGGCTTCGCCCACGGCATGTGGCTGCGTGATTGCGGCGTCGCGCCGAACGACTGGGGCAAACCGGAGATCATCTGGTCGGCACAGGGACAGCAGGTATGCGAGCGCCTGGGCATCGGCGAGGGGCACGTTACCTTGACCGACGAGGCGGAACTGATCATCGCAGTGGCGGTGCTGATGCGGCGCTGAGCGGGGATGGCCGATGCCCTTTGAAAGTCCTCTGTGAGTGGTCGGCGCTGTAGAATCGGGCCGCCCGACGTTCCTTACAGGCGCCGACATCGATATGACCGTATTTGCCTTTGACATCGAAACCATTCCCGACGTGGAGCTGGGACGGCGCATCTACGGATTGGACGACTTGAGTGACAAGCAGGTCGGCTACGTCATGCAGGCCAAGCGCCGTGAGGAAGTAGGCAACGAGTTCCTCTCCTATGAACAGCATCGTATCGTGGCCATCTCGGTCGGACTGCGCATGCGCGAGGGATTCAAGGTGTGGTCGCTGGGAGAGCCGGGGGCACCCGAGGCGGAAATCATTCAGCGATTCTACGACGGTATCGAGAAATACACGCCGGACCTGGTGTCCTGGAACGGCGGCGGTTTCGACCTGCCGGTATTGCATTATCGTGCGCTGCGTCATGGTATCGCCGCGCCGCGTTACTGGGAGAGCGGCGAGAACGATCAGGCGTTTCGCTGGAACAATTATCTGAGTCGCTATCATCGCCGTCATCTGGATCTCATGGATGTATTGGCGAGCTACCAGCCGCGCGCCCGCGTGAGTCTGCAGTCGGCAGCGCTGCTGCTGGGCCTGCCGGGCAAGCTGGGCATGAGCGGCGACAAGGTCTGGGACGCCTGGCTGGCTGGACAGATCGAGCACATCCGCAATTACTGCGAAACCGATGTCCTGAATACGTATCTGATCTATTTGCGTTTCGAACTCATGCGAGGCCGCTTCTCCTTCGATGAATATCGAATGGAGGTGGTGCGCGTCCGGGAGATGCTGAAGGCGCAGCCGCAGGTGCATTTTCAGGAGTTTCTGGCCGCCTGGCCCGAGGAGTCCGCCGGTCTTGTTCAGGGTACTGCAGGCGCGGAGCGGGGCGCTTGAACCGTTCCGATCGGGCTGCCACCCCGGTACGCACGCGTACGCCGCGGGTAGTGGAGACGGCGCTCATCGCCGATCTGGCGCACGACGGTCGCGGCGTCGCTCATGTAGATGGCAAAGCCGTGTTCATCGACGAGGCGCTGCCGGGCGAGCGGGTCGAGTGGGTGCGGCTGAAGCGTGGACGCAGCTTCGATGAGGGACACCTGGTGCGGGTGCTGGAGCCGTCCGCCGAGCGAGTGGCGCCGCAGTGCGCGCATTTCGGCATCTGCGGAGGATGTGCCCTGCAGCATCTGTCTCCGGCGGGACAGATCGCGTTCAAGCAGCGCCAGCTGACCGAGGCCCTCATGCGTATCGGGCGGGTCACGGCGGCGCAGACCCTGGCGCCGCTGCAAACAGGGGTTTGGCATTATCGCCGCCGCGCCCGGCTTGGCGCGCGCTGGGTGCCCCAAAAAAAACGTACGCTCGTGGGTTTTCGGGAACGCAATACATCCTATGTCGCCGACCTGGCGCGCTGCGAGGTGCTGCAGCCGCCGCTGGATGCCTTGATCGAGCCGCTTTCGCAGTTGCTGAGCAGCCTGAGCATTCGTGACCGGGTGCCGCAGGTCGAGGCGGCGGCGGGAGATTCGGCGGCGGCCCTGGTGATCCGTGTGCTGGCCCAGCCGAATCCACAGGATCTCGCGTCGCTGCGGCAGTTCGCGGCTGAACATCAGGTACGCATCCATCTGCAGCCCGGCGGCTATGACACCGTGACGCCGCTGCCCGCTGCGGATTCCGCAGAGGTTGCGCCGCGAGCCGATGCCTTGCAGGACCAGGGGTTGCTGTCGTACCGACTGCCGGGATTCGATGTGAACGTGCGCTTCCTGCCCACCGATTTCGTGCAGATCAATACGGTGTTGAATGTCGCGATGGTGGAGCGCGCCGTGGCATTGCTGGAGCCCGCCCCGGGGGAGCGGGTGCTGGACTTGTACTGCGGATCCGGCAATTTCTCCCTGCCCCTGGCACGCCGCGGCGCACAGGTCGTAGGGGTGGAAGGAGAGGCGGCACTGATCGCGCGGGCGCGCGATAATGCCCGCTCGAACGGGTTGTCGAGCGCTGAGTTCCATGTGGCGAATCTGGCCGACGAAATCCTGGCGGCGCGTGTCCGGGAAGGCGCGCGCCGTGATGCGCGGGCCGGCGGCTTGCCGGCATCCGGCGCATCGTCATCGCAGGACGAGGCGGCGATACAGGCAGCCTGGGCCGCGCGGCCCTGGGAGGCTCGCTCCTATGACAAGATCCTGCTCGATCCACCGCGGGCGGGCGCCAGGGATGTGCTGCCGCTCATCGCGCAGAGCGGCGCCGCCAAAGTGCTGTATGTTTCCTGTCATCCCGCAAGCCTGGCGCGTGATGCCGGTATCCTGGTGCATGAGCATGGTTTCAGGCTGCAGGCGGCGGGAGTGATGGACATGTTCCCGCATACGGCACATGTCGAATCCATGGCCTTGTTCACGCGCTGAGGTGTCAATGACGCTGGGTCCATTGATGATCGATGTGCAAGGGGTCGAGCTGACGCCGGAGGATCGCGAACTGTTGCAGCATCCGTCGATCGGCGCCGTCATCCTGTTCACCCGCAATTTCGACAGCATCGGGCAACTGGAGCGCCTGGTGGCCGAGATACGCGCACTGCGCACGCCGGCTTTGCTGGTGACCGTGGATCATGAGGGGGGGCGGGTGCAGCGATTCCGCCACGATTTCACGGTGCTGCCGTCCATGCGGGTCCTGGGACGGGTCTATGATCTGGATGCATCGGCGGGCCGGACTTTGGCGCGGCAGTGTGGCTGGCTGATGGCGGCGGAACTGCGGGCGGTGGACATCGATATAAGCTTCGCGCCCTGCGTGGATCTGGACTATGGAATGAGTTCGGTCATCGGCGATCGGGCGTTTCATCGCGACCCGCATATCGTTGCGGAACTGGCGATCGCCTTCATGGGAGGCATGCGCGAGGCAGGCATGATGGCGACGGCCAAGCATTTTCCAGGGCACGGAGCGGTGGTGGCGGATTCCCACGTGGCGCTGCCGGTGGATCGGCGGACGCTGGCGGATCTGGCCGAGGATCTGTATCCCTACCGGCGCCTGATCGAGAACGGACTGGCGTCCATCATGGCCGCACATGTGCTGTTCTCCGCAGTGGATGAGCATCCGGCCGGATTTTCCTCGCGCTGGCTGCAAGAGGAACTGCGCGGCCGGCTGGGCTTTCAGGGGGCCATATTCAGCGATGATCTGTCCATGGCGGGCGCCGGCGTGGCCGGGGACATGGTGGCCCGGGCACAGGCGGCCCTGGCGGCGGGGTGTGACGTCCTGTCGTGTTGCAATAATCGTCAAGGTGTGCTGCAAGTCATCGACGCCATGCAGGGAAGAGGGAATCCTTCCAGCCAGATTCGCATGGCACGCCTGCATGGCAAGCGGGGGGAGTCCCGCCTGGACCGGCTGGCGCTGCGTGCATTGCCACAGTGGTTGAGCTGCGAACGGGCCGTCCAGGGCTGCCTGGAGCGGCCGGATCTAGAACTGGATGCCTGAATGAGCGCCAACGCCACCCTGCGTATCGATGCGGGCCTGCTGCAAACCGCCGTGGATTGCGCCCCCGAGGGGGTGGTCGTGTGCGAGGCGCGCGATGGGCGCTGGCCGGTGGTGTTCGTCAATCCTGCCATGGAACGCCTCATGGGCTGCGAGGCATCGGCCCTGCTTGGACAGGAACTACTGGAACACGAACAAATGCGTCTGCCGGCGTCGGAGTTACAGGACGGGTTGAAAAAACTCCGCTGCGCCTTGCACGAAGGCGTTTCCTGCCGTGCCTTGCTGCGCACCTGCCGTCAGGACGGAACCTTGTTCTGGCACCAGGTGACGCTGTCGCCGATGCGCGATGCCCGGGGAGAGGTGACCCATTTCGTCAGTTTCCACCACGAATACACCGATCGCAGCCGCATCGACAGCCGCGTCGATCCTCAGGAGGCGCGCGACCCTGCGATGAGCACTCAGTCCATGCTGGCATATGTGCGCGACGACAAGCTGACGGGACTGCTGCGCCGGTCCTATTTCGACGATCAGGTGAAACGCGAATGGGGCATGGCACAGCGTGAGTCCCGGCGCCTCAGCCTGCTGTTGTTCGATCTGGATTGTTATTCGCAGTACAAGGAAGTGTTCGGCGGATCCGGGGCGGAGCAGTCGTTCAAGCGGATCGCCCGGGCGATCGGCGGATGCTTCCGGCGAGCCAGCGATTTGTGCGGCCGTTTCGGCGACGATCAGATTGCGGTATTGGCGACGGGGTTGGAACTGCCACAGGCGAAGGCGATGGCGGAGACGGTCATTGCCCGGGTGCGGGAGCTGGGCGTGCATCATCCGCGTTCGGCCGTGTCACGTTTCGTCACGGCCAGCGCCGGGGTCGTGTCGTGTGTGCCGGCGCGCAACGGGGGACATGAACGCCTCTACGAGGCCGCCTTGGCGGCCTTGCGCAGTGCCAAGGGCCAGGGAAAGAACCGGGTGGTCGGAGAGGCCGACGACTAACGCGTCGCCTGGCACGTCACTCGCCGGACGGGGTGATCAGGGCGATGACACCGGCGGAATCACACGCTACGCTTCAATTTTTCGACTTCGGCAAGGAACGCAGGCGTCAGGTCGGCGATGTCCTCGCCCCATTCATGGCGTGAATGTGTGTGAATAGATCGCAGATCAAGGGCGGCCCGGCGCGCCAGGAAAAAACGCGCAACGGGTTCAGTCATTGCCAACCGTTGGTTTCTTTCTGATCGAGCACGGCCATGTCGGCTTTGAAGTCGCCGCTCGACTCGAATATGCGGCCAGCAGCGAGATCGCGGTAGCCGGTGAGGATGGTGTCCTGCAGGAACTGGCCCTCGCGTCGTTCCATGTCGCGACGGATCAGGTCCCGGATGTATTCGCTGGGAGTTTCATAAAGGCCCGTTTCACCGACCATGCGGCTTACGAATTCGGCCAAAGGCCGGGACAGGCGGGCGTTGATACGTCCGGACACAGGAGCCTTACTTCGTGAATGAGTAGCAGATTGTCGTACAAATTCATTCATTTGTCGCACATATTATCATTTATTGCCCTTATTGGTCTAATTCGTCGCCTGGCACGTCACTCGCCGGACGGGGTGATCAGGGCGATGACACCGAAATTCGGATGATCGATGTAGTGGCGTTCGTTGCTGCGCATGCGGCGGCTCTGCTGCAACCGGTAGTGCGCCACGGGATGGCCTGGGGAGGTCGCCGTCTCCAGGACGAGATCGAGTGTGAGGTGCAGATAGCGCCCGCGCGTCAGGGCGATCCGGCCGCTCAGCCCGCTGCCGGCGGGTACCTTCGAGTCGATGGACAGGAATCTGGCTGCATGACGCGGGTAGCCGGGCTGCGTCCAGCCGAAATGAGCCAGGGGACGGTAATTGCGGCTGCGGCGCAGGGTGTCGGCGATGGCGGTGAGCTGATAGCGCGATGCCGGGAGCGCGGGGAAATTCTCGGCGGCGGGTGAGAGCGTGCGGGCGCCGGTATCGGACGACCCGGTATCGGACGATCCGCTATCGGCGGGCCCGGTATCGAAGGGCGAGTGTTCCTCGTCGGGCAGCAAGAAGGCCGGCCCGGTATCCGCTTCCCGGGGTCCGTCCTCCGCCGTGGCGTCCGAGGACAGCGTCCTGAAGATGATCAGTTCGACATCATAGGACTGCAGTTCCGCTTGCTGCGCACGCGCCGGGCCCGAACCGGCGCCCAGCACCAGCAGCCCCTGCACCAGCAGGACTGCCACCTGCATCATCCGTCGCGCGATCGGCTTCATCGTGGCCAGCGTACTCATGCGTGGATTCTAACGTCTAAGGAATTTTTCATCGCCGTTCGTGCGGTCGGCCGGCGATCGGGCAGCTCGGCAGTCTGTGAATGACAAAATCAACGCCGAGCGCCTCGGCGGCTGCTTTTTGCGGGTTGTGTGTCAGTCGTTTGCGCGGGCTGCTGCGCAGGAGGCAGTTTGCCCAGTTCCACGAGCAGTGTCTCGGTCAGGGCGAATCGCTGCTCTTCTTTCTCCAAAGGCAGTGTGAAGCGCAGCCTGACGCCGCCTTCCAGGCGGTGGGTGCGGGCATGCTGCTGGACGTAACGGATAAGGGTGGCGGGATCCACCCGGGTTTCGTGTTCGAACGTGACGCTGCCGCCGCCCGGGCCGATATCGATCTTGCGCAGACCGAGCGCCCGTGCCGCCTGCTTGAAGCCGGCGATCCGGAACAGATTCTTCGCGGCGCCGGGCAGCAGGCCGAAGCGATCGATCATTTCGACCTGAAGTTCGCGCAGTTCCTCGGCCGTGGCGGCGGCCGCGATGCGCTTGTACAGCACCAGGCGTAAATGGACATCGGGCAAATAATCGTGCGGCAGCAGCGCCGGCACGTGCAGATCGACTTCCGGTCCCTGGTGCATGGGCTGGTCGAGCTGGGGAACTTTGCCTTCCTTCAGGGCGCTCACGGCGCGTTCCAGCATTTCCATGTACAGGGCATAGCCGATTTCCTGGATCTGGCCGCTTTGTTCCTCGCCGAGCAGTTCGCCGGCGCCGCGGATTTCCAGGTCATGCGTGGCCAGAGTGAAGCCGGCACCGAGATCTTCCAGGGATTCGATGGCTTCCAGGCGCTTGTGCGCATCGGCGGTCATGAGATTGTGCGGCGGCGTCATCAGGTAGGCATACGCCTGGTGGTGCGAGCGGCCGACACGGCCGCGCAGCTGGTGCAGTTGCGCGAGGCCGAACTTGTCGGCGCGATCAATGATGATCGTGTTGGCGGTGGGCACGTCGATGCCGCTTTCGACGATCGTGGTGCATACCAGTAGATTGCAGCGCTGATGATAGAAGTCGAGCATGACCTGTTCGAGTTCACGCTCACGCATCTGGCCGTGACCGATCGCGATGCGGGCTTCCGGCACCAGTTCGGCAAGGGAGCGCGCGGTTTTCTCGATCGTCTCGACGCTGTTGTGAACGAAATAGATCTGTCCGCCGCGGCGGATTTCGCGCAGACAGGCTTCACGAATCGTGGCGGCATCCCATTGCGATACGAAGGTCTTGATCGATAGCCGCGCCACGGGCGGAGTGGTGATCAGTGACAGTTCGCGCAGTCCGCCCATCGCCATATTCAAGGTGCGCGGTATCGGCGTGGCGGTGAGCGTCAGTACATCCACCTGCGCGCGCAGTTGCTTCATACGTTCCTTGTCCTTGACGCCGAAGCGATGTTCTTCATCGATGATCACCAGACCCAGGCGCTTGAACTTGACGTTGCTTTGCAACAGTCGATGCGTACCGACGACGATGTCGGCCCGTCCCGACTCGAGATTCTGCAGACACTGCTCGAGCTCACGGGCAGTGCGAAAACGCGACAATGACTCGACCTTGACGGGCCAGTCGGCGAAACGATCGGCGAAGCTCTGGTAGTGCTGCTGGGCGAGCAGGGTGGTGGGTACCAGTACCGCCACTTGTTTACCGGCTTGTACGGCGATGAAAGCGGCGCGCAGCGCCACCTCGGTCTTGCCGAAGCCGACATCGCCGCACACGACCCGGTCCATCGGACGGGAACCGCCGAGATCGGCGATCACTTGTGCTATCGCCTGCGCCTGATCGGGCGTCTCCTCGAACGCAAAGGCGGCTTCGAACGCCCGCAGCTCAGCCTCATTCGCCGTCAGCCGCTCACCCTGGCGCGCCTCGCGGCGGGAATACAGATCGAGCAGTTCGGCCGCCGTGTCGCGAATACGCTGTGCGGCTTTCCTTTTAGCTTTTTCCCAGGCCTCGCCGCCGAGCTTGTGCAGCGGCGCGGCTTCGGCCGGCGCACCGCTGTAGCGGCTGACTCGGTCGAGCGCCTGGACGGGCACATAGAGCTTGTCGCCCTCGGCGTATTCCACCACCAGGTATTCGCTGGTCAGGCCACCGGCCTCCAGTGTGGTGAGGCCGATGAAGCGGCCTACTCCATATTCCTCGTGTACGACGGGTGCCCCGGGCAGCAGCGCGCTTAAATCGCGAATGATTTTTTCGGGATCGCGCTCCGGACGACGTCGGCGCCGCTCCTGCCGCACACGCTCGCCAAACAATTGTTCTTCGGCGATCAGCGCGATGGCCGGATCACTCAGCACCAGTCCGGTAGCGAGGGCGGAAACGGTGATGGCCAACGGCGCCTGGCCGGCGATAAACCCGGACCAGTCGTCCACGGGCACGGGGCGCAGATTCCGCTGCTGCAGGATGTCCAGCAGCATTTCCCGCCGGCCTGCGGATTCCGCGGCGATCAAGACATGACCGTTGAAGTCCGACAGGAATTCGATCAGCGCCTGTGCCGGTTCCTCACGGCGCGCGTCGATGCGCAGGTTCGGCGGCGGACGGGTGGCGAAATCCTGCCGGGGCAGCGATGCCTCCGATGCCTCGGGTGCCTCGGGTACCTCGGGTGCCGCATCCGACAGTTCGATGCGACGAAAAGCCGCCAGCCGCCGGATGCATTCCGCGGGCGGCATGAAGACTTCATCGGGCCTCAGGATCGGCCTTGCCGCATCGTGGGCGCGCTGGGCATGACGGCCTTCGATCTCGGCGAAGATCGGAACGGCAAGTTCATCCAGCGCCGTCTCCGCAGCCACCAGGGTATTGCCGGGCAGATGGTCCAGAAGTGTCGAAGTGTCGTCGAAGAATAGCGGCAGGTAATATTCGATACCGGCCGGAGGCGCTCCTTCGGCGATGTCGCGATAGACCGGCATGCGGGTCAGATCACCGGGAAAACGGATGCGAAAGCGACGCTTGAAGGACTGGATGCCGGAGGCGGTAAGCGGGAATTCACGGGCCGGCAGCAGGCGTAGCGCCTGCACCTGCTGGTCGGATCGCTGTGTTTCCGGATCGAAGACCCGGATGGTTTCGATCTCCTCATCGAACAGGTCGATCCGGTAGGGCATCGTGCTGCCCATCGGGAACAGATCGATGATGGAGCCGCGTACCGCGAACTCGCCGGGCGCCATCACCTGGGCGGCGGCGGTATAGCCGGCACGGCTCAAGCGTTCGCGGAATGCGCCGGGATCGAATGTCTCGCCTAGCTTCAAGTCGAAGGCATGCGCGTCGATGTAGGACTGCGGCGGCAGGCGCTGCAGCAAGGTTTCGATATCGACGATGACAATGCCCTTGGTCAGTTGCGGCAGGGTCGAGAGCAGGCGCAGGCGTTGCGAGACAATGTCGGGATGCGGCGAAAACAGATCGTAGGGCAGCGTTTCCCAGGCCGGAAAGGTTTCGACGCACAAGCCGGCCCGGCGAAAGAAACGCAATTCCTCTTCCATGCGTCCCGCCTGGCGCGTATCGGCGACGATCAGCAGGATCGGTCCGGAAGCGATGCGCGCCGCTTCGGCGAGCCACAGCGAACCGGCCGAGCCGTATAACCCTCCCCAGCGCACTCGCGGTCGGGCTTTGCTGGGCAGTATGGGCTCGTGCAGCGGCAGGGCGGGATGGATCTCGGTCATGGGCGGGTCAAGGCGGCAATACAACAACACACTCGGGACGGCGCCGAGGCGTCCCCGATGAGATCGGCAGAGTAGCAGTTCGGGGGCTTCGTGCTCTACCTAGGAAAACGAGGATGCGGAAAGGTGCAGGCGGACATCCTGGCAATACAGAGGGTTACAAGCCGAGACGGCTGCAACGGTTGAAGCGAAAAACCGGATCAATGTCGATGAGATGCGGCAGGGCGCCGCATCGCTCTTCAGCCCTTGATGACCGAGTGCAGAACCCGATCGTGCTCGAAATAGACCACGAACCCCTGATATTCCCAGCGGCTGATGGGCGGCTGGCCGACGGCCGGCAGGCGCTTGACGGGCGCACCGAACAAGGATTCCACTTTTTGCATGGACATGCCGCGGCGGGGATGATCGATACTGATTCGCGACGCCGGTTCGAGCTGCGATGCTGATTCGGCCTGCGGCATCGTCAGTTCATCCGCCTGAGTCAGGACCGGGGCGCCTAATGTCAGCGAAGCCAGGATGAGCAATAACTGGCGGGGGGTGCGGAGCGTCGGAAACTTCATGGCTCATCCTCTGCGGAAAACGGGTTCCATGCACTCGACTCTATAGCAGGCCTTGCATGAGGGCCAAGTCCGGCGCCTCGATTTGTTGTCACGGGTCACATTTTTAAGTTCACATTCACGGGCGGCCTCGGTAGCCTTGCCGGCCTTATGTTCCACCCCTTGCCCCTGTTCATCGGGCTGCGCTACGTACGCAGCCGTAGCCGCGGGTTTTTCGTTTCTTTCATCAGTTGGACATCGATGCTCGGGATCTGCATCGGTGTGGCCGCCTTGATCACCGTCCTGTCGGTCATGAACGGATTGGAGGGAGAGCTGCGGACGCGCCTGCTGAATCTTGCTGCGCACGCCACGGTGACGGCCGAGCCGCGCTATATGCGGGAATGGCAATCATTGGCAGAGCGGATCCGCCAGATGCCGGGTGTGAACGGAGTTGCACCCTTTCTTGAATTGCAAGGCATGGTCGGCCGCGGGAACGATCTGCGCGCCGCGCAGATCCGCGGAATCGAGCCCAGCCTCGAAACTCAGGTGTCGGATGTCGATGCCTATCTGACCAGCGGCGCGCTCAGCGATCTGCAGCCGGGAATGCAATCCATCATGCTCGGTGCGGGGCTGGCTTGGGCATTGAACGTGCGTCCCGGGGACGAAATCACCGTGCTGGTGCCGACGCGCGAGGCATCCGCAGAGGGCTCCATCGCCGGTATCGATCTGCGCCCGCGCATCCAGGCGTTCATCGTCGCCGGGATTTTCGAAGCCGGCGCGCAGGAGCACGACAATGCCTTGGCATTGATCCATTTGCGGGATGCTGAAGCGCTGGCCGGTTCGGGGGATGCTCCCGGGGGGTTACGCCTGAAGTTTGCCGACATTTTCGCCGCGCCGCTGCGCGCGCCGGAAATTGCCGCGGCGCTTAATGCACAAATGCGCGCCACAGCGCCCAATACGCAGATACATGCCGCGGTGGCGGCGGATGCGATCGCTGCTCCTGCTGCGGCCGATGACGCGTTGGCCGCACGGGTCCGGCAGGGCGGATCGCAAGTCCGTGATAGAGCGGATTTTACGGACGGGCCATATCATTTCAGCGACTGGTCGGTCGAGAACGCCAGCTATTTCCGCGCTGTCCGCATCGAGAAGACCATGATGGCACTGATCCTGCTGTTGATCGTGGCGGTGGCGGCGTTCAACATCGTCGCTGCCCTGGTCATGGTCGTGAACGAAAAACGCACGGATATCGCAATCCTGCGCACAGTCGGCATTGCGCCGCGCTCGATCGTGGCGGTGTTCATGACCCAGGGTATGGTCATCGGCTGGTTCGGGACGCTGCTGGGCGCGGCGCTGGGACTGGTGCTGGCCTTGAACGTGGGTACGATCGTGCCGTTCCTGGAGGGACTGTTCGGCGTGCATGTGTTCGATCCTACGGTCTTCGTCATCAGCGAGGTGCCTGCCGAGGTCCGCTGGCCGCAGGTGGCGGGCATCACCCTGACGGCGCTGGCGCTCACGGTGCTGGCGACCATCTACCCGGCGCTGCGCGGCGCCGCCACCGCACCGGCGGAGGCGCTTCGCTACGAATGAGCTGGAAATGAGCTACGAATTTCTCGTCGGCGCCCGTTACTTACGCTCCACTCGCGCCAATCGCTTCGTATCGTTTATTTCGGTCATTTCCATGATCGGCGTGGCGATCGGCGTGGCGGTGCTGATCGTAGTACTGTCGGTGATGAACGGCTTCGAGCAGGAGCTGCGCGGACGCATCCTGAGTCTGACCTCGCACGCCTCGATCAGCGCGTTCGGCACGGGCCTGGAAGACTGGCACCGCATCGCGGCCTCGATCACCGAGCATGCCGAGGTGCAGGCCTGCGCTCCGTATATCGAGGATCAGGCGCTGCTCATTGCCGGCGGGCACAGCAGCGGCGCGCTCCTCACCGGCGTACTGCCTGCGGAGGAGGAAAGGGTGTCGGCGATCGCGGGGTTGATGGCCAGCGGCGCCTTCGACGATCTCGCCGGTGGAGAATATGGCATCGTGCTGGGCGCGGAACTGGCGAAGACCTTGCAGGTCTCGCGCGGCGACCGGGTCGTCGTCGTCACATCGCTGCGCACGACGACACCGGCCGGCGTCATGCCGCGCATGCGCGGTTTCAAGGTCGTCGGCACCTTTGCCGCGGGCATGTATGAGTTCGACCGCAATCTGGCCTATATCCACCTGGCGGATGCCGCCAAGCTGTATCGCATGGATGATGCCGTGACGGGCCTGAGGCTGAAGCTCCAGGATATGTTCAGCGCGCCTCGCGTCGTGCGCAATCTGGCGCTGGAATTAGGCGGTGGTTATTACGTCGACGATTGGACGCGCCGGCATGCGAATTTCTTTCGCTCGATTCAGCTGACGAAATCCGCCATGTTCGTGATCCTGCTGCTGGTGGTGGCGGTGGCGGCTTTCAACATCATTTCCACACTGGTGATGGTGGTGAAGGAAAAGCAGGCGGATATTGCCATTCTGCGTACCTTAGGCGCCGTGCCGCGCAGCATCCTGAGGATCTTCATGATCCAGGGTACCGCAATCGGCGCCATCGGCACCCTGGCGGGCGTGGTGCTGGGGGTGTTGATCGCACTCAATCTGGAGTCGCTGATCCATGCGCTCGAGGCGCTGCTGGGTACGCATTTTCTGGATGCCAAGGTCTATTACATGAGCGATTTGCCGGCGAGCGTGCAATGGTGGGATGTGCTCAAGATCAGTCTGACGGCCTTTGGGCTGTGCTGCCTGTCGACGCTGTATCCCTCCTGGCGTGCGGCGCGTACCCAGCCGGCGCGAGCCCTGCGGCATGATTGAGCGCTACGATTGCAACACGAGTGTTTGGACATGACAGACGGTCCGGTTCTCGCCTGCCAGCGGTTGGTCAAGCATTTCCAGCAGGGCGATGTGCGGGTGGAAGTTCTCAAAGGCGTCGACGTATCGGTCGCCAAGGGAGAGCGCCTGGCCATCGTCGGGGCGTCCGGTTCCGGCAAGACGACCTTGCTGCAGCTGCTGGGTGGGCTGGATCTGCCCACGTCCGGTGCCGTGAGTATCGCCGGCCAGCCCATCAATAGTCTCTCGGATGCCGAGCGTGGCACGCTGCGTAATCGGGCGCTGGGCTTCGTGTACCAGTTTCACCATCTATTGCCGGAGTTCACGGCGCTGGAGAATGTGGCGATGCCCCTGCTGATCCGTCGCACCAGGGTGCGGGAGGCGCAGGCACTCGCGCGCGAGTTGCTCGAGCGCGTCGGACTGGGTGCCAGACTGGATCATCGTCCTGGACAGCTGTCCGGCGGGGAACGCCAGCGGGCGGCCGTGGCGCGGGCCCTGGTCACCCGCCCGGCCATCGTGCTGGCCGATGAGCCGACGGGTAACCTCGACGGTGTCAATGCTCGGCAGGTATTCGATCTGATGCTGGAGCTCAATCGCGAGCTCGGCACTGCACTGATCATCGTGACGCATGCCCCGGAACTGGCTGCGCGGATGCACCGGACGCTGACCTTGAGCGACGGCATCCTGGTCTGAGTGCCGGCAGGATTCAGCGCATCGGCAGGAGCATCCGCCCGCCGCAGCACCCACTCAGGGGACGGGCGGCCGATTGGGCGGCTGGCCTTTACGCCGGCGGTAACGCAGCACCAGGCCGAGATACCAGGCGCCACCGACCAGGATGTAGCCCAGTACGGCACTGAATGTTCCGAGCACCAGGCAACCCAGCAGGAAGGGCTTCCACACCGGCAACAGCGCGGTGGTCACCCATTCCCAGCTCATTTCGAACGCCATGGTGCCGACCGGCAGGTCCAGCAGCTGACAGCCGAGCCAGTAGGCGGCTACATACAGCGGCACGGTCGTGACCGGGTTGGTCAGAAAGGTACCGAACAATGCCGCCGGCAGATTCAGCCGCAGCAGCAGCGCCAGGCCGATGCTCAGGATGATGTGCACCGGCAGGGGAATGAAGGCAATGAACAGGCCGAGCGCGAAGGCGCGCGTGACACTGCGGCGGTTCAGGCTCCAGTAGGCGGGGTGCTCCAGTACCAGGCGGAACGGGCGCATATACCACCGCGACATCAATTCGCGCCGTTTCCGGCTGATGGGTTTGAAGAAACGTCGCGGCATGGAGTAGATCGTGCGATTGAAAATAGGCGGCATCTGCGAGGATGGTGCGGGTCCCGCCTCGGCATCAGAGGTTCCCTACAGGGCCGCCGATGAAAGCTGCTAGTATGCGGCAAACGACGCCACTCGCCATGCCATGTTTGAACTCGTGAAAGCCGGCGGCCTGATGATGGGGCCGATCATTCTCGCTTCCATCATCGCCGCCGCTATTTTTTTGGAGCGTCTGTGGACCTTGCAGCCCAAGCGGGTGCTGCCGGCGGAGCTCACGGAGAAAGTCTGGCGCTGGGTGGAACAGCGCCAGATCCAGGACAAGCACATCGCCGCGCTTCAGCAGAATTCGCCGTTGGGCAGGATCCTCGCAGCGGGCCTGGCCAACCGGCATCGTGATCGCTCGGTCATCAAGGAGAGCATCGAGGACACCGGCCGTCATGTCGTCCATGAGCTGGATCGCTTCATCGGTGCGTTGGGTACGATCGCGGCAATCTCTCCGCTGATGGGACTATTGGGTACCGTGATGGGAATGATCCGCGCGTTCAATGTCATCACGACGGCGGGAGTCGGCAATCCCACGCTGCTGGCCGGCGGCATCGCCGAGGCGTTGATCACGACGGCCGCCGGACTGACCGTCGCCATCCCGGCGCTCATCGGCTACAAGTATTTGCGCGGCCGGGTCGATGGGCTGGTCGTACAAATGGAAAAGGAAGCGATCAAGCTGGTGCAGGCCATGGATGAGCAGGGCGCGGCGGTCGCCCTCCAGAGGGCGTCATGAATCTGCGGCGACGTACGCATGAAGAGCCGGAGTTGAGCCTGATATCGCTGGTCGATGTCGTTTTGTTGCTGCTGATCTTTTTCATGATCTCGACCACGTTCGTGGATGAAGGCCGCCTCCGGCTGCAATTGCCCCAGGCAGGCGCCGAACCTTTGGCGGCTCAGCAGCAGGATCCGATCGAGATCGCCGTGACCGCCGGTGGCGAGTACCGGGTCAATGGCCGGGTGCTGATCAATACCAGCGCAGCTACCCTGTCGGCCGCAGTGGCCAAACTCGTGGGCGAATCGCGCGAATTGCCGGTGACGATCCGCGCCGATGCGCGCGCCACGCACCAATCGGTGGTGACTGCGATGGATGTCGTCGGGCGGCTGGGATTGCGCAACATCAGTATTGCGACTGTCAGCGAATGACGCGGCGACGCAGGCCGGAATCTGAATCATCCATGTACGCCCGGCAGCCGCGGAGCGCGCCATGCCAGCCGATCCGGCCGGTGCCATCCCGTCCGCTGCGGCAGCTGAACCCGTACATCCTCGGGGTATCATGAACGACGGCTGGCAGACTTATCGACGCTTGCTGCGCTATCTGCAGCCGCATCGCGGCATGTTTGTGCTCGGGATGCTTGGTGCGGTGACATTTTCCGCGAGCATGGTGAGTTTTGCGGCCTTCGCGAAATTCTTCGGTGACGGTACGTTCGAGAACCGCGACGCCCGCACGATCCTCTGGTTGCCGCTGGCGCTGATCGGACTGTTCCTGTTGCGCGGTCTGGGGGATTTCACCCAAACCTATGCCATGGGGCATATCGGGCGTCATATCGTCAAGCGCCTGCGCAGTCAGATTTTCGAGCGTATCGTGGCGCTGCCGATCGGTTATTTCGATCGCAGCGCCAGCGGCGTACTGCTCTCCCGGCTGACCTACAATACCGAACAGGTCGGTCAGGCGACTACGGATTCGGTGATGGTCATGCTGCGGGAAAGCCTGACGATCGTCGGTTCCATCGTTGCGCTGTTCGTGATCAATACACGCCTGACGTTCATTGCCTTGACGATGGGGCCGCTGGTCGCCTGGCTGGTGACCATCATCAATCGCAAGTTTCGCCGCTACAGCCGACGTATCCAGGATTCGATGGGCGATATCACCCGAGTCGCCAAGGAGACATTCGAGGCGCCGCGCGTCATCAAGGTCTATAACGCGCAGGACTATCAGAATCGGCAGTTCGAGTCGGTCAACGAGCACAACCGGCGCTCCCACATGCGCCTGGTGCTGACCAAGGGGTTATCCAACCCGGTGGTGCAGATGGTGACGGCGATCGGTGCGGCTCTGGTGCTGTCGATCGCCATCTCGGATGCCATTCATGGGCGCATGAGCATGGGCGATCTGCTGGCGTTCCTGGTGGCGCTGGTCAATATCGCGCAGCCGCTGCGCAGCCTGGTGAGTGTCTCGGGCCCGTTGCAACAGGGTATCGCGGCGGGACAAAGCATCTTCGAGATGCTGGATGAACCGGTCGAGCCCGCAGGCGGCACGCGAATGATCGAGCGGGTGCGCGGCGACATCCAGTTCGACGCCGTGTCTTTTACCTATCCGACGGGACAGGGTGAGACGCTGCGCGATATTTCATTGCAGGTCCGCGCGGGAGAAACGCTGGCGATCGTCGGGCGTTCGGGTAGCGGCAAATCCACGCTAGTGAACCTGCTGCCGCGTTTCTACGACGTGAATACAGGCGCGGTGCGCGTCGACGGTGTCGACGTGCGTGAATATAATCTGCGCTGTCTGCGCGACCAGATTGCGCTGGTCAGCCAGGACGTGGTCCTGTTCAACGATACGATACGCGCGAACATTTCTTTCGGCCGCGAGGTGGCGCCGGAGGCGATCGAGGCGGCGGCGGAAACGGCGCACGTGATGGAGTTCGTGCGCGAGTTGCCTGCCGGGTTGGATACCGTCGTGGGCGATCGCGGGGTGCTGTTGTCGGGCGGCCAGCGTCAACGCATCTCGATCGCGCGCGCACTGCTCAAGAATGCGCCCATCCTCATCCTCGATGAGGCGACCTCCGCGCTCGACAGTCAGTCCGAACGTATCATCCAGGCAGCGCTGGATGGCCTGATGCACGATCGCACCACCCTGGTCATCGCTCATCGTCTCTCGACGGTGGAGAAGGCCGATCGCATCATGGTAATGGATGCGGGTGTCGTGGTGGAAACCGGCACGCATGCGGAACTGATGGCGAGTGGTGGACGGTACGCGGCGCTGCACCGGATGCAGTTTACGGCGTGAGCAGTTCCGCGGACCGTTTTTTTCAACGTCTATGGTATGACCGGCAGCGGCGCTGGTTGTCCTGGCTGATGCTGCCGGCGGCGGGGCTGTTTGGCCTGGTCGTGGCGCTACGGCGTGAGGCATATCGCTGTGGCTTGTTGCGCAGTCATCGTCTAGCGCGGCCGGTGATCGTGATCGGCAACCTCACCGTCGGCGGAACGGGCAAGACGCCGTTCACGATTTGGCTGGCGCAAGCGCTGCAATCGCGCGGCGTGCGCGTGGGCATCGTATTGCGCGGCTATGGCGGGCGTTCGGCGCATTGGCCGCGCGAGGTGGCTGACGATGGTGCCTGGGAGGAGGTGGGTGACGAGGCGGTGTTACTGGCCAGGCGCACCGGGGCGATCGTCGTGGCGGGACCGGACCGTGTCGCCGCCGCGCAGCATGCCATCGAGCGCGGCGCGCATATCGTCCTGTCCGACGACGGACTGCAGCATTATCGCCTGGCACGAGACCTGGAGATCGTGGTGATCGATGCGCGCCGCGGCCTGGGTAATGGGTATCTGTTGCCGGCGGGACCGTTGCGCGAACCGCAGCGCCGATTGTCGCGGGCGGATCTCATCGTGCTGATGCATCGCGCCGGGGAGCGGCCGCAGAGCCGCGCAGAGGGAACCCGCCCGGCCGGCGGGCCGCAGATTTCTCCGGCGATACGCGCCGATGCGTATCTGGTGGACGCCGTATGTATCGCAACGGGAGAGCGGCGCGCGCTGACGGCTTTTCGTGGTGCGCCGGTGCATGCGCTGGCCGGCATCGGCCATCCACAGGCTTTCTTTCGCGCATTGGCGGCTTGCCGGCTGGATGTGCTGCCGCATGCGCTGCCCGATCATGCTCCTATCGAACGGGCGGATATCGACTTTACCGACGGGTATCCGGTGCTGATGACCGAGAAGGATGCGGTAAAATGCACCTCGATTGCGGACCGGCGTCACTGGGCGGTGCGCATGGACATCGACCTGGAAGAGCAGAGTGCCCGGATCGTATCGACGATACTCGATCAGGTCGTGGGCCCATAAGGCGCCGTCTGCGCTTTCACCCGAACGGCCGATTTACGGAGATCCGATGGACACCAAGCTGCTCGACATTCTCGCCTGTCCGCTGTGCAAGGGACCTTTGCAATATGTCAAGGCGCGGCAAGTCCTGGTATGCCGTGCCGATCGCCTGGCGTTTCCGGTGCGCGACGGCATTCCGGTGATGCTCGAGGATGAGGCGCAGATGCTGGAGCCTCTGGATCCTTTGCTCAAGGATTGACGTGCCGCAGCCCTGGAAGCCGATGCGCCGGAACGATGCCCGGGAGGCGGCAGAGCGCCGCAGCGATTGATGGCATTCAATGTGGTCATTCCCGCGCGATATGCATCGACGCGGCTGCCCGCCAAGCCGCTGCTGGAGCTGGGTGGGCGACCGATGATCCAATGGGTGATCGAGGCGGCCTTGCGCAGCGGGGCGCGGGAGGTGCTGGTTGCCACGGACGATGTGCGTATCGCCGCGGCTGCCGTGGATCCGCGCAGTCCCGGGCGGTCCCTCGCAGTCATGACGCGCGGCGATCATCCATCCGGTACCGATCGGATCGCCGAAGTCGCGGCAGTGCGAGGCTGGGATTCGCATACGATCGTGGTGAATATACAAGGCGATGAGCCGTTGCTGCCGCCGGTGCTCGTCGACCAGGTGGCCGCGCTGCTGGCAAGCGACGCCCGGGCGGACATCGCGACCCTGTGCACACCCATCGAACATCTTGATGAATTCCTGAATCCGAATGTGGTCAAGGTCGTCACGGCGGACGATGGCGCCGCTTTGTATTTCAGCCGCGCGCCGATCCCGTGGTATCGAGAGAGTGTCGTGCCGCAGGCCGGTGGTGCTGCGCTGCCAGGCCGCTTCACGGGCGCGCAGCGTCACTTGGGCATCTACGCTTATCGTGTGGCGGCGCTGCGTCGCTTGACCGGGTTGCCTCCCGGCGAGCTTGAACAGGCGGAGCAGTTGGAGCAGTTGCGTGCCCTGCAGGGGGGTATGCGGTTATTGGTGGGGATGGCCTGTACGCCGCCGCCTGTTGGAATCGATACCCAGGCCGATCTGGAACGCCTACGTGCCCGGATCGAGATGAAATAGCGAGATCATGACATCCTGGCAGCAGGATGTTTTCAGCTGGAGCGTCGATGAAAATCCTGTTCGTTTGCATGGGAAATATATGCCGCTCGCCCAGTGCCGAGGGCGTGTTTCGTCATGTACTGGGCACGCGTGCGCCGCAACTGCGTGTCGAGATCGATTCGGCGGGTACCCACGACTATCACATCGGCAGTCCCCCCGACCGACGCAGTATCGCGGCGGCCCTGCGGCGCGGGATCGATCTGTCGGCGCTGCGCGCCCGTAGCGTGCGGGACGAGGATTTTTTCTACTATGACCTGATCCTGGCGATGGACGAGGAGAATCTTCGGGCATTGCGCGCCCGCGCACCGGCAGCATCCTTGCAGCGGATCCGCCTGATGATGGAATTTGCACCGACAGCATTCGCGCGCCATGTTCCCGATCCCTATTACGGCGGTGCGCAGGGGTTCGAGGAGGTGCTGGATTTGCTGGAAGAAGCGGCAGAAGGACTGCTGCAGGACCTGTTGAGCCGCGGCCACGGATGATCGCCCGGGCTCGCTGCCGGCTCCGGTCCGCAGTGGCTGCTGCAGCCGGTGAAGATGCGTATTCCGGATCGGCCGGGCAGGGAGCGATCCGGTAGCTGCAGGCGCCGATCCCGGTGGAAATGCGTACCTCGGTCTCCGGACCGAAGTACGCATAGATTCAGTCCTGAGATCCAGCCCCGGAATTCAATCCTGGCGCCGGACGCTGCCGGGCGCGCTGCCCCATGAACTGCTGCTGCTCGGCGGCTCCGATGACCAGACCGTAAACGATCGCGCATCTCCGGGTGCCGCTGCCGTCCGGCCCGAGTCCGACTCGGCTGAGCTTGACCCGGATGAAGGGGACGAGGCAGGCCGCACGGGTGAGGGTGCGGATGCCGGAGCAGGTGAAGGCTCGGGTACCGTGGCAGGCAAGGATGCCGGTGCTGCTGCATCGCGTATCGGCTGCGGTGCGGCCGGTTGGGGCACCGGACCGGCGCCGCTCGACGCGGCGGGCAGCGCCGGAAGCGGCTCATGGGATCGCGCCTCGCGAGCTGCTTGCACGCGGGGCTGCGGTTCCCGAGATGCTTGCGGCGTAGCTGCAGTTTCGCCGTCCACCACTGCGGAAGTTTCGGATCCCTCCACGGCGGCTGCATCCTCGCCGCGTCCCCGTCCGCCGCGCCGCCGCCGGCCGCGCCGGGAGCGCGTACTGCGTTCCCCACGCTCGCCGCGCGCATCGTTGACCGGCGCCGTCGCCGGTCCGGCCTGCGAGGTGTCCGCCGGAGTACTTGCCGATGCATTCGGCGCCGCGGCTATGCTGCCAACGGCAGGTGCAATCGCGGTGGATGCAATGCTCTGCCGAGGCATCGTTTCGGCCGAAGAACGATTGCGCTGACCCTGGCCGCGTGCCGCCGCTTGCGGCGCTTGATCGCGGGATTTGCGGTCTGGGCGCTGACCGTCACGACGAGCCTCCGGCGAGGCTCGATCCTTGGAGTCGGCGCGGCTACGGTCCCGATCGCGGCCATGCCGGCCCCGGTCTTGACGATCTCGATCGCGGCCATATCGGCCTTCCGAGCGCCCATGCCGCGATCCGGACGAGCGTGAGCCGGATTCGCGTTGCGAGGCGGAAGGTGCCGGCTGTTGTCCGATTCCCCCGAAGAGCAGACGCCAGAATTTCACAAAAATGCCGACCTGCACCGGCGTAGCCGCAGCGCGTTCCGCCTCGGCTTCGCGCGCGATCGTGGCCGGTGGCGGGGTGCTCGGCACGCCGGAGGCGACGACCACCGGTGTGGGTGCCACGGCGCCTCCATTGCGCCGGGTATCATCCAGGGATGGCAGCGGTGCGACCGGAATCTGGTGGCTGACCATGCTGTTTTCGGTCAATTGCGCCTCATCGTCACGCACGCGCCGAATGTCGTAGGCGGGGGTCTCCATGTACTTGTTGGGCACCAGCACGATGCGTGTCCGGCAGGAGGCCTCGATGTTGGCGAGCCATTCCCGTTTTTCATTCATCAGATAGGTCGCCACCTCCACCGGCAGCTGCGCGATGACCTTGACCGTACGATCCTTGCGGGCTTCCTCGCCGATCAGGCGCAGCAGAGCCAGTGCGAGGGAGTCGACGCTGCGGATCGAACCCATGCCGTTGCAGCGTGGACAGGCGATACTGGCGGATTCGCCGATGGAAGGGCGCAGGCGCTGGCGCGACAGTTCCAGGAGGCCGAAACGTGAAATGCGCCCGATCTGGATGCGGGCACGATCCTGCTTGACGGCTTCGCGCAGACGATCCTCGACCGCGCGCTGGTTTTTCTGGGACTCCATGTCGATGAAGTCGATGACGATCAGGCCGCCAAGATCGCGCAGCCGAAGCTGGCGAGCGATCTCGTCGGCAGCTTCCAGGTTGGTGTTCAGCGCTGTGGTTTCGATATCGGTGCCGCGAGTGGCGCGCGCGGAGTTGATGTCGATCGATACCAGGGCCTCGGTGGGATCGATAACGATCGAGCCGCCGGAAGGCAGGTTGACCTTGTGGGCGTGCGCCGATTCGATCTGGTTCTCGATCTGGAAGCGGGTGAACAGCGGCACGCTGTCTTCGTAGAATTTCAGTTTACGCAGACCCGCCGGCATGAAGCGCTGCATGTACTGCTGCGCCTCGGAAAACACTTCCTGGTGATCGATCAGGATCTCACCGATATCGTCGGCCAGATAGTCGCGCATTGCGCGGATGATCGCCTTGGACTCCTGGTAGATCAGAAAGGGCGCGGGACGATCCTGGGCGGCCTGGGCAATCGCGTTCCAGACCTCCTTTAGATTGTCGAGGTCCCATTGCAGCTCTTCGGCCGAGCGGCCCACGCCCGCGGTGCGGACGATGGCGCCC
The DNA here is from genome assembly GCF_001579945.1 of Steroidobacter denitrificans. Taxonomy (NCBI): domain Bacteria; kingdom Pseudomonadati; phylum Pseudomonadota; class Gammaproteobacteria; order Steroidobacterales; family Steroidobacteraceae; genus Steroidobacter; species Steroidobacter denitrificans. Next base: position 2,012,602 of record NZ_CP011971.1, on the reverse strand, counting down.
ATTCCGTCGGGGATCTGTACGCGATCCAGTGCCTCGCGCAGCTGTTCGCGATCCTCGCCTTCGATGCGGCGGGATACACCGCCGGCGCGCGCGTTGTTGGGCATGAGGACCAGGAAGCGTCCGGCCAGGCTGATGAAGGTGGTAAGCGCGGCGCCCTTGTTGCCGCGTTCCTCCTTCTCGACCTGGACGATGAGCTCCTGGCCTTCGTCCAGCAACTCGCGGATGTTGGCTTTGCCTCCCGGCGACTGGCCGTCCTTGAAGTATTCGCGAGAGATTTCCTTCAGCGGCAAAAAGCCGTGACGTTCAGATCCATATTCGATGAAACAGGCTTCGAGGCTGGGTTCTATGCGGGTGATACGTCCCTTGTAGATATTGGCTTTCTTTTGACTGCGGGAAGGTATTTCGACGTCGAGATCGTAGATTTTTTGTCCATCAACCAGTGCGACGCGCAACTCCTCTTCCTGAGTTGCATTGACGAGCATTCGCTTCATGAGACCCTTCTGAATATTCAGGGGCCGCGAAATCATGCACGAGGGGAGCCAGCGGAACAGGTAAGTCGGAATCGGGGAATGAATTCATCCGATGTTTGCCTCTGCGGACGGTGAGGGTTGGGGATGCTGGTCGGTCGAACCCCCCGAGCCCGTCTGTTGGTCCGCGTATTCTTATCTGATTACGTGGTTGAGCCCGCTCTGTACGTTCCACGGTCACCCGGATCCCGAGTTGCAGGTCGCGGCGTGACCGCTTGCGCGGCCGAGCGATGATTCTACGCAAGCCTGCTACCGCGTCGTTTCACGACCAAGGCATCGCTGCGATGCCGGTGGCACGGGGCGGTCCGATGGGTCGGACCGGGCACAGGCCGTCGAGAAAATACTTGGCGAGGCAGGTTCGAGTGGAACCAACTAAGATGCAGCGCCTGTGGATCGATCCTCTCGAGAGTCCGGTCCGAGACGCCACGGATGAGCTGCGTGCTGTACCGGACTTCGAGTCCACGGTGCGGCGCGACAGCTGGAAAGCAGCGGGTAATATATCAGGGCAGATGGATTCCCTCAATGGTCAATCAATAGCTTACGTTCGATTCCAAGACGATACCCGCATGCCGAACTTTTCTCGCCCGCGCGGCCCCCGAAAGGCGCCTGCGAGCATCTCCTCACGTTCGTCCTCCCTGGGCCGTCCGGCCGGTGCCGCCCGGCCGGCGCCGCGTACCGCGCGCCGCGCTCATGTGCCTGAATCGGCCGGCGTGGTGGCCGATACGAAGATTGCCGGTCCACCGAGCGCCGGCTCGGCAGGCGGGCGCGAGATGCCGGCGGCATCGAAGGTGGCTTACGTGGAGGCCGGCGAGGGAGAGGCAGGACAGCGCATCGATAATTTCCTGGCCCGCATCCTCAAGGATGTGCCGCGCAGCCGGCTGTATCGAATCCTGCGCCGGGGCGAAGTCCGGATCAACGGCAAGCGTGCTGCCGCCTCACAGCGCCTGGCGGCAGGTGACCGCATCCGCCTGCCGCCGCTGCAGCGCAGCGCCTCCGCCGCGCAGCAGGATGTACCCAAGACACCTTCGCGCGCCCTGCGGGAATTCGTTACCGGGGCGGTGATCTACGAGGATCGCGATCTGATCGTACTGAACAAGCCCGCCGGCGTGGCGGTGCATGGCGGCAGCGGTCTGAATTTCGGCGTCATCGAAGCGCTGCGAGCTGCGTATCCACAACTTACGGAGCTGGAACTGGTGCATCGGCTGGATCGCGAGACCAGCGGTTGTCTGCTGGTCGCCAAGCGCCGTGCCGCGCTGCGTGAGCTGCACGCGTTGTTGCGCGAACGGCGCATGGAAAAGCGCTACCTGGCACTGGTCGTGGGCCGCTGGCCATTCGGCGCGAAAACGATCGACCTGCCCCTCATGACTCATCAGCGTCAGGGTGGAGAACGTGTGGTGCGTGTGCATGCGGCGGGGCGTGAGGCCTCGACGCGATTCGAGCCGCTGCGGCATTTCGGCAAAGCGGCAACCTTGCTGGATGTCTCCCTGGGAACCGGGCGGACCCATCAGATCCGGGTGCATGCCGCACATGCGGGCCACCCTATCGCAGGGGATGAAAAATACTGCGAACGCGACCTGGATGCGAAGATTCGGGCTGCGGGTTTGCAGCGCATGTTTCTGCATGCGCATTCGCTCAGCTTCACCCGAGCGGGTGCGGCTGTGCCGTTCACGATCACTGCCGCCTTGCCGCCGGAGTTGCAGTCGGTCCTGGACCGGCTGGCGCAGGGCTGATTGTCCGCGGGAGGCTGCGCAGCCGTGACTCCGGCTCGGTCGCTCCGAGACTGCGGTTCGGACCGTTCGGACGTTGCGGTTCCACCCTGGGCCGTCTCACCGCCGTGCGATTGGAATGCACGGCGGTGAGACGGCCCAGGGTGGAACTGATCGGCGCTTACGGACCGGCACCGAGAAGCCGGGAGCCGGGAGCAATGAGAGTGGGCGGTGCCAGTGCCAGTGCCAGTGCCAGTGTCAGGGCAGTATGAAGCCTTGCCGGCGTAACGCGCCGGCCAGCCAGATCAATGGCAGTCCGATCAAGCCCGTGGGGTCCTGTGATTCGATGCGCTCGAACAGGCTGATACCGAGTCCTTCCGCCTTGAATCCGCCGGCGCAGTCCAGGGGGTGCTCGCGCGCGACATAGCGCCGGATCTCCTCGTCGCTCAGGGAGCGGAAATGGACTATGGTCGTGTCCATGTGGGTTTCGGCCGGTCCGGCCCGCCACTGTCCTTGCGCCGGTTGCTCTCGTGGCGAACCGCTGTGCATTACGTGCACCGCGGTGTGGAAGATGACGCGCGTGCCGCTCAGCGAGCGCAATTGTTCTATGGCGCGCCCCTCGGAGCCGGGTTTGCCAAGTATCCGTCCGGCGCAGGTCGCCAGCTGATCCGAGCCGACAACGATACTGTCGGGCTGCCTTTGCGCGACAGCTTCGGCCTTGGCTTGCGCCAACCGGCCGGTGAGCGTCGCTGCATCCTCGCCGGGACGGGCGGATTCATCGACATCGGGGCGGCGGGTGGCGAAGGGCAGGCCAAGACGCTCCAGCAACTGGCGCCGGTAGGGTGATGTAGAGGCCAGGATCAGGCGCGGAGCGCCGGGCACGGGATCGTCACTTGGATTCAACGAGGGCCTCCAGCTTGGATCATCCCTTAGAAAAACAAACGTTTAGGTCATTTATTCTTTTGACACCCATCGGGGTCGCCGCTAGTATACGCGCCCCATGCTGCGTCCCTCGTCTGCCGCTGCCGATGTCCCTCGTGACGCGTTCGTGGACGCGGGCGCTCATGCGCGAGCGGAAAGCCGGATTTCGCGGCGGTTTTCTGGCGCCGAACTGCCTCGTCTGAGCGAGGCCGGCTTGCCGATCGGCTCGCAGGTCGAGGCTTGGTTTCAGTTTGCGCTGTTCGATGGGCGTCCGGTCATCGATGGTGCGGTATGCGGCCGCTTGGAGCTGATCTGTCAACGCTGCATGCGGCCCGTGACGCTCGAGGTGGATGAACCGTTGAAAGTGATGGTGCTCCAAGAGGAGTTCGATCAAGAGCCGGGCGGCTATGAGCCGGTCATATCGGATCCTGCTCGATTAGATCTGCGCTGGCTGGTCGAGGAGCAGATGCTGCTGGCGCTGCCGCTCGTACCCATGCATGAGCACGAGGATTGCGTCTCAGCCGGCGGTATGCCGCTGGTTGCGGTATTGCCGCAAGATGAGGCACCCGGGGAAACCCAGATGCCGTTTCATAATTTACGGGATTTGCTTCGCCGGCAATGACGTGCGGCCATGCGCCGCACCGCGGCGGCGGACGAAATATTTGACCGGTCTATTTAGCGGAGATCATGAATCATGGCAGTTCAAAAAAGCAGGAAGACGCCTTCCAAGCGTGGTATGCATCGTTCGCATGACGGGTTGGCGCGTCCGGCGCTGTCGGTCGATCCGACCTCGGGCGAGACCCACCTGCGTCATCGTATTACGCCGGATGGTTTTTATCGCGGCAAGAAAGTCATTGAGATCCGCGAGAAACCCGACGCAGAGTGACCCTCTGCCAAGGTTCCGTGCCTGAGGTCAGGGCGTTGCACCGGTCGCGGTATCGCCTGCCTTTGTGTTCACGTCCGGCGCTTTACCGATACTTTCTTGACTAATCACCGACCGATCACGATCGCCGTCGATGTCATGGGGGGCGATCATGGCCCTTCCGTCACCGTACCCGCGGTACTCGATGCGTTGCGCCGGCATGCCGACCTGCACATCGTGCTCGTCGGTCTGAGTGAGCCGACTCGTGCTGCGCTGGGCCGATCGAGCGCCTCGTTCGGCAGTCGGCTGCTCCTGCGGGAAGTGACCCAAGTGGTCTCCATGGACGAGCGGCCCCAGGATGCCTTGCGCAAAAAGAAGGATTCTTCGATGCGTGTGGCGCTGGATCTGGTCAAGAGCGGCGAAGCCGATGCCTGTGTCAGCGCCGGCAATACCGGCGCGCTGATGGCGACCGGCCGTTTCGTGCTCAAAACGATCGACGGTATCGATCGGCCGGCGATCATCTCGCGCATACGCGCCCGTCATGGATATACCCATATGCTGGACTTGGGTGCAAATGCCCAGTGCAGCGCCCAGCATTTGTTTCAGTTCGCCGTGATGGGGGCAGTTGTCGCCGGCGATATGGCGGGTATCGCGCAGCCGCGCATCGGCATACTCAATATCGGCGAAGAGGAGACCAAGGGCGACGGCGTCGTGCAGGAAGCCGCACGTCTGTTGTCGGCCAGCCAGCTCAATTACGTGGGCTTTGTCGAAGGCAACGATATTTTCTCCGGTGAGGCCGACGTGGTCGTGACCGATGGTTTCACGGGTAACGTAGCGCTCAAGGCCATAGAAGGCTTGGCCAACATGCTGGTGGGCGCCATCAAGGAACAATACACCGCCAATCCTTTGCGTTACCTTGGCGCGATCGCTTCCTGGCCGGCGCTGCGCTCACTGCGCCGGGAGTTCGATCCACGCACCTATAACGGGGCGAGCATGGTCGGATTGAACGGAGTGGTGGTCAAAAGCCATGGCAGCGCCGATGTGCTGTCGTTCGGCAATGCCATCGGAGTCGGGCTGGCGGAGGCGCAAAAGGGCGTGCCGACACGCATCGGCCAGATGCTACGCGAACAGCTGGCCCATGTTTCGGAACATATTTCTCCGCTGCTGCCGGCTTCGGAGCCGCATACCACCGAGGTTACGCATGCCGCCGGGGGTAGCTGCTAGACTGCGTCCATGAGGTTTTTTATGCCATGGCTCGCACGGTCCGTGTCCTGGCGCTCCGTCCACAATGCCGGCCCGAGCGCCGTCCCAGATATCATGTCGTTTTCCCCATACTGTTTTTTCAAGGCGATTCGCAGGTGCTGAGCGTGAACAGACTGCGGGCACAGGTGCTGATCGCAGGCTGGTTGCTGGTGTTGTGCGCCGCGCCATCGCCGGCTGCGACTTATGCGATTCCGGCAGACGGGGACACGATCATCGGTGATACCCACTATGTCACCGCTCGTCATGAGGATACCTTGCTCGACATCGGACGCCTGCATGGGGTGGGTTACGAGGAAATCGTCGCCGCGAATCCAGGTGTCGATCCCTGGCTGCCGGGCGAGGGGCAGCGGGTGCTGATTCCGTCACGCTATATTCTTCCGGACGGACCGCGTACCGGAGTCGTGGTAAGCCTGGCCGAGCATCGTCTTTATTATTATCCTCCGGTGCGCAGCGGTGAAGCGCCGGTCGTGAAGACCTATCCGATCAGCATCGGCAAGATGGACTGGAAAACACCTCTGGGCGAGACTCGGATCGTACAAAAGCGCGAGCGGCCGGCCTGGTATCCGCCCGAATCGGTGCGGCGCGAGCATGCCGCCGAAGGCAGACCGCTGCCTCGAGTCGTTCCACCGGGACCGGATAATCCACTGGGTAATTACGCCATGCGCCTGGGAATTCCTGGCGGCGCCTACCTCATTCATGGTACGAACCGTCCGGCCGGCGTGGGCATGCAAGTTACACATGGCTGCATCCGGCTGTTTCCCGAGGACATCGAGGAACTCTACAAACTGGTCCCGGTAAATACCCAGGTGCGCATGATCGATCAGCCGCTCAAGATGGGCTGGCGTGGCGATGAGCTCTACATGGAAGTGCATACCCCATTGGAGGGTACGCAGGATCCAGGGGTCCACAGCCTGACGAATATTACCCGCATGTTGGTTTCGGCTACCCAGGATCGCAGCGTGGTCATCGACTGGGCCAAGGCGGAAAAGCAGTTCATCGCGGCGACCGGTGTACCCGAGCCGGTCGTGCTGCACGCCATGACGACGCGGGTTTGGAACGATATCGAGGCGGAGTAAGGCGGCTCGTAAACCGTCCGCTTACTCCCCGCCAGCCCTGGAGATATCGGCCCGGGGAACGCCGACGCAGGATGACGTAGGGGGAGTAGTCGTGCGCATGAAGTTTCCATAGACTGCGCGCGCGGACCCTGCGGCAGAAGTCATCTATCTACACCGAGTTGGTCCATGGCCGAAACCGTGGGGTCCGTTTCTTCGGCCTGCGATAACGAGCGAGTGAAGCCGCCGACCTCCCGCCTGTCAGAATCTATATCTGTTTTTAGGTATTAATAATAACTAATTGAATGGATTATTATTTATAAGTTCCGAATGCCGGAATCCACGTGCAGGACGCACGAACGCCGTGAAATATAGAATGTGCGTGAGCGCCTGAAACGAAAACGCCGTGGCTGAAGGCCACGGCGTTCGTGTTCAGGCCAAAAGCCGTTCGAATTACTTCGATACGGACTTCTTGAACATGCGGTCGATCTTCTCGTTCGTCGCATCGCAGCAGGCCTGGCTGGCCTGGGCGGCGGACAGCGCCTGGTTGGCAGCGCTCTGCGCGCTGTCGGCAGCCGAACGAGCGGACTGAGCGGAGCTGGCGGCGGAATCAGCCGCAGCCTTCGCCGCCGCCGCATCCTGCACGGCCTTGTCGGCAGTGGCCCGGATTTCATCGATGGTCGCCTGAGAGACGCAACCGCTGGCCGCAACGAGTACTGCGGCAGCAACGCCCGCCTTCAGCGCGGTGGAGATGGCTTTCTTCATGATTTCTTTCCCCTTTATGGGTCGAATAAAAAAGGACCAGAGCGACTAAATTTCACTCGCCTCTCAATCCGCGGGACTCATAGGACGGCCCCGTGGATATCACCACAAAAACTTCTTTTTTATGAAAGCTTCCGGGCGCGAGCCGAAGTCCCAGAATACAAGATTGCCACGTAGCGATAAAGCTTATGTTGCGATGCGTAGCTGGACGGCGACAGTAGAGGAGCGGGTGGTTCGGTCATGAGTGGATAAGGATCATCCTGGATTGACAATGACGACATCGCCGCAGCCCCGTCATGCAGCTGGACATGGCAATGCGATGTCAGCGCCAGCAGCCGAGTATGGGCAGCCTGCTCAATTTAGAGGTTACCCTAAATCATCGGGGCCGTTTTCACCAACACTCAGTCGCTGTACCGCTGCCTCCAGCGATCGTGCGCTGCCCGGTTTCATTCAAAACAAAACTCATACATCTGGCATCGTCAAGTTGACTGGCAAGGGGGGGCGCCTGCAGGGTAAATGTCGTGCTTTCAAGCGTCGCCGTCACCCGGTAGCGACCGTTCGGCGTATCGAAACTGCCGCCATCGTCAAATTGGTTAGCAGCGGCACAGTCGGCACTGTTGTAACTCAGATAGCGCGTAAAACACTTTTCCAACGCTTGCGCTGTTTGTTCCAAGGCGATTTTACCCTCGGCACGATTGGATCGCCGGACCTGCTGCTGATAGCTCGGATAGGCGATGGCTGCCAGGATGCCAATGACGACAATGACGATTAGTAGCTCGATCAGTGTGATACCAGAGATCCTGTTCATAGTTACTATCTACTCGTCTCAGCGAATTTGACGCCACGATTGGCGACCGTGGCCACCCGCACCCGGATTTTCCACGGTCACTTGAATATTGCCGCTGGTTCCCGGGGTGTACTTATACTGAACCTCTCGTGCATCGATGATCGCCGGCTGCTGGATGATGCCCTCGGTGGAGCCGATACCGGATGGTGGTATCAGTACGCCGTCATGCTCGATCATGTCCTGTTCATCGAATAGGCCATCGCGGTTGAGGTCGAATGGCGGGAAATTCAAACGACTGCCGTTTAGCAGATCCAGCTCCATCAGCCAGCCGCCGCCGCCGAACGCGCAAGGGTCGGGATCTGGGATCATGGTGGTGAAGATGATCCGACCATCGCGAACCACGGGATTGGAGACCTGTTTTTCGGCCTGATAGCCGTTGATTGGTGACACCAGGTCCAAATACCAACCGCGATGCGTCAGAAGTTGACTGTCCGACGTGAGACGATAGTCGATCGATTCACCATCGATGTCGAGCTGTCCTTCAGCGATGATCTCTTGCTCGAGCAGGGTGTTACGCCCCCTGATTAGATCAGTCGACGTCCCTGAGTTGCGATCGATGATGCCATAGAAAGTCTGACGTCGTTCGGGCGTGAGTTCCTTGTCTTCGTGCTCGAAGAATTTACCGGTGCCGAACAGTACCATCATACCGATACCGTGCGGACCACGAGCAACTTCGGGGCGTACGGTGATCGGCTGAGTGTACTCGCCGGCATCGGCCAAATCGCCATCCTTGTTGGCATCGTAGCCGGCGATGTACAGCGGCTCTGGTGCAGAGATTGTGCCGTATGGGATAGCCCAATTATTCTCGTCGATGTTGGTGAGGTCGAACTTCCATAGATTGCCGAACAAATCGCCTGCATAAATATAGTCGACGATAGAGTCGCCATTGAGATCTACCGCAGCAGGAGTGGCCAGGCCGTTCGGTCTGTTGGCGCCAGTCGGATCCTGGCTGGTACCGACGTTAGTATTGATCTTTTTTATAAGAGCTCCGGTCTCGATATCGACGATATATAGCGCCGCCTGACCAGTCGTACTGGTATGCGCATCGGAGGTCGTATTGTTGTAGCCGTTGCCGAATATAGCGACCCACCGCCAAGTATTAGCCCCTGCACGAACTTTAACGATAGCTGGTTGACTATAGGTGTAGCCTAGATCTGCGTCGTCTTCATCTGTAAATTCCCACAGCAAAAGACTTTCCGGTGTGGCTTCAGAAATACTGTCTGGATTAGTGATATCCAGAGCGTAGATCCCCTGTCCGCCTTTATTGAGGCCGCCGACGAGTACGGTTCGCCACTGACCGTCGAAAAATACATCACCCATATTGGGTGAACCATCCACATAAAAGCGATGGCTATAGTTCTGTTGCGCAAGTAGTGGCAAGTTTGCGAACACCGGACTTGGGATGAACGCAAAGCGCTCTATGCCGGTAGTAGCATCGAAGGCATGCAGCATGCCGTCGTTGGCCCCGACATAAACCATGTGTCGGCGTGCAGTCGGACTGGTCGATAATGCGGTACGGAAGGCGGAATACGGTGCGCTTTCCAGCGAGTCCCGGTAATTGAACGGTGGACGCCCTACGAAGATGGGAGCAGAGGAGACGATGTCGCCGAGTTTGCTGGTGCGCGCCCGGAATTGACTGGCACCGGTGCCTTCCAAGGTGCCGCTACCACGCAGGTATGCCACGAGATTTTGGCCGATGGTTGCATCAGAATTCAGTTGATTTTGGCGTGTGGTATCGAGTGAATTCCAGCGGAACGCTGTGGCGCTGCCATCGGAATTCGCTGTAATGATGCGACGGCTATTCTGCTCGGGAAGATTCTGTGACGCTCGCCACTGCGCCGGCATAATCAACTCACCCGTTTCCTCGCTGAGGCGATACGACAGCAGTTCGCCGGTCCATTCGCCGGTATTGAATAGAGCTTGATAGGCACGAGTGTCACTGCTGATCGATCCACTGTTGATCGACGCCGCAGAGGCAGAGGTTGCGCGTCTCATGATGTCCTGGAATGCCTTGCGCAATTGCTCGCTCAGTTTTAGAGCGTTAGTGACCAGGAAATAATTATCCGGAACGCCGTCGCCGTCCGCATCCCATTTGGACGGTTCGTCGGGTATGTGCGTCCGGTCGCCTGCGGCCAGGTGTGACTCATCGAAGCCACCCCACTTGGCGGCGTACCATAAAGGATCCTTAAGTAGCGTCGCGGCTGCCGATGAGCCTGAGGTGAATGTGCGTGCGTTGTTAAGCGGAAGCGCCTGTCCGTCATTCCAGCGCCCGGTTCCGCTACTTGGGGCAGGGGGCGTTCCTGTGAAAGCAGGGGGCGTATCTAGAAAGTAGTCCACATCGTTCCCCGCAGCGGTGTCTACGTCGCGTACGACGAGATACGTTCCATCAGCCGTGGTACCGGAAATGATGTATCCCATATGCTGAATGATTCCACCCGCGGCATATTCAGAGGTCACCGTTACCGTCACGGTCCCATCACCGTTCACTACATAGTCGTAGACGGCAATGGCATCCATATCATGATCTGCGCCTTGCTCGACGTCTTCGAAGTTGACACGAAATCGACCGCTGGTAGGCGTGAGTGACTCCACATAGAAATCGACGATCTGATTCGTTGGCTGGAATCTACCTTGAGTTCTATCGATCCCTAGATCGTCTACTGATTTAGCGAAGGGCACCAATGTGATCGTTCCGTTGTTGGTCGGAATCTCGATGCGTGGCAATGGCGAAGCCAATGCCACTGCAAAAGTGTTAACGTTCTGATCTCCAGCGGATGAATTTAACGTGCCGAGATTTGTAGTGCGGCCATGATAGGCCACACTTGCAGAGTAGTATCCGCCAAGTTTAGTAGGTTCTTCAGGAGCGAGTCCGCGAATATTGCCAAAGCTACTAACGATTTTTGGGGTCGGTGCGCCGTCGGTATTGGCGCCAGATTGGCCGATAAATATATTTTGCGGTCCACCGTATTCCTGATTCCAGATCGTCTGCCCGAGGTTGGCAGCATGCAGTCCGCCAACGTCATCACTGGGGGTTGGGTAAAGAGCATTGGGAAATGCTGTGCCCGGAATCTCATCGGTGTCATACGAGGGATTGATGTCGCTGACTACTGTCTGGAATGGTTTGGCGCAGGAGTACTGATTCGCATTCGGGTTATTGTATGGATTGATCCAACTGACTACCGGTAAGCCGAGAGCCTTGTCGGTACCATTGGTCGCTACCGGAAATATGGCGGACGTACGACCTGCGAAATAGCGAAAAGACTCATACATCATTTCAGCGACTGGATTACCCCAGTCCTGTACTTCTCCGTTGTTCGGCGGGCGAGTAGTAATCCATGCATTTGGCCAGCCGGGAGAATAGGTATAGTCGCCTTGTGTGAATTGTGTGATCCGTAATTGATTTATGCTGCGAATAATGCCGGACGATCCGGTTGTGATAAAGGTGCCATCGTTGGCTTTGATTTCATCGGAGATGGATTGAATGTTTTTTCTGAGTACGCCGCCCCGCAGGTTATTGTCGTAGGAACCAGTGAGCAGGCCGAAGTACATCGAGTCGTTTTCTCCGAATTCTTGTAACAGACCGATCGGCTTATAATTTCCATTAGCATACTGACGGCAGTTTTCCTCAAGCAGATTAGCTACGCATACGCGGACACGTACAGTGCGTTCGGTCGGGCTTACGGATGTACGAATTTCTTTGCCATCATTAGAGTTCACGCCGGTGACGATTGCATTGCCGGCGACAGGCTGTTCGATACTGACCCAGTTCCAGATGCGTACCGTTTGGTTGAGAAGGTAGCGCAGACGAGGTCGTTGTTGTGAGTCGTTCAGTATTGTAGTGTTGGCGAATAGATGCCGTCTGCTAGAAGTCGGTAAGTCGAGTGGCGTGTAGTTTCGAATATCATAGCCATCGACAGCAATGCTGGTGTACTCCTTACCCCAGCTGTGAGCATCCTGGGGGATATGGCTGCGCTCCAGAATTGTGTCGCTTGAAGTATCCGTCGAACGAAATCCGCCGTAGAGTACTTTGCGTAGCGCGTCAATACGAGAGGTCGTTAGATAGTTAAGAAAATCGCCACTCCACTGACCTGAGCACTGCTTGTTTGATGTAAAGCTCCGCGGTTCAAAAATATCACTTGCGTAGTCATAGCACTTATAAGAGTCGAAATAGCCGTAGTAGTCGATCGAGGGTTTGTATCGAATGTCCAGCACTCCATCGCCGTCTAGATCTGACGCATCGTTATATGCTTCGTAATATAGTTTGTGGTCACGCCCTAGCACGATCATGTTGAGCGGAGGAACGCTCTGCGGCAAGAAAATCGGCACATCTTGTAACGCTAGCGGCGCACCCACCGAGATTCCTGACAGCAGTACAGTCCCGGTGGCTACGGTTGCCCATCCTGCTTTCTTAATCATTCGCTTGAGCTGAACCTTAAACATGTTCGAGTCCTGGAGATGACTGTTCTGGATTACTGGAATCGGCGGGTGTAAGTGCTTTGAAGGACAGATTCCGCCTTGTCCGTAGCGCCAAAGCCGCGTGATGTAACGCGATAATAAGTCTTGCCGGTTGGGGCTCCCTGGCCGACGGTCAGGCTATCGGGTACAAAGGCTAATTCCTCGACGACTGCTTGCGGCTGCTCGTGGACTATATCGAGATTATCTTCACCTTCCATGAAGATACGCCCATGCGAATCCCACCAGTTCTTGTCCAGATAACGAAGATCTGCTGGTAGTACGTCGATCTGATAGACCTGACAGCCTGGAGATGAGCACGGGTCGGGTTGCACGCTTAGCTGATCGAGCATTTCTTCCGAATTACGTAGTCCAGCTTCTGATGCCTGAAATGCAACGTCCATATCTCGTGTAGCACCAGCCATGCGTTCTTGCATGCGGGTTGCCTGACTGGCGCTGAGGGCAAGAATCGTCATCACCAGGAGCACGAGCAAGCTGACGACCAGCACAGTTCCTTGCTGCGAGGTAGGTGATGTAGACAATATCGTCGAGCGATTCATCTTTATAGAGCCTTGTTTCGTAGCGTGACTGTCGTAACAAATAGCTCGCGCATGCGACGATCATTGAAAGGACCTACTGGCGTTCCGAGCATGTCATAGGTGCGAGCATCGACATCGGTGCCATACTCGTTGGTGGAGCGTACGAGGAGCGCGATATTTACGCTGATCACATCCTCCCAGGAGCTTACATCGTTAGCGATCGAGTATCGGTCGACGCGCCGGTCACCGTTGGTATCCTCGCCGAAACGCACTTCGATTCGCTGTACGCCTTCTGCAAGCTCTTCCGCAGCCGAGGTGCTACTGACGCGGCGCCACAGAGCTGGCCCGGTGCCGAAATTGCTGTCAGCGATGAAATAAATAGTGGTATCAAACGGTATAATTTCTGCGTTTTCTCGAAACGGATAACTTAGATCGACAGTCGAGTTTAGCCAGGTGCCACCAGCTTCACGGGTGATTAGTCCACTGTCATAAGAAGCAACCTGAAAGAAAGCTCGGCCTTCGCAATCGGCAATCATGGCTACATCGCCCGCTGACAAGGGTGCAGGGGAGACGGTTGTTACAGCTAGGTCGTCGGTTGCCGTAGCCATGCTGCTCGTTAATCTTACCGGTAAGGCACCTCGGCGCGGTGCTCTAACAACGAGAATGTCACTTTCATTGAGACGATTAGGCGTGACCGCATCAATATCTGTGCCTAGTGCAGGAGCCCAGTTTCCAGTAGACATCCAATCGAAACCTTGCACAGGTACAGCCATATTCCAAAGAATATGGGCTTCGTTCAAAGTCGTGCTGGCATTCACGACGCCGCGAGCGCAGCCGATATAGCCTGCAGACCGTAGATCATGCACGATTTGGTTCAGTGCATAACGGCCATTTTCCTGTACGCGAGAAAGTTGATCGGTCGATTCATAAGTTTTTCTGGAGCTTGTGAACATGGACAGAACGCCACCCATGATCAAAAGACCAAGTAACATACCGATCATGATCTCGATCAAGCCGAAGCCGAGTTCGCGCTGATAGCGGGGGCGGCGGATCTGCTGCATATCAGATCTCCGTACTCGTTTGGAACTCGACGGGATCAGCATCGCCGCGCTCTCTCCATTGGATAGTGATTGTGAAGACATTACCGGTGATGCGATCAACGCTTCCAGTGCCATTCGGAAGTTGCTGAGCCAGTGTAGTGCGCCATGCGGTCAGGTCGTCTTCAGGAATGGTCGTACCCGTTCCGGGACTAGTGTCGATCTCCAGGTTATATTGGTCATTCAAGGCAGCCGTGCGGTTAGCACGCATGCGATCGGCAATGTCAGCAGCTAAAACACTTGCCTGAGTACGGATGGTTGCGTCTTTGTTGTTGCGTAAGCTAACCAATTGCAGCCCTGCGATACCCAATAGCCCTACAGAGATTACAACGAGAGTTACAAGAACCTCGATCAGGGTAGTACCGTAGCTGCGGTGTTTCGCCCTCGGAAGTACATGTCGTCGCTTAGCCATTACGAACACCCGATTTTCTTCGAGCCGATACGACCGGTCTGTGAGATTTCGATCTGACGCGCATTATTGCCAGTACATCCTGGCCTGCTGAGTTCAAAAGTCAGCAGGCCTGCTGCATCGGATGCGCCTCCTGGTAGATAGCGAATGAAGACGCTGTCAGTATCGAGTAGTAGATTCAAGCCGTGGCTGATGGCTGGCCACACTTGGATGATATCTTCACCAGCATCCAGCGTTCCGGGGTTCGTCGGGTCTATGAATGCGATCCAGCCTGAATTCCAGTTTTCCGCATCTTCCTCGCAGGCGTTCTGTGCGCTGTTCGACACACAGAGACTTACCGGGAGTCCTCGCTTTAACGCTTCGCTCCGAGCGATCGTTAGCGCTGTAACAAATTCGTTGGTCTGTGCAGCGATCTGGTTGTTACGGATTATCTGTGTGAATGCGGGGACGCCTATACCCAACAGGACAGCCAGGACGGTAATGGCCACCATGAGCTCCAGCAGCGTGAAGCCGGCGGCGCGGGTGGGCCTTGAGCGCTTGTGTCGGGTTTTTCGCATGGCACGGACTATTAAGGAGCTCGTGTTTGTCGTCGAGCGGCATCCGATCAACGGCGGGTCCTGGAGGACGGGCGGTCGAGGTGTCGATGTTCTGTCAAACCAGCGTAATGCACCTGCGATGGTGTCAGTAGACTGCGAATGTGACGAGGTTCACAACGTTGCGCGCTTGGTGTCTTCGCGCCGGCAAGAGAATCGGGCGATGAGCTTGACCGCCCTTGGCCGGCAGGCCTGCCGCTCGAAGTGGATTCGGCCTGGTGCATTCATCCGGGCGGGGCCTCGACGAGGGTTGCTTTCGCTCGTTTACCTGTATATAAATATAGTCGCTGGCCATCCATACAGGACCGAAACGCATGTCCGAACTGACGCCACGACAGCGCGAAATACTCAAATTGATTCGGGAAACGATCAACGATTCCGGCATGCCGCCGACCAGAGCGGAGATCGCCGAGGCGTTCGGTTTCAAGTCGCCCAACGCGGCCGAGGAACATCTGCGTGCCCTGCAGCGCAAGGGAGTGATCGATCTCATCCCGAGTACCTCCCGCGGAATCCAGCTCAAGGATTCGCTGCGCGAGCAGTTGGGTCTGCCGCTGATCGGCCGGGTTGCGGCCGGTCGACCGATACTGGCGCAGGAGCACATCGAGGACCGCTACCAGATCGATCCGAAGATCTTCCAGCCGCACGCGGACTATCTGCTCAAGGTCAAGGGCATGAGCATGAAGGATATCGGCATCCTCGATGGCGACCTGGTCGCCGTGCATCGCACGCCCGAGGTGCGCAACCGGCAGGTGATCGTTGCCCGCCTCGATGACGAGGTCACGGTCAAGCGCTACAAGCACGAAGGCAAGATCGTGTGGCTGTTGCCGGAGAACGAAGAGTTCGAGCCGATCCGCGTCGATCTCAAGGAACAGTCGTTGGTAATCGAGGGGGTGGTCGTCGGCGTCCTGCGTCACGGAAAATCAAAGGGGCTGTTTCAGTAGCCGGATCCGGCGATTTTCTCGGGTATTTGAGTGCGCTCTGAGCCGATTGCGAGCACAAAGTACGGGCGCTCGAGCTGGGGGGAAGATGGTGGGCATTGGAACCTGAATGCCTGGATGAGCGTTTCAACATACCCGGACTTCGGAAAGTACAGGGAGTGTTTTCGAAGCATAGTGATTTTAATGGGGGTGCCGGCCAGGCCGTTGGTCCGCGTAATCTGCGGATGTCATGGTGGACGCTGGTATCGGATCGGCAAGCAGGCAATAATCCTCTGCTTCGCGAGGCGACCGTTGCATTCATCCACGGATTCAATCACCAGGGCTTTGCCCGAGGGCTTGCATGGCAACCAAGACTAAGAAAGCGCCGGCTATCGACATCGGCATCAAGGGTTCCGATCGGGAAAAGATTGTACATGGCCTCTCGGCGCTGCTGGCCGACAGCTATACCCTGTACCTGATGACGCATAACTTCCACTGGAATGTTACGGGTCCGATGTTCAACAGCCTGCACCAGATGTTCATGGGTCAGTACACGGAACAGTGGAATGCGCTGGACTTGATCGCCGAGCGTATCCGGGCGCTCGGCCATCCCGCGCCAGGCACCTACCATACCTTCGCCAAGATGACTTCGATCAAGGAAGTCGAGGGTGTCCCGCAAGCGGCCGACATGGTGCGCCACCTGGTTGCAGCCCAGGAGGCCACGGCACGCACCGCGCGCAAGCTGTTTCCGATCGTCGATGAGGCGAACGATCAGCCCACGGCCGATCTGCTGACCCAGCGTCTGGAAGTACACGAAAAAACCGCCTGGATGCTGCGTAGTCTGTTGGAGGACTGAATCGGCCGGCAGGACGCCGGTATGCGCAAGCGCCGGCGTCCACTCCGAGTCCCGGCTTCCGATCGGACCCCGGCTGTCGGCTCCGACGCCCGGCAGCGGACCCTTTGGAGCGTGACCAGCGGCATCGGCCGCCCGCAAGGGAGGGGCGGCCTGACCTGGGTGATGACCGCGCTTGCGCCCCGACTTTATCTCTCCTGCCCCAGGTTCTCGATCAACCCCCGTTCTTTATCTGGCCCGGTTATACCTGGCCGCTCGCCGCTGGCCGCTCGCCGCATGCGGCTCCCGGTATCGGTCCGGCCTTCGCCTGATTTTGTCTTGCTCTTGCTCTGATCTTGCCGGTCGCCGGTAGAACCCCCTTGCTGGGTCGATCCCTGGGGCCGGAATCCCAGGGGGCAGGGCGGGGATGCAGCCGCAGGTGCAAGCGGCTTGAAAAAGAATCATAATTGAGAACGTTTCTCATTATGAATCAGGTCATCCACTCCAAATGAGCCGCTACCTTGGCAATGATGAGTCCGTCCTCGGCGAGACGGATGGCTGCACCTTTCCGCTCGGTAATGTCGAGGTAGGCCAGAGGGTCGTCGTCCGCGAGGTCCGTTGCGGAATCTTCGCGAACGAGGATGGGAATATAGGGTTGCGATTGGTGGAACTCGGTTTCGTCGCAGGAGAGTTCCTGCGGGTGGTGGCCCAAGGGCATCCGGGGCGCGAACCGATCGCCGTGCGTGTCGGCAATACCACTTTTGCACTGCGTCGTTTCGAAGCCGACCATGTGCTGGTTGCGCTCGCACCTGAAACCGATATCCGTTCATGAGCGCTCCGATTCAGACGGGACTTCGTGTCGCGTTGCTGGGCAATCCCAACTGCGGCAAGACCGCGCTGTTCAACCTACTGACGGGAAGCCGGCAGAAGGTTGCCAACTACGCCGGTGTCACCGTGGAGCGCAAGGAAGGCCTGCTCGATACGCCGCAGGGGCAGCGCGTCCGGGTCGTGGATCTGCCGGGCGCCTATAGCCTGAACCCGCTGAGTCAGGACGAGGTCATCACGCGCGATGCCATCCTTGGCAAGCTCGACGAACCGCGGCCGGATTTGCTGATATGTGTCACCGACGCGACCAATCTGCGTCTTAATCTGCGTCTGGTCGTGGAAGTGAAGCGGCTGGGCCTGCCGACGGTTCTGGCGCTGAACATGACCGATGTGGCCCGGCGTCGCGGCGTGGAAATCGATATCGACGCGCTCGAGAGGGAACTCGGCATTCCAGTGGTGCGGACCGTCGCCGTGCGGCGGGGCGGGGCAGATGATCTGGTGCGCCTGATCCAGGAACATCTTTCCGACCGGCCGATCGCCGCTCGAGCATGGACCGCCTCGGATGTGGCCGGCGTGGCGGAGACGCAGCGTGAGGTCCGGCGCATCCTTGCCGCCGCGGTGCGCGAACCGGCGAGCGGCATGCGCGTGGACGACGCACTGGACCGCATCGTGATGCATCCGGTCTGGGGTTTCGCGATCCTTGCTGCGACTTTGTTCCTGATGTTCCAGTCGGTGTTCGCCTGGGCGCAGCTGCCGATGGGCTGGATCGAGGCGGGTATAGAGATGACGGGCGCATTGCTCAATGCATGGATGCCGGACGGCATCCTGCGCAGCCTGCTGGTCGATGGAATCGTCGCCGGGGTGGGGAGCGTGCTGATTTTCCTGCCGCAGATCCTGATCCTGTTCATGTTCATTCTCGCCCTGGAGGACTCGGGCTATCTGCCGCGCGCCGCTTTCATGCTGGATCGCGTCATGGGCACCGTGGGATTGTCTGGCCGCTCCTTCATTCCGCTGCTGTCCAGTTTCGCCTGTGCGGTGCCGGGAATCATGGCCACGCGTCATATCGGCAATTGGCGCGATCGGCTCACCACGATCATGATCGCACCCCTGACGACCTGCTCTGCACGCCTGCCTGTCTATGCATTGATCATCGGCGCCTTCATTCCACAGCGAAAGGTGATGGGATTTCTCAATCTGCAGGGCGTCGTGCTGTTTACGCTGTACCTTGCAGGGATCGTCAGCGCGATGGCGGTGGCCTGGGTCCTCAAGGTCAGCTCGGGGCGCACGCTGCTGCACCCGCTGATGATGGAGCTGCCATCGTACCGCTGGCCCAATCTGCGCAACCTGTTCATCGGACTGCTGGAGCGCGCGAAAATCTTCCTGATGCGCGTCGGCACCATCATCCTGTCACTGTCGATCCTGCTCTGGTTTCTCGCCTCGTATCCGGCACCGCCGCCCGAGGCCACCGGAGCGGCGATCCAATACAGCCTCGCGGGGATGCTTGGACGCGCATTGGAGACGGTGCTGGCACCGATCGGCTTCAACTGGCAGATTTCGATCGCGCTGGTGCCGGGCTTCGCCGCGCGTGAAGTCGCAGTCAGTGCGCTGGGCACGGTCTACGCATTGTCGGCCACCGGTGACAACGTGGCGGAGCAGCTCACGCCCATGATCGCAGCGAGTTGGTCGGCGGCAACGGCCTATTCCCTGCTCGCGTGGTACGTGTTTGCGCCACAGTGTATTTCGACCTTGTCGATCGTGAAGCGGGAAACCAACTCGATTCGCTATCCCTTGCTGATGGCGGGCTACTTGTTTGCGCTCGCCTACCTGGCGTCGTTCCTGACCTATCGCATCGCGCTTGCATTCACGGGAGCTTGAATCATGCAGCACCTGCTTGTCTCGCTGATCGTTGCCGCCGCCGCCGGGTATGCCGCATGGCAGCTCATGCCGCGGATGTTGCGCCGCTGGTTGATCGCCCGAATGATGATCCTCGTCCCCTCATGCAGCGCCTGGCTGGCCGACTTGGCGGTCAACGCCGAAAACAGCGGTTGCCGCAGTTGCAAGGGATGTGCCGCCGGTTTGCAGACAGCTGCTTCACAAGACCGTGCGGGTATCGATGTGCATCGCCGCGGCTGAAGCCCGGTGGCCGCGCGGAATGATCCGGCGGCAGGATGATCGAAACACTTTCCGGGCGATGAGCAGACTCCCGCGGCTTCGGCTCCGTGCAGAGCGGGGCTGGAGTCATGGGTATAATGCGCAATGGATTTTCTCCCCATCTTCCTCAAGATTCGCGGCGAGCGCTGCCTGGTCGTCGGCGGCGGCACCGTAGCCGCCCGCAAGGTCGGCGTACTGCATGAATGCGGTGCGCAGGTGACGGTGGTGTCCCCGGGACTGGGTGAAACCCTCACTCGGGAAAAATCGGCCGGCCGTATCGAGCACATTGCTGCTCTGTTCGCCGAGACGCATCTGGCCGGCGCCCTGGCGGTGGTTGCTGCCACCGACGAGCGGGCCGTCAACGAATCGGTCTATCGTGCCGCCAAGGCTCGCGGCATCCCGGTGAATGTCGTCGATGCGCCGGACCTGTGCTCCTTCATCTTCCCTTCCATCGTGGATCGTTCGCCGCTGGTGGTGGCGATTTCCACGGGCGGAACCTCACCGGTTCTGGCGCGGTTGATGCGGGCACGACTCGAGACACTGATTCCTGCCGCCTACGGGCGGCTGGCAGCGATGGCAGGGCGTTTCCGTAGTCAGCTCGGCGAGCGGTTCACTCACCTGGCGCAGCGGCGCATCTTCTGGGAACACGCCCTGCAGGGGCCTTTTGCCGATATGGTGCTGGCGGGCAAGGAAAAGGAGGCTCAGGCCTGGCTGGAGCGCGAACTGGCCGGCGCGCAGGACCAGCAGCCGCGCGGGGAGGTCTATCTGGTAGGCGCCGGTCCCGGCAACCCCGATCTGCTCACCTTCCGAGCATTGCGGCTCATGCAGCAGGCGGACGTCGTGGTGCACGACCACCTGGTCACAGCGGCCATCGTGGATTTATGCCGGCGCGACGCCCAGCGCATCTATGTGGGAAAACAGCGCGACAAACACACGCTGCGCCAGGAAGAGATCAACGAGCTGCTGGTGAAGCTCGCTCGGGAGGGCAAGCGTGTGCTGCGCCTGAAAGGAGGCGATCCTTTCATTTTTGGCCGCGGGGGCGAGGAGATCGAGACCCTGACCGCTCACGGCGTACGCTTCGAAGTCGTGCCGGGCGTCACGGCGGCTGCAGGAGTGGCTTCCTATGCGGGTATTCCGCTGACTCACCGCGATTATTCCCACGCCTGTGTCTTCGTCACTGGACATCTCAAGGACGGCAGCATGGATCTGGACTGGCCGGCACTGGCACGCCCCGGCCAGACGGTGGTGGTCTACATGGGTCTGCTCGGCCTGCCCTTGCTCTGCCGTCAGTTGATAGCCCACGGCCTGCCGGCAGACTGGCCGGCCGCCATCGTGCAGCAGGGCACCACTTATCGCCAGCGTGTGATCACCGGCACCCTGGAGACCTTGCCTGCGCGTGCCAGCGAGGCACAGGTGCGGCCGCCCACGCTGATCATCGTCGGCGAGGTGGTGAAGCTGCACGACAAGCTGCAGTGGTTCAAGCCGGAGCAGGCGCTGGATAACGCGGCGTTGGCGGCCAGGATCAGTGGCTGGTGCCCTCGGAACGGGTGATCTTGTTCCAGACGTTGTATTTGCCGACCGGCTTCTTCGCCGGGATGCGCTTGACTTCTTTCAGCGTTGAGGCGTCGAAGACGATGATCGCGCCGTCGTCCTCCCACAGGCTGGCCAGGGCATATTTACCGTCGCGGGTGAATTCGATGTGAGTCAGCGTCTTGCCCGGCACGGGTGTGAGCCGAGCGGCGACTTCCAGCGTTTCCTTGTCGATCACCGTCAGCGTGTCCTTGTGCTCACGGCTCATCATGGAGTCCACCCAGGCGTAGCGTGAGTTCTCGTGGCTGCGCATGAAGAAGCCGGGGCCGGGCGTGCCGATCTGCTTGATGGTCTTCCAGTTCTGCATATCGATGACACTGACCACACCTTCCTTCAGGTTGGGCGTCGCCATGATGCGGCGGCCCTGCCAGGTCCAAGTGATGCCGGAACCCAGGTGCGGCATGCCCGGCAGGTCGAGCGTGGCAACGCTGCGGCGCCCGTCCAGGTGCACCACCTGTCCTTTGCCGCCCTGGGAGGTGCCCATGATTTGGTCGTAGTCCTGGGTGAAGAAGAAATCATCGAGGTAGTCGTTGAGGTCGGTGCGCCGCGGGTTGAGGAAGCCGGGGATGAAGGCACCTTCGCGGTATCGGAAGTCATGCGTCATGCCGGTGGGAATCTCCGGCGCCTGTGGGTCGTAGCTCAGCTCCCAGACTTCCTTGACGTCCTTGAGCGCAGCTACGAAGCTGCTGCGCGGGAAAGCGTCGTAGACGGCGGAGACGCGCGAGGTATGTCTGCCGTCCTTGTCGCGCACGATATGCACTTTGACCGGATTGAGATCGGCGTCGAGGATGACGAGGGTATGCGGCAGATAGTTGGCGACGGCAAGGTACTTGCCATCGCCGGAGACGGCAGCGTTGCGCGTATTGATGCCGGCGCGTACTTCGGCCACCAGCTTCAGATTCCAGAGATCAAACTTGGAGATCCAGCCATCGCGCGAGGCAAAGAAGACATAGCGTCCGTCCGGCGTGAATTTCGGTCCGCCATGCAGGGCGAAGCGCGAGGGAAACCGGTGAATCGGCTCAAGCTTGTCGCCGTCGAGAATGGTGACGTGGTGATCTCCGCCCTCGACCACGATGAAGAGATTCATCGGATCGGTGGAGAACTGCGGCTCGTCGGGTAATGTGCCGGGTGCATGATGCACGGTGCGCGAGGCACGGATCTCTTTCTCGCCCCACTGCGGCATGGGAATCGCGGTATACAGGTAGTCGGTGAGCTGCCCGATCTCCTCGGGCTCGAGCACGTCCCCGAAGGGCGGCATTTGCGCGGTGGGCCGCCCGTCGCGGATCATTGCCGCGGCGGCATTGCGACTCAGGCGCGAGAGATTCTCCGGCAGCAGTGCTGGTCCCATCAGGCCGAAGCGGTCCGCGCCGTGGCACTCGGCGCAGTAGCTGCGATACAGCTTGGCGGCCGGCTGCGCCGCGTCGGGAAAGGCCTGGGTCACTGGCAACGCACAGAGTATGAAACACGCGACACGGGCCAGCGCGAGGAGGCTGCCGCAAGGGCCATGATGAATGCCGTCTTTCATTTCAGTCCGATTTCATCGTTGCTGAGGTAGCAGCCCGGATCTTCCGACCATGGATCGCCCGTGAGCTGCTGGGCGCGTACGCGGGTGTTGCCATTGCAGATATCGAAGTAGGCGCAGGCGCCACAGCGGCCGCCGACCTTGCGCGGCCTGGCCTTGAGGCCGGCCATGATCGGGTCGGAGACATCCGTCCAGATCTGCGAGAATGACCGCTCGCGCACGTTGCCGATCGTGTGGTGCCACCACATGGTGTCGGGGTGCACGTTGCCGAGGTTATCGATGTTGGCGACGTTCACTCCCGAGGAGTTTCCGCCCCACTGCGCAAGCTTGGCGCGGAGGTGTGCGACACGATCGGGAAAGCGCTTTGCCACCCAGAACAGGAAGTACACGCCGTCGGCATCGTTGTTGCCGGTGGTGAATTCCTTGTCCAGGCCGCGGCGCCGATAGTCCCAGCAGGTATCGAACAGCAGTTCCATGGCCTGACGTGTCAGCAGGTGGTTAGCGTCCTCCTTGCGGTTCCTGTTGCCGCGGCCGGCATAGTTGAGGTGGGAGAAGTAGAAGCGGTCGATGCCCTCGTGCTCGACGAGGGCGAGCAGATTGGGCAGATCATGGGCGTTGCCCTGGGTCATGGTGAAGCGCACACCGATCTTCAAGCCCGCATCGCGACAAAGACGGATGCCGGCCAGCGACTTCTCGAAGGCACCTTGCATGCGGCGAAACTTGTCGTGGGTTTCCCCGATGCCGTCGAGACTCACGCCGACGTAGTTGAAGTCGGCCTCGGCGATACGTTCGATATTGGCTGCGTCGATCAGCGTGCCGTTGGAGGACAGGCCGATATAGAAGCCCATGTCCCTGGCGCGCCGCGCGATATCGAAGATATCGGCACGCAGCAGCGGCTCGCCGCCGGAGAGGATCAGTACCGGCACACCGAAGCGCTTCAGGTCGTCCATCACGGCATAGACCTCCTGCGTGGAGAGCTCTCCCTCGAAGTCCTTGTCGGCGGAGATCGAGTAGCAGTGCTTGCAGGTGAGGTTGCAGCGGCGGATCAGGTTCCAGATCACCACCGGACCCGGCGGCCCGCGCGTCGGGCCGAGCGGCGTGGGATGTGCGAGTTCCTGCATGTATTGCGAGATTCTGAACATGATCAATTGCCGATGCGCAGGCCGGTCTTCTTGAGAATACGGCTGCTGTAGAGCACGTCGTGGGCGCGGCAGCTCGTACCGAGCAGCATCGCGATCTGTTTCATCTGCGCCTCGACCTCGTCGCGGCTTTTGCCGTGCACCATGGCGAACAGGTTGTAGGGCCACAGCGGCAGGGCGCGCGGGCGATGGTAGCAGTGGGTGACGAAGGGTAGCCGGCCGATGGCTTCGCCGAGCGAGTCGATGCATTCATCCGCGACGTCCCACACACTCATGCCGTTGGCGCTGTAGCCCAGGGCGTAGTGGTTGGGGACGGCACCGATGCGGCGGATGACGCCGGCCGCCAGCAGGCGGGTGAGACGTGCCATCACATCCTCTGGCGTTAGGCCGAGTTGCGCCGCGAGCGCGTGGTAGGGCCGCGGCACCAGCGGTAAGCCGCCCTGGGTCGCTACGATCAGGCGATGGTCTTCGGCATCCAGTGTCGAGGTTTCCATCAGGCGGCCAGATTCATTCCCACGAAATACTCTTTCAACTTCGGAAAGGCATGGACCTTCAGTCCTGTTGCAGCCTCGATCTTGTCGATCGCAGCGGGAATGCCGGCCGGAATTTCGGTGGCCAGAACGAACCACATATTGAGGGTATGCTCGCGCCGGTAGTTGTGCGCCACCTCGGGGAGGGCGTTCACTTGCCCGGCCACATGTTCATAGTCGGCCTCCGGTACGGCGAGTGCGGCCAGCACCAGGGCGCCGCCCATCCGCTCGGCATGATACATCGGGCCAAAGCGCGTCAGGATCCGCGTCTCGAGCATGCGCTGGAGGCGCGTTATCAGATCGACCTCGGTCAGCTCGAGCGCCGACGCGGCCTCCCGGTAAGGTGCCTCGCAAATCGGAAAGCCTCCCTGCAGAGCGTTGATGATGCGCCGATCGGTCTCATCCATGTCATTCATGAGTAGTGGCTCCGGCGACATAACGGGCGCCGCGCTGCTTGAAGCGTAGACGGGAAAACAAGACGGCGTGCGGATAACGCTCGAGGTCGAGCCGCCGACGCAGATCCTCCACGGCGCGCTCGACGACGTTGCGGTCGCGGCCATGGATCATGCAGAACAGGTTGTAGGGCCATTGCGGCAGGTGGCGGCGGCGCTTATAGCACAGCGTCACCTCCGGCGCGGCGGCGAGCAGGCTGCCGGCGCGGTTCGCCTCCGCGTCCGGCAGATCCCACACCACCATCGCGTTAGCCGTGTAGCCGAGCTCGTGATGGCGAACGACGATGCCGAATCGCTTGAGGAGGCCGTCGCGGCGCCAGTGCTCGAGGGTGGCGATTACCGCCTGCTCGTCCATGCCCGCCTGCGCGCCGAGCCGGGCAAAGGGCTGCGGCACCAGTTCGATGCCATGCTGCAGCACGCCCATCAGCCGGTGCTCTGCCGCGGTCAGGGTGTGCAGATCGGTGGCTTCGATGCGGCGTCCGGCATGCGGCACCTTGCGTGCTCCGGCCAGATCGAAGCCAAGATCGATATAGAACTCATGCTCAAGCGGCAGCGAGATGACCCGGCAGCCGGTATCACGCTCGATGGCCGCCAGCACGCCGGCCAGTTGTGTCTCGTCGCGGGCATTGACAACGAACCACAGGTTGTAGCGGTGCTCCCGCTCGTAATTGTGATTGACCTCGGGCCGCGCACTGATGCTGGCAGCGATCTCCTCCAGCCGCCGCGCGGGCACGATCATCGCCGCCAGCGTGCTGGCACCGAGGCGGCGCGGCGCGAACACCGCGCCGACGCGGCTGACGATACCTGCGGCATGGAGCCGACGCAGCGCGGTGAGCACCGTTTCTTCCCCGGTGTCCAGGCACCGCGCAATCCCGGCGAAGGGCGCCGGATCCAATGGAAAGTTGCGCTGGAATTCGTTGATCAGGCGAAAATCGAGCGGGTCCATCGGCGCCTAGAAACCGATGCGCGCCGCGCGGGAGGTGAAAAAAATACCGGAGGGATTCAGCGCCGGCAGCTCGGTGAGCCGGGCGAAGCTGGTCGTGTCGAACACCACCACCCGGTCATCGTCGCGTGCTGAAATCCATACCTGTTCACCGCGTGGCGTAAATTCCATATGCAGCACAGCCTTGCCGGGCGCAAGTGTATGCACGACCTGCTGCGTCAGCGTATCGATGATCTGCACCTGGCTATAGTCGGGAAAGGCGAAGTTCACCCAAACCTGGCGTCCGTCGGGACGTGCCATGACGAACACCGGCTGGCCCTTCACCGGAATGCGGCCGACCTCCTGCCAGGTGGCGGTATCGACCACCAGCACCTCGTGTCTGCCGATGGCAGGCAAGTAGGCACGCCCGCCGGCCACCGACCAGCCGCGCAGGTGCGGCATCTTGAATACCGGCAGCTTCTCTGTGCCCTTGCCGTAGTCGGTGAGGATCTTCTTCACACCCAGCTCCGGACGCCACAGATCGAGTAGCGCCACGCCATCCTCACCGAAGAGCCCGGCCAGATAATGGCGCCCGTCCGGCGTGATCAGGCCATCGTAGGGTTGGCGGCCGATATCACGAAATTTCGTCACTTCCGGCTCGCGCGGCTTCGTCAGATCGACGATCCAGATCTCGCCGGCATCAAACAGTGCATAGACGAACTTGTTGCCCGGCATATCGGCCAGGCCCACGACCTTGGAGAACTGCTTGCCGTCTCCATAGGCGGCGGGGAGGTCGGCCAGGAGGTCGAGGGTGTCGGCATCGAACACCTTGATGCCGCCGGGCTCGTAGTTCTGGGCGATGACGAGGCGGCCGTCCTGGGAGATCGAGCCCCCGATGGAATTACCGGCCTGCATGATGCGCCGGACGATGCGGCGTTCCAGCAGATCCACCTTGGTCAAACCGCCATCGCGGCCGAAGACGTAGGCGTAACGGCCGTCGCGCGAGTATACGGCCGAGGCATGTGAGAGGTCCCCCAATCCCTCGACCCGGCCGAGGACGCTGCGCGCAGTCGTATCGATCACGGCAACGCTGCCGCTACCGCGCTCGATGACGATGCCGAGATCCCCCGTGCCGCGCAGGGCGGCAGTGGAGCAGGCGGACAGTAACAGGGCAACCAGCAGTGGAAACAAGGGGCGCATCAGCGACTCTCTTCGGGGAATCCGGTCATGAGCTGGCGCACGATCCAGTCGGCTTCGGCTTCGGTCAGAAAGGCATTCCAAGGCGGCATCGGCGTACCGGGCCGCCCGAACAGCACAGTATACCGGAGGAACTGTACGGATTTATCGCGCAGGGATTCGGGCAGCAGCGGCGGTCCGAGTCCGCCTTTGAGGGTGAATCCATGGCAGGCGCCGCAGTCCTGACGCACCATGCGCACCAGTTCGTGCGTCCGTTCGGCGGAGAGATCGATCCCGCAGGCCAGCGCCGGTACCAGCAGGAGCGCAATCAGGATGCGGACGCCGCGCGTCCGCCGGGTACGGTGTGCCATGTCACTTCATCGGGTCGTCGTACAACCGCAGCCTGCTTGCCGCAGCATCGGGTGGCGAGTATGCATAAAACCGCACCTTTGTCATCGTATACATGCCACTGCGTAACCGGTGATGCTTCGAGTCATGGCAGGAGATTATCCAGCCAGGCGTTCATGACGTCTTGCGCAACTGAGGTCAGATGAGGGCCATGTTGCCGAGCCTGCTCGCGCAGGTTTCGCGGATCGATGCCGGCCTGAAAAAGTTCGGCGGCATGGCCCACCAGCCAGCGTTCCATCCGTCCGGCTTCCGCTTCCAGGTGAAACTGCAGGCCCAGCGCGTTGCGGCCCGCGGCGAATGCCTGATTTCGGCCGATGACGGTGCTGGCCAACCATGTTGCTCCGGCTGGAATGTCGAACTGATCGCCATGCCAATGCAGGACAGGCGTATCGTCGAGGGATGCCAGCGGGGATCGCCAACCTTCGGCGGTCAGCTTCAGTGGGGCGAAGCCAATTTCCTTCACGCCCAGGGCACGAACCTCGGCGCCCAGCGCGCGTGCCATCAATTGCGCGCCCAGGCAGATGCCCAGAATCGGCCGGCCCGATGCCAAGCGGCGGCGCACGACGTCCAGCTCCGTCGCCAGAAAGGGGTAGAGCGCTTCGTCGAAGGCACCGATGGGGCCGCCCAGGACGATGAGAAGATCAGGTGCTTCGGCATCGAGCGCGGCCAGATCCTCGACCGGGGCCTCGACATAGCGGATGGTGGCGCCGCGCGCGCGCAGCGGCGCGGCGAGGCTGCCGAGATCCTCGAAGTGGACATGACGAAGAGCAGTAACGGTTCTCATGGAAGTCCTTTTCGCCACCGATAAGGAGCGGGGATGCGGACGCGGGTCCGGGTCCGGATTCGGATGGCGGCCGGCGCGTCGAACCCTGAAATATACTTGATCCGGTGACGCCTTCGGTATCCCCTTATCTATCGCTGCAAGGCGTTTTTATGCGGAGCTGCGTGCGATCGTATCTCGCGGGCCGCCGCAGACCTCCCGAATGTCATGTCATCCTGCTATAAGCCTGCGGCATCGGTTCAAAACCACGTGAGGAGACCTAACATGTCTGGATCGAACAAAAATGCGGGCGGTTCCACGATGGGCTCCGGCGCGCCGGCGCCAAGCGACCGTAACTCGCTGACGGTGGGTGCCAATGGTCCCATCCTGCTGCACGATGTGCATTTTCTAGAGCAAATGGCGCACTTCAATCGGGAGAAGGTGCCCGAGCGTCAACCCCATGCGAAGGGCTCGGGTGCGTTCGGAAACTTCAAAGTGACCGAGGACGTATCCCGTTTCACTAAGGCAGCCTTGTTCCGCAAGGGTGCCGTCACCGATGTGCTGGCACGGTTCTCGACGGTGGCCGGCGAGGCCGGCAGCCCCGATACCTGGCGCGATGTGCGCGGCTTTTCGCTGAAGTTCTACACCGATGAGGGCAATTACGATCTGGTCGGTAACAACACGCCGGTTTTCTTTATTCGTGATCCGATCAAGTTTCCGCACTTCATCCGCAGTCAGAAGCGGCTGCCTGACTCGGGCTTGCGCGACAACCATATGCAGTGGGACTTCTGGACCAGCAACCCGGAGACTGCCCACCAGGTGACCTATTTGATGGGTGAGCGCGGCCTGCCGCGCACCTGGCGGAATATGAATGGCTATGGTTCGCATACCTATATGTGGATCAACGCCAAGGGCGATAAATTCTGGGTGAAGTATCATTTCCATACTTGTCAGGGCATGGCCTTCTTCAGCAATGCCGAGGCGGCCGCCATGGCCGGTGCCGATGCTGATTTCCATCGTCGCGATTTGTTCGATGCCATCGCGCGCGGCGAGCATCCGGCCTGGGTGCTATCGGTCCAGGTCATGCCGTATGCGGATGCCAAGACCTATCGATACAATCCGTTCGATCTGACCAAGACCTGGCCGCACAAGGACTATCCGCTGATCAAGGTCGGTACGATGACCTTGAATCGCAATCCGGAAAACTTCTTTGCGCAGATCGAGCAGGCGGCATTCTCTCCCGGCAACACTGTCCCCGGCATCGGTCTGTCGCCCGACAAGATGCTTCTGGGGCGTGCCTTTGCCTATAACGACGCGCAGCGCAACCGTATCGGCACCAATTTCCATCAGCTGCCCGTCAACCGCCCCAAAGTCCCGGTCAACACCTACATGTTCGACGGTCAGATGGCGTACGAACACAGCGGCAACGCACCGGTGTATGCCCCCAACAGCGGCGGACGCAGCTGGGCCGACGAGACGGGACCGGCTGCCGAGGGTTGGGAAGTGGATGGCGACATGGTGCGCAGCGCCTACACCCTTCATGCCGAGGACGACGATTTCACCCAGGCGGGCATCCTGGTGCGCGAAGTGTTCAACGAGGATCAGCGGACCAAGCTTGTCGATCAGGTGGCGGGCAGCCTGCTCGGCGGGGTCCGTGAGCCCGTGCTTGGGCGTGCCTTCGCTTATTGGAAGAGCATCGATGCCGATATCGGACGTCGCATCGAGGAGAAGGTGCGCGCCGGCGGCGGTGCATAGTTCACCGCCGGGAGTGAACCGGGGGGCTGTGGGAAGCGTACGCCGGCGCTTCCCACGCCTCTAAAACGATTCCGTACGTCTGAAGCAATCATTTTTGGTAGAAACCCATGCGCAGGCTGGAAGGAAAAATTGCAATCGTCACGGGAGCGGTGCGCGGTATCGGGGCCAGCGTCGCGCGGTTGTTCGTGCAGGAAGGCGCCGCCGTGATGCTCACCGATATGCGTGATGAACTCGGCAGCGCACTTGCCGCGGAGCTCGGCTCCCAGGCCGCCTATACCCACCTCGATGTAGGTGAGGAGGCTGAATGGGCTGCAGTACTCGAGTTGACGCATCGGCGTTTCGGCGCGCCTACCATACTTGTCAACAACGCCGGTATTTTTCGCACGGAGCCGATCGAGTCGCTGTCGATGCAGGCCTACATGGAGGTGATCCGCACGAATCAGATCGGTGTCTTTCTCGGCATGCGCAGTTGTATCGCACCCATGCGCGAAGTAGGCGGTGGTGCAATCGTCAATATCTCCTCCGTCCAGGGGCTGGAGGGCATGAGGAATGGACTGGCCTACTGCGCCAGCAAGTTTGCCGTGACCGGCATGACCAGGACCGCCGCCATCGAGTTGGCCAAGTACCGCATCCGCGTGAATTCCGTGCATCCGGGACCGATCGCTACTTCGCTGGTGGCCGAAGCGCACGGCACGAGTGACATTGCAACTGCTACTGCCCACGAGCCTGGCGTCCCGATGAAGCGCTGGGGTCAACCCGAGGAAATTGCGGGTCTAGTACTTTACCTGGCTTCCGAGGAATCCTCCTACAGTACCGGTAGCGCCTTCCTGGCCGATGGCGGGCTGACCGCGGGACTCATGTAGCAAGCAGCTGGAATTTCTGCACCTTGCCTGCCGCGTTGGTCGGCAGGGCAGTAACGAATTCGACCTGACGCGGCACCTTGTAGTTCGCCATATTCTCGCGGCACCAGCCGATGAGCGCCGCCGTGTCGAGCTGCGCACCGCTGCGTAGTACAACGAAGGTCTTGCCGACCTCACCCATGCGCTCATCGGGTACGCCGATGACGGCGGCCTGTGCAATGGCCGGGTGCTCGCTCAGGATTTTCTCGATCTCGGCCGGGTAGCAGTTGAAGCCGCCGACGATGAACAGATCCTTCTTACGATCCGTGATACGCAGGAAGCCCGCCTCATCGAGCATGCCGATATCGCCCGTGTGCAGCCAGCCCTGCGCATCGATCGCCTCGCGTGTAGCTGCCGGGTCTTCAAAGTAGCCGCGCATCACGTTGAAGCCGCGTACCAGCACTTCACCCGGCTCCCCAACCGGCACTGCGCGCCCGTCATCGTCCACGCACTGCAGTTCGATCCCGGGAATCGGTTTACCGCAACTCTGCGCCACAAGTTCGTCGCTGGTGCCCGGCGGACAGATGGTGACTACCGGGGCCTCGGTGAGTCCATAGGCGGTGAGCACGGTCTGAAAGCCCAAAACTTTACGCATGCGTTCAATGAGGATGGGCGGTACGGTGGCCGCTCCCGTCACCGACAAGCGCAGCGAGGATAGATCGATCTTGCCGCAGGATTCGTGTGCCAGCATCGATTGGAACAGGGTCGGCGCTCCGGGCAGCACACTCACGCGGTCCGTAACGATACGCTGCATGACTTCGCCGGCATCGAACACCGCCACGGGTAGCATGGTGGCACCGCGCAGGAGACAGGCGAGCCAGCCCGATTTGTAACCGAAGGAATGAAAGAAGGGGTTGACGATCATATAGCGGTCGCCGGCACGCAGACCCACGGTGTCGCACCACGCCGCGAAAGTTCGCACCGTCGGACCGTGCGCACTCATGACGCCCTTCGGCTCACCAGTGGTGCCGGAGGTGAACAGCAGATCCGAGAGATCCTCCGGTCTGACGGCGTCGCGCGCGCCGAGTACCTGAGCGTCGGGAATATGTGCGCCGCGCATGAGGAAATCATTCCAGGATTTGCTGCCCGGTGCGCTACCTGCAAGTAGGACGGTGTGTTCGATGCCGGGCAGTTGTTCGTTGGCGAGCAGTTCCGGATAACGCACGCCGAGAAACTCTCCGACCGTGAGCAGGATCCGCGCCTGGCTGCGCCGCAGAATGTAGCCCGCCTCCTTGCCGCGCAGACGGGTGTTGAGCGGTACGATCACGCCGCCGGCCGTCTGCGCGCCGATCGCTGCCACGAT
Source organism: Steroidobacter denitrificans (assembly GCF_001579945.1). Taxonomy (NCBI): domain Bacteria; kingdom Pseudomonadati; phylum Pseudomonadota; class Gammaproteobacteria; order Steroidobacterales; family Steroidobacteraceae; genus Steroidobacter; species Steroidobacter denitrificans. The sequence continues at coordinate 1,980,391 of NZ_CP011971.1, read as the reverse complement.
CCACTCGGCGCTATTCGGCGCCCAGACCGCGACTCGATCACCCTTGCGCAGCCCGCAAGCCAGGAAGGCAGCGGCAGCCCGCAGGCATTCGCGCTCGAGTTCGTGGAAGCTCATCCGGCAATTCCCGTCCTCGAGCGCGCTGGCCTCACCGAACAGGCGCGCCGCACGTGCAACGGCAGCAGGAATGGTCAGCGCAAGATCGTGCTGTACAGTGCTCATTGGCAAAATATCCTTGTTCACCGAATCTAATTTATCCGTCTGCCGCATCCTTCTCCAAGCATTGCGCTCCCGACTCCCCGGCTTTCGTCCGCGATTATACAGCCTGGTTTGTGTGATTCTGAGCTCCGCCGACGGTCTTGCTTCAGAGCGATTCGTAGCCGGCAACATCCGTCGCAATTCCGACTTCTGTCCCTTGCTCAACTACCTCGGCTGTCTTCCTCCTGTGCCTTTCCCAACCTGCGTCAATGCTAAAAACAGTGTCAACCAGTCGGACGCCGAAGGGGGGTAACTTCAAGCCAGTGAAGATGAAACAGGACTAACTCACAAGCACCCAGATGGGTCACTTTTACTTCGGTGGTTTATGCCCATAGTGGGTCAATTTTCAATCGGTGTTGACATATCCGTGGCCATTCCCCGGCAGGCCGCCCAAGCACGACCTCAGCACATGGACCATCACCGACGACTGGCCCGATCCCGTTCCGGTCACACAAGCTGAGATCGAGGTGTTCGAGCGATGGTTCGGCGACCTGTTCGATGAATTGTTTGGCTCCGGCGCCTGAGTCATTTCCCCATTGCAATATGAGTTATAGAGTGGTACATATGCACAATATCGGAGTAAACCTGTGATCGTAGGCTTTCGGGACGGCTGGCTTCGGGCTTTCTTTGTGGATGATGTTCGTTCCCGCAACATCCCATCCGATCTTGAAGCCCGCTTGTTCCGCAAGCTCCAGATGATTGACGACGCCGTGACCGATCAGGACTTGCGCGTACCGCCCAGCAATCACTTCGAGAGGCTGCGCGGCAATCTCGCAGGTTTCCATTCGATCCGCGTCAACCAGCAATGGCGGTTGATCTTCCGCTGGGATGGTGAACGCGGCGAGGCAGACGGGATTTATCTGGACGATCACAGCTACCGATGAAAGCGAGGCAACCATGCTGACCACCAAGCGTAAGCCGGCGACTGTCGGCGAGATACTGACCGAAGAATTCATGCGGCCGATGGGGCTGACCCAGGGCGCGCTCGCCGAGGCGATGGGCGTCCAGCGCAAGCACGTCAACGAGCTATGCGGCAACCGCAGGAACGTGACGGCGGCGACGGCGCTGATCCTCGCCCGCGTGTTCGGCAACAGCCCGGACTTCTGGCTCAACGTGCAGCGGCGCAGCGATCTTTGGGAGGTGATGAACACGCCCAGGGAGCGCGAGCGGGTTGAGCGCGCGCGCCCCTTGCAGAACGCCGCTTGAGCGCGGCCATGCGGCTCGATGGTTCGGGCCGAGCCAGAATTGAGAAGGAGACATTGCCATGACCGTGCCCCTGCGCGCCGCCCTCTACCTGCGCGTTTCGACGGCGCGGCAGGCCGAGAGCATGATGTTTCCATTCCCGACCAGAAGCGGCAGGGCGAAGCCTATTGCGAGGCGCGCGGGCTGCAATTGGTCGAAACCTTCATCGAACCTGGCGCATCGGCGACCAATGACCGCCGCCCCGAGTTCCAGCGCATGATCGAAACCGGAACCAGCAAGCCCGTGCCCTTCGACGTGGTGGTGGTTCATTCGTTCAGCCGCTTCTTCCGCGATCACTTCGAGCTGGAGTTCTATGTCCGCAAGCTGGCGAAGAACGGCGTGAAGCTGGTTTCGATCCACAGGAAATGGGGGATGACCCCATGTACGTCATGATGCGGCAGATCATGGCGCTGTTCGATGAATACCAGTCCAAGGAGAACGCCAAGCACGTCATGCGCGCCTTGAAGGAGAATGCGCGGCAAGGCTTCTGGAACGGTTCGCTTCCTCCTATCGGCTATCGCACCGTCGACGCCGAGCGAGCGCAGGCCATGCTCCAGAACACCGGCCAGAAGGCCGTCACGCCTGAAATGCTGCGCAAGTTCGCTGCGACCGCCCGCGCCCGTATCCGGCTGGAAGGCGGCGACTATCGCCGCGACCACCTTCGCGCGCTCGCGCAGCGCGTCGAGGTCGCGGAGGGCGAGGTTCGCATCATGGGGTCGAAGTCCCGGCTGCTACAGACGCTCGTGGCGGGAAGTGGCGTAAACTCAGTGCCCTGAAGTGGCGGAGAGGGTGGGATTCGAACCCACGAACACCCGTGAAGATGTTACTGGAATTCCAGTCCAGCGCCTTCGACCACTCGGCCACCTCTCCGATGCACCGGCCCTGCGCAGGGTCGATGCTATTCACGGGCGCGAAGGTTACAGGTCGAGCGGCTTCCAAGCAAACGCTTCCGGGCAGCGGCTTCCAGACAAACGCTCCCAGGCAACCGCTCCCAGGTAGGCGTTCTCAGGGGCAACTGTTCTCAGGCAAATGCGATACCGGCGGAGCGCAGTCCGTCGATGACCGTTTCATAGTGCTGGCGCGATAGTGCCACCAGAGGCAGACGGATGCCGTCGGGGATCAGTCCTAGGCGGGCGGCGGCCCATTTGACCGGGATCGGGTTGGTTTCGACGAATAGAGCCTTATGCAGCTGTTGCAGGCCGGCATCCAGCCTGCGGGCTTCCTCGCGCCGGCCTGCCAGAGCCGCATCGACGACTGCACGCACCTGCCGCGGAGCCACATTGGCCGTCACGGAAATGACCCCCTGGTAACCTGCCAGGATGCTCTCGCAGGCGACCGGGTCATCGCCGCTGAACAATGCGATCCGCCCGCCGACTCTGGCCAGCAATTCGCGATTGCGCTCCAATGTCGGGGCTTCCTTCAGTCCGACGATGTTGGGGATGGCAGCCAGGCGTTCGACGGTTTCCGGCTTGATATCGCAGCAGGTCCGGCTGGGAACGTTATAGAGCACCAGGGGGATGTCGACGGTTTCTGCGATCTTGCGATAGTGCTGGTACAGGCCTTCCTGGGTGGGCTTATTGTAGTAGGGAGTCACCAGCAGGCAGGCATCCGCCCCTGCCTCCTTGGCCAGTTCGGTCAGCTCGATGGCTTCGCTCGTGGAGTTCGCTCCGGTGCCGGCGATCACCGGCAGGCGTTTGGCGGCGCGCAGGACGATCCGGCGTATCACGCCGATGTGCTCCTCGACACTCAAGGTCGGGGATTCTCCGGTGGTGCCGACGGCGACGATGCCGTTGGTGCCGTTGTCGACATGAAAATCGACCAGACGATCCAGCGCGTCGTCATCGACCGAGCCGTCCGTTCGCATCGGTGTAACGATCGCTACTATGCTGCCGCTGAACATGGAGATCCTTCACGTGGGAGTGGGGAGAATCCTACTGGCCGCACGCGGCAGGACGCAAGCTCGTCGGTGCAACGGCCCATGCCGCGTCTGCCGTCCGGGGGCGTATGTCCGCCCGAGGATGGGCGGTCCAAGCGCGCGCCGCGCGTACCGCCTGCTGGTCCGGGCTGCTGGCTGGCGCATGGCTGGTGCAGGGATCCGGCGCCCGGCGTATGACCGCATGGCTGGTACAGCGATCCTGCGGTGCAAGAATGTGCATTTTAAGTATCGGGTCGAGCCTGTAGACTATCGGCTTGTTCCTGGTAGCTATTTTTGCGATGCAGCTTATAGTCATTTCCGCGCTCGGCAGCGACCGCACCGGACTGGTGTACGATCTCAGCCGGGTCGTTTCCGAGTGTTCCGGCAATATTATCGACAGCCGCATGAGCGCACTCGGCAGCGAGTTCGCAATGCTGCTGCTGGTCTCCGGCAACTGGCATACGCTGGCGAAGTTGGAGACCGAACTCAAGCGTCTGAGCGAAGCCAGCGGTATCACGATCAGTCTGCGGCGCACCGAACAGCGCGCCCAGCGCAAGGATGTGGTGACCTATTCGGTGGATATCGTCTGCCTGGATCAGACGGGAATCGTGTATAACCTGGCGGGTTTTTTCAGTTCACGCGGCATCGACATCGCCGAACTCAGTACGCGAAGTTATTCTGCCGCACATACCGGCGCCCCGATGTTTTCGGTGCAAATGCTCGTGCATATCCCGGCCAAGATCCATATTTCCGCGCTGCGCGAGGAGTTCATGGATCTGTGTGATCAATTGAATCTCGATGCCATCCTGGAGCCCGTCAAGGCTTGAAGAGCATGTGCCGACGACGGCCGATCGTAAAAATGACCTGGCAGCGATGTCCCCTATGACAGTCAGGAAAATCTCCCTTGGCAAGAAAATACCGGCTTTTTCCCGTCCGATGACAGGTGGCGGGATCTGGAAGCCGGCGCAGGCGGCTGGCAACAAGCTGGTCATCTATTTCTATCCGCGTGACAACACTTCCGGATGCACGAAGGAGGCAGAAGCCTTTCGTGATCTGTATCCGGCCTTCAAGCGTTCGAACACGGTCATCCTCGGCGTATCGCCCGATACCTTGGCCTCACATGAAAAGTTCAAGGCCAAGCTGTCTCTGCCGTTCGAACTGTTGGCCGATGAGGATCGTTCGCTGTGTGAAGGCTTCGAGGTGATCAAAGAGAAAAGCATGTATGGACGCAGATTCCTGGGGGTGGAGCGCAGTACCTTCCTGATCGACGCCGGCGGCGTGCTTCGCCGGGAATGGCGCAAGGTCAAGATTCCGGGGCACGCGGAAGAAGTGCTGGCCGCCGCCCAGGAGCTTTGAGCACATGCCCAAAGCCGGCCATTCCCTCGAAACCAAGTCTCAACGTTCCGTGCCGCGTGGGCGCTCCCGTCGCCGGATCTTCGTACTCGACACCAATGTGTTGATGCACGATCCGACAGCAATTTTTCGCTTCGATGAGCACGATATATACATTCCCATGATCGTGCTCGAAGAACTGGATTCGGGCAAAAAGGGTCTGTCGGAGGCTGCGCGCAACGTGCGCCAGGTCAGCCGGTTTCTGGACGAGCTGATAGCGAATGCCACCAAGGGGCAGATCGATCGCGGCCTGACGCTGCCTTCGGGACGATATGGAAACGGCGGCCAACGGCAGGCAGGCGGACGGTTGTTTTTTCAAACGAAGGTACTGGACAGCGGCCTGCCCGACACGCTGCCGGGGCATGGCGCCGACAACGCCATCCTGGGGCAGACGCTCGCACTGCAGCGCGAGTTTGCCGACGCGCGTGTCACGCTCGTTTCCAAGGACATCAATCTGCGTATCAAGGCCACGATCATCGGCGTGCATGCGGAAGACTACTTCAGCGACAAGACGATCGAGGATGCGGACCTGCTGTACAGCGGCACGCAGGCGCTGGCGGATGATTTCTGGGAAAAACATGGCAAGAATATGCAGTCCTGGCAGGAGCAGGCGCGTACCTATTACCGTGTACATGGCCCGATGACGCGTGACTGGCACGTGAACCAGTTCGTGTTCCAGAACGAGCCGGACGGTCTGGAAGCTCAAGTGAAGCGTATCGACGGCAATGAGTGCGTTCTCGAGCTGGTGCGTGATTATCGCAGCGAACGCCACGGCATCTGGGGTATCAACGCCCGCAACCGCGAACAGAATTTCGCGTTGAACCTGCTGATGGATCCGCAGATCGATTTTGTCACGATTCTGGGTCCGGCAGGCACCGGCAAGACCCTGCTGACCTTGGCGGCGGGGCTGGTGCAGACGCTGGAGAACAACCGCTACAGCGAAATCATCATGACTCGCGTGACGATTCCACTGGGTGAGGACATCGGTTTCCTGCCCGGCACGGAAGAGGAGAAAATGGAACCCTGGATGGGGGCGTTGATGGATAATCTGGAGGTGCTCACCCAGAGCCAGGAAGGCGGCAGCTGGGGGCGTGCGGCGACCAACGATCTGTTGCGCAACCGGATCAAGATTCGCTCCCTGAACTTCATGCGCGGGCGTACCTTCCTGAACCGATTCCTGATCCTGGATGAGGCACAGAATCTTACGCCCAAGCAGATGAAGGCGCTGGTGACTCGCGCCGGTCCGGGCACGAAGCTGATCTGCCTGGGCAATATTGCGCAGATCGACACGCCCTACCTGACGGAGACCACTTCGGGCCTGACCTATGTGGTCAACCGCTTTCGCGACTGGCCGCATTCGGGGCATATCACGCTGATGCGCGGTGAGCGTTCCCGCCTGGCGGATTACGCTGCGGAGATTTTGTAGATGGCCGTGCGCACGCCACGCAGTTCAGGAACCTCCCCGCCACGCCGTGTCGCCGTGGCTGCAAAAGGCCGCAAGCCTCGTCCGGCGGACCCGGACCGAACTCGCACAACCATCCCGGCACAACTGGGGCGCAGCGTGCCCTGGCCCGCCTCCCCCGATGAAGCAGAACTGGAACGGGTGCCCAATCCACATCCGACGAAGCTTTATCTGGCGCGCTTCACGGCGCCGGAGTTCACGTCTTTGTGCCCGGTCACCGGTCAGCCTGATTTTGCGCATCTGGTGATCGACTATGTGCCACGCAGCTGGCTGGTCGAAAGCAAATCCCTGAAGCTGTACCTGGGTTCCTTTCGCAATCACGGCACCTTCCATGAGGACTGTACGATTGCAGTCGCCGTTCGCCTTGCAGGATTTTTGAGGCCACGCTGGCTGCGCATCGGCGGTTATTGGTACCCCCGTGGAGGTATTCCCATCGATGTCTTCTGGCAGACCGGCCGCCCGCCGGCTGATCTGTGGATTCCGGAGCAGGGTGTGCCAGCCTATCGCGGCCGGGGGTAGATGTATGTCGAGGAGGTTTGCGCGATGCCGGTTGCCAGGATTCCCGGGTGACCTACCGGCGAGGTCTTACGCGTAACGGTCATCCCTCTGCTATCATTATCAACTTTGTTTCGAACGCAGCCCGTTCGTACTCAAGCTGCCACGTACGACCGGATCCGGAATATCGGCCGGTCCTGGGCGCCGCAACCCGGCACGGGACGGCGCAAAGGTTGCAGCGGTACGGTTCAATGGTGGCTCGCGCCGGTTTCTCCGCGACGATCAGCCGCGAATCCCGCCAGGCCCGGAAGGGAGCAACGGTAACGGTGATATCGGGCGCCGGAGAGGTGCCGGCGCGGGCCGCCTCCCGAATCCGTAGCTGAATCGATCGGGAGATGCGTTGCCCTGGGTCATGCAGCGGATCTGCGGCGTAGGAGACGGTTCATCCGCGATGGCTTGCAAAGACACTGCCGGGTGCGGACGGGTTCGTTACCGGGTTCCTCGAGGAAGTGGCCAAGTCGTGTAAAGTGGCCGGCGATCGTTCACCAAGTCCAGGACTGACAGCGTTCCACATGTCCTATCTCGCACTGGCCCGTAAATGGCGGCCGCGCAATTTCGAGGAACTGGCCGGGCAGGAGCACGTGATGCGTGCGCTGGTCAATGCGCTGCAAACCGGCCGTGTGCACCATGCCTTCCTGTTCACCGGCACCCGAGGCGTCGGTAAGACCACGATTGCACGTATTCTGGCGAAATCGCTGAACTGCGAAACCGGTGTGACGCCCACGCCCTGCGGCCAGTGCAGCGCCTGCCGGGAAATCGATGAAGGACGCTTCGTAGACTTGATCGAAGTGGATGCGGCCTCGCGGACCAAGGTCGATGACACGCGAGAGTTGCTGGATAATGTGCAGTACGCGCCTGCGCGTGGACGCTACAAGGTCTACCTGATCGATGAAGTCCACATGCTTTCGACGCATTCCTTCAATGCCTTGTTGAAGACGCTGGAAGAACCTCCACCGCATGTGAAGTTCTTGCTGGCGACGACCGATCCGCAGAAGCTGCCCGTGACGGTGCTGTCGCGCTGCCTGCAGTTCAGTCTCAAGCGTTTCACGCCGGGGATGGTGTTCAATCGGCTCACCGAAATAGTTCAGGCCGAGAACATCGAATTCGAGCCCGAGGCGCTACGCTTGGTGGCGCGTGCGGCACAAGGCAGTATGCGCGACGCGTTGAGCCTGCTCGATCAGGTTATCGCGTTCTGCGGCGGCACGTTGACGGCTGCGGATACCCGTAAGATCCTCGGTACCCTGGACCGCGCCCAGGTGTTTACGCTGGTCGATGCACTGGTGGCGCGGGATGCACGCCGGGTGCTGGACTGTGTATCCGAACTCGACGAACAGGCACCGGACTATGGAGAAGTGCTGGCAGAGCTGGCGGCGCTGCTGCAGAAGCTGGCGCTGCTGCAGGCCGTACCGGATCTGCAGCTCGATGAAGCGGAGGACCAGGAGATCTACCGGCGGCTTGCTGCAGCGCTGTCGCCGGAAGATGCGCAATTGTTTTACCAGTTCGCGATCCTGGGACGCCGCGACCTGGAGCTCGCACCGGATACGAGAGCGGGCTTCGAGATGACCTTGCTGCGCATGCTGGCCTTCGGCGTAGCCGGGGAACGAGCTACCGGGGAGCAGACCGCCGGGGCGGCATCTTCCAGGGTTTCGGCGGCGACGCCTGCCGTCCGCGCCCGCGGCGCGGCGCCTGCGGCAGGCGGCACTGCCATGGCTGCTGCTTCCGGGCAGCCGGCGAGCGCGAATACACATCTCACCGCGGATCCAGGCCGGGATGCGGACCGGGGAACGGCGCAGGGGCATGGTGATCCAGGCGGGATGGGTGACTGGACGCGCATGATCGCGGCCATGAATCTGCGTGGTCCGGTCACGCAGTTGGCTGCGCATTGCATCTTGACCGGGCGGGATGGCAATACGGTCAAGCTGCTGCTCGATGCGAACGGAGAATTGTTTCGGACCGCCGCGCTGGAGGAAAAATTGACCCAGGCGATGTGTGACCATCTAGGCGAGAAAGTGCGCCTGGAGTTCACGGTATCCACCGAAGCGAAGAATACGCCGGCGAATCGTCAGCGGATCGCAGCCGATGACCGCCTGCAGGCTGCACGAGCTTCCATCCAGAACGATCCGAACGTGCAGGCGATGCAGGACATGTTCGGTGCAAGCGTCAATCCGGAGTCGATCGGCCCGGCGGATTGAATCGTTTTCCTTGGTTTTCTGACTTGATCGATGTCGGAGTCGCTATGAAAGGCAATATTGGCAATCTCATGAAACAGGCGCAGCAGCTGCAATCGAACATGCAGCGGGCGCAGGCGGAAATCGCGGCGATCGAGGTGACCGGCGAGGCCGGCGGCGGCATGGCCAAGGTCACGATGACGGGCAAGCACGAAGTGCGCCGCGTCGCACTGGACGCCTCGATCCTCGGCGCCGATGATAAGGAGATGCTGGAAGATCTGATCGCCGCCGCGATCAACGATGCGGTGCAGAAGATCGACCGTACGACGCAGGAAAGAATGTCCAGCGTAATGGGCGGCATGAATCTGCCGCCAGGCATGAAACTGCCGTTCTAAGTCGCACTTTGTCTCCAGTCGGATCATGATCTATCCGCCTGCGCTGCTGCGCCTGATCGAAGCGCTGCGCTGCCTGCCCGGTGTAGGGCCGAAATCCGCGCAGCGCATGGCGTTTCATCTGCTGGAAAAAGACCGTGACGGTGCCGTGCTGCTGGCCGATTCGCTGCGTCAAGCGGTTGGCGGCATCGGCCGATGCCGGCGCTGCCGCATGTTCGCGCAGGCGCAGATGTGTCCGATCTGTGCATCGAATTCGCGTGATGCGTCGACCTTATGCGTCGTGGAATCGCCAGCCGACGTGGCCGCGATCGAGCAGTCGGGGAGTTATCGCGGCACCTATTTCGTGTTGATGGGGCATCTGTCGCCGCTGGATGGTATCGGACCGGATGAGCTGGGTTTTGCGCAGCTCGAGGCGCTGTTCGCCCAAGGCGATATCCAGGAAGTCATCCTGGCGACGAATGCCACGGTCGAAGGCGATGCAACCGCTCATGTCATCGCCGAATTGGCCTTGCGCCACCAGGTCAAGCCCAGTCGCATCGCACATGGTGTGCCGGTGGGCGGTGAGCTCGAGTATGTCGATGGTGGCACGTTGGCGCATGCGCTTGCAGGCCGGCACACGCTGGGCCGGTGAAGGCTCCTGCAACACCGGCATTCGCGACATCCCTGTCGGTTTGCCGGTGTCGGTCAGTTGGATGCTGGTTGCTGTTTCAGACGAGCCGCAGTTCTGCCGCTCACCGCCGCCGCTCATATCCGGGCGCCAGTCCCCGCATGATGTTCAATAGGCGCTTGTAGCCGTCATAGCGTCGTGCGGAAAGCTGTCCGGTGGCCAGTGCGGCAACGACGGCGCAGCCAGGCTCACGCAGATGCAGACAGTCGTTGAATCGGCATTGGGGCGCCAGCGTCAGGAATTCCGGCCAACCCACTTGAACCATTGCATCCTCGATCATGGGTGGAGCGTAATCGCGCACGCCGGGTGAATCGATCAGCTCACCTCCGCCGGGAAGGCGAAACAAGGCTGTCGAGACACTGGTATGGCGACCTTCTCCCGTAGATGGCGAAAGCGTACGGATCGAGCGCATGGATTGCGGCGCCAGCAGGTTGGTGAGTGTCGTCTTGCCGACACCGGACTGGCCCACCAGCATGGCGGTTTCTCCCCTGAGGGCCGCTTGCAGCGGCTCGATACCTTGTGCCCGTGCGGCCGACAGCAGCATGACCGGATAGCCGGCGTCGCGGTATTCGGCGATGCAGGTCTGGAATGCCGGTGCCGTCGCCGTGTCGAGATCGAATTTGTTGACGATCAGAATACTACGGATCCCCGCCAGTGCTGCGCCGGCCAGGTAGCGGTCCGTGATATAGGGATCGGATGCAGGTTCAGGAGCAACCACCACAGCCAGCAACGAAAGATTTGCCGCCAGGACTTCCGTACGGCCTCGGCTGTCGGTGCGCGCGAAGCGGCTGCGCCGCGGAGCGACGGCAATGACGCGCGCGGCATCCGCGGTACCGGCCGGCGCGGGCCGGATCGTGACTTCGTCGCCGCAAACGCAGCTCAGGCGTTTGCCGAATAGTTCCGCCGGCAATCGCTCCTCCGGCGCGATCTCCACCAGCACGCGGCGGCCGAAGGATTCCACGATGCGCCCGGTCAGTGGCACCGAGGTATCTTCGCGCCCTGGAGTGTGCTGCATGGATGGCGGCTCAGGCTCCATCGGCCAACTGTTGCAGACGTGCGATACGTGCCAGTGCAGGCGGATGAGAGTCGTAAAAGGCGGAGTGTAGCCGGTCGGGGGTGAGCGTGGTGGCGTTGTCGCGATAGAGTTTCACCAGGGCGTCGATCAAGCGGCGCGGATCCGCATGGCGGGATGCAAACTCGTCAGCCTCGAACTCGTGCCGGCGTGACCACCGGGCACCCAGCGGCGTCAGGAAGAACGTGAACGCGGGCAGTACGAACATAAACAACAACAGCGCGGCATGAGCGGAGGGCGCGACACCAAACGCGCCATAGAAATCCGGCCAGCGGGCCAGCACCCCCAGCAGGCCCAGTCCGCCCAGGCCGGCCAATAGGGATAGGATCAATCGCCGGCGCACATGATGCAGGCGAAAATGCCCTAGTTCATGTGCCAGTACGGCTTCCACTTCCGGTGCCTGCAAGCGTTCCACCAGGGTGTCGAAAAAGACGATGCGCTTGTTGCGTCCGACCCCGGTGAAGTAGGCATTACCATGCGCCGAGCGGCGTGATCCGTCCATTACGAAGATGCCCTTGGAGGCGAAGCCGCAACGGGTCAGCAGGGCTTCTGTACGTTCGCGCAGTGCCTCGTCCGCCAGCGGCGTGAAAGTATTGAACAGCGGCGCGATCAAGGTCGGCCAGGCCCAGGTCATGAGTACCGTGAATCCCACCCAGACGATCCAGGCGTATAACCACCACAATACACCGGCCTGTTGCATCAGATACAGCACCGCCAGTACCAGCGCGCCGCCCAGCAGCAGACTCAGCACCAGGGTTTTAGCCAGGTCTGCCACATACAGCCCGGGCGTGGTCCGGTTGAAGCCGAAGAGAGCCTCGATACCGAAGGTGCGCCATATGGACAGCGGCAGGCTTACCAGCGAGGCCAGCATGATCGTCGAGATGACGACCAGCGTGCCGTGCCACTGCGGCGCCAGACCGGCTGACGACCAGGCCTGATCGATCATCCGGATGCCGCCACCCACCGTCAGCAGCAGGACAACGGCCGTATCCAGCAGGGTGTCCCAGCGATCCACGCGGGCGCGCGCCATCGTGTAATCCGCAGCCTTCTGGTGTGCCTGTAGATCGATCTGGCCGGCAAAGACCGTCGGCACTTGACGGCGGTGCCGGCGCACCGCCGTGATCTGGCGCTGGTTCAGCCAGCTGCGGATGAAGGTGGCGCCGACCAGCAGGAATATGAACAGGATGGTGAACCAATGCATGCAGACATACTCTGAGGGAAGGTCACTTTAGCCGCAGCTGTTATGATGCTGCAACGACGGTATACAGGCAGCGCAACAGTGATCGACCGAGACCCGACCCGCCTCATCTGGATCGATTTGGAGATGACGGGTCTGAATACCGACACCGACCATATCATCGAGATCGCCACGATCGTGACCGACAAGCACCTGGAGACGCTGCAGGAGGGGCCGGTGCTGGCGATCCACCAAAGCGATGCGGTGCTGGATGGCATGGACGACTGGAACCGCAATCAGCATGGCGGTTCAGGGCTGGCCGCGCGCGTGCGCGCCAGTACGATCACCGTGCAGGAAGCCGAGCGCCAGACTCTGGCCTTCCTGAGCCGGTGGGTCGACGCGGGCGTCTCGCCGATGTGCGGCAACAGCGTCTGCCAGGACCGGCGGTTCATGGCGCGCGAGATGCCGACACTGGAACGCTATTTCCATTATCGCAATCTCGATGTAAGCACCCTGAAGGAACTGGTGCGCCGCTGGGCGCCCGATATCTACAGCGGTTTCCGAAAAAACGCGACCCATCTCGCGCTGGACGATATCCGCGACTCGATCCGGGAACTGGCGTACTATCGGGCGACCTTTCTGCGGGTGTAATGAAACCTCATTCTCCGGCATGCGAGCGCAACCGCGAGTCGATCGCGACAGTCATTTCACCAGCGATTCCAAGCGCGATTTCGATGCCCGCCTGCGCGCTCGCGATCCGCTCATGGGACTGCGCAACGATTCGGCGTTCGTTCGAGGGACAGAATATTACTGCACCTGCCTGCCCGCCAGGAACAGCCAGGTTTCCACCACGGTGTCGGGGTTCAGGGAGATGCTCTCGATACCCTGTTCTGTCAGCCAGCGCGCCAGATCGGGGTGATCCGAAGGTCCCTGGCCGCAGATGCCGATGTATTTCCCTGCCTTGCGGCAGGCGTCGATGGCCATTTTCAGCAGCATCTTGACCGCTTCGTCGCGTTCATCGAAAAGCCGGGCGATCACTCCCGAATCGCGGTCCAGGCCGAGGGTGAGCTGTGTCATGTCGTTCGAACCGATCGACATGCCGTCGAAGAACTCGAGGTAGCGATCGGCAAGCAGGGCATTGGTCGGCAGTTCGCACATCATGATGACTTTCAGGCCGTTTTCGCCGCGTTTCAGTCCGTTTTCAGCCAGCAACGCCGTGACTTGTTCGGCTTCCTTCACGGTGCGCACGAAGGGCACCATGACCTGCACATTCGTCAGTCCCATCTGCTCGCGTACATATTTGAGTGCACGGCATTCAAGTTCGAAGCAGGGCCGGAAGGTCTCGTCGATATAGCGCGAGGCGCCGCGGAAGCCGAGCATGGGATTTTCTTCATGGGGTTCGTACTGCTCGCCGGCGATCAGGTTGGCGTACTCGTTCGACTTGAAATCCGACAGGCGGACGATGACCGGTTCGGGGGCGAATGCCGCGGCGATCGTGCCGATACCTTCGCATAACTTGTCGATGTAGAAGCTCACGGGATCCGCGTAGCCGTTCATCTGACGCCGGATCGTCTGCTGCAACTCCGGCGCCAGGGTGTCGAATTCGAGCAGCGCGCGCGGATGCACGCCGATCATGCGATTGATGATGAATTCGAGCCGAGCCAGTCCCACACCCTTGTTGGGGATGCCGGCGAAATCGAACGCGCGGTCGGGATTGCCGACATTCATCATGATCTTGGTGGCGATCGGCGGCAGGGCGTCGAGTTCGATATTTTTTTGCTCGAAGGGCAGGGCGCCGTCGTAGACGTAGCCGGTGTCGCCTTCGGCGCAGGACACGGTGATCGGCGCACCTTCCTGGATCATCTCGGTTGCATTGCCGCAGCCGACGACCGCCGGAATGCCGAGTTCCCGCGCGATGATTGCGGCATGACAGGTCCGTCCGCCGCGGTTCGTGACGATCGCAGCAGCGCGCTTCATGACCGGCTCCCAGTCCGGATCGGTCATATCGGCGACCAGCACGTCGCCGCTTTGTACGCGAGTCATTTCCTTCACGTCACGAATGATGCGTGCCGGACCGGCGCCGATGCGCTGACCGATCGAGCGACCGCTGGCAAGCACCGCAGAGCGGCTCTTGAGCGAGTAGCGCTGCACGACGCGGCCCTGACGGCTTTGCACGGTTTCCGGGCGCGCCTGCAAAACATAGATTTTACCGGTTTCGCCGTCCTTGCCCCATTCGATGTCCATCGGACAGCCATAGTGATCCTCGATGATCAGCGCCTGGCGCGACAGCTCCAGGACGTCTTCATCCGACAGGGAGAAACGGTAACGGTCCTCAGCCGGTACCTCCACGGTGGCGACGCGCGCATTCTCGGCATCGCCATCGCCATCGCCATCGCCATCGCCATAGATCATCTTGATGGCCTTGGCGCCGAGGGTACGGCGCAGAATCGCTGCATTTCCGGCGCGCAGAGCGGGTTTGTAGACATAGAATTCGTCGGGGTTCACCGCACCCTGCACGATCGTTTCACCCAGACCGTAGGAGGCCGTGATGAAAACCACGTTGCGAAAGCCTGAGTCGGTATCGAGCGTGAACATGACGCCGCTGGTGCCGATGTCGGAACGCACCATGTATTGAATGCCTGCGGATAGCGCGACCTGGTCGTGATCGAAGCCTTGGTGAACGCGATAGGCGATGGCGCGATCGTTGAACAGGGAAGCGAATACCTCGTGTACGCATTTCAGCAGTGCCTCGCGTCCGCGTACGTTCAGAAACGTTTCCTGCTGGCCGGCGAAGGAGGCGTCCGGGAGATCTTCCGCGGTGGCGGAGGAGCGAACAGCCACGGCAATGTCGCGGCCGTTACTCATACGCTCGAAGGATTCGAGGATTTCCTTTTGGAGTTTTTCGGGAAAGGGCGTCGACAAGATCCAGTTGCGGATTTTTGCGCCGGTCTCGGTCAGTTTTTCGACATCGTCCACGTCCAGCGAGGCCAGCGTTTTGGAGATACGTTCGGCGAGCCCATCGTGCTTCAGGAAGTCGCGGTAGGCCTGTGCGGTGGTCGCGAAGCCATCGGGGACGCTCACGCCGAGCTTCGCCAGATGACTGATCATTTCTCCCAGGGAGGAATTCTTGCCGCCCACGATATCGACGTCGTGGCGGCCGAGTTTCGCGAAGGCTACGGTATAAGCGCTCAATGCAAATCCTCTTGGTCCGTTCTCCGGCCTGTACTCCGGCCTGTACTCCGGCTCGGGCTCGCGGCGTGCCCAGCGGCAGGCGCCGTCCGCCTCGGCCTTTTTGTTCGTCTGCACCTTGTTCATATGCAGACCGACCCACCCGGAGGCCATGCGGGCTGCCGGCCCGAGGGGCTTCCGAGGAGCGCATTGTCCCGCACCCGGTCACGAGAGAACAACCTACGCAAGCCCGTTAGCAGGATTTCGGCCTGGCGGGCTTATCGGCTGGTTTTCCGCCGGCGAGCCCCGTCAGGCTGCGGATCCCGGAAACCTTATCCGGCTTTGCTCGAGATCATATCGGCTGTTCGAGGTCCTGCCGGGATTTTTGTTGCCGGGTACCGGCTGCAATTCCGCAAGACGCTCCTGGAACGAGACTCTTTATCCGAAAATCGCTGCTGGAACCTTGCTCGAAGTGCGGCCCGGATGGAACACTGGGCATCCCGAGCCTTGCGTAGCATTCCTTGCACATTCGTCATGATGGCTGACGGAGACGATTTCGCTCCGCGGCCGCCATGGACGGGGCAGATAAGAGCAGACAAATGGACAGACGAACGGTATTTTTTGTATCCGATCAGACCGGCGTGACAGCGGAAACGATGGGTCACAGCCTGCTGACGCAGTTTGACGGGCAGGCATTCAGGCAGATCACTCTGCCGTTTATTTCCACCATCGATAAGGCGCAGGAGGCCGTCCGCCGGATCAATGCCACTGCGGAAGCCGAGGCGCTGCGGCCTGTCATCTTCAGTACCCTGGTGCAGGAGGACATGCGGGAAATCATCAGGCGCGCCAACGGCCTGTTCCTGGATTTTTTCGATGCCTTCCTGGAGCCGCTGGAGCGGGAGCTGCAAGTGAAATCCTCCCGCACGCAGGGCAAGGCTCATGGTATCGCCGATCTCGGCGCCTATACCATGCGCATCAATGCGACAAACTTCGCGCTGGCGAACGACGATGGTGCGGTCGTTCATGATTACGATCGTGCGGACGTTATCGTGGTGGGTGTATCGCGCACGGGCAAGACCCCGACCTGCCTGTACATGGCCTTGCAATACGGCATTTTCGCTGCGAATTATCCGTTCGCCGATGAGGAGTTCGAGACCGGGCGGTTGCCGCAGACGTTGACGAAATTCCAGCGTAAATTATACGGCTTGACGATTACGCCCGAGCGTCTGCAGCAGATTCGTAATGAGCGCCGGCCCAACAGCAGATATGCATCGCCGTCGCAAGTGGAATACGAACTGCGCGCTGCGGGAGCATTGTTCCGACGCTATAATATTCCGTTCATCGATACCACCGAATGCTCGATCGAGGAGATCGCAAGCCGCATTCTCGACAAGACCGGTCTGGAGCGTCGTTTACGCCCGTGATACAGGTCTCATCGATCAGGGGTGAGGCTAAAAAAGGCTGTGCTATATTCGAGCCATGCTGGTAGATGCCTTCGAAACCGATACGAACTGTCCTGTGAGCTGGCAGGCCCGCTCGCGCAGCTTCGTCAGCTTGATGACCTTGTACGAAAGCAATCATATCCGCTTGTCGTGGCTGGCGCCGCAGCTGCATAGCGTTTGCGAGCCGCAGGTCTCGCGGGTGGAGGGTGATTGTCCTTTGCATCTTGCACTGGAAGATCGCAGCCGTTACACCACGACCTTGCGGCTGACGTATATTTTCGAAGACGAAGCTGGACCGGCGGCCGATCCCGATGTGCGCATTCGCATCTATCATGATGCCCGCCTCGCGGAAGCGCAATCCTGCGTGCGATGGCATCGTCATGGCCTGCTCGAGTCGATCCGCTCGCGGCTGGCGCGGGACATGGATGAGCGCTGGATGCGCAACATCATGCTCAATAAGTGGCTCGAGTACTGCGTCGAGCGCGGTCATCGATTTGCAGGCTCCCCACTGCGCTGATCTTGCGCCGCTCGAATATGAGCATTTTTACTCGGCTGAGTATGATTCGCCGGCTTCTGTCAGGGACCCAGCCGCAGGAGTCGCATGAACAGCTGCTGCAGCTGTATTGGAACCGAGCTGAAATCAAGCAGGAGCTGGTTCGTCTGCAGGATGAGCGGCGTGCCTTGCAGGAGCACCTGCGCGCCCAGGAAACCGCGACGGCGCGTGCGCTCGAACACACCAGGGTGCTGGAAGAATACCTGGGCAGGCCGGAAGTCGCGCTGCATGCCCTGGTTTATTTTCAGCTGCGGGCATTGTGGCGTCACGCTTCCGCCAGGCTTGCGCGTTTTGCGCGGCAGCTGCACCAGCAACAGGCGGATCGGGAACGCCATCGGGCACTGATCGAATTCGATCAGGCGCGCCGCCAACAGCTTGCCGATTTCGATCGGCGTATCCAGGAGGCGCGCGCGCGGGCGAGCATGCTGGAAGCGCAGCTGAAGCTGATGGAGGCCAAGCTCGCCAGGATGCGTGGCTTCTGGAACTATGCCCGCCGTCGTGAACTGTCGGAAGAGATGGAAAAGGAGCGGGCGCCATGGGATGCGGCGGTCACGGAGGTGACCGATCTAAGCGACGATCGCGCCGCTCTGGAAGCGATGCCGCCGCCGGATTTCGAAGGTGTTTCGGTCGATGGGCGGCGTATCGTGAACACCGCAGTGATCGCCTATGCGCAACAGCTTACAGTCTCACTGTCCGGACACGGGCTGGCGATGCTGGCGAAGGAGACCGCGACCAAGCGCCTGCTCGACGTCAGGTACGGCGGACCGGAGGAGTGCACGCGGATCATGGCGTTGTTGCGTGATGCCTTCGCGCAGTTGCAGGAGGACAGCGAGGAACTGGCGGGCCTGAAGGAGCGCACCGATGCGCTGCGTGCCGCCGCCAGCTACCGAAGCGACGCCGATACCGTGCCGCTCACCGATTCGATAGGAACCCTGCCACCGCCGTCCTCGCCGGTTTCCGGGCTGGAGACTGCGAATCGCGCCGGTGTGAACGTACTGGTGGACGACTACTGGGATCTGTATCGATCGTTGTTGCAATGAACGTGCTGTCGCGGGAATGGTGAACTCCCGCGACAGCGGCTCGCCGGCATCGTTCAGGGTCTGGCCGGCGACCGCACTTCCGATTTCAACCGCGACAGATACAAGGTATTGAGGCTGCTGAGATCGGCAGCGATCTGGGTGGTCTCGGCCAGCACGGCATCCGGCGGCTCGGCGTTCTTGTCCGCATCCGCCAGGCTGGCCAAAGGTGCCAGACCCAGAGCGACGCGCCGCCTGTTCTCGCGGGTGAGACGGTCCTTTTCCAGCTGCTCGCGCTCGATGGTGCGAGTTTTCAGATTCAGGGAAACCGTTTTTTGCGAGCGAATCCTGCCGAAGGAATCCAGTTCCCCGAGCAGCATGCGGAAATCAGGATCGCTCGCGATGCGCTGGGCGTGCGCGTTCTCAAGCTGTGCGATGGCCTGGCTCAACCGTGTTTCGTGACTGAAATCGACCGGGCGGATACGATCCCACGGCAAAGCGCTGTCGCGGGTGCTCTCGCCCACGTCATCCGTGCTGATCGCGCTCGGCATCGTAATGTCCGGTTGCACGCCCCGGTGCTGGGTGCTCTCGCCCGTGACGCGATAATACTTGCCGATGGTCACGGTCAACTGGCCGAAACCTGGGCCCGGATCGGGGCTCAGGGCATAGCGGTCCAACGGATATAGATTCTGTACCGAACCCTTGCCGTAGGTCTGCTGTCCGACGACGATGCCGCGGCCATAGTCCTGGACCGCCGCGGCGAAGATCTCGGAGGCCGAGGCGCTGAAACGATCCACCAGTACGATCAGCGGACCGTCCCAGGCGATCGTCGGTTCCGGATCGTCGAGCACTTCCACCCGCCCGCCGGTTTCGCGTAATTGGACGATGGGACCGCCGGGTACGAACAGGCCCGACAGTGCTGTCGCCTCGGTAAGATGACCGCCGCCGTTACCGCGCAGATCCATGACCAGGGCGTCGATATGATCCTGCTGCTTGAGCTCATCGATCAGCCGGCGTACATCGCGGGTGGTGCTGCGATAGTCCTCCACACCCGAGGATTTCGCCTCGAAATCCTGATAGAAACTCGGTACGTTAATGATGCCCACGCTGAATTCGCGGTCGTCGCGCGTCACCTTGCGGACTTCCTTCTTGGCCGCTTGTGCTTCCAGGGTGACCTTGTTGCGGATCAGTTCGAGGGTTTTTTCCCGGGATCCGGGCGCCGCGCCGGCGGGCAGGATCTGCAGCCGCACGCTGGTGCCGATCTTGCCGCGAATCAGCTGAACCACATCGTCCAAGCGCCAGCCCACGACATCGACGAATTTACCGCTGCGGCCTTCGCCGACCGCGATGATGCGATCATTGGCGCCAAGCGTGCCGTTGATGGCGGCCGGGCCGCCGGGCAGTACGTTCAGGACGGTGACGTAATCGTCGATGAGCTGCAGCGAGGCTCCGATGCCTTCGTAGGACAGGCTCATCTGGATGCGATATTCCTCGGAATTGCGCGGCGAGAAGTAGCTGGAATGCGGATCGAACACGTGCGCGAACGCATTCATGAAGATTTCGAAGATATCGTCGCTGGTTACCTGCTCGGTACGCTTGAGCACGCGCTCGTAGCGCTTTTGCAGGATGTCGCCGGCTTCCGTCCAGGTCTTGTCTGTCAGCAGCAGGGACAGTGCATCATTCTTGACACGCTGGCGCCAGATTTCGTCGATTTCCTCCGGCGTCTTGGCCCAGGGCGCCTTGCTACGGTCGAACTCGAAGGATTCATCCACTGAAAAATCCGGTTCCTGCTTCAACAACCGCATCGCGTAGGCGATGCGCTCGCGATTTCTTTGCTGGAAGCGATTGAAGATGGTGAATACCGGCTCGAGGCGGCCCGCCATGACAGCATCGTCGAGTTGGTAGCGGAAGCGCTCGAACTCCGCGATGTCGCTCGCCAGGAAATAGCTGCGCGAGCCATCGAGTTGCTCGATGTAGCGATCCAGCACCAGGGAGGATACCGGATCATTGATCGGCGACTGGCGGTAATGGGCGCGTTCGATGACACTACTGACCAGTTTGCTGACCCGGCGCTGGCGCTCGGTGGGGGCCAGATCCTGCGCGGTGCCGGCGGAGATGGTGGCGACTGCTTGGGCGACGGGCGCCTGCGCGGTGCCGGCGAGCAGCGCGCAGGCGAGCAACAATGCCGGTAGACTCAACGCCAGGGTCCAGCGCCGCTGCCGCTCGGGCATGGTGCCGCCCGTGGCGGCATGGGAGGGTTGGTGCGATTGCGGCTGATACACTGCTTCACTTCCTCAATCTGGCGAGCCCCGACGGGGAGATCCGGCCCGGCCCGAACCATTGTCCATTGCTGCCGGATGCTTTGTCGAATGCGTCGTGCCGATCCGCTTGCGCCGGCCGCCGGGACGCAGGTCGGATGCCGTCATGAAAATCGGCGCCGCCTTGGGACATATGGGCGCTTTGCGGCGCATGTTCAAGGCGGGAACTGAAAACCGATGCGGCCCATACAGGTACTCAATGCGATCGTGTTCGGTTCCGCGGTGGCCATCACGTTCGGCCTGACCGGCGTGCTGATCATTTTCCTGGTATTGCAGCGGGAACAGCCGCAAATGAGCGCGGAACTACCCGTCTTGATGCGCGCTGCCGGCTTGTTTTCGCTGCTGGCGTTGGCCGCCGGCGCCAGCCTGTACGCAATGCTGAAAGAACTGCCCTGGCGCTGGGCGGCGCAGGTGGCGATGTGGTTGATGGTGACGGGCATCGCGCTGTCGTACTGGCCGCAATGACTCTCGGTGCAAGGATGCAAGACGAGAATCCGGGCAGGTTCGCGCGAAGCCCGCTGCCGGCGGCTCAGCGCCGGCTGACACGCTCCCATGCGTTATGTTTCTTGAACGCGCCGCTATTGTAGGGATCGAATCCGTAATCGGATTTTGGCTTCGAGGCCGGTGTCGTGGAAGTCGCTTTCGGAGCGGCAGCAGCCTGGCCGTTCATATTTTTCACATGCACCATCGGCGGCGCATGTGCGGCAGGCTCATACTCATTATCCTTGTTGCGGCGAAACAACTTATAGAACCACATAGGTGTTTCCTGAAATATACAGAGAATCAACAGGCTCTCAGTACTTATGACAGCGCAGACTACACTGCGTTCCGGCTTCAGGGTACTTCGGACGGTGTCTAATCGGTATGAATGTGACAGTCATCACATGAGGTTCAGTCCGCATCGATGCGAGGCTCGATCCGCCCCGTACGGCGCCGCGGGCGGGTGCCGGTCGGCCGGCCGGCGTCATCCGGCTCGGAGTCTGCCGCCTTTCCCCGATTCATACCCAGAAACATCCCTCGTATCATCGTGATCAGCAGCAGGGGACCGGTCGCGATGGCCCAGGCCTGGATCGAGGGGCCGGCCAGATTCGCGAAGAAATCGCCGTAGAATCGGCCCCACCCCG
The DNA here is from genome assembly GCF_001579945.1 of Steroidobacter denitrificans. Taxonomy (NCBI): domain Bacteria; kingdom Pseudomonadati; phylum Pseudomonadota; class Gammaproteobacteria; order Steroidobacterales; family Steroidobacteraceae; genus Steroidobacter; species Steroidobacter denitrificans. The sequence goes on along the minus strand of NZ_CP011971.1, from coordinate 1,958,473 downwards.
CCTCGCCGCCCTCCGCGCCGTATGGGCCGAGCAGGGTGACTCCTACGCCATAGATCAGTGCCGGCAGTACGAACACGCCGAAGGCCAGTAGTACCGCGGCATACGTTACTTCAAAACGCAGCCGGCCGGAGCGGTGGGAATATTCCTTGGATGGTTTCACTGGATCGGCTGCAGAACGGTTCATGAATCCTCTTGTCGGGTGTTCGCGCAAGCTGGCGCGTCGGCGATTCAGGCCCGCTATCATCGCATTCCCGTGACAAGAGGACGAGCCAGGATGATTTCTGAAACAGAAGATTCGGCAGCAGGCGCACGCAGCTCGTCTGGATCACCGGTGCGGACGGCGGTCGTCGGTGTCGGCTACCTGGGACGTTTTCATGCGCAGAAGTACGCCAGGTCGTGCCGGTCCTCCCTGGTTGCGGTCGTGGATACGGATGCGCAGGCTGCCGCGCGAGTGGGCGCCGAGTTGGGAGTGCCGGGCTTCACGGATTATCGCGAGTTGTACGGTCAGGTCGACGCGGTCAGTCTGGTCGTGCCGACGCCGATGCATCATTCAATCGGTTGTGCGCTGCTCGAGGCGGGCATCCATGTGCTGGTCGAGAAGCCCATTGCCACGACGCTTCAGGAAGCGCAGGCGCTGGTGGATACCGCGCGTGCGCATGGCCGAGTTTTGCAGGTGGGGCATCTGGAGCGCTTCAATCCGGCGATCGTGGCCGCCGCCGATCGCTTGACGGCGCCGCGCTTCGTCGAATCCCATCGCCTGGCCCCGTTCAAGCAGCGTGGTACCGATGTGAGTGTCGTGCTCGACCTGATGATCCATGACATCGATCTGATCCAGGACCTGGTCGGTACTCCCATCGAAAGCATCGATGCCGTCGGCGCCAGCGTTTTTTCGGGAGAGATCGATATCGTGAACGCGCGCTTGAGATTCCAGGGAGGGTGCGTTGCGAACACTACGGCCAGCCGCATCAGCCTCAAGCAGGAACGCAAGATCCGCATTTTCCAGGACGACGCCTATCTGTCGGTGGATATGCAGCAGAAAATCCTCACCGTGATCCGCAAGAAGGATGCCGCGCCGGTCGACTCGCCGGCCCAGGTATCCATCGAGGAACAATCCTTCGATCAAGGCGATGCGCTGCAAGCGGAGATCGAAGCTTTCCTGCGTAGCGTACTCGAGGGGACTGCACCCCTGGTGAGCGGCGAGGATGGTCTGCGAGCCCTGCAGACGGCGTTGCAGATCACCGAGATGGTGAATCTCACCGGCCGCCAGGGGGTTGCATGAGCCGCTGACGTTCGAGCGATCGCAACCGCCCGCCCGCCACTGCCTCGGCTGTTGCCTGCATGCGTACCAGAGTGATCGTACCGCGCTCCTCGGCGAGCCGGCGCGCGACATCGTCCAGGCTCTTCTCGTTGTGCGTGGCCTGGCGAATCTCGGTATCGAGTGCGTGCATGACCAGCACTGCGCGTGCGGTCGTCGGTCCGCTGGAATTGTCCGTGAACAGGGATGATGAGTGCTGCGCCACGTTTTGCAGCGCCTGCAAGGCCTGCTCATGGCGCCGTTCGCTGATGCCACCCGAGCGGCGCAGGATTTCCAGTGAATAGAACTCCGCCATGCCCTCGACGATCCAATCGCTTTCATGATCCGAGCGGATGCCCAGCGCGATATGCATCAGTTCATGCAGCGGGGTGCTGGTACGGTTTTCGCTGATCAGCGGCAGGCGGGCATGCACATACATCGAGGCCGGTCCCGACAATCCTCCGCGCCACATGGGATCGCCCGCAGTGACGATCAGCACCCGCCGCGGAAACCCGCTGAATATATCCAGCAGATGGGGCAGGTTCCAGTTCAGGAATGCCAGCATGTCCTGGCGTCGCGCGCTTTCGCCGACCGGTGCCGCGACGATGACATGCGTATCGCCGATGTATTCGCCGCGGCTGCCGATCTTGCCGACCAGCATCCAACCCAAGGGCCGATCGAAGCGACGGGCCGGATCGTCGAACTCGTAGCGCTGCGGGCTGACGGGCGCATACGGAGTGATCACCGACCAGTTCTCCGGCACCAGGAATTCGATGGCGGCGCGCGAGTACAGTTCTTTGCGAGCGGTGACCTTGGCGCGAGGCACCAGTTTATCGGCGCGAAAGATTGCCCAGCTGTCCGTCATCAGGGAATCGTATCCCTTGGATGAGCGTTTGTGATCGACGATGAATTCGTAGCGCAGGCGTGACTTCTTGCCGCGGGGACGCCAGGTAACCTCGGCCTCGCCGATTTTCAGCGGATCCGTGGCCTTGAAATTCCGGTATCGTCCGGAATCGATATTCATCACGATGCGGCTGGGAAGATGTTCACCGCGCAAATTCAGCTCGACCTCGATCCTGCCGGATTCCGGTACGATCCGCGCCCGGTACTCGGCAGCGTAATATTCCCGTTCGGCGGCCGCGGCCTGCGGCAGAATCATGTAAATCGCCATGCACAAGAGCGCCGCGCAGGAAGATATCCCGTGAAATAGCCTCGCACGGCAAGGCTTCCGTGGCGATGAGGTGGATATAAAACGTATGGACATCATGAGATCCAGGTGTCATTGGTGTCATGGCTGATCCGAGCCGGGGTGCAGTGTACCGGAGCGCCGGCGAGATGCCGCCCATCGGATCGGCGCCGGCATCGCGACAGCGGCAGCCTCTTGAAAATGCTGCTCTTCACCCTACGTAGTGATTCATGGCAGCAGGCGATGATCGAGCTGATTCTCGCCGTGCAGCGCAAAAACCGATCCCTGCATGGAGGTGAATGACATGAGTCTTGTACGTTATGAACCCTGGGGCATGATCAATCAATTGCATGGCCAGCTCACCCGATTGTTCGACCAGGAGTTGCAGCGCGAGTTCACCGGCGCCGACCCGAGTTCCGCGGTCACCGCGGACTGGATGCCGCTCGCGGATGTATATGAATATACCGATCGCTACGTGCTGAAGCTCGATGTGCCGGGCGTGGATGCCGCGGCAATCGATATCACGCTCGATCAAGGTATCCTGTCCGTGAGCGGTGAGCGCAGCAAGGAGATCCTCGCAAAGGAGGTGGAGCGCAGCCGTACCGAACGGCCGCAGGGACGCTTCCATAGGCGTTTCACGCTGCCCGATACCGTCGATGCGACCGCCGTCAGCGCCACCAGCCGTAATGGCATCGTGGAAGTGACGATTCCCAAGCAAGCGAAGGCGCAGCCGAGGCGTATCGAGATCGCTGCCAGCTGAGATCGTCTCCAGCCTCGTTGGCCCAGTCGTCCAGGGTGTCTGCCGCCGGCCGTCTGTCTGTGCCGCATCGTGCACATCCGGCGTGCATGTGGCGAATGTCGTACAAACTGGTAGGATCCACAAATCAGTCGCCGGCGGCGTTGCCGCCGGCGCGATTCATCGGCCCAGTCGTCGAATCGACTATATCAAGAATCAGCAACGATGCCGGCGCCGGCTGACGCGCCGGCCGATAAGGGGACACATGTCGGCTGTCTTCAGAGCCTTGCTCGTCAGCAGCGGCGGCGCCTGCCGCGCCTGGCTCGAACGATTCATCGATGGTACCGACATCGCGATCGAGGCCGTCGTGCCGCCGTTGGAGGCGCTCGCCGGCGTGGCGTGCCGTGCTCCGGACATCATCGTGATGGACGCGGATAGCAACCTGCAGGTGATGACTCAGCTTTGCGGCGTGCTCAAGACGAATCCGGCCACGGTGTCGCTGCCTTTGCTGGGTCTGGCACGATCGGGCAAGCAGCGTCTGGCCGCATTCGAGGCGGGTGTCGACGATTTTTTGACTCACCAGGTGCGGCGCGAGGAGTTTTTGATCCGGGTGCGCTCCATGCTGCGCATCAGTGCGGCACGGCGCCAGCTTGCGGCGGAACAGCTTGCCGAGGAAGTACGGCGACGTGAGGCGATCCGCGACGCATTCAGGCGTTATATTTCGCCGAAGCTTGCCGATCGGATCCTTGCCAGCCCGGAGCTGCGCGATTCCTTCTTCGGCGGTACGCACACCCGGGTGCAAGCGGCGGTCATGTTTGCGGATATGCGCGGCTTCACGGCCCTCTCCGAGCGGCTGAATCCCGCTGAAGTCGTCGAACTGCTCAACGAGTTCTTCGCACTGCTGACGGACATCACTTTCCGTTTCGATGGCACGGTGTTCAGTATGGCCGGCGATAGCCTGATGGTCGGCTTCGGCGTGCCGGTCGAGCAGGACGATGGAGCCAGGCGCGCCGTTCAGGCCGCACGACTGATGCTGGTAGAGTTTTCCACGCTCGCTCGGCGCTGGCGTGAGCGTCATCAAGTCGAGACCGGGCTGGGGATCGGCATCAATGTCGGCGAAGTCATCGCCGGCAATGTCGGCTCACCATCCTATATGAACTACACCATCATCGGTGATACGGTGAATGTCGCCTCGCGGCTCGGTCAGCGGGCGAGGGCAGGGGAAATGCTGTTTTCCGATGCCGTGAAGCACTCATTGGAGGAACAGGGCCTGGATATCGCAGCTTTGTCGCTGCCCGCGCTGATTCTGCGCGGACGTTCCAGCCCCATCGATATTTTCTGCGTACCCAGCGGCCAGAGGATCGATTTTCGTCCTCATTGAGCGCTGCGCCTGCATGACTGCGCGATACATGTTGCGCAAGCCGCCCCGGCCCCGACATTTACGCGCGGCGGGGAGACTCCTCGTACAGTCCGGCGATCCGCCCAGCCCGACCCAGCCCGATCCGCCGGCGGCCGGCGTCACTTGCCTTTGCGCTTCGAGCGTTTCGTACCGATACCGGCCTCGTCGTCCCCTATTTCATAGTCGTCGAAATCGGACAGCTGTTCGGCGGTCTGGCGTTCCTCGCGAATACGCTCCAGGCGTCGCCAGGCCGGCTCGCCGGTTTTCGGCGCATTGCGCTTACGCTTATCGAGATCGGCGATCAAATAGTCGACGTCGAGTTCGTCGGTATCTCCCGAGCCCTCGTCATCGTCGTCGTCGAAATCTTCTTCCGGCTTTTCGCTCATCACTGCGCCTGGGCAATACGGATGGACCGTCGCGCGAGTATATAAAAGGAAGCGCGCCGCATCGCAAGAGTGTCTTGCAATGTGCTTAGACGATGAGCTGATTGAGCTGGAATATCGGCAGTAGCATGGCGAGTACGATGAGCAATACCAGACCGCCCATCAGCAGAATCATCAGCGGTCCCAGAAGGCCGACGACGGCGCCTAAAATGGCGTCCATTTCGCGCTCCTGATTGGTCGCGGCACGGTCCAGCATGATCTCCAGATCGCCGCTGGTCTCGCCGCTGGCGATGAGATGAATCATCATGGGCGGGAAGATTTTCGTGGCGCCCAGCGAACGGCCGATCGATGCGCCTTCCCTGACCCGTGCGGCGGCCTCCTGCACGGCATCGCGCATCGGCAGGTTCGTCACCACTTCCCCGGAAATGCGCATGGCCTCCAGCACCGGCACCGCGCTGGAGGTCAGAGTGGAGAATGTCCGTGCGAAGCGCGCCGTGTTGTTGCCCCGAACCAGCTTGCCGATCAGCGGCAGCCGCAGCATGAACGCATGGAAGCGGCGTTTCGCCGCCGGGTCGCGCAACCAGCGCACGAACAGGTAGCCCGCCAGTCCCAGGATCACCAGCAGCAGCAGGCCCCAGTCACGCAGGAAGTCGGAAATCGAGATCAGGCCGCGGGTGAGTATCGGCAGCTCCGCCTTGGAGGTTTCGAACTGCTTGACGATCTTGGGTACGACGAAGGTCAGCAGCAGGGCCACGATCGAGATGCAGACGAAGAACAGCAGTACCGGGTACAGCATTGCGGACAAGGTACGGCTGCGCAGCTGCTCACGGGTTTCGGTATAGTCGGCCAGGCGCTCCAGGACGGTGTCCAGGTGTCCGGACTGCTCGCCGGCCGCCACGGTCGCCCGGTACAGCTCCGGAAAGGCGGCCGGAAAATCCGCCAGGCCGTCGGCCAGGGTATGGCCTTCCATCACCTTGGCGCGTACGCCCATGACGATGCTGCGCACATGCGGTTTTTCCGTTTGCTCGGACACGGCCTGCAGCGCCTCTTCCAGGGGCAGTCCCGAACGCACCAGAGTGGCGATCTGGCGGGTGAGCAGCGCCAGGTCCGCGGCCGAGGCGCTGCGGCGGCGTGGCGCGAACGTGAAGCGGTTGCGCTGCCGGGCCTGATGCTCCGAAATTTCGTTGACCGACACCGGTAGGAGATTCCGATCGCGCAGCTGCTGGCGTACCTGGCGAGCCGTATCGCCTTCCATTACGCCTCTGCATTCGCGCCCGCCGGAATCCACGGCGATGTACTCGAACGCGCTCATCCTCAGTCTTCCCGGGTGACTCGCAGGATTTCGTCGATCGTCGTGATGCCGTCGAGGATTTTGTGGCGGCCGTCATCGCGGATGCTCGGAGTCAGCGTGCGGGCATGGCGTTCCAGTTCCTGCTCACCGGCGCCGTCGTGGATCATGGTGCGCATCGCATCGTCCACGAGTACCAGTTCATGGATGCCGGTACGCCCCTTGAATCCCAGACTGCCGTCGTTGCCGGGACGATACAGGGTCGGCGGGGGCGCATCGGCCGGAATGTTCAGCAGGCGTCGCTCATACTCGCCTGCGGTGTAGGCTGCCTTGGTCGCCGGGTTGAGCACCCGCACCAGGCGTTGCGCGAGCACGCCGATCAGGCTGGAGGACAGCAGGAAGGGCTCCACGCCCATGTCCCGCAGCCGCGTCACGGCGCCCACAGCCGTATTGGTATGCAAGGTGGACAGCACCAGGTGTCCGGTGAGTGATGCCTGCACCGCAATATGCGCCGTCTCCAGATCGCGGATTTCACCCACCATCACCACGTCCGGATCCTGGCGCAGGATCGCGCGCAGGCCGCGGGCGAAGGTCATTTCCACCTTGGTGTTCACCTGCGTCTGGCCGATGCCGTCGATGTAATACTCGATCGGATCCTCGACCGTCATGATATTGCGTGTGTTGTCGTTGATGCGTTCCAGCGCCGCGTACAAGGTCGTGGTCTTGCCGGAACCGGTCGGACCGGTGACCAGGATGATGCCGTGCGGCTTGTGGATCAGTTCGTCCATGAGATTCTGGGTGCGAGGGTCCATGCCCAGCGAGTTCAGATCCAGCCGCCCGGCCTGCTTATCCAGCAGGCGCAGCACGACGCGCTCACCGTGGCCGGCCGGGATCGTGGAGACGCGCACGTCGACCGCGCGGCCGGCGACACGCAGCGAGATGCGTCCATCCTGCGGCAGGCGCTTCTCGGCGATATCGAGTTTGGACATGACCTTGATGCGCGACACCACCAGCGGTGCGACGGCGCGGCGCGACTGCAGCATTTCACGCAATACGCCGTCGACCCGGAATCGCACGACCAGGCGGTTCTCGAACGGCTCGATATGAATGTCGGAGGCGTTATCCTTGACCGCCTGAGTCAGGATCGCATTGATCAATTTGATGATCGGTGCCTGATCGTCGCTTTCGAGCAGATCCGAAGGCTCCGGCAGATCCTGTGCAAGATGAGCCAGATCGGTATCCTCGTCCATGTCATCGGCCATCCGCTTGGCGACGTTGGTGCTGTCCTCGTAGTGTTGTATGAGCAGTCGATCGAAGCTGTCCGAGTCGACGCGCCGCAGCCGCAGCGGCAGACCCAGGACACGGCGCACCTCGGCGATGCTGGCGGGATGCGCGCCGGCGCGATAGACGGCTTCCGCCGCCTGCGCTCCCGCCTGCTGCACCAGCACCCCATGGCGCTTGCAGAACGCAAAAGAGAGCATGAGGCCGGCAGCGGCGCGCGCCGGGAGAAGATCCTGTGGATCGGAACCTGCCGGCATGGGCGGCTTAGGGGGCACCGAGTCGGCGGGCGCGCTCATGGGGAACTTGGCGAAGAGCTGTTCGCGGCCGGTGCATCCTGCTCCTGTGGATTCGTGCCTGGCACGGGCGATCCGGTGCCGGCGGTGGGATCGGCGTACTTCGACAGATCCTCGATCGGCGGCAGTAACGGCTGATGTTCACCGGGCATCAGGGGTACGCGGCCGTTGCGGCGTTGCATCTGCCGATCGCGTATTACATTGTATTTGGCATTGGTCTCGATGGCCGCGGAGATGCCGTCGCGCAGGATGGTCGGCCGTATGAAGACCATCAAGTTGCGTTTTTCCTTGGCGCTGTTGCGCGTCTTGAACAGCTCTCCAAGCAGCGGAATCGAGCCGAGAACGGGCACGCGGCTTTCGCCTTCGCGCACCGTGTCGCTGATCAGTCCGCCCAGCACAATGATGCCGCCATCCTCGACCATTACGGAAGTGCTGATGGTGCGCTTGTTGGTGATCAGATCGACGGCGCCTTGTACGCCCTGGGCGACACTGGAATCCTCCTGTTCGATCTTGAGCCGCACCGAATCGCCTTCGTTGATCTGCGGGGTGATCTTCAGGATCGTACCGACTTCCTCGCGCTGAATGGTCTGGAACGGGTTGACCGAGCCTTGATTGGCGCCGGTGTTCGTGAACGAACCTGTCAGGAACGGCACTTCCTGTGCCACTTTGATTTCGGCCTCTTCGTTGTCCAGGGTGATGATCGACGGGGTTTGCAGAATGTTGGAGGCCGTATCGCCGCGCAGTGCGCGCAGGATTACCGCAAAATTGGTTCCGGAATCCAGGAATCGGCCGGCACCCAGCGTCAGGCCCAAGGGTAGCCCCGAGTTCGCCAGCGAGTCGGAATCGCGGATCGCTGCGGCGATGCTGCCGATGCTGGCGTTGCCGACCGGCTGGTTGAACGTACCGATCGGCACCGTGCCATCCGAATCGGTATTGACCACGGCCCAATTAACGCCGAGTTCCGCCGCCTTGCTTGTGGATACTTCGACCAGGATGGCTTCGACCAGAACCTGCGCGCGGCGAATGTCGAGCTTGTCCACGATCGTCATGACCTGCCGCATGACCTTGGGCGGCGCGGTGACGATCAGCGCGTTGGTCTGCTTGTCCGCCCAGATGATGGCGTTGCGATCGGTCGCTCCGGCCGCCGGCGCGCCGGCGGCGCCGGGAGCGGCGCCGATGATCTGCTCCTTGAGCTTGCCGGCGATCTGTTCGGCATCGGAGTAGTTGAGATAGCGTACCTGGGTATCGCCGCCGGTTTCCAGCGGGGTATCCAAATGCGTCACCAGCGCCTTCAGGCGCAGGCGCTGGGCTTTCTCGCCGGAGAGCAGCACGCTGTTGGTACGATCATCGGCGACTAGTTTGGCGGCGCTGCGCGGCGCCTCGCCCTGAGCCGCCGGTCCGCTGAACAGATTGTTGACGACTCGTACGATTTCCCCGGCGGTGGCATGTTCCAGACGAATGATGTCGATCTCCTCGTCCCCACCCTGATCCAGGCGCTGGATGATGCGCATCATGCGATTCACGTTGTTGGCGCGATCGGAAATGATCAGCATGTTCGATGCCGGATAGGCCACCAGGTGGCCATACTGCGGCACCAGGGGACGCAGGACCGGGACCAGGGCCGCGGCGTTGATATTGCGGACCGTGATGACCTGGGTGACCAGTTCATCCGAGCTGGCGCTGACGCGACCGGGCAGATCGTTTGCCGGCATCTGGCGAGCGTTTGCGTCGGGAATGATCTTGACCACGCCGTTGCCGCTGGCCACCGCGACGAAGCCATGCACCTGCAGAATGGACAGGAATGCTTCGTAGAACGCCTCCGGCGACATCGGGGTGGATGAAAGGATCGTGACCTGGGCGCGCACCCGCGGATCGATGATGAAAGTCTTGCCGGTGATCTGGCTGACCGCATCGATGATCTCGGTCAGATTCGTGTCGCGAAATGCCGGTGTGATCGTCATCTGCGAACCCGACGGCTGCTGGGCCGAGACGAACGGGATGCACATGGCCAGGATGAGCGCGCCGGCCCGGGACAGCATGCGGCGCCGGACGGTCCGGTACGCTCCGACGGAGTCGGCGGTGTCGTTCTTGGAGATCGTCATGGACGGTCCTTATGAATCATTGTTCCGCTCCACCTTGGATTCATCGCCGGGGCCGCGGTACCGAGCGGATTTATCCGCATCGTCGTCATGGCGGTGCTGCATCGGCGGTCTCGTTTGCCGAGGGAGCGCCAGAATTCGAGCCGGCGAGATCCGCGCTGGGCAGCGTGATCTGCGCTGTGTTGAGCGTCAGCTCATGACTTTGGCCGTTGCGCTCCACGGTCAGGCTGGCTTGGCCGGAACTGGCCAGCGTGTCGAAAATCTCCCGGCCGCGCTGCGGATCGTCCAGCGGGGTGCCGTTGATGGCGATGACCAGATCCCCGGGCCGCAGGCCGGACTGTGCAAACTGCTGGCGATTGCGTCCCGGATATACACGAAATCCGCGCTGCACGCCGCCGGCGAATACCGGTTGCGCGCGCACGATTTCCGCAAGCGCGCCGGGATTGTTCTGGGCGATTTCGCGCAGGCTTTCGGCGAACTGCCGTGGCGCATTCGCCGGGGGCGGTATCCGGCTGATGGCGACACTCGAGCTGCCGAGCTTGGGCAGCAGCAGGGCTTCGAGCTTGCCGGCGTTGTCCAGGATCACCCGATCGGCGTACACCTCGTGCAGGCGGGTACGGGGACGTATCGCAGCGCCCGTTGCATAGACTTTCCCGGATTGGGCGGACTCCCCGATGATGGCAAAACCCTTGCGCGGATCGTTACCGGCGAACACGGCCGAGAGCGCCAGGTTCATCCTGGTTTGCGGCGCCGGCTCGGCAGCGCCTGAGGGAGTTTGGGGCACGCCGAACAGGTGGGCATCGGCGATCGACTGCACATCGATACCTTTATGGATCTGAAAAGCCTGTCCGGGCGCGGGATGTATGGGGCCCGGGTCCTGCGCCGGACTGGGCTCCAGCAGCAGCCAGAGAAGATTCACCAACTGCCAGGCAATCGCAACCATCAGCACGGCAGCAAGGATCCGGGGCAGATGCATGGCGGCGCGACCCAGCCATTGGCGTGCCGGAAACGACTGTAGCTCGCGCAGGCTGACGGCCAGCGAAGTCATGACGCTCGCGGTCCCATGGGCGGCAGGCCGGCGACAGGAGGAGCGGTGGCGGCGGGACCGGCTGCTGTATTCATGGAAAAGATGAGCTGGGTTCCTCGTCCTGGGATCCCCATCATAAGGAGTGTTTCGAGTTTGTCACAAGAGACTGTTCTCATTGATGAAACTTCTGTTGCCCGGCAGCGCCCGGGAGGGTGCCTTGTATTGTCGCGCCTTCCACCCTATAAAGAGTCCAAAGAGTTGAGCATCGCGTCGATGGCTGAAGAGCGTACACGGCATGACCGGGAGCTGGTGGCAGAAGAAGCTGAGCCCAGGCTCAAGCAGCCGCCGCTCTATCAGGTCATTCTTCTGAACGACGACTTCACACCCATGGAGTTTGTCGTGGACATCCTCGAGCATATCTTCGGCATGGGTCGCACGACCGCGACACGCGTCATGCTGGAGGTCCATACTCGGGGCAAGGGCGTCTGCGGGGTGTTTACCTACGAAATCGCCGAGACCAAGGTGGCGCAGGTGACCGCGTATGCCCGTCAGCATCAACATCCACTATTGTGCACGATGGAAGAGGCCTGAGAGCGTTAGACCTGGGATCCTTGGAGATTGAGACTGTAGCAAAGTGTTAAGCAGCGAACTTGAAATCTGCCTCAACGAGGCATTCCAGGCGGCGCGTGAAGCGCGGCATGAGTTCATGACCGTGGAACACCTGCTGCTTGCGATCGTGGATACGCCGAAGGTACGCGAGATCCTGCGTGCCTGCGGTGCGGACGTCGTTCGGCTGCGCAATGACCTCAAGGATTTCATCGATCAGACAACCCCGCGCCTGAAGGACGAGGACGACCGGGAGGTGCAGCCGACCCTGGGTTTCCAGCGGGTGCTGCAGCGCGCGGTATTCCACGTGCAGTCCAGCGGCAAGAAGGAGGTTACGGCGGCTAACGTACTGGTGGCGATCTTCAGCGAAAAACATTCGCATGCCGCCTATTTGTTGTCGATGCAGGATGTTGCACGTCTCGATGTGGTCAATTTCATTTCGCACGGGTTATCAAAGGTCGCCGAGGACCGCACCGAGAAGGACGATACCGGGTCCGGCGCCGAGGAGCGGGCGGGTGAAGCGGATGGCGGCACGATGCTGGAGAAGTTCACTACCAATCTCAACAAACAGGCGATGGAAGGGCGCATCGACCCACTCATCGGCCGGCGTCTGGAAATCGAGCGGACGGTGGAGATTCTGTGCCGTCGGCGCAAGAACAATCCGCTGTATGTCGGTGAGGCCGGCGTCGGCAAGACTGCCCTGGTAGAAGGTTTGGCACGCTTGATCGTCGAGGACAAGGTGCCCGATGTGCTCGCCGACTGCACCGTCTATGCACTGGATCTGGGTGCGTTGATCGCCGGCACGAAATATCGCGGCGACTTCGAGAAACGTCTCAAGGGCGTGCTGAACGAACTGAAAAAGCAGTCCGGGGCGATCCTGTTCATCGACGAGATCCACACCGTGATCGGCGCGGGTGCGGCATCCGGCGGCGTCATGGACGCTTCCAACCTGATCAAGCCGGCGCTGGCCAACGGCGAGTTGCGCTGTATCGGTTCGACCACCTACAGCGAGTATCGCGGCATCTTCGAGAAGGATCATGCGCTCGCCCGGCGTTTTCAGAAGATCGACATCGTCGAGCCGACGGTTCCCGAGACCGTGGAGATCCTCAAGGGTCTGCGCTCACGTTTCGAGGAGCATCATGGCATCCGCTACGACGATGACGCCCTCAGTGCCGCCGCCGAGCTTGCCGCACGCCACATCAACGATCGCCAATTGCCCGACAAGGCGATCGACGTCATCGACGAGGCGGGGGCGCGCCTGCGCCTGAAGCCCGAGGACCAGCGTGAAACCACAGTGACCACACCGATGATCGAGGATGTGGTTGCACGGATTGCGCGTATTCCACCCAAGAACGTCTCGACCTCCGACAGGGACGTGCTGCGCAACTTGGAGCGTAATCTCAAGCTGGTCATCTATGGCCAGGATCCGGCGATCGAGTCGCTGGCTGCCGCCATCAAGATGTCGCGCTCCGGCCTGGGCGACGAGCGCAAGCCGGTCGGCTCGTTCCTGTTCGCCGGACCCACCGGGGTCGGCAAGACCGAAGTCACGCGCCAACTCGCCATCGCCCTGGGTGTCGAGCTGATCCGGTTCGACATGTCCGAATACATGGAGCGCCATACGGTCTCGCGCCTGATCGGCGCGCCGCCGGGATATGTCGGCTTCGATCAGGGGGGGCTGCTCACCGAAGCCGTCAACAAACATCCTCACTGCGTTTTATTGCTCGACGAGGTCGAAAAAGCGCATCCCGACGTGTTCAACCTGCTGCTGCAGGTGATGGATCATGGCACCTTGACCGACAATAACGGCCGCAAGGCGGATTTCCGTCACGTGGTCATCGTCATGACCACCAACGCCGGTGCCTTCGAAATGAACCGGCCCTCGATCGGCTTCATGCAGCAGGACCATGCCACCGACGCCATGGAGGCGATCAAGCGGCTGTTTTCACCGGAGTTTCGCAATCGCCTGGATGGCATCATCCAGTTCGACGGGCTCGATAGGCACACGATTCAGCGCGTCGTCGACAAGCTGCTGGTGGAAGTCGAGGCGCAGCTCGAACACAAGGGGGTGCAACTCCACGTCGATGACGCTGCACGCGAATGGCTGGCCCGCAAAGGTTACGATCCCAGGATGGGCGCACGGCCCATGGCGCGCGTCATCCAGGAAGCGATCAAGCGACCGCTGGCGGAAGAACTATTGTTCGGACGCCTGGCGGGAGGCGGGCACGCCTTCGTTACCTTGGGGTCCGACGATGCGTTGAGCGTCGATGTCCGCGCCGACACTGAACAGCCTTTGCTGGAAGGCAGCTGAGGGTCTGGGGCCGCAGAAGATCCTGGGAAGACAGCCCCCGTCGGTCAGGGGAGGTAAGAGCGGACGCCAGGGCGGATGGGGCGGCGCTCAGCGTCCGCGATATACGATACGGCCTTTGGTCAGGTCATAGGGAGTCAGCTCGACGGTGACCTGGTCGCCGGTCAGGATACGAATATAATTTTTGCGCATTTTTCCTGAAATATGCGCAATCACGACGTGGCCGTTCGTGAGCTGGACACGAAAAGTCGTGTTGGGAAGGGTGTCGACGACACGGCCTTCCATCTGAATGGCGTCCTCTTTCGACATGCACTCTCTGAGAATTGCCCGGCGTGTCGCCGGAAAGCGCGCGAATTGTGCATAAAGGCATGAAGCATTGCAATGTTAAAGCATCTTAATGCCGGGAATGCAGCACGCCGAAGTCCTGTGCCCAGACCGTTCGAACAGCTTGTGGCGCCAGCGACACGGCTGCTTCGCAGGCGGCCGCATCGAGTTGCAGCGGCCGTGCCGGAGCAGGCTCGTCACCGACATGGCTGCGCAACAGAGTGATGAATTCCGCCCGCGGAATCAGCTGGGCGCCCATGCTCAGCAGATGCGGTGTCGCCATTTGACAGTCGATCATGCGAAAACCCCGGGCGAGCAGTTCGTCGCACAGCTGTTTCAAGGCCACCTTGGAGGCATCGCGTTCGATACTGAACATGGATTCGCCAAAAAATACCCGGCCGATCGCCACGCCGTACAGCCCGCCCACCAGGCGGTCCTGCCGCCAGGTTTCCACCGAATGCGCCAGTCCCAGCTTGTGCAGCCTTAGATAGGCCGCCCGCATCTGCGGCGACAACCAGGTGCCGCCGGGGCGCAACTGCGTACTGCTGCAGTTGCGGATCACTTCACGGAAGGCCGTGTCCATGCGGGTCACGTAGCCGCGGTTGCGAATGGATTTCCACAGGCTGCGTGAAATCTTCAGTTGCGAGGGAGTCAGCACCGCGCGTGGATCGGGACTCCACCACAGGATGGGTTGCCCGCGTGAATACCAGGGGAAGATGCCTCGCCGGTAGGCAGCGATGAGCCGTGCCGGCGACAGGTCGCCGCCGGCGGCCAGCAGGCCATCCGGCTCGCGCAGCGCCTGATCCACGGCGGGGAAGGCATCCGGAGAATCGTGTTCCGACAGCCAGACGATCGAACCTTTCATAGCACATTCTCGCTTGGATCCTTGTCAGAGGTTTACCGCTCGCGATCATTGCGATCACCGGTACGATCGGTCCCACGCCCCGCTTCGTGCCCGACCCTGTCATCGGCCCCCGGACCGATCATGGGATCGGCGGGGCGCATCTCTGTATCGCGGCGGAACGGCAGATGTTCCTCAACCTGGCGGATGTATTGATCAACGGCGGTGCGCTCGGCGTCAAGATAATTATCGATGGCATGGTAAAAACGCCGTTCGGCGATCCAGTGGGCCGACCAGGTCGCGGTCGGCTCGAAACCGCGCGGCACCTTGTGTTCCCCCTGGGTCCCTGGCTCGAAGCGCGCCAATCCATGCTGGATACAGTACTCGATGCCCTGGTAGTAGCAGGTTTCGAAATGCAGGCTATGGAAATCCTGTGCGGCGCCCCAGTAGCGTCCGTAAAGCGTATCGGCGCTGCGGAAAAAGATGGCGGCTGCGATCGGCGTTCCCCGGTGACAGGCCAGTTTGACCATGACGGCACCCGGCAAGGCGCGCGCGACGCGCCGGAAAAAGGCGGCATTGAGATAATGCTCATGGCCGCGCGACGCGAACGTTGCCGCCGAGAAGGCAAATACGATGTCCCACGAGACGTCGTCCATTTGCTCGCCGGCCAGAGTCTGGAATGTGATACCCGCCTCGCGAATACGCCGACGTTCACGCAGGGCTTTTTTACGTTTTTCCGCGCGGAAGCTGGTCAGGTAGGCATCGAAGTCCGCGTAATCGCGGTTGAACCAGTGGAATTGGCAATCCTTGCGCCACAACAGCGCGCCATGCGCCGCCCCGGGATCGCCCGGGGAGGTGCGCTCGGCGGATCCTTGCGCCGAATACTCCTGCAGTGCCGCACGATCGGTTTCGTCAAGAAACAGCAGATGTGCCGAGGACAGCTGCTCCCGCCGTGCATGGACGATCAGCGCCTCGCACAGGCGGGCGCACAGACTGGCGGCTGAGGTGCTGCCCCGCGCCAGCAGCAGGCGCGGTCCACTGGCGGGCGTGAAGGGCGCCATGCTGACCAGTTTAGGATAGTACCTGAGTCCGGCCTGCGCATAGGCCTTGGCCCAGCTCCAGTCGAACACGAATTCGCCCCAGGAATCGTGTTTGCGATACAGAGGCAGAGCCGCCTCGGGCCGGCCCCGGGCATCGTGCAGCAGCAAATGTTCCGGTTTCCAAGTCGTACCTTGACCGACACAGCCCTCCAATTCCAGCGCCTGCAGGAATTCGTGGCGCATGAACGGGTGACCATCCGGCACCAGAGCGTTCCATTGCGATGCCGGGATATCCTGTATGGAGGACAGCACCCGCACGGCGGTAGCGGCTTGCATGGATGGGGCAGGCTGTCGAGTGGCGGTTGAGCGTGTATTCGCGTCCGCAGTCTACAGGCGCATCGCCGCGTCTTCAGCGTGCAGCGAGCGCGTCGATCGTATCCAGATATTTATCGGCATCCAGCGCCGCCATGCAGCCGCTGCCGGCCGAAGTGATCGCCTGGCGATAGACATGATCGGCGACATCGCCGGCGGCAAATACCCCCGGCACGCTGGTTTGGGTGGCATTGCCGTTCAGACCGGAGTTCACGATCAGGTATCCGCCTTGCATTTCCAGCTGCCCGGCGAACAACTGCGTATTGGGCGCATGTCCCACGGCGATGAAGACACCGGTGACCGGCAGGACGCGCCGGTGCCCGCTACTCGCTCCGGATTCGCCCGCGGCCGGCTCTTCGGCGACTGAAGCGATGCGCAGGCCCGTGACGCCGCTGTCATCACCTATCACCTCGTCGACGACATGATTCCATATCACGCTCATTCTGCCTTCGCGTTCACGCTCGAACAGCTGATCCTGAAGGATTTTTTCCGCACGCAGCGTATCGCGGCGATGGATCAGGGTGACGTGCGCGGCAATGTTCGACAGGTAGAGGGCTTCCTCGACCGCGGTATTGCCGCCGCCGATCACTGCCACGCTCTGGTTGCGAAAGAAAAAACCATCACAGGTCGCGCATGCGGATACTCCGCGTCCTCGATATTCCTGCTCGGACGGCAGACCGAGATACTTCGCCGTGGCGCCCGTGGCGATGATCAGCGCCTCGCAGGTGTAGGCGCCGCGGTCGCCCTCCAGATGGAAGGGACGCCGTGACAGATCCACCTTGCCGATATGGTCATCGACGATCTCGGTATCAAAGCGCTCGGCGTGCTTGCGCATGCGTTCCATCAGCAGCGGTCCAGTCAGGCCGTGCGGATCGCCTGGCCAATTGTCCACCTCCACCGTGGTCATGAGTTGGCCGCCTTGCTCCATGCCAGTGATCAGCACGGGACGACGATTTGCGCGTGCGGCGTACACCGCTGCCGCATAGCCCGCAGGTCCGGAGCCCAGGATCAGCAGCCGGGAGTGTCGGGGGGTGCTCATGTATGATTGACCTCGATGAAAAGTTAGGACGGGCCGCGGCAGGGAAATATCCGGGCAGGTGACCGCTGCTGCAAGCCCTGAATCCGGATTTTCGACGCAGCCTGGTTGGGGCATTGCGCTGCCGGACCCGCATCGGCGAGTCTGGACGATGTTTTCCAGAGTTGCGCCTGAGTAGAGTTGCGCCTGAGATCCGCTCCGCTGCCGCGCGCACCGGAATGTGATTTGTTAAGCTTGGAAATGTTCAATTGTATATCAATTGATTACAACTGACTTTTGAGGTGAGTTAATTTTGGGAAGTACGGCGCAGGCACGCGGAGGCATGGGACTGGGAGCGGCGGTCGTGCGATCCTTGCGCGAAGGGGCGTTGTGGGTGTTCGGTGCACTGGCGCTGATCGTGCTGGCGGCGCTGGTGACCTACGATCGGCATGATCCCTCCTTTGCGACCACCGGCGAGCCGGGCCCGATCTCCAATGTCATCGGTCCCTTCGGCGCGCATCTGGCGGGTTTGCTGGTGCTGCTGTTCGGCGTTGCGGCCTTCCTGTTCCCGCTCATGATCGCCTCGACGGGCTGGCTGCTGTATCAGGAGCGCGACAGCACCGGGCCGGCACCGTCGCGTGCCACCCTGGTATTCCGGGGTGTGGGTTTCCTGCTGACTCTGGTGACGACCTGCGGCCTGGCAAGTCTGCATTTCATGATATCCAGCTATCCGGATTCCGCCGGGGGGGTGCTGGGCTCGCTGGTCGGCAATGGCTTGGCGGCAGGGTTGAGTTTTCTGGGGGCGACCCTGCTGCTGCTGGCGCTGTGGCTGGCCGGTGTCTCCTTGTTCGCCGGCCTGTCCTGGATCGAAGTGATGGATCGAACCGGCCGTGCCGTACTGAGCAGCCTGGAGCGGCTGTCGCGGTGGATCATGAATGCCCGCGAGATTCGCGCCGGGCGCGAAGTGAAGGAAGCGCGCGCCGAGGCCGTCCGCGAAGAACGCAAGCGCGTCGAGAATCGCCCGCCGCCCAAGATCGAGACGGTGGTGCGCAAGGTCGAGAAGAGCGAACGGGTCGAGAAGGAACGCCAGGTGGCCATGTTCGAACCGTCCGCATCCAAGGAACTGCCGCCGCTATCCTTGCTGGACGATCCGCCGGTGCGGGCCGAGGGCTACTCTGCGGAGGCGCTGGAAGCGATGTCGCGGCTGGTCGAACTCAAGCTGCGCGATTTCGGCGTCGAGGCCGAGGTGGTCGCCGTCCATCCCGGCCCGGTGATTACGCGCTTCGAACTGAATCCTGCGCCCGGCATCAAGGTGAGTCAGATCAGCAATCTGGCGAAGGATCTGGCGCGGGCCTTGTCGGCGATCAGCGTGCGCATCGTGGAAGTGATCCCGGGCAAATCCACGGTCGGACTGGAAATTCCCAATGAAAAACGGGAAATCGTCACCCTGGGCGAGATCGTCAAATCCAAGGCCTATGACGATATGAATTCCTCCCTGGCGCTGGTGCTGGGCAAGGACATCAGCGGTGCGCCGGTCGTGGCCGATCTGGCCCGCATGCCCCATCTACTGGTCGGCGGCACCACGGGCTCGGGCAAGTCCACCGCGGTGAACGCCATGATCCTGTCGCTGCTCTACAAATCCAGCGCTGATCATGTGCGCATGATCATGATCGATCCGAAGATGCTGGAGTTGTCGGTGTACGAGGGTATTCCGCATCTGCTGGCGCCGGTCGTGACGGACATGAAGGAGGCGGCGAATGCATTACGCTGGTGCGTGGCTGAAATGGAGCGGCGCTACCAGCTCATGGCTGCCCTGGGCGTGCGCAATCTCGCCGGCTTCAATCGCAAGATTCGGGAAGCTCGCGAAGGTGGCCAGCCGATACGTGATCCGCTGTTGATGAAGATGCTGGGTCCCGATGCGGATGCGCAGGATGCGCCGTTCCTGGAGCCGTTGCCGTTCATCGTGGTAATCGTGGATGAGCTGGCCGACATGATGATGATCGTCGGCAAGAAGGTGGAGGAGCTGATCGCGCGGCTGGCGCAGAAGGCGCGCGCCTCGGGCATCCATTTGATCCTGGCGACGCAGCGGCCCTCGGTGGATGTGATCACCGGCCTGATCAAGGCCAATATCCCGACCCGCATTGCGTTCCAGGTGTCCGCGAAAGTGGATTCGCGCACGATCCTGGATCAGATGGGTGCGGAGCAGCTGCTGGGCCATGGCGACATGCTGTTCCTGCAGCCCGGCACCTCGGTGCCGGTGCGTGTGCACGGCGCGTTCGTTTCCGATCAGGAGGTGCATCGTGTCGTGGGCAGCCTGAAAGGTGCGGAGCCTAACTATGTCAGCGAGATCCTGGAGGGGCCGAGCGGACCCATTCCTGGCCTGCCGGGCGAGGGCGGGGAAGGGACCGAGGACGGCCAGGACGGCGAGCAGGATCCCCTGTATGACCAGGCTGTGCGGATCGTCATCGAAAGCCGCCGCGCTTCGATCTCGGGTGTGCAACGGCGTCTGAAGATCGGCTACAACCGTGCCGCGCGCATGATCGAGACGATGGAAGCGGCAGGCCTGGTGGGGCCGCTGCAATCCAACGGTTCACGCGAAGTGCTGGCGCCGCCGCCCGCCGGAGATTGAATGCGATGTCCTTGCTGCCCGTAGTGTCCGTCCCGAGATCAGGCGCATCGGCACGCGCATCGGTCGGGTGGGGATGGACGTTGGCCTGCGTGCTGGCGTGCATTCCAGTCTTGCCGGCCGTGCAGGCCGCGGCGACGCCGGCTGTCGGGACACCCGGCGATCTGGCAGCCGGACGCGAGCGTGTGGAACGCTTCCTCGGCGGACTGCAAGGGCTGGAGGCTCGCTTCAGCCAGACGCTCATGGATCGTACCGGGCAGATCGTGGACGAATCCAGCGGGCGCCTGTCCATTCGTCGGCCGAACCGGTTCCGCTGGGATTACCTCGAGCCGCACAGCCAGCTCATTGTCGCCGACGGCACGCGTATCTGGCTGTATGACGCGGATCTTGAACAGGTGACGGTGCGGGCGCTGGACGACACCTTGTCGGCGACACCGGCCATGCTGCTGGGCGGCGAAGGGAGGCTGGAAGATAATTTCACGGTTACGCAGGTCGGTCATGAGACGGTTGCCGGCAGTGTGGTCCCTGGAGCCTCTGGTGCGGTGCTGCAGTGGGTGCGCATGGAGCCCAAGCGCGCCGACACCGACTTCAAATGGGTTCGGCTAGGTTTCCAGGCCGACTCGTTGAGATACATGGAGCTGGCGGACAAACTAGGCCAGGTCACTCGCCTGGAGTTCAGCGGGCTGGAGCGCAACCCGCCCCAGGATCCGTCACGGTTTACCTTTACCATCCCTCCGGGTGCCGACATCATCGGCGATGCCGCCGTTTCCCGAGAGTAACGCTCCGGCGCCGGGGCGAACGCCGAAGGCGACAAATCCGGATCCCTCGAGCCCGGGCGGGCGGATCCAGCAGGTATCATCGATGCGGTTATTGCTGCGACATCCCCGTACCTGGCTCGTGCTGGGTTGGCTCATGATCCTGGTGGTCGTGGCCCTGAGCCTGATGCCGGGTCAAAAGCTGCCGGCCACCGGCCTCAATGACAAGTTCCAGCACGGTACGGCATATGCGTTGCTGGCGCTGTGGTTTGCCGGCATTTACCCACGGTCGCGTTATTGGCTGATCGCCATCGGCCTGTTGTTGCTAGGGGTGGGCATCGAGTTTGCGCAGGGGGCGATGAGCTTCGGGCGCGAGGCGGATTTGCGGGATGTGCTGGCAAACGGCGGCGGCATCGCGGTGGGTCTGGGGCTTGCTTGGCTGTGGTTGGGCGGATGGGCGCAGCAGGTGGAGGATTGGAGCGCGTCTCTCGCGAAACTGACAGGCGCGAAGCGGCGATCGTGAGCATGCCGGGAGAGCGCCAGGATATAAGCCGTCAGGAGGATGGGCGGCCGCTGGCCGATCGCATGCGCCCGGACGTGCTGGATGACTTCATCGGCCAGGAACATCTGTTCGGTTCCGGCAAGCCGCTGCGGCGTATGCTCGAGGGAGGACCGCTGCATTCGATGATCCTGTGGGGACCGCCGGGCACGGGCAAGACTACGCTGGCGCGGCTGGTGGCGCAGTCCTGCGATGCGCAATTCATCGCCTTGTCGGCGGTCATGGCGGGTGTGAAGGATATTCGCGCGGCGGCCGAAAGCGCCCGCACTTCGCGTCAGCAAGCGGCGCGCCGTACCGTTCTGTTCCTGGACGAGGTACATCGTTTCAACAAGGCGCAGCAGGATGCCTTCCTGCCCTGGGTGGAGGACGGCACCCTGATATTCATCGGTGCGACCACCGAGAACCCGTCCTTCGAACTCAACAACGCCTTGCTGTCGCGCGCACGAGTGTATGTGCTGCGTGCCTTGACGGAGCCGGATCTGCGCCGGGTGCTGGAACGTGCGCTGCATCACCTGGCACGGCAAGCGTGCGACGAGGATGCGGCGCTGAGCTTGATCGCCCGCGCCGCGGATGGCGATGCGCGCCGCGCCTTGAATATGCTCGAACTGGCGCTGGACCTGGCTGATGGCAGCGAGCCGCCGCGCCTCACCGAGGCGATCGCCAATGAGGTGGCCATGGGTGGACTGCGCCGCTTCGACAAGCAGGGCGAAGCCTTTTATGACCAGATCTCGGCGCTGCACAAGTCGGTGCGCGGCTCGGATCCGGATGCCGCCTTGTACTGGCTGTGCCGAATGCTCGATGGCGGCTGTGATCCACGTTATCTCGCGCGCCGCGTGCTGCGCATGGCCAGCGAGGATATCGGCAATGCCGACCCGCGGGCGCTGACCCTGGCGCTGGAAGCCAGTGAGGTATATGAGCGCCTGGGCTCGCCGGAAGGGGAACTGGCCATCGCGCAGGCGGTGGTTTTCATGGCTTGCGCCGCCAAAAGCAACGCCGTCTATGTGGCCTATGGCGAGGCGATGGCCGATGCCCGCACGCTGGGTTCGCTGGAGGTGCCGATGCATCTGCGTAACGCGCCTACCCGGCTGATGAAGGAACTCGGTTACGGCAAGGGTTATCGCTACGCTCACCACGAGCCGGAGGGCTATGCAGCCGGCGAGAATTATTTTCCCGAGGGCTTCCCGCAGCGCCGGTATTACCGGCCCGTGCCACGCGGTCTGGAAATCAAGATCGCCGAGGCCCTGGCACGCCGCAAGGCCAAGTGAGGCGCGGAGCAAGGAGCAAGGAGCAAGGAGCAAGGAGCAAGGAGCAGAAGGACAGGCGCGCGGACCGGGGTAAAACCTTTCACGCGAGTTGCCGGCGCGTCCAACCCGTTGCGTACGGACGGCTGAAAGACAACCGGCTTTGCGCCGCCGGTACAGATCTCTACACTATCGGTAACCCGCTTGTGGCGCCCCGCAGATAGCTCGCCGTCCTTCAAGTCGATTCGGCGCACTGCGCCGGTTCTCCTGTCCGAATCACCGGTTCCCATCGTCATGCTCGATCCCAAACTGCTTCGCTCCGATCCCGCCGCCGTGGCCGCGAATCTCGCACGCCGCGGTTTCCAGCTCGACCAGGAGCGCCTGCGCACGCTGGAGGAGTCGCGCAAGAAATGGCAGGTGCGCTGTGATGAGCTGCGCAATGAGCGCAATGTCCATGCCAAGACCGTCGGCAAGGCGAAGGCTCAGGGCCAGGACATCGCACCGCTGCTGAAGCAGGTGGAGGATCTGGGGGTACAGCTCGGCCAGGCCGAGGTGGAGTTGAATACGGTGCAGGCCGAGCTCGATCAACTTCTGCTCGGACTGCCCAACCTGTTGAGCGCCGACGTGCCGGAGGGGCGGGATGAGACGGCGAACGTCGAGATCCGCCGCTGGGGCGAGCCTCGCCGGTTCGATTTCGAACCGTGCGATCACGTCGCCCTCGGGGAGGCACTGCAACAGATGGATTTCACGACGGCGGGCCGGATCTCCGGCGCGCGCTTCAGCGTGCTCAGCGGCCCGCTGGCACGGCTGCAACGGGCGCTGATCCAGTTCATGCTGGATCTGCATACCGGCGAGCACGGCTATCGCGAAGTCTATGTGCCCTACCTAGTCAATGCGCAGGCCATGCAGGGCACGGGTCAGCTGCCGAAGTTCGAGGCCGACCTGTTCGCGCTCGAGGGCGACACACGCCTGTATTTGATTCCCACCGCGGAAGTGCCCGTCACCAACCTGGTGCGCGAATCGATCGTGGAGGCCGCGGCATTGCCGCTGCGTTTCGTGGCCCATACACCATGCTTCCGTTCCGAGGCAGGCTCGCACGGCAAGGACACGCGCGGCCTGATCCGCCAGCACCAGTTCGAGAAAGTGGAGCTGGTGCATTTGGTGCGCCCGCAGGACTCCCCTGCCGAACATGAGCTCCTGACGCGCAATGCCGAGCAGGTATTGCAGCGCCTGGACCTGCCGTATCGCGTGGTCGCCTTGTGTGCCGGCGACATAGGTTTCGGATCGGCCAAAACCTATGATCTGGAAGTGTGGCTGCCGGGCCAGGGCAAGTATCGGGAGATTTCTTCCTGCTCCAACTTCGCGGCCTTCCAGGCGCGACGCATGCAGGCGCGCTGGCGTAATCCCGAGACCGGCAAGCCTGAAGTGCTGCACACGCTCAATGGTTCGGGCGTGGCGGCAGGACGGGCGCTGGTCGCCGTGATCGAGAACTACCAGCAGGCCGACGGCAGCGTGACGGTGCCGCAGGTGCTGCGGCCCTACATGGGCGGCGTGGAGGTCATCCGGCCGTAGCGGGTGCGCGGCGCGCAAATCGTTCCAGTCTTTCTCGTCGTTACTACAACACCGGCTTCCACTGGCGCCTGTCCCATCTATTATCCGGGATCGCTCGCCGGTCTGGGATCAACACAGGAAGTTACAGCCCATATCGGAACCCATATCGGGCTCGCGCTGGCTGGGTGCAGTGTTGGAATGCGGCAGAGGGGCGCGAGAAGCTTACCGTGCTGCGCGCGGCGGTGTCAGTGGCGATTGCGATGAGTATCCGCTTACAGGTACGTACGAGAGTGGGCAAGTCAACTATGGACCGCCCAACAACCATGTTTCGCTGCAGATGCTCAACGCTGGTGAGAATCGTCGCGCAGGCTCCGCATGGTGGTGGTTCCTGGTTCGGTGCCGAGTTGTCAAGAATGGACGCTTCGAGGTCAGGCCGCAGCCATTGGCGACGTATGGAAAGGATGCCCAATGATGAGTTGCTATCCCTAACTGACGGATCGAGGTACCTGGCATCGGGCAATCTGGCCGCACTCACGTATCTGGTCGGAGCACAGGCATCTTTTTCATGCTTCGTTATTTATGGGTTGTAATACTGGCCTCTGGATCCAGCAGCATACAACAAACTTGAAACCGACATAAAAGCGCCATAGACTGGTGGTATCTATTTAGGAGACCCCACCATGGCCGCCCACCATGATTTCCAGGCCTTCACTGAGGGACTGCGCGTGCCGGGCCTACCGCTGATCGCCCCGGACCGCTTCGCCGAAGCGCTGCACCTGCGTCAGCAGGAACTGGCTCAACTCGCCCGCGTCCATCGCACCACCGTGGCCGACGCCCCAACCAACGCAAAGCTGCAGCAGTACATGCGCGACACGTTGCGGGTGCTGTCCGCCGCTACCGAGGTCAGCGGTGAGCGTACGCGCGCGATCTACTGGTATCGCAACACCCCTATCCCCGAATTCGAGCACCGCACTGCCGAACAACTGGTGTCCACGGGCAAGGCCGAGGCGGTCATGTCTTACCTGTTGTCCGTCGGTGGCGGCTCGACCGGATGATCCTGGTCGATCTCCGCCCCGGCTCGATCTACTACCGCGCGTTCCCGCCGCGGTGGGCGCACAGGCCCGAAAGCGGCACCGGCGCCGCGATCCGCGGCGGTCGCTTCAACCGCCCGGGCGTCGAGGCTCGCTATCTTGCCGCTAGCACAGAGGTCGCTTTGCGCGAGTACCAGGCCGAGTCGCCTTTGCTACCGCCGGCGACGATTGCCTCCTTTCTGGTAACAGCGAACAAAGTGGTCGATTTCACCGGCGGATATGATGCCGAGCACTGGAGCGAGATCTGGGGCGAGGCGTACTGCAACTGGAAAGGTATGGCCTTCCTCGACGAAATCGAACCACCGAGCTGGGTCATCGGCGATCTCGTGCGCGAGGCCGGTCATCCGGGGATTCTTTACCGCTCGGCTCTCAACTCGGAGGGAATCTGCCTGGTGCTGTTTCCGGAACTGGCCGAACGGGCTGGCTTCATCGCATCTGTGTATGACCCGGACAGTCGACTGCCCGAAGAGGTGCCACGTTGAAAAGGCGCGCTGGCGTAATCCCGAGACCGGCAAGCCTGAAGTACTGCACACGCTCAATGGTTCGGGCGTGGCGGCAGGACGGGCGCTGGTTGTGGTGATCGAGAATTACCAGCAGGCGCGTCGCTGATCGGTCAATTGGACTATGCTGACGCAGCAGTCAAGATGAATGGCTATGCGACGGCGATCGAGGCGACTCAGAAGGCCTATGCCCAGGTCAGCAGGCTATCGTTATTCGACAAAATCTAGTCTGGGAGCACGCAATATCCCTGCAACTGGCTCTGGTGGATCCGGCACGATCCGCCGGCTCGCGCAGAGCCGCCGAACGCGCCGTCTTGAGCCGTGCCGCGGCTTCGCCCGCATCAGACTGCGCGGCACTCGGAAGCGAAGCTTCCAATCCGCAAGCATCGCTCGCCACCTTCAGAGCGCCGATGCGCGGTGGTCTGCAAGGCATCGATGCAGGAGAGCCGGCGCTGTCGGTCCTTGCGCCCGCGCTGCAGGGCATGCAGCGTAACCGTGTCCTGGCCTTGCTCGGTACGGGTGCGACCGGCTAATGAAAAAGGGCGCTGCATCGGCAGCGCCCTTTTCGATCCCTCGCTTCGTTATAGAAGCGCCTCGCCGTCGGCGGCTCGGGTCAGTCGTCCCCGGCGGCACCCAGCAGATGGAGCAGGCTCAGGAACATGTTGTAGAGGCTCACGTACAAGGTGACGGTGGCCATGATGTAGTTGCGTTCGCCGCCACGTACGATAGTGCTGGTCTGAAACAGGATCAGACCGGCGCTGACGACCAGGAACAGACCCGACACCACGAGCGCGACGTTGGGCAGATTGAAGAAATACGCGACCAGGCCCAGGGCGAAAGCACCGATTGCCCCGACCACCAGGAAGCCGCCCATGAAGCTGAAATCACGCTGGCTCTTGACGGCATAGGCCGATAGGCCCAGGAACGAAATCGCAGTGGTGCCGAAGGCCGTCATGATGATCTGTGAGCCATTGGGCAGGAACTGCAGATAGGCATTCAGGATCGGGCCCAGGGTGAGCCCCATGAAACCTGTCAGGGCAAACACCCAAAGCAGACCCCAGGCGCTGTTCTGAGTCTTGTGGACGGCGAACAGCAGGCCGAAATAGCCCACCAGGGTCACCAGGCCAAAATGAGGAATGTTCAAGGCCATCGCCACGCCCGCCATCAGGGCACTGAAGGCAAGAGTCGCGCCCAATAGCAGGTAAGTGCTGCGCAGAACCTTGTTTGCGGCAAGCGCCTGTGCGCTTACGGAGGAACCGGCGATGTTACTGGGATAAGACTGCATGCATTCAATCTCCGATGACGGTCAGTCGGGCCATACGTTCCCAGGCAAGCGGCCCGGGCCCTGATTTAGCAGGATTCGACCGTGGATCGAGATATAAGTTGCCAAGTTATCTCGACTGTCAGGCAAATCGGCTGCATATTAACAATAGGAGCTGACCGGTGTGTGGTTTTGTGTTGATCGCTGCAGCAATTCGCAGTGGTAGGCCAAAAACACCGCAGGCATGATAAAGCCTGCGTCGCAGGCAGCGGTTTCCCGCTAGAATGCAGCGCTGCTGTAGAAGGTTCAGCGAGTCTGAAACGGAGATGTGGCCGAGTGGTTTAAGGCACCTGTCTTGAAAACTTGAGTTTGAGTGCGGAGAGGTGGCAGAGCGGTTGAATGCGACGGTCTTGAAAACCGTTTAACCTTCAAAGGGTTACGTGGGTTCGAATCCCACCCTCTCCGCCAGCCACACTCGCCGTAGTTGCACTCCCGGTTTCACTGGGGTGCCAGTTTCGCAGTAGATTGGCTCCTGCGTGCTCCTACGCGCCACCTGTGGAGTCAAACGTGCCATCGTTCCAGAAGCGCCGCCTCGACGACGGATCGCTCAGCGTCGTCGCCCTCGTCCGGATCAAGGGTTTCAAACCTGTCAGCAAGGCATTCCGCGACGAGAAGGAGGCCAAGGTCTGGGCTGCATCGACAGAGGCGGAGCTGAAGCGCCAGAGGGATCGCGGAGCCGGTCGGGAGGACACCACCCGCATGACGATCCGCACGCTGTGCGAGAACTTCCTGAACGATCCCAAGACGCTCGGCTTGAAGAGCTACGACGGCCTGGAACTTCTCATCTCGTGGTGGATGAACGAGTACGGCAACGAGCGCGTGATGGGCTTCGGCGTGACGAAGGTTCGCGATGCGCGGGACCGCCTGCTGCCGGGGCGCGCTCCGGCCACGGTGAACCGTCACCTCTCCGCGATGCGCGCGTGCTGGAACTGGGGGCGACACGCCGGGCTCATCGCCAACGAGAGCGCATGGCCCGGCAAGGTGATGCTGACCGAGCCGCCGGGGCGTGCGCGGTTCCTCGACGACGACGAGCTGAAGAAGGTTCTCAACGCGGTGTCGAAAGAGCCTGCGTGGTTCAACGCCGCCGTGCTCGTCGCGCTAGGCACGGGCGTCAGACGCGGCGAGCTGCTGCGCCTGTGCTGGAAGGACGTGGACCTCGAAGGGCAACGCATCGTCGTCCTTGAGACCAAGAACGGGACTCCACGGGCGGTACACCTGCCGGGGCCGGCGGTGCGGGCGCTGAAGGCGCTAGGTCGAAAGCACGATCCCGGCGAGCGCGTGTTCCCGTACTCGGACAGCTACCTCGCTCACACGTGGAAGGCGCTGATGTCGAGGATCAGTCTCAAGAACTTCCGGTTCCACGACCTGCGGCACACCTGCGCCAGCTACCTCGCGCAAGGCGGGGCGTCGCTGCTTGAGATCGGCAGCGTGCTCGGCCACAAGAGCCCGAGCGTGACGATGCGCTACGCGCACCTCGTGCAGGGCGCGCCGCTCGCGGCCCACTCCAAACTCGAAGGGAAGTTGAAGCGATGAAACGCACCGACGCCCTGCACGAGTTCATGACTTCGATGGGCCTGACGATCCCGAGAGGTCTCTACGACACGACCCTCGCGAACGGCGTACTCGCATCCGCGCTCATCTCCGCAGCGGTGAAAAAGTTCACCGAGGACAACGGCGGACTGGTCGCAGCGGTATCCGATAAGCGTATCACGCCGCAACGCTACTTCGTCGCGGAGTTCTTGACGATGCCGAAGAAGGACGCGCAGGCGCTCATCATGCAAGGGCGCTCACCGGGCACGAGGAAAGAGATGATCGAGATCCTCGACGTTTCGACGCAGGCGCTATGGAAGTACGAGAAGAAGTACGGTGAGGTTCTCAGGATGCTGCGCGCCGAGTTCGGAGTAGCCACGCGGCTAGAGTTCATCGCGCTCGTCCGCGCCGCGACGACCGGGCAACTGGCTGATCCCGACGCATCAACTCCCTAGTTGATCCCTGCATCAACTGGCTGGTTGATTCCAAACCCGCTCACGTCAGTATAAATAACTGTGCGTCCCGGATACCGGAGCGCACAGATGAGCGAGAACAAGTTCAGATCGTGGTCGCTGGCCGACTGGCCAGACGACGTATATCCCAACGACTCCCTTCGCGCCCGCCGCGTGCTGCGCGTCTACCGCAAGGAGCTGATGAGCTGCGGCGCGGTCTCGCGCGTCGGCCGCGAGCTGGTCGTGTTCGCCGATCCCTACATCAGGTGGGTCAAGAGCAAGGCCGAGCGCGTGCAGAACTTCAAGGTCGCCGCGAACGAGGCGCGCAAGGCCACCGTTGACGAGCCTGCGGCGTGATCATCGTGGACATCCTTGAATGCGTTCGCAGGTTCAAGCCGCCGAGCGACGGGTGCTGCTTCTACTGCGATGCGCCTTACTCCGACGACGCGGGATTCGAGCGCGATCACTTCCCTGTCCCGGCCAGTGCTGGCGGCGAGTGGACCGTGTGGGCCTGCGCGAAGTGTCACCAGCGCAAGGACCGCGCGGGCGAGAAAGAACAGTACGCATGGGCCGAAGACCAGATCGAAGAAGAGCACAGGACCGTGCTTCACAACGAAGGCGAGTGGGCGTTCATCTACGGTCGGTGCGCCATCATCGACCCGACGACGATGTTCAACATGCTCGACGACCTGCACGACTTTCGGCCGAGAGTGAGAGTCCTCATCGCGGCGCAGTTGGCATGGCAGGTTCGCGCGATGCACGCCCGCGTCAACAGGCTTGCGCGGACCTGCGAGGGACGCAAGGCGCTCGCCACTCCGACGCCAAGAGTCGAGCGTGATCACGACGCCCTCAGACAGCTACGGCAGGCAGAGATTCGCGAGGCTAAACGGCTGGCGCGAGATCCCGAGTTCATGGCCGACCTTCCCGACTGGATGCGCGAGCGGTTCGAGAAGATCGAGCGGCTGTGCGCCCAAAAAGAAACGGGTCCCGACGCGACAACGCCGGAACCCGAAGACATCGAACTGATGAAGCGCCCACAACCATCCGGGGAGAACAGAAGTGAGCGGAGCAGATAATACAGCGATCAGATTCGTGGAGCCGGCGGAGGGGCGAACGGTGGTCCCGCTGCTGTGCCCGACGTGCGGCTCGACCGACGTGAAGAAGCACCAGGCGTTTGCGGTCAAGGAATCGGACTCTGAAAACGACGCCGGAATCCTGTCTGGCGCGCACCTCCAATGCGGCGAGTGCGGCGCACGACTCACGATCAGGATCGAGAGGCACCGGATCTTGATCAAGTGGTTCGATGCGCGATGAGCAAGGCCGGCAAGGTCATCTCGCCGATGGAGTTCCTGCGCGAGCTGGTCGGACCTGTCGGGGGCGAAGCGCGGGCGTGGATCACCTCGTTCCCCGACGCCGACGACCCGTCGTGGCAGGGGCGCGCCATCCGCGTGGACGATGACCGCGAGTTCTCGCCGCGCCTGAACCACTACGTCTCGACAGCCGCGTTCCCGCCGAAAGCCAAGGGCAGGACCATCGAGAACATGATCGCGTGCGTCGCCATCGTGGTCGATGATCCGACCACCAAGGGCGATGCGGCAAAGCTGTTCAGGACGCTAGGCAAGCCCACGGCGCGCGTCCAGACCAGCGAAGGCAACTATCAGTGGTGGTACTTCCTGACGGAAGGGGCCACGGCCGCGCAGGTCCGACCCGTGTTGGAGAAGGTCGTAGCCCTGGGGCTCGGCGACAAGAGCGGCAACAACGCGGCCAGGTACGCCCGCATCCACTGCGGCGTGAACAACAAGCGCGAGCACGGCGAGCCCTTCGGCGTTCACATGGTCGAGTGGACCGGCAACAGGTTCGGCATCGATGAGATCGCGGAAGCCTTGGGCGCTGCGCAAGGCGACCTCGAAACGGACGACGACGATAGCGACGAACCGAAGGCGATCATCCAGCGCGCCAGCGACGGGGAGCTGGAACGGCTCATCAAGAGCGGCGAGAGCTTTCACGGACCGATGGTGCAGCTAACCGCGCGGGCGATCTGCAACGGCGAGCTGGAGAAGGACGCCCTGCGCCGGCTGCGCGCGCTGATGTTCGAGAGCGAGGGGCAGGACAACCCGAAACGCAAGAGCAGTTGGGAAAAGACGCTCGGCAACATCCCGAGGATGTTAGCCAGCGCGAAGGTGAAGTTCCCGCAGGGAGCCGTGAGGTCGCAGCTACGGCGCGGCGACGGCGGATCGATCATCGCCGACGAGGAGAACGTGCGCCTGATCGTGGAGCACGACTCGTCGCTCGCCGGCATGGTCCGCTATGACGAACTGAGCATGCGCCGCGTGCTCGTGCGCCCGGTGCCCGGCGACACCGCCGTAGTCGCTAGCGACGAGTACCCGCGACAGTGGCGCGACGAGGACTCGGTCGCCATGCAGCAGTACGTGCAGCGCCACTACATGCCGCGCATCGGGCGCGACAAGGTGGACGGGGCGCTGGGCACATGGGCCCGCTCGCGCTGGTCGTTCCACCCGATCCGCGACTACCTGAAGCGGTTGGAGTGGGACGGCAAGCCGAGGCTAGACGACTGGCTGACCACGTACCTTCAGGCGAAGGGTGCGCCCGAGGCGTACCTGCGGGCGGTCGGGGCGAAGTGGATGATCGCGGCGATAGCTCGGGTCATCGAGCCGGGATGCCAGGCCGACTACGCGCTGGTGCTCGAAGGCGGGCAAGGCAAGAAGAAAAGTAGCGCGCTGCGTGCGCTCGCCGGAGACGAGCACTTCTCCGACTCGCTTCCCGGCGACCTGTCGAGCAAGGACGCCGCCGACCACATCAGGGGGAAGTGGATCATCGAGCTTCCCGAGCTGGCGCAGTTCAGAAAGAGCGAGATCGAAACAGTCAAGGCGTTCATCACACGCCGGGTCGAACGGTTCCGGCCAGCGTTCGGCAGGTTCGAGATCGAGTACCCGCGACAGTGCGTGTTCGCCGGCACGACCAACGAGGACCAATACCTGATCGACGACACCGGTGACGCTGCCTCGGTTTCACGTACATCAGATTATTGGTATTTTCTGATGAACGGGAGAACGAAATGGGCAAGAAAGAGTACACGTCGAACCGGCAGTATACGGATGAGTTCAAGATCGAAGCGGTGCGACTTGCGGCGTCGATCGGAGGTAATCCTGCAGCCAAGCGCTTAGGGATTCCGCAGTCCACGGTAACGAACTGGGTTCGCCGCAGCAAGGCGGGGACGCTTGGCGAGCCTGGGGCAGCGCCGGTAAAGCGGCCCGTGTCGGAGTTGGAGATTGAGAACACCCGGTTGCGTCGCGAACTGGCGAACGCCAAGTTAGATCTTGAGATCGTAAAAAAAGCGGCGGCGTATTTCGCAAGGGAATCGCGGTGAGGTACGCCTGGATCGAAGCACATCGCGACCAGTACAGTGTGAGCCGATTGTGCCGGCTGCTCGCCGTCTCGCGCTCGGGCTACTGCCAATGGCGTGGCCGCCCGCCGAGCGAACGTACACTGGCCAATGCGGCGCTCGACGCACGAGTGGCGGCGATGCATGCGGCTAGCGGACGCAGCTACGGGCGTCCGCGGATCGTAGAAGGCCTGCGCAGCCAGGGGCTCACGGTTGGCCACGAACGGGTGCGCAAGAGCCTGCACCGCCAGGGTCTACGGCCGGTCTACAAGCGTGCCTACCGTGTAACGACCGACTCGAATCATCGCAAGCCGATCGCGGCCAACGTTCTGGAGCGTCGATTCGATGGCTGGTCGGTCAACCAGGCGTGGGTGGCCGACATCACGTTCGTTGCGACCGGCGAGGGCTGGCTGTACTTGGCTGCGGTGATGGATCTGAGCAGCCGGCGCATCGTGGGCTGCTCAATGAGCGATCGCATCAATGCCGACCTGGTGTGCAGCGCTCTGCGCTCGGCGTATTGGCGTCGCAAACCGGCGGGGGATCTGATCATGCATACCGATCGCGGCAGCCCGTACGCAAGCGACCGATATCGCAACATGATCAAGGACTTCCGAATGGTTCAGTCGATGAGTCGGCGTGCGAACTGCTGGGACAACTCCCCAATTGAAAGTTTCTTCAAGACGTTGAAAGTTGAGCGCGTCTATCAACTGCGTTACGAAACGCGAGCCCAAGCTCGACTCGACCTCGTCAACTGGATAGAAGGCTTCTACAATCTGCAACGAATGCATTCATCGATCGGCTATCAGACGCCGGCTGCTGCTGAATCCAGTCTCAGGGCTGCATAGGTGGTGTACGTCGAATCGAGGCAAGATCACCGGCAACAGGCGCTTCTGGCCTGTCAGGTGCGGCGGCGTGAACCTCGTGCGCCTGACGCGCGACCGCGATCAGCTCTGGGCCGAAGCGCACGCGCGCTACAAGCAAGGCGAACGCTGGCACCTGGACTCCGAACTCGAATCGCTCGCGGCCAAGCAGGCGGAGGGTCGCAGGCTCAGAGACCCGTGGCACGACGAGCTGTCCGTGATGCTCAAGACCGGAAGCCTGAAGGACAGGGACGAGCTGCTCCCCGGAGAGGCGCTCAAGGAGCTTGGCGTCGGGGCGGAGAAGCTCACGCAGTTCAACGCGGGTCGGGTCGGAAAGATCTTCAGGGCGCTCGGATGGCGGAAAAAATCGCCTTCCGCGCGTGTGTACGTCAGGCCGAAGGAGGCGAAATGAACCTCGACACAGCGCAATTAGGCCGGCTGCATCACAGCAGCATCATGCATCATTTTCCCTATTACAGCCCAAACTGCCATAGCCCTAAATTCTGCTCTATTAGGGAAAATGATGCTGATGATGCAGTGATGCAGTTGCCGGTTTCCGGCCTCGGCGGAGCGGCGCTGTCATGACATCGCGCGCACAGCATCCCGCCATCGATCACGTCCGCAAGTTCCTCGACGAGTGCTGCGTGCTCAGCGCATCGGATCACGTGTCCATCGGTGCCATGCACAAGGCTTACGTCCTCTGGTGCGAGGTGCGCGACGTGAAGCACCGCAGGCTCGACCCTGTTCCCTTCCTCGCAGCTTTGGAGCAGGACCACGGCATCGTGGCCTGTACGTGTCGCTGGCAGGAGGACGGCGTGTGGCACAGCGCCTACGCGCTCAAGGGCGTGCGCTTCAAGGATGAGAGGCTAAGCGCATTGCGCAAGGACATCGAGCGTGCCGGCGATTACGTCGATGCGTACATGGCGCTGAGCGGTCGGGTGAAGGAGACGAAAGAGGCGGCGGAAGCGGAGACGGTCGAGGCGGCCGAGGACGAACGGAAGCGGAAGAGCCGCGAGTACTACCTGAAGAACAAGGACCGCCTCAAGGCTCGGCGCAACGCGCAGCGAAGGGCGAAGCGATGAGCGCAACAACTTTACATCGTTGCCTTCGGCCCCTAGGGGTGCCTGAAAAGCCAAAGCGTCGATGTCTCGACACCGCGTCCCCAGGTCAATTTTGACGAGGGATCTATGGCAAAAACGATTTTCGATGCTCGACGTTCGATCCGTCCGCACGCGGATCGCGGCACCGTGAACGACGGCGGGCAAAAGTGCGCAACGTAATTTGAGAAGGAGTGAACGACGATGACGACGACGAACGACGAACAGCGGCCTGACTTCGACGCGATCGAGCGGATCGCGTGGGCGTACTTCGGACTGCACTTCCAGAAGTTCATGGCGCTCCCGCGCGGCGAGCTTCGACGCTTGATGGACGTGGCCGGCGTTGATGGCGAGACGGCGGTCGGGATTCTCGACACGATCAAGCGGCTCTCGTATGCGTACTTCGGCGACCGCTTCGACCGCGTGTTGAGCCTGCCGGTCGAAGACTTCGGGCGGCTGATGGACCACGCCGGAATCGACCGGACCCGGATCGTCGGCGTGATGAAGGCGCTGCGCTCCCTCGATCGCGACGAGGAGATGCGCAAGAGGTTCCTACAATGATCGCGCGCATCCGTCGCCGGATCAGGCAACTCATCGAATGGGCGTCACGACAATGGTGGCTGTGAAGAAGCGCCTCGCGCAGAAGAAGACGTACCGCGTGCAGCATCGCGCAAAGATCGCCGTTGCGCAGAAGGAATGGCGCGAGAAGAACAAGCCAAAGCGAAAACGCTATGCGAAAGCATGGTACGCGAAGAACCGCGAGAGCGAGCTTGCGAAGGCTCGGGCGCGTCGCGCCTCGCACCCAGACTACATGACCAAGTACGGCCGGGCGTACTACGCCGAGAACCGCGAGAAGATCAACGAGAGGCGGCGGGCCGCGCGCAGGAAGCGAGGCGCGCAGTGGAGAACACGGAAATGAGCGTGAGCGGTGTACATCGAACCATCCCCCGCCGGACAATCCTCCCGTCGTCCCTGCGTGATGTTGTGGATACGACCCGCCGCACCAGCCTGCGCGACGCCGGCTTCCCGAATCGGTGATCACTCGAATCATCAACACCGTTTCTGGAGACACACATCATGAACGACGAAGAACGCAAGAAGTTCATCGAAGCCGTCAAGGAGGCGCTGGCCGCGAAGCTGAAAGCGGCCGGTATCACGGACGAGAATTTCATCGCCGGGATCAAGGGACGCCTCGACGCGCTCGAACAGATCGTCGCGGACGGCGGCACGGGGCGCAGGCTCTCTGCGCCGGGCATCGCCAACCCGTTCGACGGCGAGTTCGCCACCCGCGTGAAGGCGATGCACGACGGCGATTCCAAGCTGGCGAGCTTCGCCCTCAAGGGCATGTCGATCAAGCGGCTGAAGGCGCTGGTCAACCTGCCGGAGGGCGGCGGCTCCAACGGCTTCCCGACGCAGCCGCAGCGCGGTCCCACCGTCGGCCCGGCCGTCGCGCCGCTGACGCTGGTGGACC
This sequence comes from Steroidobacter denitrificans, assembly GCF_001579945.1. Taxonomy (NCBI): domain Bacteria; kingdom Pseudomonadati; phylum Pseudomonadota; class Gammaproteobacteria; order Steroidobacterales; family Steroidobacteraceae; genus Steroidobacter; species Steroidobacter denitrificans. The sequence continues at coordinate 1,922,527 of NZ_CP011971.1, read as the reverse complement.
TGCTGCCCTCGACCCCGGTCGGCGGCGAAAGCTACGAGTATGTTCAGCTCACGAGGACGCCGAACGTCGGCGTGCAGCAGAGCGAGGGCGACCAGAAGAACGAGACGGAGTTCGACGCGAACCTCGTCACGACGAAGATCGCCACCGTCGCGCACTGGACCCACGCGAGCCGACAGGTGCTGGCCGACAACACGCAGTTGTCGAACATCCTGAGCGGCATCCTGAACATCGACGTGATGGCCAAGTACGAGGACCTGCTCATCAACGGCAACGGCACGACGGACAAGATCCACGGGCTGGTGCCGCAGGCGAGCGTGTTCGCGCACACGAAGTCGCACCCGGTGGATCGCCTGAGCGAGGCCATCGCCGCGATGTGGGCGACGGGGTACGTGGCGCAGGCGGTCGTGCTCAACCCGCTGGACTGGAGCGACTTCGAGACGGAGCGCGCCGACTCGGGCGACGGCCAGTACGTCGCGGGCGGATGGGGCAACCCCGCCGCGCCGAGCGTCTGGCGTCTGCCTGTCGCGCGGGCGGCCGGGCTCGCGGAGGGCACGGCGCTGATCCTCGACACGCGGCGCATCACGCTACTGGATCGACAGTCGGTGACGACCGCGGTGAGCAGCGAGGACCGGGACAACTTCATCAAGAACCTGGTGACGTTGCTCGCCGAGATGCGCGGCGGCCTGGCCGTCTACGACACCGGCGGCGTGGTGAAGGTGGACCTGACGGGCACCTGACGGGATTCGCCCTGACGAGGGCGGGCAGCGACGAAAAGGCCGGGGCGTCATTTCCTCTTCTCCCGGCCTGATCTCCTTGAACCCGACGCCGTGCCGGGAGTCGCGCAGCACGGCAACCTTCATCAGAGCAATCCCGCCAGCGTCCTGCGGCCCTTCTTCCCGAGCAGCCCCATGACGCCGGCCTTGAACCTGCCGCCCCGCGCCCGGTTGAAGCGGCCGACCAACCGCATGAGCATCTCGGCTCGCGGCGAGTCCGCGTTCAGCTCGCCCTCGATCGCCGCTAGCAGCTCCGCCTCGCTCATCCGGTCCAGCCGTCCGAGCACGTCCGCGTAGGACCCAGGTCGCTTCGCCATTGTCGCCGCCTCCGAGTTAGGTTGATACCGTCGGCGAGTCTACACATTTTCACAGAATTACAAAAACTGTTGTACTTCGGGCTGTGACGCGCAGCACTGTTGAGCCTCATGGTCGGGGAAGGTCCCCGGCCTCCATCGGAGAGGTATCCACCATGAAGGCGAAGCAGAACCAGTCCCAGGCCGCGTTGATCCGAAGCCTGCTGGCCAAGAAGGTCCCCGTCGAGAAGATCGTCGAGCGCGTGAAGAAGGCGTGCGGCGGCGAGCCGACCGTGGGCTACGTCAACTGGATCGCGGCGAAGAAGGTGAAGGCGTCATGAGCGCCCGCGTCGGCTATCAGATGGCGCGCGCAGTCGGGATCGTCGCAGCTCATCCCGGATGCACGAAGCGCTTCGTCGCGGTCCGCCTGCATCCGGCAGCGGCGAGTGGGCGAAACAACGCGCTCGGCTACGACCCCATCAACCGCGCCATCAGCGCCGGCTTGATCAACGCGACGTACAGCCGCGGGCGGTATTCACTGCGTGCGGCAGGGAGGCGGTCATGAGCGCCGCGCGTCTGTTCTGCGAGGCGCAGGCGATGGCGGCCCTGCTGCACGAGGCGGCGCAGTTGAGCGAGGACGCCGGGCTGCCGGCCAACGCGCAACGCTACCGCATGGCCGCCGACCTGATCGAGCGGCTGGCGCAGCGCCTCCCGATCTTCACGCTGAGGGCTCCGCTGTGAGGCTCGGTCGGATCGAGGTGGCGGCGCTCGAATACTTCCGCCGCACGAAGGTCTCGGCCGACCTCACTCGCTCGGAGTTGCGCAACGGCTGCGTCACGCTGCGCGACTCTCAGGGCAACACCCTCATCGAGGTCATCGAGGGCATCAGCGCGGAGAGCATCACGATACGGGGCGCAGTGAACTTCGCGAGCGTGCCCGTGTTTCGCATCGAGCTGCGGTGCTGGTACTGCGAGCGGCGGTGCTTGCGGTCGAGCGAGACGTTCACGCCGGGCGAGATCTTCGAGTGCCCGAGGTGCGGGAGCGGCAACGTCGTCCCCACCGACCCGATGCGGGCGAGCCGCGAGTAGGTGCGGCGTTCACGAAGGCCGGCTCTGGTGGACGGGGCCGGCCTTTTTCGTGCCCGGCTCCCGGGGCTACCCTCGCCGGCCCGGATCGTCACGGAGCCTCCCAGCCCCTAGCCACATCAGGGGCCCGGGGCTAGGCCTCCCGGAAAACGCTCTCCGGAGCCCCTGAGACGATGCCCTCCGGGCCGGCTTGAGGCCCAGGGCGAGGCCCCATGCCAGCGCGGTTGCAACGGGAGTTGCACCCGGGCCTGAAAGCCTAGTTTTCACGGCGTTTTCACACGCTTTGGCACTCACGCGATTCATGCACTTGCGTGGTGGTACGATGCGTCTGTGGGTGGATTGGGATTCTTGAAAACAAGGATATAGCTGTGGTGGGGTGGCCGAGTGGTTTAAGGCAGTAGTCTTGAAAACTACCGAAGATTCAACGTCTTCCGTGGGTTCGAATCCCACCCCCACCGCCAACCCAAGAACACGAAAAACTTTAGCCCAAAGGAAATAAGAAATGGCTGAACCTGCTGCCACCGAAACGCTTCTGGGTTTGCCTGCAATTTGGTCCGGAATAGTCGTCGCAGGTATCGCCCTATTGGGCACCATTGTGGGTGCCGTCGCCACCAACATCGGCGCAACGAGGCGTCTCAAACTTCAACTCGATCACGACACAGCTGCAGGATTTCGTGCATTGGACCCGGCCGATTTCCTCTGATTGGACCCACCTTGGATGGGTTGCCGGCGGAGCCGCTGGCGAGGACTTTTACGCGTCCTTTTTGCGCGAAGCAAGTTTCTTGGCTTTGACACCGCGATAGCTCTCGCCGGTGAGCCCGATGGTGAGCGCGCAGTGCTGCAGTCGATCGAGGATAGCATCGGCGATCACGGTATCGGCGATCACCTCGCTCCAGTGAGCCAGCGGCAACTGGGAGGTGAACACGACGGACTTGCTGATCGATCGCTCTTCCAGGATCTCGCATAGGTCCTGAGCCTCAGTGGCGGTCAGTTTGCGACTGCCCATCTCATCGAAGATGATTAGATCGAACTTGGCGAGCTTGTCACGATAGCGAAGATACGTGCCGCTGGAGCGTGCGAGATTGAGATTCTCGAGCCACTTGGTGATGCTGGTGAACATGACGGATTTTCCGTTGGCGCAGGCGTGCAGTCCGACAGCCTGTGCGATGAAGGTCTTCCCGACGCCGGTCGGCCCAATGAGCATCAGTGGCCGCGCGTCCTCGAGCCAGTCGAGGCTGTAGATCTCTTTGATCTGGGTGCGGGTGATCGAACGTTTCGCGGTGAAGTCGAAGTCTTCGAAGGCCGGACGATCACGGAACCTGGCGGCTTTGATGCGATTGGCGGTTTTTCGCTTCCGGCGGTAATCAACTTCCGCTTGCACCAACTGATTGAGCAGTTCGCCGCCACTGAGCTGATCGCGGGCGGCTTGGGCGAGCGCATTCTCCAACACGCCGAGCATGCCGAGCAGTTTCATTTCAGCCAGCTGATTCTTCACGATAGCAATACTCATAGGGGTAGATTCTCCTGGGCCGCAGTACAAGAGAGGGAAGGTTCGTCGGCGGTCTGCAGCGCCGCACCACTGACGTACCGGAGCATGGGATTGCCGGGCTTGCGCACGATGTCGCGCTCGGCCTGAGGATTCATCGATTGTTTACGCGCCTGAGCGAGCAAGTCCTTGAAGTAAGGAACGCGGATCCGGTTATAGCGGCGCATGGCGGCAATCGCCGCGGCGATGCGTACGCTGGCGAGTTCGTGACCGACGAGGTTGATCTCTTTGGTACAAGCCGAGACCAAGCCCATGGCGCGACGGATATGCGCAAAGACGTCTTCGTTGAACAATTCGACGAAGAGCGCGTTGAGATCGGCGTGGATAAAACGCGACTGTGATAGCAACCGCTGCGGTGTCGCCTCGTAATAGGCATCGGAGTTCGGCGGGAAGTGTTCCTTGATCTTGATGCGTTGGCCGGTTTTCATGCGGCAGCGTGGATGGACCGCCAGACGTTCCAAGTTCAGGAAGATCTCGACCTGATTGTCGGTAAGCTTGATTCGTAGCGTTTTATGACGATGGATGTGCGGCGCGCTGTAGTAATCGCCTTCCACGGCAAGAAAGCAATCGGGATGGAGTTTCGCCTCCTTCCACTCGCCATCATCGTACTCGGTGGTCGGCAATGCCTTCAGTGCGGCCTTCTCGATGGTCTCGAAGCGCTCGCGACGTGAGACGCCAAAACGACGGTGCTGCTGGTCATTGATCCGCTCGAGGCATACCATGAGTGCTCGATTGATCTCGGCAATGGAGGTAAATCGCGAGTGACGAAAGCGGAAGCGAAAGTAGCGACCGAGGATTTTTACGAGTCCCTCGACGATCGCCTTGTCCTTCGGCTTTCTGACGCGCGCTGGAACAATCGCGGTTGAGAAGTGCGCGGCCATGTGCGCGTAATCTTCATTCAGATCGGGATCGTACAAGTGACACTTGACGACGCCTTGCCGCAAACAATCGGGCACCGTGACGTGAGGTACGCCGCCGTAATAGGCGTACATGCGTCGATGGCTGGCGATCCAGTTGCGACTCTTCATGTCCTGCGCCGCCCAGGCGAACAGCAATTGGCTGAAGCCCAAGCCGGACACGAACACGTAGGCTTTGTGGATCTCGCCGGTCTTGATCTCGTACCACTCGATCGGCTCGCCAGCGTAATCGACTTCAACCCGCTCGGCGGGCTCGAACGTCCGTGCGGTGACGCTGGCGTCACGACACTGCGGGAACTTGCGATAGAACTGCTTCCAGAAGTTCGAGTACGTCGTCAGCGTCTGCGCTTTTTCCTCCCAGATGAACTTCAGCGGATGACCGAGTCCCAGATCGTGAATGATCACCGGCCAGTCCAGCTGCGACATCCACAACGGATCCGGACTCGCTGCGATAGCATGCGTCACGCGCACGCCATCGCGGATCTCGCGCACCAGGCGGCGTGAACAACGCAATGCGCTCGCGATCTCGCGCACGCTGCGACCCTCGGCGAGCCGTCGTTTGATTTCTTCATATCTCTGCACCGTCAATTCCCTCCGCGCCACCCAACTCTCCCCGTGCGAACAAATGCACGACGATAAGCGGACTGGGCTGTGTGAGCGGGCCGAAGCCCGCGTCTGGGGTGTGAATTGCGGAACGACGCTCGCCGTAGAAGGCGCTGGCGCCACGATCGAGCGCCGGGGTGGGGCTCGGGGCTACCCCCGAAAAGGATATCGTCTGGGTTGACATCGCCGTTTCGCTCCTGAGGCCGCGGCGGCACGCAACAACGCGTGCCGCCGGGCTCCAAAAGCGGCTCCGGCCGGTGGTCCCATTCCGAGGAAATTGGGTGGGTCCATTCCCAGGAAATCAGGTGGTCCCATTCCTAGGAAATCAGGGGGGTCCAATCACAGGAAATCCTGCACAGCGGAGAAAGCGAAGGAGCGGTTGCTCGCCCTGCGCCGAGAGTTGTATCTGAAAGCCGTAGACGCCAATGTCCGCGGACTCGCGTATTTCGGCGCCTTGCCTCAAGCGGATTTCAGCAAGCCAGACGCTGAATTGCCCATTCGGAACTTGCTGGCGGCGGGTGCGCAATTACAGCTTGTCGTTAGCCAGGGGACAGTGCAGCTAGTTAGCGATGTTATCTCGGCGTATGGCGAGTTGCAGATAAAGCTGATAGCGAAAGTGATGCCGATGCACAATCTACGCACCGACATTAATCTCAGCAACGCTCAGTATGAGAACGCGCAATCGGAGATAAAACGCGTACTCGCTCTGATGTCGAAGTTCAACGAATCTGGACAGCGAAATTCCGCGCAGTTCGAACGGTTTAATCGCTCATTTGAATTTGCGAGCAAGGTATCGAAGGAAGCGGCGGACGAGCGCTCTGCGTTCTGGGATCAAATGAATGCCCTTCACCGCCAGTATATGAAGGATCTGATGCCAGAAATAAAAACCCTAAGTGAGCTACAGATTCGTTTGCTGGTGGAATTACGTCGAGAACTTAATGTGGGCGGCGACATCGATATCTTCATGCGAATAATGCAGAAGCAAATGGAGCGTATGGAATGCGCGGTTGCCGAATTCGACAGCAACCTCTACGCCACCGATAAACCCAACGATAGTTCGACTGGCTAGCTCATCAAGCTCTATTCCCGCGCGCTCATTGCAGTATGCGCGCATGTGGCTATCCCCATACAGTCGGCCCAGCAACTATTACTTATCGTTTTGAGTCGCTCAGTGTGCTCATGACGTGAGCCCGTACCGACCATCGGAGGTCAACGGTATGCGCGGTCTGTATCGGTGGGTGACATCTGCCGGATCGGGCAGTTCGGGTTCTGATGCGTGCCTGGCCGCCGTTCAGCCCCTCACTTGTCAGGTGCGGTTCACTGCTTCGCTCTTCTTCTCTCGCGCCAAGGCCACCAGCCGGGCCTTAATCGTCGCGAACAGACCCGGAGGAATGAATCCGTACGCGTAGAGGTCGGGCCTGCCGGGTAGTGGCGCCAGGCCGGCATTGGGCCACTCATCGACGTTGTACTCCGAGACTACGATCCAGCTTGGCGCATCGTCCAAGCCGATGGCCTTCCGGACCTTCGCCGGAATCTCAACGGCTACGGTATCTCCAAGAGGCGGTGAGTGTGTGATCGGCAGCAGAACCACGAAGCGCGGTTTCGTATCACTGTCGCTCGCCACGACGAGGCAGGCGGGGCGCTCCTTTCCTTGTATGCGTCCTGCTGCCGCTTCTCGGGACCACAGGTAGTCGTAGCGAACCACCAGTCCCGGGGAGGGTTCGGGAATGGTCATTGCGGCAGCGATTATTTCAGTAGTTCGTCAAGCGTCGCGTGCTGAGGGGCCATCTCCGCTCGTTCGATGGCGTTGAGTACGACATTCGGTGATTCGGAGGCGTGGTGGGTGCGCTTGGCGGCCGCGACCAGCCAATCGTAGTGGTCGGCCGACATGAGCACGAATTCCCGGCGGCCGTGCCGTGTGATTTCCACGGGTTCCCGTTGGGCCTGGTGCTGGAATTCGCCAAAGCGGCGCTGAAACTCCAGAGCGCTTGCTTGAGCCATGTCTAAATTCCTCTGTAGGAGAATCACCGTATTATACGTACAATACGTAAATTGGCAAACGTGCTCCAGAGACTGGAATGGCAGAGCCGAAGGCGAGAACTGTAGGCGACACGTACCCGGATGCTTGGAAGTCGAAACTTCCGAGTCCCGGTATGGGTGCAACCTGGAGCTGGTTGAACCGATTGTGGCGCTGTATTCGCCGTATTGGAGCGTGGCCCAATAGGTACAGCCCTTGAAAACAGGCGACCCTTTACAGGGTCTGTGAGTTAGAATCTCACCGTCTCCGCCATTCAGGCCACCTGGTACTCTTGCCAGAGTCATCAAACCAGAGTCGTCGCGATCCCTCAGGCCGGTCTGGCCTTGGCTGCTGGTTTGCTCGGCACCGGATGTTGCTGGCGCGAACTCACGGCAATTCTGTTCCAGACGTTGATCATGCTGATGGCGATGGTGAGCTGGGCGATCTCGGCCTCCGAGAAAACGGCTCGTACCGCTGCAAATGCAGCGTCCGGAATGCCGGTTTGGGCTACCAGCGTGACGCTCTCGGTCCATTCCAGGGCGGCTCGAGTCCTGTCGTCGAAAAGAGAGGATTCGCGCCAAACCGCCACATGGTGCAGTATCATTGGATTTACTTCGTCGGCCAAAGACTCCTTGACGTGAAGGTCGACGCAGTAGGTACATCCATTGATTTGCGAGGCGCGCAGCCGAACCAGATGCAGCAACTGGGCATCGAAGCCCGATTTTCTTACGGCATCTTCAAGCTCAACGACGGCATGAAAAAGCTCTGGAGCGAGCTTGGCGACATTCATTCTGGATTGCGTACTCATCAGACTCTGCTCTCCATTGTCGCGAAGCGTGGGAACAAGATGTTGTTTTCCAGGTGGATGTGCTCCGTCAAGTCTTCGGCGAGCCTGGCGGCACCGACATAAAGCGCCTGCCAGGAACGACAGGCCTCTGCAGGCAGCGTGAAGTTGTCGGTAACGTTCTCCAGTCGATGCACCAGCGTGCCGTGGCTCTCATGGTCGTGACGCAACTCACCGATTGCGGCGCCGATCCCGCTGTTCGTCGACTGGCGTATCGCCGGAAACAGCACCGTCTCTTCCTTGACGATATGCTGCCGCAGCTCGCCCTCTATCTGCTGCAATACATCGGCAAGCCCTGCCGGTGCCCGTGGATGGCCTCGATGCACGGTTTCCACCTTGCGCGACAGCGCGATCAACTCAGGTAGAACGCGGCGATACGCTTCATGATAATGAGTTTGAATGTGATCGATCAGTTCGTCACTGCTCATGCCGGTCGGTACGGCGCCTGTTCCAGGATCGACGCTTAGCGTCTCCAATGCCTGCTCCACTTCGCTGAGCTCGAGACCGCCCCGTCGCGCAGCGTCTTCGAGCGTGAGTTCGCCGCTGCAGCAAAAGTCGATTCTGAACTTGCGAAAGACCGCGGTAGCGCCGGGCAGTGTGGCAGCAATGTTGCCAACGGTACGTGTGCGCAATGCCTCTGTATTTTGAATGGCCATCGTCGGAACTCCAGGCTGGCAAGCAAGGAAAAAAGTCGTTGCGGCCGTTTCAGGCCGCAACGACAGGCGGCACCGTCACCATGCGTAACCGATCAGCCGCGAGGCAGCATGCTTCGAACTGCCGGCGCTTTTTCGTCATGAAACATTACGTTCGATAGGTCAGGTGAACCGGGAACAAATAGACAGCTGAATCCAGTAAAGGTATTTACAATACTAGTTTAGGACCGAGAATATGCATTGTAAATACCAATTTAAGGAGCCTCATGCGCCTAGCGGCCTTCACCGATTACGGATTACGCGTCCTGATGCGGCTCGCCGATACACCGGATGAGCCTCTGACGACCTCGGGTATTGCCCAGCAATTCCGGATTCCATACAACCACCTTGCCAAGGTGGTGCGGGATCTGGCGCGTGGCGGTTTTATCCTGACCCAGCGTGGTGCCGGCGGCGGTATGCGGCTTGCGCGCCCGGCAGACACCATTATGCTGGGTGAAGTCGTACGCTATCTGGAACAGCGCTATGCGCTCACGGAATGCTTCCGCGCCGATGGTGGTGCTTGCGTTCTTACGCCTCATTGCCGCCTTCGGCCCCGGCTTGCTGCCGCTTATCAGGCTTTCCTGGCGGAATTGGATAAAACCAGCATCGCCGCCTGTGCCTTTCCGGGGCCGGCTGCCGGTATCCAAGGCGGCGCAAAGGACAGGGCGCGAAAAACGGGTCTTAAAGGATAGCGAGCGACGTTCAGCCGCGCCATTGGCGCGCGCGCGCATTCTCCAACTGCCAGGGTCGATCGACATCCAACATTTCTTCGAACAGTTCGCCGCGGCCCTGCAGCGGCGTCCAGTCGGTGAATTCGCCGACCATCCGTCCGAGGTAAGGAGTCGCCACTGCCATGCAAAATTCGTAGTCCATGTCATCGGGCTCCACCAGCCCGCGGCGCGGATTGTGGATTGCCCACATGATCCCGGTCAGCGCTCCGGCAACGACCTGGATGCTGGTGGCATTGGCATAGGGGACGTGCCGGCGCGCCTCCTCGATGGTCAACTGGGAGCCGTACCAGTAGGCGTTGCGAGCATGACCTGCCAGCAGGACGCCCAATTCATCCATCCCGGTGACGATGTCTGGTCCTAGGCGCCGTTTGTGCTGCTGCGGCTGCCAGCCGCTGCCTTCCAACTCCAGCATCGACAGCACGGCGTCGTCGCAGGGATGGTAGACATACATGACGGTCGGGCGATATTTGAAATCGGCACCGTCGCGTAATGACAGCAGGTCGGCGATCGAAAAGACTTCGTCATGCGTCATCAGTACACCCTGAAAACCGCCGCTGGAGGGAGTCCAACTACGGGCGAAGGTGGCCGCTCCCGGACGATTCAGGTACATCGTACCTGAGCCGCGCCGGTGGAATTGTGCGGCCTTGGGACGGCGTTTTTCCGCCGTACCCAAGGAGATCTCCGAAGGCTGCATCGCCTCGTCCACCAGACCGTCGACCGACCAGGTATTGACGAATTCCCCGGGACGTTTGGGCCGGTCGCTGGCTTGGGTATCACGCTCCGAGATCTGGATCAAGTTGATGCCCAGTTCCTGGGAGAGCAGTGCCCATTCCTCGGGGCAAGTCGGCGTGCCTCGCGGGTTGCCCAGCGCGGCCTTGAGATCGAGCATGGCCTTCTTGACGAAATGGGAGACCAGGCCGGGGTTTGCGCCATGATCGACGACGGCTGTCGGTGCGTCGCGGCCTAGTTCCCGCGACAGCTGCAATGCGCGTTCGCGGATCATGAAATTGGTCCGCTGACGCAGATCCAGCATGGGGTTGTCGAACACCCCAGGCCAGGGTTCTATTGATGTATCAACATAAAGAGCACCGTTCTCACTGGCATATCTGACTAGGTCCAGGCTGGAAACATCGACCGACAGGTTGAGCAACAGGTCTCCGGGACGGATATGTTCCCCGAGAATGCGGCGGAAGCTGCGTGGTTTCAGGTGCGCGTGTATGAAATTCGCACCATTCTCCTGAGCGATGCATCGGCCTGCCTCATCGGCGGACAAGACGACGATCTGGCCCGGCCCAAGTGTCAGGTGCCGATGTAGCAGTGGCAGAATTGCCTGGCCGATGCTGCCGCAGCCGATCATCACGATACGTCCCGAAAATTCCACAGTGTTGTCTCCTGTGCGGCCTCTTCGGCCGCGGCTCGTTCAAGCTTGACGGGAGATAGTACCCCGTAATGGGGAGAAGGGCCTTGCAGGGCCCATCTTGCAGGAGCTGTTATGGGGGATGATTCGAGTCGTATCGACGAGAGGATGCGCGGCGGTAGTCGTTCCCGGCGCGAGTGTTTATCATGAATGGATGCAACGCGACCTCGACAAGCTGCGCCGCAGGCCGTTCTTTTTCCCCCTGGTGCTGCCGGTCCTTCTTTTGATCATGCTTGTCATGGCCGCGGCATGGCTGTTCGATGCGCGAGCGACGACAGTCGTGTTTGTCGTCAGGCATGCGGAGATCGAGCGGAGCGCCGATCCGGATCCTCCGCTCAGCCAGCAGGGACGAGAGCGTGCGATCCGCCTGGCGAAGATGTTGGCCCACGCCCGGCCGGTGCGCGGCATTGATGCGATTTTTGCCTCCGAGTATCGCCGCACGCATCAGACGGCGACGCCGCTTTCCGAAGCCTTGGGGTTACCGGTCAATTTGGTGCCATCGCCGATTTGGGACGAGCTGGCACGCCGAATCAAGCACGAGCATCGCGGCGAGTACGTGCTGGTCGTGGGGAGTACCGATACAGTACCGCAGTTGATCGAGGCCTTGAGTGGCGAGAAGCTATCGCTGAGCGACGATGAATACAACGCCATGTTCGTCGTCTTCGTGCCGCAGATCTCGAAAACCAAGGTCGTGCGGCTGCAGTACTGAGGGCGTCGACTCGGCACATGGCGGATAGCGGCCTTTGCCGAAATTTTTGCGGAGCGTCTTGCCAGCCCGGGGGGCGATGCTACAATTCATCCCTTCCTTCGGTGGGGCCGTAGCTCAGCTGGGAGAGCGTCTCGTTCGCAATGAGAAGGTCAGCGGTTCGATCCCGCTCGGCTCCACCAATCACACCGCCGACCGTTTTCGGTCGGACGATTTCGTTTCTGAATTTCACTCGCTTCAGGCTTGCAGTGTTTACCGATGTGACGTATCCGCCGGCACTGGCGGGTACGCCGGAATGGGACGCCCTGTAGTGCAGGCAGGCAGGCGATCGAGCATATCTGCTGGCCCGGTATGGCGGCATCGGCGTCGGCCGATCATGGGCTGTACCGGCTAAAAGTGGCGGTAAGCCGCGCGAATCAGGCGACAATGGCACCGGTTCAGCGCGAGGCTAGAAAGACTCCGTCCGCCTCGGCGCACAGGGTCTCGCCGGCATATAACCGACCCACGCAGAATATCTTGCGTCCCGAGATGCGCTGCACGCGCGCTTCGCAGTGGAGTTCGGTGTGTAGTGGGGTCGGTACGCGGTAGCGGATGGTGAGGGTTCCCGTCATGCCCGGCAGCGACGTGAGCGACTGGGCGTAGCCGAGCAACTCATCGAATACCGCCGCGATGCAGCCGCCGTGTGCACAACCTGGTGGACCCTCGTAAGCAGTACCGAAGCGCAGTCGTCCCCGCAGCGTGTTGCCGTCCAAGGTGAGTTCGAGCGGCGGCGAGATGGGATTGGATAGGCCGATCAGCGGACTGAAGTCGATCAGAGCGTGCTTGTCCATTGGTGTCGCGGTATCGGCGATGTCGTCCCGCTTGCGCCGTCGCGGATGAGCGCCAAGTTGCGCTGCCAAGTGCTGAAGCGTATCGGCAGCCTCGCGCAGTTCGCTTTCCGGCGTATCCGCAACCGTCAAATGTTCGATGACGGTGCGCATGATGCTCGCCAGTCGGCGTCGCTCAGCCCAAATACCCGTGACAGGTGCTTCGCTGGCGTCAGTCGGCAAAAGAAAATACTGGGATAAGGCGCTGCCATCGAGCGGCTCGTTCATGCGTTCCTCCATTCGATAAAGCCTGGCATGCTGATCTCAACCTCTCCGGGCGATACCGGCAGCATGCTTATCGTGTGTATCCATAGTCCGCGAATTGCGCATGGACCCGTTGCATCTCGGCGGTGTCGAGCACGATGGGTTCAAGATGGGCGGCCAGCAAAAGCAGATACTGGCGCGCCAGATTCTCGATTTCGACAGCGATATTCAGGGCTTCCTCGAGGTCTTCGCCGACGCCGACGACGCCGTGATTGGCAAGAAGCACGGCCTTGCGATCCTCGAGCGCTCCTAGCGCGTATGCTGCGAGCTGCTCCGAGCCGAAGGTAGCATAGTCTGCGCATCGTACTTCGGAGCCGCCAGCTACCGCGATCATGTAGTGAAAGGCCGGCAGGCTGCGCCGTGCGCACGACAGCGCCGTGGCATGCGGACTGTGGGTGTGCACGATCGCTTGTACTGTCGGGTGCGCTGCATAGATCGCCTGGTGCAGCGGTAACTCGGTGGAAGGCCGGTATCGTCCGGCACGTACGCTGCCGGCGCCATCGAGTTCGACGATGTCTTCCGGCTGCATCGCCGGATAAGGCACCCCGGAGGGCGTAATCAGAAGGCCGTCACCCAGGCGTGCCGAGACGTTTCCTGATTTGCCGGGTGCGAGCCCGGCGGCGTACAACGACCGAGCGCCCGCGCAGATCGCCGTGCGCAGCTCCTCACCTCTGGTAATCGTCATGCGCCAGCCCGCCGCGCCTCGCTGCGCTCCGGATAAAGTGCCGCAAGACCGGCGTAATCCGCCGCTGCCACGCCTCGTTCGGTAATAATGCCGGTGATCAGGCGCGCCGGCGTTACATCGAAAGCAGGATTTGCTGCAGTCGCATCGGTAGGCGCGATGCGTACCTCGATTCTGCGGCCGCGCTCGTCCAGACCCGCTAGATGCGTGACTTCCCGTGCCGGGCGATTTTCGATGGGAATTTGTGCAAGCCCGTCGTTTATGCTCCAGTCGATGCTCGAGAAAGGCAGGGCGACATAGAAGGGCACATCATTGTCGCGTGCCGCAAGTGCCTTGAGATAGGTGCCGATCTTGTTCGCTATGTCACCTCCGGCGGTGGCTCGATCACTGCCGACGAGGCAGACATCGATCTGACCTTGCTGCATGAGATGTCCCCCGGCGTTGTCGACGATCAGCGTGTACGGTATGCCGTGGGCTCCGAGTTCGAAGGCGGTGAGAGCCGCTCCCTGGTTGCGCGGCCTTGTCTCATCGACGTACACGTGCACGGGCAGACCATCCTCGTGTGCGGCATAGATAGGGGCGAGGGCAGTGCCCCAGTCTACGCAGGCGAGCCAGCCGGCATTGCAATGTGTGAGTACATTCAAGCGCCGGCCCGGTGAACGTGCGGCGAGTGCCTGCAGCAGCTTTAAGCCATGCCGGCCGATCATTTCGCAACAACGCACATCCTCCTCGGCGATGGCCCACGCCTCAGCGTATGCCTGCGCGGCGCGCGCACCCGGAGCGAGCGGCTGCAGTGTTTCACTCATGCGAGCGAGTGCCCAGTGCAGATTGACGGCCGTGGGCCGCGTGGCTCCGAGCGTCGTCATCGCCCGGCGCAGCGAGGCGTTTCCCGGATCGGTGCGCATCGCAAGCGCCACTCCGTAGGCAGCCGTAACACCGATCAGCGGCGCGCCGCGCACAGTCATTTCGCAGATGGCCTGTGCGGCATCCTCCAGACTCTGTAGGCGCCGTAGCTTAAAGGTGAAGGGTAGCAGCGTCTGATCGATGATCTCGACCGAGCAGCCGTCCGCCGCGAGCGCAATGGTGCGATAGTGCCGACCGGCGATCCGCATGGGAGGCTCAGTGCCCCTCGAAGCCGACCAGGGTGCGTACCGGTACTCCCATGTCACGCAGGCGCTGCACGCCGCCGAGCGCCGGCAGGTCGACGATGAAACAGGCGGCGAGCACCTCTGCGCCGATGCTGCGCAGCAGTTTCACCGCAGCCGTGGCGGTGCCACCTGTGGCTATGAGGTCGTCGACCAGAATCACGCGCTCGCCGGCCAGCACCGCGTCACTGTGCATCTCCATTTCGTCCAGGCCGTACTCGAGCGAGTAGGTCACGCGCACCGTCTGGTGCGGGAGCTTGCCTTTCTTGCGGATGGGTATGAAGCCGGTCGAAAGCTGGTGGGCCACTGCACCGCCTATAATGAAGCCACGCGCCTCGATGCCCGCGATCTTGTCGATTTTTAACCCGGCCCAGGGCTGCACGAGTTCATCCACTGCGCGGCGGAAGGTGCGCGCATCACCGAGGAGCGTGGTGATGTCGCGGAATTGAACGCCGGGCTTCGGGTAATCCGGGATGGTGCGGATGGCGTTCTTGAGATCGATCACGACAGATCCTTGGATCCAGGCCGCAGTACGCGTCCCGCCACGGCATCGAGCCTGGCGAGCAGATCGGGATCGCGCGCTTCGGGCGCAGTGACTATGGCGTCGTCAAGTGCGCGATCGGAACCCGCAGGGCAGGATTCGTGCACTTCGGGGAAATCAGCCGCGAGCCGCATGATGAGCCGCTGGGCACGGCTGCGATTGGCCTGCATGGCGCGCACCACCGCCGCCACGTCGACTTTCTCGTGCTCCGGATGCCAGCAGTCATAGTCGGTGACCATGGCGATCACGGCATAGGTGATCTCCGCCTCGCGCGCAAGCTTGGCTTCGGGCATGGAGGTCATGTTGACGACGTCGCAGCCCATTGCCTTGTAAAAGTTCGACTCGGCGAGCGTCGAGAACTGCGGTCCTTCCATGCACACGCAGATGCCGCCGCGATGGACCATGATGTCTTCCGCCTGGGCGGCCAGCGCGATCCGCTCCTGCAGGCGCGGGCCGATGGGATGAGCAAAGGGAATGTGCGCAACGCAGCCGTTGCCGAAAAACGAGTTTTCGCGCCCGAAGGTCCGATCGATGAAATCGTCCACCAGCACAAAGCTGCCGGGCGGCAGTTCTTCGCGGTATGAACCACAGGCGGTGAGCGAGACGAGATCCGTAACGCCGGCGCGCTTGAGCGCATCGATATTCGCACGATAATTCACGCCGGAAGGCGCAATACGATGTCCTGGGCCATGCCGGGAGAGAAATACCACGTCGGTTGTACCGATACGTCCGAATCGCAGCAGGTCCGAGGGTTCGCCCCAAGGCGTCGATAGCCGCTGCTCGCGCAATTGCTCGAGGCCAGGCAGATCATAGACACCGGATCCTCCAAGGATTCCGAGAACCGAGCGAGTCATGCAATTGATTCCATGGTGTGGTGCAGTATAGACGCGCCGCCGGCGGCCGCATATTGCCTCGGTCACCGGGAGGCCGCCGCCGATCTTTACCGCAGTGGACGCCGGCATGGACTTCCTTGAGTGATGTTCATTCCGCCCTGTACAGCAGGCCGGTTCTGGGGAAAACTTCTGTACAGCACATTGGGGATTTCCCCTTCGTGCACGATATTTCTAAAGTCAGGGAGCAAGCTATGAAATTTGGCATTATGAAATTTGACATTATGAGGCGTGGCATGGCGGGTGCGATGCTGCCGGCTATGCTGGCCGCACTGCTCGTTGCGCCGGGTTGTGCAAAAAAGGAATCTGCCGCCACCGATCAGACGGCAAGCGTGCCGCCCGGCGCTGCGTCGCTGGAGCCGGCGGATACACCGCAGGCGACGGCATCTGAGGCAACTGGACCCGAGGCCACCGCAACTGAGACGACGGATGATGCGGCCGCCCCGGCGGCCGAGGTTTCCGCCACTCAGTCAGCAAGCAGCACCGCGGCGGGTGAGAAGGTATTCAAGGCGTACTGCGTGACCTGTCATGGACTCAAGGGCAAGGGCGATGGCCCGGCTGCGGCTGCCCTGAATCCGAAGCCGGCGAATTTCTCGGTCGGCGCATTCAAGTACGATGTCAATGGTAATGGTACGAAGGGCGACATCGAGGATATCAAGGCCATCGTGCACGACGGCGCCGCGAAGCATGGCGGTTCACCTCTGATGGCTCCTTGGCCGACGATTCAGCCCGAACAACTGCAGGCGGTCGCCGAATACGTCAAGTCACTGCACGGCGCCTGAGCGGCCCGTGCGCCGTGCCGCTGCTGTTCGGGCGGGGCAGTGGCGGTACGGCAGACCGCCTGGTGGTTTGTTGCTGTCCCGTCTCTGCACGTTCCCGGAGCTTGGAAGTCGCGATCGACAAGCATGCATCGCTCCCGAGACGACTGGCAATGCGCAATATTCCGGCTTGCAGCCGTCTTGCGCAGCCGTCATGTTATGGATGGACGCAGCTGCGGGGAGCCATGTTCAGGATCAAACGAGTTTATGAGCCGCGAACGCGAAGCGATGGACAACGCTTTCTGGTAGAGCGGCTGTGGCCGCGCGGTATCAAGAAGGAGGCGCTGGCGCAGGATGCATGGATCAAGGAAGTGGCTCCCAGTACGCAGTTGCGCCAATGGTTCGGGCATCGTGTCGAGCGCTGGGAGCCGTTCATGCAACGTTACCGGCACGAATTGGACGCCAACCAGGATGCATGGAAACCGCTGTTGGAGGCAGGCCGCCACGGTACGGTTACCCTGCTGTACAGCGCCCGGGATGTCGAACACAACGGAGCGCTGGTGCTGCGCGATTACCTTGCCGCGCGTGCGCACAGATGATGCCGGTGCAATCGTCGATCGATGTCTGCACAGGGAACTCTGCGTAGGCTACCCCAGGCCTGGTAATAGTGATCGCAGCCAGGCGATCCTACCGGCATATGTGTTTTATCCGACTCAGGAGCTGAAATGATCAAGAATGCATCGGCTGTATGGAAAGGTGGATTCAAGGACGGCGGCGGCACGATCTCGACCGAAACAGGCGTATTGAATAAGGCGCCGTATGGTTTCAAGGATCGCTTCGAGGACGGCAAGGGCACGAATCCGGAAGAACTGATCGGCGCGGCTCACGCCGGGTGTTTCTCGATGGCATTGTCGCTGATGCTGGGCGAGGCGGGCCTGACGGCCGAGAGCATCGAGACACGCGCAGCTGTGTCATTGGAGCAGATCGATGGCGGATTCACGATCACCGCGAGTCATTTGGACGTGGTTGCGCGGATTCCCGGTGCGGACCAGGCGAAGTTTCTGGAAATCGCCGACAAGGCCAAGACCGGCTGTCCGGTGTCGAAACTGTTGAAGGCCAAGATCACTATGGATGCCAAGCTGATTTCCTAGCGTCAAGCATAGGCCGTGATCAACGGATGGACGACAGCGATCAGTCCGACCCCGGATAATTTACCCATGCTGCTGGCCGGCATGTCCGGGGCGATCATGCAGATCCCGGTTCGCGCTGCTACAATCCGCCCGGCATGCCCCGGTAGCCCAGTGGATAGAGCGGTCGCCTCCTAAGCGACAGGTCGCAGGTTCGATTCCTGCCCGGGGCGCATGAAATCTGTTGTACGCATCGGCCGCGTCGTTCTATCGAGCAGTCGGCATCACGAATCCCGCATCGGTGCCGGTGTCCTTGTCGATGCTTCCGGGCCAGCGCTGCATGACGGATTTTTGCCGGGTATAGAAGCGTATACCTTCCTCTCCGTAGGCGTGCATGTCGCCGAACAGGCTCTTTTTCCAACCGCCGAAGCCGTGCCATGCCATGGGCACCGGAATGGGTACATTGATGCCGACCATCCCGACCTCGACGCGGCGGGCGAATTCGCGCGCAATGCGGCCATCGCGGGTATAGCAGGCGACGCCGTTGCCGAATTCGTGAGCGTTCACCAGTTCCAGCGCAGCTGCGAAATTCCTTACACGAACGCAGGCCAGTACGGGTCCGAAGATCTCTTCCTTATAGATCTGCATTTCCGGCGTGACATGATCGAATAAGCTGCCGCCGATCCAGAAGCCGTTTTCATGTCCGGGAACGCTGAACGGTTCGCCGGTATGCGGGTCGACGCGTCCATCCACCAGCAGCTTCGCACCGCTGCGTACGCCAGCGTCGATATAGCTGCGAATCCGCTCCAACGCCTGCAGTGTGACGACCGGCCCCATCTGGGCTTGTGCATCCATGCCGTTTCCGACCTTCAATTCCCGGGTGCGCTCGGCCAGAATCGGCATGAGCTTATCGGCCACCTCGCCCACCAGCACGGCTACGGAGATCGCCATACAGCGCTCGCCGGCGGAACCGTAGGCGGCGCCCATCAGGGCGTCCACGGCCGCCGCCAAGTCGGCATCGGGCATTATGACCATGTGATTCTTGGCGCCGCCCAAGGCCTGGACGCGTTTGCCGAGAGATGCGCCGCGCTGATACAGATGATGCGCAATCGGCGTGGAACCTACGAAGCTGAGCGCCTTGACATCGGGATGCTCCAGCAATGCATCTACCGCGGCCTTGTCCCCCTGGATCACGTTGAAGACGCCGTCCGGCAAGCCGGCGCGCGTGAGCAGCTGCGCCATGAACAGTGCGGCGGAAGGATCGCGCTCGCTGGGCTTGAGGATGAACGTATTGCCGCAGGCGATCGCGACAGGGAACATCCAGCAAGGCACCATGCATGGAAAGTTGAAGGGGCTGATACCCGCCACTACGCCGAGCGGCTGGCGCAGTGTCCAATTGTCCATACCCGTGGACACCTGGTCGCTGAAATCGCCCTTGAGCAGTTGCGGAATTCCACAGGTGAACTCGACGATCTCGATGCCTCGTGTGATCTCGCCTTGGGCATCGCTGAAGATCTTGCCATGCTCGCTGGTGATGATGGCGGCCAACTCGTCGCGATGCTGATTCAAGAGGGCAAGAAAGTTTGCCAGGACGCGTGCCCGGCGTACTGCCGGCGTGTCGGCCCAGTCCGGCCAGGCACGCTTCGCACTGGCAACTGCCTGGGTCACCTCCTGCACATCGCCCAGCGCCACATGGCGCGTCATCTTGCCGGTGGCCGGATCATAGACGGGGTGGCGCCGGCCGGCGCCACTTATTGCCCTGCCGTCGATCCAGTGCCCGACCAACTCGGCGGCGGTGTCTTCCGGAGCGATACTGGAGGCATGAGCGGGAGGCGCATTCATGGGAAAGTCTCAGCGATGGTGCAAGTCGATGGTGCAAGGGTTGCCTGGTCAGCATCCTGAGCCTTGCATGCCGCTGGCGCAACCGGTCCCAAGCCACTGCATTGCCGAGCGTCTCGGGCTGGAAGGACGGCGAGTATCCCGGTGATTTACCGGATGTCATCGATCCTGGTTCAGAGGCATGATGCATGCTGCCTGGATGCCGCGATGCATCCTGCCCAAGTCATGTATCCCGCACCAGGAGGAACGTCTTCATGCCTCACGATCTTTTTCCACACGCGACGCCCGAGCTGGCCGCGGTACGCAAGAATCTTGCACCGCATATCCATGATGCCTTTACCGCCTTCAGCGAACAGGTCTTCAAGGCTGGCGCGCTGCCTGCCAAGACCAAGCAGCTGATCGCCGTCGCGGTGGCGCACGTCACGCAATGTCCGTATTGCATTCGCGGTCATACGAAGGCGGCTCTGCGCGATGGCGCTACAGAGCAGGAGATTATCGAGGCCATCTGGGTTGCAGCCGAAATGCGTGCGGGTGGCGCCTATGCCCATTCCGCCCTGGCGCTGGATACGATTCGCGAGGTGAATGAACGCCGCTCGGGAGGCCGGCCATCCGGCGAACATCAGGAGCAAAAGATCTGAAGACAGGCCTGAAGACTGAATCGGCATGCGGCGGCATTCGCCGCCGCCGCAGTGTGGGGATTCAGCTGGAACCGGCCTGGATGAAACGCTGGATGTGATAGTCGGTGTCGCCGAAGCTCAGATCGATCGCGGTCAGACGCTTGAAATAGTGACCGATGATCAATTCATCGGTCATGCCCATGCCGCCGTGCAGCTGGATGGCCTGCTGGCCGATGTATCGGCCGGCCTGACCGATGAGGGCTTTGGCGGCGGACAGGGCGCGGCGGCGTTCGCCGCTATCCGCGTCGGTGCACCGGATCGCCGCCAGATAGCTCATCGATAACGCCTGCTCGCTATGCAGGAACATGTCGGCCATTCGATGCTGCAGCACCTGGAAGGAGGCGATGGCCACGCCGAACTGTTTCCGGTTGCGGGTATAGTCCACGGTCGCGGCGACGAGCGCCTTCATGATGCCGACCGCCTCGGCGCAAAGTGCGCTGATGCCCAGCTCGTGCGCAGCCTCGATGGCCGCGAACGCCTGGCCTTCGGCGCCCACCCGTCGGTGCGCCGGAATCTTTACGTGCTTCAGCTCGATATCGGCGGCGCGTTGACCGTCAAGGGTTCGATAGCCGGTCAGTTTCACGCCGGGCGTTTCAGGGTCGACGCGAAATATGCTGATGCCGTTTTCGCTGCGATCCCCGCCGACGCTACGCGCATCATCCTCGCCGGCGCTACGCGCCGAGATCAGCCATTCGTCGGCGGTGTCGCCGTGCATGATGACACTTTTATGTCCGTCCAGAATATAGTATCCGTCACCGGTTTTCGCGCGAGTGGCGACCCGGTCGAGTTCGCCGCGTGTGCCGGATTCCTGATGCGCCAGGACGATGATTCGCTCGCCGGCGGCGATGGCCGGCAGTAATTCGGCCGATGCGTTCTCGTCGCCGAGATGCGTCAGTAGGCCGGGGACGATGACTGCCGTGGCCAGATAGGGTTCCAGTACCAACCCCTCGCCGAGGGCGTTCATGGCCAGCATGACATCGACCGCGCTGGCTGCGGCGCCGGTACTCAGGCCGCCGTAGCGTTCCGGAATGGCCAGTGCAGTGATGCCGAGCTCCGCCAGCCGCTGCCAGATCTGGCGGCTCCAGCCCCGCGGTGATGCCAGGATGCCGCGCCGGGTTTCGAAGCTGTAGCTCTCGCGCACGAACCGGCGCAGGGTGTCCGCCAGCAGTTGCTGTTCTTCGTTGAAGTTGAAATCCATGGGCTGTGGTTCCCGTCCGGGGTTGACTACACCGGCGTTGATTACTCGTTAGTGCTCATAGTCCCAGGATCATCTGCGCTATGATATTGCGCTGGATCTCGTTCGAACCGCCGTAGATGGTGACCTTGCGCAGGTTGCAATAGGCGGCGGCGAGCGGAGCCGCGTAAGGCGGTCCGGCGATACTGCTGAGTGCGCCTTCCTCGGGCGATTGACGCTCGAAGGGCAAGGCGTAGGGGCCGACGGCATACATCATCAGTTCGCTGATCGCCTGCTGGATCTCGGTGGCCTTGATCTTGAGCACCGAGGCCTCCGGTCCTGGTGCCTGATTTCGGGATTCGGCCGACAAGGCGCGCAGGTTCGTGACCTCCAAGGCCATGAGATCGATTTCTACCTGTGCAATGCGTGCGGCGAACAAGGGATCCTCGATCAGCGGACGGTCGTTCTTGATCTCGCGTCCGGCGATCTGCTTGAGGCGTTTGAGCTCGCGTTTGCTGATGCCGACGCCGGCGATGCTGGTGCGTTCATGTCCCAGCAGGAACTTCGCGTAGGTCCAGCCTTTATTTTCTTCGCCGACCAAATTTTCCGCCGGCACGATCACGTTCTCGAACCATATTTCGTTTACTTCGTGCGCGCCGTCCAGGGTAATGATCGGTCGCACGGTGATGCCCGGTGTCTTCATGTCGATCAGCAGGAACGAAATGCCCTGTTGCTGTTTGGGCGCCTGCGGATCGGTGCGCACCAGGCAAAAGATCCAGTCGGCGTGTTGACCGAGCGTATTCCAGGTTTTCTGGCCGTTGACGGTATAATGATCGCCGTGGCGCTCGGCACGTGTCTTGAGCGAAGCCAGATCGGAGCCGGCGCCGGGTTCCGAATAGCCCTGGCACCACCAGTCCTCGGCTTTGAGGATGCGCGGCAGAAAACGCTCCTGTTGGGCCGGTGTGCCGAACCTCATGATCACCGGTCCTACCATTTGCAGGCCGAAGGGAATCGTGCGCGGCGCACCCGCCATCGCCGCTTCTTCGTCGAAAATATGCATTTCGACCGGTCCCCATCCCGGACCGCCGAATTTAGCGGGCCACCCCGGAGCGCCCCAGCCTTGCTCGAAAAGAATTTTTTGCCAGCGCGTGTAGTCCTGCGGCTCGAGCGGCTGGCCGTTCTTGACCCTGCGGCTGATGTCACCGGGCAACCGGTCGTTCAGGAAGCGACGAACTTCATCGCGAAAAGCCTGCTGCTCGGGAGTGAAGTTCAGGTCCATGAAAACCCCAGGCGCTTCGATCAAGATTGTAAATTCTGCTATGCAGAGCTTAGGTCTTCCTAGCAGATCCGACTGTCGCGTAGACGATGATAGGGTGTTTCAGATGACGTCTACAAGCCGCAGAATTCGCAATCTCTATGGCAATTGTGATAGTTTTCTGCGGAATATCAGCCTGCAAAGCAGAATCATGCGGCTGCCGAGGCAATTCTCCAACAACCTACCGCACTTCGATTCGGGTGATCTTACCTTACCGGTAGATTCCATATGGTTTTGAGCATCCGCAGATGACGCGAGCAACGGGTATCGACTCGCCGCAACCGTCCGGCGAGGCATCGCAGGACGCGGAGCGCATATCCACCGGCAAGTCCACCGGCAAGGCGGATCGGCATTTCGTCACTGCGCTGTCGCGCGGCCTGGAGGTGCTGGCCTGCTATCGAGATGGTGTCTGGCTGTTGGGCAACCAGGAAATCTCGGAGCGCTGTGCGTTGCCGAAATCGACGGTGTCGCGGCTGACCTATACGCTGACAAAGCTCGGCTATTTGCACTATGTAAAGGAGTTCGGCAAGTATCGCCTGGGCACGGCGGCTTTGGCGCTAGGCAGCGCCGCGTTGGGAAGATTCGAAGTACGCGACCTGGCGCGTCCGCTGATGCAGGAGCTCGCGGATGCCACGGGTACGCTGGTCGCGCTCGGTACGCGTCAGCGCCTGAGCATGGTGTATGTGGAGGTCTGCAAGAGCAATGCGGTGCTGGCGTTGAATCTGGATGTCGGCATGCGCTTGCCGCTGGCGACCTCGGCCATCGGCCGGGGTTACCTGTCGGTGTGCAGCGAGGCGGAACGCATCGATCTGCTGGACCAGATCAGGGAACTGGATCATGCGGCCTGGCCGACGCTCAAGGCGGGCATCGAGAAGTCGCTGGCGATCTGCCGGGAACTGGGCGTATGCGGCTCCTTCGGTGATTGGCAAAGCGACGTCAATGGCATCGCAATGGGCTTCAGGCCGGGCAATGGCCTGCCGCCGATGTCCATCAACGCCGGTGCACCGGCGTTCAAGGTGTCCAGGGAATATTTGCTGAACGACGTACGTCCGAAGTTGATGGCGGTCGTGCGCCGCATCGAAGAAGGTCTTGGTCAAACGCGCGGCTGACGCAGATGTGGCGTCTGTCCTCGTGTTGATGCCCGCGAAACCGCGCCCGGCAGGCGCCCTCACGGAGGCGAGCGGCCTGCTTTCGGGCCGGAATGAACCGTTCGCTGTGTCCTTTCGCAGCGTGCCGGATGTGAACTGTTTCGCGCCTGGGCGCGACTTTTTTGTTCCGCGCCGTGCTTCGGCTACACTACTGGATCACATAAGCTGGTCCACTGGGGGACTGGCGGTATCGCGTTCTTCCCTCGTCCGCACAGGAATCTGCGAGCGCAATGAGCGACTCTTTGCGAGCTTTGCTCGCCTCTACGCCTCTCGGGGCTGGCAACGCCCCTTATGTCGAATCCCTGTATGAACGGTATCTGCTCGATCCCGGCTCGGTCGAACCGTCCTGGCGCGACTATTTCGGCAGCCTGAACGGCGCCGGATCGGCAGGTGCAACGGGTAGCGAGGCAAGGGTCGATATCGCCCATGGCCCCATCCGTGAGGCTTTGGCGCGGCGCACCCGCTCCGGCGCGCTTCCAACTGGCGCAGCGCCCTTCGGGGATGCCTCGGCGAAGCAGGGTGCGGTGTCCCGTCTGGTACAGGTATACGCCAATCGAGGCCATCTGATCGCGAATATCGATCCGTTGGGTCTGACGAATCGCCCGGTGCCGCAAGTGCTCGAATTGGATCATTTCGGCTTGAGCGAAGCCGACATGGCCACCGAGTTCTACACCGGTAGCCGCACCGAAGCGATTGTTCCGCGCATGGCGCTGCGCGATATCGTGGCGCAGCTGAAGCATATCTATTGCGGCCCCATCGGGGCGGAATTTGCGCACGTATCCAGTTCCAAGGAGCGGCTGTGGCTTCAGGACCAGTTCCAGCAACGGCGTATCCGAGGCGGTCTTTCGACCGAGGAGCGCAGGACCTGTCTGCGTCACTTGACCGCCGCCGAAGGCCTGGAACGCTACCTCGCAACCCGTTATCCGGCGCAGAAGCGTTTTTCCCTGGAAGGCGGCGATGCGCTGATTCCGCTGCTCGATGATTTGATCCAGGAGGGCGGTCAGCGCAGCATCGAGGAAATCGTCATCGGCATGGCTCATCGCGGCCGCTTGAACGTACTCGTCAATGTGCTCGGCAAGTCGCCGCAGCAACTGTTCTCGGAGTTCGAGGGCCACTACGACGTCAACCACATGCAGGGTTCGGGCGACGTCAAATATCACAAGGGTTTCTCCACCGACATCCAGACGCCTGCCGGCAATGTGCATGTGGCGCTTGCCTTCAATCCCTCGCATCTGGAGGTCGTCAATACCGTCGTACAGGGTTCGGTGCGCGCCCGCCAGCAGCGGCGCAACGATGCGGCGGGCGTGAAGGTCATGCCGATACTGATCCACGGCGATGCAGCGTTCGCGGGGCAGGGCGTGGTCATGGAGACGCTGCAGATGTCGCAGGCGCGCGGTTTTTACACCGGCGGCACGGTGCACGTCATCATCAATAACCAGGTCGGCTTCACGATCTCCGATCCGCGCGATGCGCGCTCGACGCTGTACTGCAGCGACGTGGCCAAGATGATCGAGGCGCCGATTTTCCATGTGAACGGCGACGATGTGGAGGCCGTGTTGCTGGTGACGCGCCTGGCGTTGGACTATCGCATGACCTTCCGCAAGGATGTGGTCATCGATCTGGTGTGTTATCGCCGGCTGGGGCACAACGAAGCGGATGAGCCGGCAGCCACCCAGCCTGTGATGTACCGGACGATCCGCCAGCAGCACACGCCGAGGCAGATCTATGCCGACAAACTGGTGGGCGAGAATGTCGTCACGATGGCGGAGGCCGACGCCATGGTGGAGCGCTATCGCCGTGATATGGACGAGGGTGTTTCCCAGGCGAAGCATTCGCTGGGCCTCATCGGCAACCAGCATACCGCCGACTGGTCGAAATACCACGACGTCGATCTAGACGAAGTGGTGCCGACCGGCGTGCGCATCGAACAGCTGCGCGAGCTGGCCGGCAAACTCATCAGTTTCCCCTCGAATTTCACGCTGCACCGGCAGGTGGCGCGGGTGGTGCAGGATCGCGAGAAAATGACCGCCGGCCAGCTGCCGCTGGACTGGGGTTTTGCCGAGACGCTGGCTTACGCCACGCTGCTGACCGAAGGCTTCGAGGTGCGCCTCACGGGCCAGGACAGCGGCCGAGGCACATTCTTTCATCGTCATGCCGTATGGCACGATCAGACCAGCGGCGCAACCTATGTGCCGCTCGAAAACCTGATGGCCGGACAGCCGCGCTTCACGGTCATCGATTCGCTGCTTTCGGAAGAAGCCGTCATGGGCTTCGAATATGGGTTCTCGACCACGGAACCGAACTGCCTGACCTTATGGGAAGGACAATTCGGCGACTTTGCCAATGGCGCCCAGGTCATCATCGATCAGTTCATCAGTTCGGGCGAGGCCAAATGGGGTCGCTTGTGCGGCCTGACGCTATTGCTGCCGCATGGCTATGAAGGCCAGGGGCCGGAACATTCCTCGGCTCGTCTGGAACGCTTTCTGCAATTGTGCGCCGAACAGAACATGCAGGTCTGCGTGCCTTCGACGCCGGCGCAGATGTTTCATATGCTGCGCCGTCAGATGAAGCACGGCTTCCGCAAGCCGCTCATCGTCATGACACCCAAGAGTCTGCTGCGTCATAAGCTGTCGGTGTCCTCACTGGAGGATTTGACGCACGGAAGTTTCCGTGACGTCATCGATGAAGTGGATGACCTCCAGCCCGCAAAGGTCAAGCGCATCGTGTTCTGCTCCGGCAAGGTGTACTTCGATCTGCTGGAATCGCGCCGTGCCGATGCGCTGACTCATTGCGCCATCGTGCGCATCGAGCAATTGTATCCGTTCCCCAGCGAGCAGTATGCGGCCATCATTCGCAAGTATTCGGCGGCGCGAGAGATCGTCTGGTGTCAGGAGGAACCGCAGAATCAGGGCGGTTGGTACCAGATTCGGCACCGTCTGCAGGAACCGTTGTCGCCCGAGCATACGCTGCTGTACGCGGGGCGTGCGCCGGCCGCGGCACCGGCCACGGGTATCCCGCAGTTGCATACCCGCCAGCAGCGCAACCTGGTCGATGCGGCCTTGCGTGCGACTCGCACCGAAGCCTCGCTGCGCCAGACCACCCGCCTGCGCCCCAACGCCAAGAAAGCAGCCTCAGACGTTTAGCCGGACCCCAGAGCGACCAGGACCCCAGAATGAGCACTGAAGTCAGAGTTCCGCAACTGCCAGAATCCGTCACCGATGCAACGCTGATCGCCTGGCACAAGCTGCCGGGGGAAGCGGTCGGCCGCGATGAAAATCTGGTCGATCTCGAAACCGACAAGGTCGTGCTGGAGGTGCCCTCGCCCGTGGCGGGCGTGATCAAGGAGTTCAAGGTGGAGAACGGCGCCATCGTCACCAGCGGCCAGCTACTGGCCATCATCGAGGCAGGCGCGGCCGGCGAGACGGGTGCGAGCGGTGAACCGGCGGCGACCAAGACGGCGGCCGCACCGAAGATGACCGCCGGGGAAACTCCTGCGGCAGCCGTGGCGAAGCTGGCCCCGGCAGCGAAACGCATGGTTCAGGAACATGGCCTGGATGCGGAGCAGATCGCCGGCAGCGGCCGCGACGGCCGCATCAGCAAAAGCGATGTGATGCAGCACTTGGCGAACAAGCCTGCCGTGGTGCCGGGGGTGAGCAGCCCGACATCACCGGCCAGTGCCCCGGCCCCGGCCGTACAGTTGCCGCTCGGCGGCGCGCGCGGCGAGCAGCGTGTGCCGATGACCCGCATGCGGGCCCGCATCGCCGAGCGCCTGGTCCAGGCGCAGTCCACCGCAGCCATGCTGACCACGTTCAACGAGATCGACCTCACGGCCGTGAATGCACTCCGGTCCCGGTACAAGGACAAGTTCGAGAACACTCATGGCGTGAAGCTGGGCTTCATGTCGTTTTTCGTGAAGGCCTGCATCGAGGCGCTGCGGCGCTTCCCGGCTGTGAATGCATCGATCGACGGCAACGATATCGTGTATCACGAGTACTATGACATCGGCGTGGCGGTCTCCACCGATCGCGGCCTGGTGGTGCCGGTGATGCGCAATGCGGAAAGCCTGAGTTTTGCGCAGATCGAGACGGCGGTCGGAACCTTTGCACAAAAGGCGCGCAGCGGCTCGATTACCCTGGAAGAGCTGACCGGCGGCACCTTCACGCTCACCAACGGCGGCGTGTTCGGATCGCTATTGTCGACGCCGATCCTGAATCCGCCGCAGGTGGCGATCCTGGGGATGCACAAGATCCAGGAGCGTCCGGTGGTGATCAACGGCAAGGTCAAGGTCCGGCCGATGATGTATCTGGCGCTGACTTACGACCATCGTATCGTCGATGGCCGCGAATCGGTGCAGTTCCTGGTGGCGGTCAAGGAAGCATTGGAAGATCCGGCCCGGCTGTTGCTGCAAATGTAACCGGAGAGGACGGACCGAATGCGCATCCGGCGGTGCTCCGCCGGTTCTCGGGCGAGCCGAGCGCGTGTTTGCATCGAATCGCTGAACGCACCCAGATCCTGGAGTATCCATGTCCGAATATGACGTCATCGTGATCGGCGGCGGTCCCGCCGGATATCCCTGCGCCATTCGCGCCGGCCAGCACAAGCTGAAAGTGGCTTGTATCGATGAATGGCGCAACAAGGATGGTTCGTATGCGTTCGGCGGAACCTGTTTGAACGCCGGCTGTATTCCCTCCAAGGTGATGCTGGAGTCCTCGGAACTGGTGCATCGGGCGCAGCACGAATTCGCGGTCCATGGCATCAAGGTGGGCAAGATCGATGTGGATCTGGCCGCCATGCAGAAGCGGCGTGCGCAGATCGTCAAGCAGTCGACCTTGGGTATTGCCGCCTTGCTGAAAGGCGCGGGCGTCACGGCGCTGCAAGGCCATGGTAAGTTATTGAGCGGCAATCGCGTGGAGTTCACCGGCAAGGACGGCAAGCAGGAAATCTTGAGTGCCAGGCATGTCGTACTGGCTGCGGGATCGCAGCCTACGCCGCTGAAGAGCCTGCCGTTCGACGGCAAGCGGATCGTGGATTCCTGGGGAGCGCTGGAGTTCGACCAGGTGCCGGTACGCCTGGGCGTCATCGGCGCGGGCGTCATCGGCCTGGAACTGGGCAGCGTATGGCGGCGCCTGGGTTCGGAAGTGGTCGTGCTGGAGGCGCTGGACAGCTTTCTGCCGATGACGGACGGTGCGGTGTCCAAGGAGGCGCTCAAGCATTTCAAGAAGCTTGGCCTGGATATCCGCCTCGGTGCCAAGGTCGGCGGCGCACAGCAATCGGCACAGGGCATAACGCTGCAGTACACCGACGCCAAGGGCGAACAAAGCGTCATTGTGGACAAGGTCGTCGTGGCCATCGGCCGGCGTCCTTACTCGCAGGATCTGTTCGAGGAAGGCAGCGGCGTGCGGCTGGATGAACGCGGCTGCGTCGAGGTCGATGACGAGTGCCGCACCGGCGCGCCGGGTATCTGGGCCGTCGGTGACCTGGTGCGCGGGCCCATGCTGGCGCACAAGGGCAAGGAAGAAGGCGTGATGGTCGCCGATTTGATCGCCGGCAAGGTGGCCGAAGTGAATTACAAGACCATCCCATCGGTCATCTATTCCACGCCGGAAATCGCCTGGGTCGGTCGGACGGAGGAGGAGGTCAAGCGCAGCGGCCGCCCTTACAAGGTCGGGTCCTTCCCTTTCATGGCCAGCGGCCGTGCGCGGGCGATGGAGGCGGGAGTGGGCTTTTGTAAGCTCATTTCGGCCCGGGACGACGATGAGATCCTGGGCGTGCACATCATCGGTCCCATGGCCGGCGAGTTGATCGCCGAGGCGGTGCTGGCATTGGAGTACTCGGCGAGCACCGAGGATCTGCAGCGTACGATGCACGCGCATCCGACCTTATCGGAAGCTCTGCATGAAGCGGCGCTCAGCGCCGACAAGATCGCAATCGATTTTCCCAATCGATAGTTCGGCCGGTCGATAGTTCGAGGATAGAGCATCCGCGGCGCGCAGCCAGGCGAGGCTGCCGGGTCGTCCACCGGGTAGGGCGGTATGCGGTTGTTCTACGAAGCCTTGCGGCGCGCGCTTAGCACGTTCGGCACAGCCTGCACGCGTGCCAGCAGTTGCGATAGTTCCTCCAGATCCCGCACGGTGATGCGCAAATTGATATCGGCGATGCCGTCGCGTTCGCGGGTGACGGTGTTCATCGAATGGATGTTCACGCGCGAGTCGGCCAGCACGGCGCTGATGTCGCGCACCAGTCCGCGGCGATCGAAGGCGCGAACGTGCACGTCGACTGCGAAAGAGCGCTCGCCTGCGGCGCCCCATTCCACTGCGATGATGCGCTCGGGATGTTCGTTCGCCATGCGTCGGAAGTTGGTGCAGTTATCGCGATGGATGCTCACGCCGCGCCCGAGCGTGATGTAGCCGCCGATTGGTTCCGGCGGCACGGGCGCACAGCAACGCGCAACGCTGGACAGCAGGTCGCCGATGCCCTCGATCATGATGCCGTCGGTCTGTTTGGGCAGGGCGATGGGGTGCCGTGGTACGGCCGAGGGTAGTTCCTGTGGCTTGGCGCGGCGCTGAATCGCCCCGGTGATCTGCGCCACATTGATTTCACCCTGTCCGATGGCCAGGTACAGCTGCTCGGCATTCGCAACGTTGAATTCGCCGATCAACTCCGGCAGCGTGACGCTGTGTATTGCCAGGCGCTGCAGTTCGCGTTCCAGGATGAGCTTGCCTTGCTGCCGGTTCTGGTCTTCGTCGAGCTTGCGAAACCAGCTGCGCACCTTGCTGCGATTGCGCGGGGAGACCAGGTAGCCCAGGGAGGGCACCAGCCAGTCGCGGCTGGGGCTGAGCTGCTTGCCGGTGATGATCTCGACCTGATCGCCGTTCGACAAGGGATGGGTCAGGGGCACCATGCGGCCGTTTACCTTGGCACCTCGGCAGCGATGCCCCAGATCGGTATGCACCAGGTAGGCAAAGTCCAGCGGTGTGGCACCGCGCGGCAGATCGATGACTTCGCCGCGCGGCGAAAGCGTATAGACGCGGTCCTCGAACACCTCCGAGCGTACGCGCTCCAGGAAGTCGGTTTCACTCTCCTGGTCTCGCTCGCCGGGCTCGAGGATCTGGCGCAGCCAGACGATTTTTTGTTCGTACGCCGGATTGGCTCGTCCGCCTTCCTTGTAGCGCCAGTGCGCGGCGACTCCCAACTCGGCATGCTCATGCATCTCGCGCGTGCGGATCTGAATTTCCATCGGCAGCTTGCCGGGGCCGATCACGGCCGTGTGCAGCGAGCGATACAAATTATCTTTCGGGGTGGCGATGTAATCGTCGAATTCACCCGGAATATAGGGCCACAGCCCATGCACGATGCCCAATGCGGCATAGCAGTCCGCTACCGTATCGACGATCACGCGCAGGGCGCGAAGATCATAGAGCTGATCGAAGGCCAGAGTCTTGCGCTGCATCTTGCGCCAGATGCTGTAGATATGCTTTGGACGACCGGCCACCTCGGCCTTGATGTGGGCCCGCTCCAGCTCGGTACGGATTCGCGCGACCACTTCATCGATGTAGTGTTCTCGATCGGTGCGCTTGGCGGCCAGCCATCCGGCGACACGTTTGTAGTTCTCCGGGTCGAGATAGCGGAAGCTCCAATCCTCGAGTTCCCATTTCAGCTGCCACACGCCCAGGCGATTGGCGAGCGGCGCATAGATGTGGCGTGTCTCATGCGCGAGGCGTCGGCGTTCAGCCTCGGAGGCATCCTTGGCCATGCGCAGCTGATACAGCTGCATGGCCAGCCTGATCAATACCAGACGCGGATCGGTAACGATGGCGAGCAGCATTTTGCGCAGCGCTTCGGCCTGTTGCCGCGACAGCGATTCGGACATACCGGCCGGACCGGTGCGCACGGCATTCCCGCCCGCGGCTTTTCCTGCCGTGATCTGCTCCTGCCCGGTCGATGTCACAGCGGCCTTCACTGGGGGAGCAATGCCGAGTGCGATGTCGAGCGAGCCCATTCTTTGCAGCTCGGTGGCGATGCGGCTGGCGGCGGGTTCCGCGGCCTGCACGGCCTGCGGCGCGGGCAGTGCCCGCGATGCCAGCAGCACATACAGGGCGGTACCCGTCAGAATATCGAGGTCGTTCGTCAAGGGCGCCACGATCGCGAGGATCGAAAGCACGCGCTCGCGCACCCCGTCGCCATCCGGCGTCAGTGTCAGGCCGGCCAGCCAACGGCGCACCTGTGCCGGGACATTTTCCAGGCCGGACCGTTGCGCAACGATACCTGCCTCGGGCGGGTCGTTCCGAATCGATGACGGTCGCGGCGTTTCCGGCATCGCAAGACTTGCTGGTTCGGAAGTTTCGTGAACGGACATGATGTTCGGAGCCGGTAGCGATCGGCGTGTTCGCCGGGAGTGGTTGCCGTATCATAGCGGCACTCGATCATCACCCAGAAGCCGGCCCCGGCTGCCGGGGTGCGAAAACTCGATCCAGACTCGAGTGACAATGGACGGAGGAATTCTTGCGCAGACTCAGGCGGCCCCGGAATCTTGCGGCATTGGTAGCGTCGCCGCAGACGGCCCTGCCGGGATGCGCGCGTATCCTGGGCCTGGATCCCGGTTCGCTGCGTACCGGCTACGCGATCGTGCAAATCGAGCATCACCAGGCGGCCTACCTTGCCGCCGGCGTCATCCGTACCCAGGGAAGCTGCCTGGCCGAACGCTTGCGGGAAATCTTTACCGGGGTCGCACAGCTGGCCCGGGAACACCATCCGGATGAAGTGGCGATCGAGCGGGTATTCATGCATCGAAATGCCGACAGCGCCCTGAAGCTGGGGCAGGCGCGCGGGGCGGCGCTCAGCGCGACCTTCGAGCTGCGCCCGAAGGTCTTCGAATATGCGCCGCGCGAGGTGAAGCTGGCGGTCGTGGGGACCGGAGCCGCACAGAAGGCACAGGTCGAACTGATGGTCAGGCGGCTGCTGAGCCTTACGGCGCCGCTCGCCGAGGATGCCGCCGATGCGCTGGCCATCGCCTTGTGTCACGCGCATTCGCGCCGGTTGTTGGGGCTGGCTTCGGTCGCCGCAGGAGCGTCGTCATGATCGGCTTTCTGCGCGGGCGGCTGGGCGCCAAGCATCCGCCGCAGTTGCTCATCGACGTCGGCGGCGTGGGCTACGAACTGGAAGCGCCCATGTCCACCTTCTATACGCTGCCTGCGACGGGCAGCGAGGTCAGCCTGTTCACTCATCTGGTCGTGCGCGAGGATGCGCACATGCTGTATGGATTCGGCAGTGAGCGCGAGCGCCGACTGTTC
Source organism: Steroidobacter denitrificans (assembly GCF_001579945.1). Classification (NCBI taxonomy): domain Bacteria; kingdom Pseudomonadati; phylum Pseudomonadota; class Gammaproteobacteria; order Steroidobacterales; family Steroidobacteraceae; genus Steroidobacter; species Steroidobacter denitrificans. The sequence goes on along the minus strand of NZ_CP011971.1, from coordinate 1,889,187 downwards.
CGGGAGTTGCTGAAGGTGTCGGGCGTCGGTCCCCGACTGGCATTGACCTTGTTATCGGGGATGAGCGTCGAGAGCTTTCTGATGTGTATCGAGATGCAAGATGCCGATGCGCTGGTGCGCACCCCGGGTGTCGGCCGCAAGACGGCCGAGCGCCTGCTGATCGAGATGCGCGATCGCGTCAAGGGTTTCGGCGAATTTGCCTCCGGTGCGCTGCGGTCCGGCGCGCCGGAGGCACCGGCGGCGGCGCAGGCGGAAGCCTATAGCGCGCTGGTCGCGCTGGGCTACAAGCCGGCCGAGGTGCTGCGGCTGCTGAAGACGGTCGAACCCTCGGTGCAGACGACCGAAGAAATCATCCGGCACGCGCTGCAAGCGGCCGCCGCGCGGTGAATGACGCCATGACGGAGCAGGAGCGCATCATTGCCGCGGGGACCCAGGGGGATGACGAGGCATTCGATCGCGCCGTGCGTCCCAAGCGGCTGGCGGACTATGTCGGGCAGTCCGCCGTGAAGCTTCAGATGGAAATCTTTATCGAGGCCGCCCGCAGACGCCGTGAGGCTCTGGATCATGTCCTGGTTTTCGGCCCGCCGGGTCTGGGCAAGACGACCTTGGCGAACATTATCGCCAACGAACTCGGCGTGAGCCTGCGCCAGACCTCCGGGCCGGTGATCGAACGCGCCGGCGACCTGGCGGCGCTGCTGACCAACCTGCAGCCCAACGACGTGCTGTTCGTCGATGAGATTCATCGTCTCAGCCCGGCAGTGGAGGAAATCCTGTATCCGGCCATGGAGGATTTCCAACTCGACATCATGATCGGTGAAGGACCCGGCGCACGCTCGATCAAGCTGGATCTGCCGCCGTTTACCTTGATCGGTGCGACGACACGCGCCGGTCTGCTGACCTCGCCGCTGCGCGATCGCTTCGGCATCGTGCAGCGCCTGGAGTTTTACGATACGGCGGATCTGCAGCGGATCGTGACGCGCTCGGCGGCGATCCTGGGTGTTGCGGCCGATGCCGGCGGCGCCTTGCGCATTGCGCAGCGCTCGCGCGGTACTCCGCGCATCGCCAATCGCTTGCTGCGGCGGGTGCGAGACTATGCGGAGGTGAAGGCCAACGGACGGATCACCGATGAGGTGTCGCAGGCGGCGCTGGATCTACTGGACGTGGATCCCTTGGGTCTGGATATCATGGACCGCAAGATGCTGCTGACCATCATCGAGAAGTTCGACGGCGGCCCGGTGGGTGTGGAAAGTCTGGCAGCGGCGCTGGGCGAGGAGCGCGGTACGATCGAGGATGTGATCGAACCCTATTTGATCCAGCAGGGCTTCCTCATGCGTACTGCGCGCGGGCGGGTCGCGACTCGTAATGCATATGTCCACTTTGGGCTGAAACTGCCGGAGCGTTCCGGTACGAACGGGGAATTGTTCCGCGGATGAATCCCGTATTTGTCTGGCCGGTGCGTGTGTATTACGAGGACGTCGATCTCGGCGGCATCGTCTACTACGCCAACTATATGAAGTTCATGGAACGGGCGCGCACGGAATGGCTGCGCGCCGCGGGCATCGATCAATTGCCGCTCAAGGAGCAGCATGGATTGATCTTTGCCGTTGTCGAGTTGCAGACACGCTTTCGCAAACCGGCGCGTTTCGATGATGTGCTGCAGGTGAGTTGCGCGGTGGTCGCGACGGCACGCGCCAGTTTGACGCTGAAGCAGGAGATCCATCGCGAGGGGCCGCACGGCGAGTTGCTGCTGGACGGAGACGTACGCATCGCCTGCCTGGATGTGCAGACCTTGCGGCCGCGGCCCTTGCCGCCGCAGCTGGCCTCGAGATTCAACTTAGCGGGAGTCGAATGAATGATGACGGAAGGCCTGAATCCCTGGGAACTAGTGATCCATGCCAGTTTCATCGTGCAGATCGTGCTGGTGATCCTGCTGATGGCCTCCGTCGCATCCTGGGCGATCATGCTGCGCAAGCGCGCCGAACTGCGCCAGGCTCGCAACGAAGCGGACCGCTTCGAGGAAATGTTCTGGTCCGGCGGCGATCTTACCGCCATGTATCGCGCGATCGAACAGGACCGGCGGCTCACCAAGGGCATGGAAAGCATTTTCGAATCCGGCTTTCGCGAATTTTCACGCCTGCGCCAACAAGGCAACATCGCCTCGGCGCAGCTCATCGAGGGTTCCCGGCGCGGTATGCGTGTGGCGCTGCTCAAGGAAAGCGATCGCCTCGAGAACAGTCTGTCGATGCTCGCCACGATCGGTTCGACCAGCCCCTATGTGGGCCTGTTCGGCACGGTATGGGGCATCATGAATGCTTTCCATGGACTGGGAAACGTCCAGCAGGCAACCCTGGCGATGGTCGCGCCCGGCATCGCCGAGGCCCTGATTGCAACCGCCATGGGCTTGTTTGCCGCGATTCCCGCGGTCATCGCCTACAACCGGTATGCCGATCAGGTCAGCCGCATCGAGCTGCGCTATGACACCTTCGTCGAGGAGCTGTTGAGCATCCTGCAACGCCATGCCACGGCGCCCCGCCCCGCCCAGGCCGCCAATCAGGCCGCCAATCAGGGCGCCCAGCAGAACATCGCCCCGGCAGGCGCTCATGCCCTGGGGACGGGCGGCGTGGAGGCGCGTGCATGACGCCGGCCAGACGCGGACGGCGCTTGATGGCCGAGATCAACGTGGTTCCCTACATCGATGTGATGCTGGTGCTGCTGATCATCTTCATGGTCACCGCGCCGCTGCTGACCCAGGGTATCAAGGTGGATCTGCCCAAGGCGGGCGCCGAGCCGCTGCCCGCGGACGTGTTGCGCGATCATGATCCTTTGATCCTGAGCGTGGATGCTCAGGGCGGGCTGTATCTGAATATCGGCGACAACCAGGAATCCGCGTTGGATGCCGAGACCGTGGTGCAGCGCGTCTCGGCGGTTATCCGCCGGGAGCCGAAAACTCCGGTGTTGGTCAAGGCGGACCGCGCCGTACCCTATGGGGAGGTCGTCGCCGGCATGGTGCTGCTGCAGGAATCGGGTGCGGAGAAGGTCGGGTTCATCACCGATCCGGCCGAGACCCGCGATCGCCGCAAGCGCTGAAGGACCCCGCGCCGCGATGCCGGAGTTCGTGCGCCAGCACTGGGCCTATCTGATCGCAGCAGCATTGCTGCATGCCCTGTTTGCAGGCCTGTTCGCACTGAGCATGATGGCGATGCCGAGCAAGCCCGCGCCGGTGCAATTGGCCATCCAGGCGATCGTGGTCGATCGATCCGTGCTGGAGCGGGTGCAGGAGCGCGAGCTGGCGGCTGCCGCGGAACAACGGCGCCTGGCCGCGGAGCGCGAACGCGAGGAGCGGCGCCGGATGCAGCAGCAGCGCGAACGCCAGGAGCAGCGGCGCCAGGCACAAGAGCAGCAGTTGCGCGAACGCCAGGAGGCCGAACGTAAACGCCTCGAGGAGACCAAGCGCCAGGCGCAAGAGCTGGAGCGCCGGCGGGCGGAAGAGATCAAGCGCCGGCAGGAGGAGCAGGCGCAACGCCGCAAAGCTGCCGAAGAGGCGCGTGCGCAGGCGGCCCGGGAGGCGGAGTTGCGCCGCCAGTTGGAGGAGGAAGAAGGGCGCATGCAGGCACTGGATTCCGGCGCGGGCAGCGAATATGCCGCGCTGATCAAACAGCGCATCGAACGCCACTGGAATCGCCCTCCCTCGGCCCGGCCCGGACTGAGGTGCGTGGTGCATGTGGCGCAGGCGCCCGGCGGTACCGTATTGTCGGTGCGTATCGGCGAGTGCAACGGCGATACGGCGGTGAAACAGTCGATCGAGACGGCTGTCATGCGCGCTTCGCCGCTGCCGCCGCCGCCGGATGCTCGATTGTTCGAACGAAATCTGAATCTGGTGTTCGAACCGCAGGATTGAATTGAACCTGACCGGCGATACACCCTCAGCGACGGGAGAGATGGAATGAAGGCAGGTCTTCGGGCAGACCGCGGTTCGGCGGCGGCAAGACGAGACAATTGGCTGCTGGCCTGTATTCTGATGCTGGCGGCGGGCGTGGCCCATGCGCAGCTGGTCGTGGAGATCACCCGCGGCCAGGCAGATGCAGTACCGATCGCCATTGTTCCTTTCGGCTGGGAATCCGCGGGAGCGGCGCCGTTCGATGTCGCCGAAGTAGTGGCCGCCGATCTGCAGCGCAGCGGGCGTTTCGCGCCCCTGGAGCGCCAGGACATGATCGACCGGCCGACTTCCGGAGAGCAGATCCGTTTCCAGGACTGGCGCTATCTCAAGAGCGATTTCATCGCGGTCGGCAAGCTCGCACCGCTGCCGGGCGAGGGCGAAGGCCGCTATGCGGCGGAATTCGAGTTATATAACGTGCTGACCGGCCAGCGTCTCTCCGGCCAGCGGCTGACGGCGGCGGCGAATTCCCTGCGTGCCCTGTCGCACCGTATTGCCGATCTCATTTTCGAGCAGCTGACCGGTATTCGTGGAGCCTTCTCGACGCGCATCGCTTTCATCAGCGTGGAGGGTACGCCGCCCCGGCAGCGTTATCAGTTGATCGTCGCGGACGCCGATGGCGGGAATCCTCAGGTGATCGCCAGTTCCAGCGAGCCGTTGATGTCGCCAGCCTGGTCGCCCGATGGCCAGAGCCTGGCGTATGTCTCCTTCGAGAACAAGGCTTCGGCGATCTATGTACAGACCGTGCGTACCGGAGAACGCCGCCGTGTTTCGGCGCGTTCCGGCATCAACGGCGCGCCGGCCTGGTCGCCCGATGGCACGACGCTCGCCCTGACCTTGTCGCGCAAGGATGGCGACGTGGACGTGTATACCTTGAATCTCGCCAGCCAGCTGCTGACACGTATGAGCTTCGATCCGGGCATCGATACCGAGCCGGCCTGGTCGGCGGATGGGCGTAAACTGTATTTCATGTCGGATCGCGCCGGCGGTCCGCAGATCTATGAAGTGGAGGTGGCGCAGCCGAATAGAGCGACTCGCCTGAGCTTCGAGGGCAGCTACAATGCCCGTCCGCGGCTGTCGCCGGACGGTAAGCAATTGGCCGTCGTACACCTTGATCGCGGCGCCTACCGCATCGCCGTCATCGACCTGGCAACGCGGGCCGTACGGGTGTTGACCCAGGGCCGGCAGGACGAAAGTCCCAGCTTTGCTCCAAACGGAGCCGCACTGATCTACGCGACTCAGGATCGTGGCCGTGGCGTATTGGCGATGGTCTCGGTCGACGGACGCGTACAGCAGCGCCTGGCAGCCAGCAGTGGCGAGGTGCGTGAGCCGGTCTGGTCGCCCTATCCGCCGGGGCGCTGATGCAAGTGCGTGATCCGGCCTTGGCATGCATGGTCCCGCCGGCCTGGCTATGGCAGAATTTCGTGGTCCTGCAGGATGTTTCGCCGGGGAATCGGCGGTCCAGCGGGCGCGGCTTATCCGAACGTTCCCCAGACTTGGCATAGCAGGAGAAATTGAATGCGTATTGCGCAGGCGATGTTGATCGTGGTGGGCGCATTGGCGCTGGCGGGCTGTCCGAAGAAGCCCCAGATTTTGCCCGACACCGGCAGCACGCCGATCAGCGAGGATACCGGCACGCAGATCGGCCGCGGCTCCGACAGCGAGGTCGGTACGCTGAGTGCGGAACAGGCGGCACTGCAGCAAGCCATGGAAGCAGGCTCGATCGTTTACTTCGACTATGACCGCGCGGAGATTCGTGCGGAGTTTGTGCCCATCATTGCCGCGCATGCCAAATTTCTCAACGGGAACGGCAATCGTACGGTGCGTCTGGAGGGCCACTCCGACGAGCGCGGCTCGCGTGAATACAACATCGGCCTGGGTGAGCGCCGCGCGCAGACGGTGCGCCGTGCCTTGATGCTGCAGGGGGTGACGGATGCCCAGATCACCACGGTCAGCTATGGCGAGGAACGCCCTGCGGTCCTGGGCAGCGATGAGTCGGCCTATGCCAAGAATCGTCGCGTCGAACTGATCTACGGGCGATAGAGGGGCGGCGAGCGGATGGATGGCAACGGGACCGAGCAGAGGAATGCACCGATGAGTTTGAGTCGATCCCTGGTCGCCACCGCCGCGTGTGTCTGGTTGGCGGGATGCGTGGCTACCCCTCCCGAAGAAGATCCGGTGGTGCAGAAGCTCACGGAACTCGACGGGCGTCTGCTGCGTATCGAGCGCGTGTTGACGAACCAGAGTCTGCTGGACCTGTCGCAGCGAATCGCCGCTGCTCAGGATGAGGCGCGCGTTCTGCGAGGCCGGTTGGACGAGCTGCAGCACGAACTCGGCAAGACCCAGGAACAGCAGCGCGAAATGTACGGCGATGTCGATCGGCGCCTTGCCCGGCTCGAGGGAGTGAACGCCGGTGCGGCCGGTGGCAGAACGAGCGCTTCCGGGCTGCCCGTACCGCAAGGCGATGATCGGGCGAACTACCAGGCTGCGTTCGATCTGTTGAAGGACGGCAAGTATCCGGAGGCGATCCGCGGCTTTGGACAGTTTCTGAAGACCTTTCCGGACAGCGCCCTGGCGGACAATGCTCAGTACTGGCTGGGCGAGGCACATTACGTGACCAAGCAATACACCGAGGCCATGCGCAACTTCCACAAGGTACTCGATGATTATCCGAATTCGCGCAAGACACCCGATGCGCTGTTGAAAATCGGCTACTGCGCCTACGAGCTGAAAAATTGGAACGAGGCGCGCGCCGCGCTCGGCCAGGTCGTACAGCGCTTCGGCGACACGACCGCCGCCCGCCTTGCCAATCAGCGCCTGGCCAAGATGGACGGGGAGGGGCGCTAGGCGGTGCCGCTCGGCGCCCTTTCCGACGATATGGCGATTTCATCGGGCTCCTCGAGCTTCGCTGGGAAGGCCGCCACGCGTGTCAGGCTCACGGAGATTTTCCTGTCGATACAGGGAGAGGCCGATAGCGTCGGCTGGCCGACCGTGTTCGTGCGGCTCACCGGTTGTCCATTGCGATGCAGCTACTGCGATACCGCCTATGCCTTTCATGGCGGTGAGTGGTTCCGGATCGAGGCAGTGCTCGAAAAGGTGGCATCGTTCGATACCCGTCATGTCTGTGTGACGGGCGGTGAGCCGTTGGCACAGAAGGGTTGCCTTGTGCTGCTGCAACGCCTGTGCGATGCCGGTCATCAAGTGTCCTTGGAGACCAGTGGTGCCATGGATGTGTCGACGGTCGATCCTCGTGTCGTGCGTGTCGTGGATATAAAGACGCCCGGTAGCGGCGAGGTTGCACGCAACCGCTACGAGAACCTGGCACTGCTGCGGCCCGAGGAGCAGATCAAGTTCGTGATTTGTAATCGTGCCGACTTCGAATGGGCGTGTGAGCAGGTGCGTACCCGGCATTTGCAGGAGCGCTGTATGGTGCTGTTCAGTCCCAGCAGTGGCCAGGTGGAGGCGGGCGAATTGGCGCAATGGATCCTGGATGCGCGCCTGCCGGTGCGTTTGCAGGTACAGTTGCACAAGTATCTTTGGGGCGATACGCCCGGTCGATGATGAGCAGATCCGATGCGCGTGCTGTGGTGTTGTTGTCCGGCGGCCTGGATTCGGCCACGGTCCTGGCCATCGCGCGCCATGAAGGCCGGCAGTGTTATGCGCTCAGCGTAGATTACGGCCAGCGCCATCGCGCCGAACTCGAGGCGGCTGCGCGTGTGGCGCAGTCTCTGGGAACGGTCGAACACCGCTGCCTGCGTATCGATTTGAGCGGTATCGGTGGTTCGGCGCTGACCGATGCGAGCATTGCAATACCGGAAACACCACAGGCGGGGATTCCGGTCACCTATGTACCGGCGCGCAATACGGTGATGTTGTCCTTTGCGTTGGGCTGGGCCGAAGTGCTGGGTGCGCCGCGCATCTACATCGGTGTGAACGCGATCGACTATTCCGGCTATCCGGATTGCCGCCCGGCATTCATTGCCGCCTTCGAGCGGCTCGCCAATCTGGCCACCAAGGCAGCGGTGGAAGGGATCATGACCTTCAGGATCGAAACGCCGCTGATGGATCTGACCAAGGCCCAGATCATCCGGCGTGGCCTGGAGCTGGGAGTGGATTACGGCCTGACGGTATCCTGCTACCAGGCGGACGAGCAGGGCCGCGCCTGCGGCGCCTGCGATGCCTGCCGGTTGCGGCGCGAGGGTTTTCGTACTGCCGGGGCCACGGATCCCACATCATATTTTCGGTGAACTATGCGGCGCGCTTCGGTATCATGCGCGCCCTTCCCAGGGGTCGGTAGCTCAGTGGTAGAGCATCGGACTTTTAATCCGTTGGTCGAGGGTTCGATCCCCTCCCGACCCACCATAAAATCAATGGTTTACGAGCTTCGACTTCTTGCCTTCTGGCAATTCGAGCGCTTTTGCCGGATCCACCACCGGTAATTCGTGGTCATAGCGCTCGAGTGTTTGTGGGGCTTTGAGCCCGCTGCAACGCTCCTCCGGGCGAATCGGGACCGGTCGACCCTTGTTTGACGGCCCGGTAAAAGTCTCGAACCTGATCCGTAACGCCGCGTCCCACGCCACGTGCGGGCGATCTGGGGCGCGATGACGGTCCCCGGCGAATAGCGACCACGGCCGGGCACCGAGTTTGCAGGAACTGGTATGGCGTTGACGCCATATGTATTGAAGTCCATAATTCAGCCATGACATGGACCGTGAAGTTCGCCGATGAATTCGAGACCGAATTCGACATGTTCCCGGCGACCGTGCAGGACGAACTGCTGGCACAAGCCCGGGTCATTGAGCGGTTTGGGCCGCAAGCGAAGCGGCCACGGGTAGATACCCTGCACGGTTCCAGACACGCGAACATGAAAGAATTGCGTTTCGATGCCGATGGCGGAGTATGGCGAATCGCTTTTGCCCTCGACCCCCGGCGCCAGGCAATCCTGCTGGTTGGCGGCGACAAATCAGGCGGCAGCGAGAGACGGTTTTACAGGCGGCTCATCACCACGGCCGATCAGCGGTTCGATGCGCATCTTGCGCGGATCGCTTCCAGCAAACGACTCAGGGGGTAACAAACATGGGACGCACACTCAGCCGGAAGATCGCTCAGCTACCTGCCCACCGACGGGCAGCGGTCAAGATGCGGGCGGCCGAATTGATCGCCGAAGAACTGTCCCTGCAGGATTTGCGCAAGGCGATGAATCGTACTCAGGTAGAAATCGCCAAGACGCTGGGCGTCGGTCAGGACACGGTATCCCGCTACGAGCAGCGTTCGGATATGCTGCTGTCAACGCTCAAGGAATATGTCGAGGCGATGGGTGGGGAACTGGATCTCGTTGCCCGTTTCCCGAACCGTCAGCCGATACGGATCAAAAAACTTCGCGATCTTGCCAGCCGGGACGCAACCGGTGCTTGACCGGCAGAGCACGCAACAGACGTATCCAACGGTATTTCCCCCACAGTTGAGACGAGTTCTTGGCCGTCCACTAGCGATTGCACGAAATTGCACGAAATCATGCTCACCCAAGAGCATCAAAAACGTATGCAGTACGAATGCTTGAGCACTGGTAGTGAAACGCATGCCGTAATGCATACGGTTCTCGGTGGCACCGAGTAAGAAAACCCAGGCCAAAAAAATCCCTTGGCGCCGATTTCGTGCAAATTCGGTGCAGTGACTAACTCCACCGCACGCACCGGCACGCATCACGACGAACGCGACGGCGCCCGGTAAGCATCTGAAATCGATAACTTACAAAACCGTGCCGTGCGTACCGCTGAGTTGCAATGCGCAAAAAGGTCGTCTTTACAATCTGTTGGTCGAGGGTTCGATCCCCTCCCGACCCACCATAAAATTGTACATTGTCGGCTCCCCTGACTTCCTCGATGCTGGAGCTAATTCGATACAGGCCGGTGCAGGGGCATGAGCGCGCAAGTCCACTTGGCGAGTTCGTCGAGCATTTGCTGTGCGGAGTGATCGATCAGCCGGTTGGATACGAAGTTCCCCTGCTCATCCAGCGACTGCGCCACCATCGGCACCGCGACGCTTTCCACCATCGGCATCATCTTCAGCGTGGTGACCAGTTGCTTGGCCATCTGCACCGCGCGCAGGCCGCCGGAGACACCGCCGTAGCTGACAAAACCGCAGGCCTTGTAGTTCCACTCGCGGTAGACGTAGTTAAGCGCATTCACCAGTGAGGGCGGCGGATTGAAGTTGTATTCCGGGGTGACGAACACGAAGGCGTCGGCAGCCGCGACGCTGCCGGACCATTCCCTGGTATGCGCATGCTCGTATTCCTGCGTGGCCGGGTGGTGGGATTCGTTGTAGATGGGCAGGTCGAGTTCGGCCAGATCCACCGCATGCACGTCGAAGTGACCGTGGCTGCGGGCAAAGTCCAGGAACCAGTGGGCGACCGCCGGTCCCACGCGCCCAGGGCGCGTGCTGGCAGTGATGACATGAAGTCTGGGTTTCAAGGCGAGGCCTCCTTTATGGACGTGGATGCAGATGAGTGAGGCATGCGCCCGAAGCGACCGCTGTTGAAATCATCGATCGCCGCGTTGATTTCCTCACTGCTGTTCATGACGAAAGGGCCGTAGCCGACGATGGGCTCATCGATCGGCTCGCCGCTGAGCAGCAGCAAGGCGGCATCGCTGTCGGCTTCCAGCAGCACTTCGCTGCCGGCCCGCTCGAGCAAGACCAGATCGGCATCGCGCATGGTGTCGCGGCCATTGACCTCGAGTGTGCCGCGCAGCAGCACGATGGCACTGGTGTGGCCTTCAGGCAGTTGGAAGCGTGTACGCTGGCCCTGGTTCAGACGTATATCCCAGACGTTCAGGGGCGTGAAGGTGCGTGCCGGCCCGCTTTGACCCTCGTAGCGACCGGCGATGACCCGCACTCGTCCGGCGCCACCGGCCAGAGGTACCGCAGGGATGTCGGTATCCAGCAGCGCCTGGTAACCCGGCGGCCCCATCTTGTCGCGGGCCGGCAGGTTCACCCATAGCTGTACCATCTCGAGGGTACCGCCGTTGCGGGTGAAGGCATCGGAATGGAATTCCTCGTGCAGGATGCCCGAGGCAGCCGTCATCCATTGCACGTCGCCGGGACCGATACGCCCGCCGGCGCCGGTGGAATCGCGGTGCTCGACCTCGCCTTCGTAAACGATGGTGACCGTCTCGAACCCACGGTGCGGGTGCTGGCCGACGCCGCGCGGTCGTGTGGCAGGCTCGAAGCGAGCCGGCCCGGCATAGTCGAGCAGCAAAAATGGACTCAGCTGGCGGCCGTGGCTGTGATGGGAAAACAGCGAACGCACCGGAAAGCCATCACCCACCCAGTGCGGACGCGGCGCACTGAAGGTCGCAAGGACTTTTTTCATGGGATGCTCCTGTTTCGGATGGCGAAGCACGTAATTCGATGGTACCAACGATAGGTTCGGAACACTGGGTCGGCTAGACTGAGCGTGCCGCATTGCGCGGCGCCGGCGTGGTCGAACCACCAGTGATGGTGGTGGGCGCGGAACTCGCGGCAGGCAGCCTGGTCCGCCTTATCCTCGGCTGGGCCTCGCGCCGCGGCAGAACCCTGATGTATTCCGCAACGCACCGGCCAGCGGTTTCGAGATCTCGACCACCCTCAGGCGCTCCGGTCATCGGCTGGTTCGCCGCTTGTGTTGAGGCGAACCAGGCTTTATTGTCCTCTCGGCAAAACCCGTATTCTGTTAGAATAGATAATGATCCTTATTTTTCATAAGTTTATTAGCAGTAATTAATATTTTCTGGTATGAGTGAGACTCTCGGTTCTCCGTCTTCGGATCATTCCGGTCACGATTTCGGACTGGTGGCCGAGCCCTTTGCCGACACCGCCGAAGAAGCTTTCTTTTTTCCCGCCGATCAGCATCTACGCGCACTGGAGTTCATGGGGCATACCCTGTGGACCCGGGCACGCCTGGGCGTGGTGACCGCTGAACACGGCTGCGGCAAGAGCTATCTGATTCGCCGGCTGCTCAAGAGCCTGGACGAGCGCATCATCGCGGCTGCCGTGCAGCACGAGCACAACGGACCACGCGAATTCCTGCTGGATATCCTGCGCCAGTTCGGCTTCGCCTTGGATGACGATGACAAGAGCGATCGGCGGCGGCTGCTGGAGCGCTTCATCACTCATCATGCCGACAACGGACGCTTATGCCTGCTGATCATCGAGAATCCCCAGGCCATGCATCCCTCGGTGTTGGAGGAACTGCGCTTTCTTGCCGCCCTGGAAGCGGATGGCGCACGAGCGGCGCTGAAGATTCTGTTGCTGGGGCAGCCTTCCCTGAACCTGGTACTGGGTTCGCCGCGTATGGCGCAACTCGTGGATGCAAGCGTATCGCGATTCGCGCTCGGACTTTTGAGCGAAGACCAGACAGCCGCCTACGTGGCGCACCGCCTGCGCGCCGCGGGCGCCGCCGATGCCGACGCACTCATGCCGCATACCTTGATGCCGCAGATCCATGCCTGCAGCGGCGGCGTGCCGGCACGTATCAATCGCATCAGTGAGCGCTCGCTGGCCTGGGCGGCCAGCCGGAGCCAGACGCAGGTGACGGCCGCAGCGCTGGATGCCGCCATCGAGGAGCTCGGTTGGCAGCATCGCCGCCGGTTGTCCGAGGCTCCTGCCGCCGGCGCAATCGAAGCTGAAGTCTTGCCTGGCAGGTTGCTGGTCTCCGCAGACTGGGCTGCAGCGGCACCGATGGCATCGGTCGCCAAACTGCTGATCACGATGCAGGGCATCTCCAGCCAGGAGGTCGTTCTAGGCGCGGACCGGTTGCTGATCGGTCGTGGTGAAGATGCCGACATACGCATCGATTCGGTGTTCGTCAGCCGTTATCACGCACTGATCGTACGTGACAAGGGTCAGGATCTGCTGCTGGATCTCGGTAGCACGAACGGGCTGCTGGTGAATTCGCGCCGGATCCTGCGCCGGGTGCTGCGGCATCGTGATTTGATCCAGGTCGGGCCCGCGCGGGTGATTTATCATAACGAAAGAGCAGCCGTCGAAGCCGACCTCGATCCCGGCGAGACGGTGTGTTTCGCCCGTCCCGGGTTTCCGCTTGCCGCCGGAGAAGACTGCGATACCAGCTTGCTCGCCTTCGGTCGGCTGGATAGCTCGGGCTAGCCTCGACAGCCGGCTTGCCGGCCCGATGGCCTGCCAGTAGAGTGTCGCCCTCTCAGCGTCAGCGTGATTCCGAACTGTATCGCCCACTCATGGGTGCGCCCCTGTGGCCGTTGCACGGGACGGATCGCTTGTGAGCGTTGGGCATCGATCGATCAGATAACGAGAGATTCATTACGTGGAGCGGTGGCGCGTACATAAATTCGGCGGTTCCAGCGTCGCCGATGCGGTTTGCATGGAGCGTGTGGCCAGGATCCTGGAGCAGGATCCGCATCCCCGCATGGGTATCGTCTTATCGGCCTGTCGCGGCGTGACGGATACTCTGCTGGGGGTGGTGGCAGCTGCCGAACGCCGCGAGGATGTCACCGGGCGTATCGAGGAACTGCGTCGGCGCCACGAAACGATCGCCGACACGCTGCTGCCCGAGGAAGCGCGGCAGGAGTTCATGTCGCTACTGACCCAGGACTGCCGGGACATCGCCAGCATCCTGCATACGATCTCGCTGATCCGGTTTTCCTCGCAGATGGTCCGTGATCTGGTTGCCGGCTATGGAGAGATCTGGTCCACCCGCTTGTTCAGCGCCTACCTGCGCCATCGTGGCCGACGGCCGGGACAGGTGCAGTGGGTCGATGCACGCGAGGTCGTCGTAGTGGAATGGGGTTCGCTGGGACCAGGCGTACGCTGGACCGAGTCTCAGGAGAACATGGACCGCCTGGTGCCCAGCGGTCCGGCAACCTTGATCATCACCGGCTTCATCGCCCGCGATCCCAAGGGATTGCAGACCACGCTCGGGCGCAACGGCAGCGATTTTTCCGGATCGATTTTCGGTGCGCTGCTGAATGCGGAACAGATCCATATCTGGACGGATGTGGACGGGGTGCTCAGCGCAGATCCGCGTCTGGTGCCGGAGGCGAAAGTCATCGATTCGCTGTCCTATAGCGAAGCGATGGAGCTGGCCTATTTCGGCGCCAAGGTAATTCATCCCCAGACGATGGCGCCCGCGGTGCGTAAGGGTATCCCGATCTGGATACGCAATAGTTTCGCGCCCGAGAAGCCCGGTACGTTGATATGCGCCAACCCCAGCTCGCAACTTGCGGTAAAGGGCATTACCTGTATCGACCGGGTTGCATTGGTCAATCTGGAGGGGGCCGGCATGATCGGCGTGCCCGGCACCGCGCATCGGCTGTTCGGCGCATTGCGTGATCATGGCATCTCGGTGATCTTGATTTCCCAGGGCAGTTCCGAGCATTCCATCTGTTTCGCCATCCCGGAAGCCGAGTCAGTCCGTGCGGAAACGGTGGTGCGTCAGGCATTCGAGCGGGAACTGCAGGACGGGCATATCCAAAGCGTCGAAGTGGAAGACAACTGCAGCATCCTGGCGGTGGTCGGCGATGGCATGGCCGGCTCGCATGGCGCGGCAGCCAAGGTGTTCGGCGCACTGGGGGCAGCGGCGGTCAGCGTGCGTGCCATCGCCCAGGGTGCTTCCGAACGCAATATTTCCGCGGTGATCGACGGTAAGCATTCGGCACGAGCTCTACGCTCGGTACATTCGAGTTTTTATCTTTCTCCGCATACGATCTCGATCGGTCTGATCGGACCCGGGCTGGTCGGCGGCGTGCTGCTCGATCAGTTCGCCTCGCAGGTCGAACGGCTCTCGCGTGAATTGAAAGTCGACTTGCGCGTGCGCGGCATCATGGGCTCCAGCCGCATGCACCTGGCCGGGCACGAGATTCCCCTGGGGCGCTGGCGCGATGCCTTCGGTGCGCACCAGGAGCCGGCGGATATGGCGCGTTTCGTGCAGCATGTGAATGCCGATCATCTTCCTCATGCGATCATCATCGACTGCACTTCCAGCTTGGAGGTGGCGCAACATTATCCGGCCTGGCTGGCCGGCGGCATTCACGTCGTGACGCCGAACAAAAAGGCGAACAGTGCGGATCTGCCGTTCTACCTGCGCTTGCAGGAAGCGAGCCGGCAGGGCAATACCCATTACATGTATGAGGCGACGGTCGGTGCCGGACTGCCGATCGTCCAGACCCTGCGCGATCTGCATGGGACGGGTGACCGGATCCAGCGCATCGAGGGTATTCTGTCGGGGACGTTATCGTATTTGTTCAACGTCTGGGACGGCTCGCAACCCTTCTCGCAGGTGCTGCATACGGCCCGAGCGAAGGGCTACACCGAGCCGGATCCCCGCGATGATCTTTCGGGCATCGATTTTGCCCGCAAGATCATCATATTGGCGCGTGAAATGGGGCTGCGGCTGGAGATGCAGGATGTACAGCTCGAAGGTCTGGTGCCCGAGGCATTGACCTCCTGTGCGCCCCAGGAATTTCTGGACCGCCTGCCCGAATTCGATGCGCCCATCGCCGAGCGCCTGCGCGCGGCGCAGGCTCGTGGACGCGTACTGCGCTATGTCGGTGCGATCGATGCGGCAAGCAGCAGCGCCTCGGTGGGTCTGGTGGAACTCGAGCGTTCGCACACCTTCGCGAACATCAATCTGACCGATAATGTCGTGCGCTTCGTTACACAGCGCTACAACCAGAATCCGCTGATCGTTCAGGGACCCGGTGCCGGGCCTGATGTCACGGCCGGCGGCGTTTTCGCCGATCTCCTGCGCGTATGCGCCTATCTTGGCGCGAAGCTCTAAGCATGAAGCAATCAGCAACAGTATTTGCGCCGGCAAGCGTCGGCAACGTGGCCGTCGGCTTCGATGTGCTGGGTCATAGTTTCCAGGCGATCGGCGACCGGGTCACGGCCCGACGCACGCAGGAGCCCGGCGTTCGCATCACGGCCATTCACGGCGTCGCCACCGAGCTGCCGACTGCGCCGGAGAACAATACGGCCGGCATGGGCGTATTGAGCATGGTGCGCGAATTGGAGGTGGATTTCGGTATCGAATTGAGCATCGAGAAGGGCATCCCGCTGGGCTCCGGTCTGGGCGGCTCGGCGGCCTCTGCGGTGGCGGCGGTGGTCGCCATGGATGCATTGCTGCCCCGGCCCTTGAGCAAGATCGAATTGCTTAAATTTGCGATGAAGGGCGAGCAGGTGGCCAGCGGAACGGTGCACGTGGACAACATCGCGCCCTCGCTGTTCGGCGGACTGGTGCTGACCGTCGGCGTCGATGATCCCTACGTCAAACAGATTCCGGTGCCGCCAAGCGTACGCTGTGTGCTGGTGCATCCGCATATGATGCTGGCCACCCGCGAGGCGCGACAGCTCCTGAAACGTTCCATCGATCTGTCGGACGTCATCTGGCAATCGGCGAATCTGGCTGGATTCTTGACAGGCTGTTTCACGGATGATCTGCAATTGATCCGCGCGTCGCTCGAAGACGTCATCGTCGAGCCGCAGCGCAAGGCGTTGATTCCCGGGTTTCAGGCGGTCAAGGACGGCGCAATGGCGCAGGGTGCGCTGGGCTGCTCGATCTCCGGGGCCGGCCCCACGGTCTTCGCCTGGTGCGAGGAGCCGCAGGCGCACGGGGTGCGCGATGCCATGGTCGCCGGGTTCGCCGCGCATGGGTTGGAATGCGATGCGTGGGTTTCCACGCTCGAGCCGATCGGTGCCCGTGTGATCGATGCCACGTGATCGCTCGGAGCGCAATAGACCATGCAGTACATAAGCACGCGCGACGAGACGCAGAAATTGACGCTCAGCGAGGCCATTGCACGCGGCATCGCCCCGGATGGCGGCCTGTATGTGCCGGAGCGTTTTCCCCGCTTCCTCAACAGCAACTTCGAGGGCGAGAGTGAAATCGCGGGCATCGGACCACTGCTGCTTGCTCCGTTTGCCGAGGATGATTCCCTGGCGGATGAATTGTCGGTGATCTGCCGGGAAGCTTTCGATTTTCCCGTGCCGCTGCTGCCTCTGGAAGGCGCCCCGGCGCCCGCCTCGGTGCTGGAGCTGTTTCATGGGCCTACTTGCGCATTCAAGGATATCGGCGCACGTTTTCTCGCGGCCTGCCTGCAGCGCATCCGCAAGGAGGCGCCGCGTAAACTGACGATTCTGGTGGCGACCTCCGGCGATACCGGCGGGGCGGTCGCGGCCGCCTTCCACGACAGACCCTGGGTCGATGTCGTCGTTTTGTATCCCAAGGGGTTGGTGTCGGAGCGGCAGGCGCAGCAACTGGCCTGTTGGGGCGGCAATGTGCGTACCTTCGCAGTGCACGGCACATTCGATGACTGCCAGCGCATGGTCAAGGAGGCCTTTCAAGATCCTTCCCTGGCCCAGACTCACCAGCTGTCCTCCGCCAACAGTATCAATATCGGCCGCCTGCTGCCGCAGATGACCTATTACGCCAAGGCGGGTCTGGAGGTATGGCGTCAAACCGGCCAGCGCGCCAATTTCATCATCCCGACCGGTAATCTGGGCAATGCACTTGCCTGTCTGTGGGCGCGCCACGTGGGCCTGCCGATCGGCGAGATCGTTTTGGCCACCAACGCCAACCAGACCATCACCGAGTACCTGCACAGCGGCGAATGGCAACCGCGCGCCAGCGTGCCGACGCTGGCCTCGGCAATGGACGTGGGCAACCCAAGCAACATGGAACGCCTGCGCCATTTGCACGCCGACTTCGAGACGTTGCAAGGCCAGGTCAGCGCATTCAGCGTGGACGATACCGAGATTCGCAGCACGATTCGTCGTGATGCGCACGAGCTGAACCAGCTGTGGTGCCCGCATTCCGCGACCGCGGCCGAGGTGTTCCGCCGCCTGATATCTCGCGGCGCACGCGGCCATTGGGTGATCGTCGCGACTGCCCATCCAGCCAAGTTCAACGATATCGTGGAGCCGCATGCCGGACGCGAGGTGCCGGTTCCGTCCAGCCTGGCGCGTCTGCTGGCCCTGCCACGCCAGGAAATGGAGCTGCAACCGACCTTACAGGCGCTGCGTACGCAGATGCAGCAAGTCTGATGTTGTCGCTACCGGAACATCTTCTAGGCTGGGCCTGGATCGCCGGCGTTCTCCTGGTCCTGGTCGCCGCTGCCGTGTGGGCATGTCTGCTGCTGCGTGCCTGGCGCGCGCGCCAGGCCATCGACGTAGCGATTGCGCAAATTGCCTACGAGATATTGAAGGACGTGCTGATTCCCAACGGAATGGACGGGCAGATTCATGTTCCTTATTTGTTGTTGACACAACGCGGCGTGCTGGTCGCCGAATTGCTGGATCTGCCCGGAGCGATTTTCGGCGGCGATCAAATGATCGAATGGACCGCAATCGGCAGAAAGCGCCGTTATACCTTTGCCAATCCGCAACATGCCTTATACGACCGCGTGGCCGCGGTGCGCCTGCTGACGGGTGAGGTGCCGGTCGAAGGCCGGCTGATCTTTACCACCCGCAGCGAATTTCCGAAGGGCCGGCCTCGCAATGTATTGCGCATCGATGACCTCATTGCAGAATTTCCTGCCGTCGACCGGACTCGTGGCAATATCACCGCAGCCTTCGGCGATGTCTGGGCGAACGTGAAGAAGCACGCCGAGCCGAATCCGCTCGCGACCTGATCGCTCCAGGCCATGCCCGGCGCCTGAGCCATATCCGGCGTCCGAGCCACATCCAGCTTTTGAGCCACGCCAGACACCCGGATTACTGCCGGCACCGGGCCGATCTTCGCTCAGGCGGCTCGCGCGTGTGCCGCCACGACATGGGCGACGCAGGCCGTGACTTTCTTGCCCGTGGCGATTTCCAGGAATTCGTTCGGCCCATGAGCATTGGCATGCGGGCCGAGCACCCCCGTCACCAGGAACTGAGTGCCCGGATAGCGTTCGCTCAGCATGCCCATGAAGGGAATGCTGCCGCCGACACCCATGTACATCGCGTCCTTGCCGAAGTAGGCTTGCGAGGCGCCTTGTATCGCGTTCGCCAGCCAAGGAGCGCTGGCCGGCGCATCCCATCCGCCGGTCGCCGGCTCAGACTCGAAGCGTACATCGGCGCCGCAGGGCGGATCGTGTTCCAGGGTCTGTGCAATCGCCCGTGCGGCAACTTGTGGATTGACGCCGGGAGGCAGGCGAAACGAAAGTTTCAGGCTGGTGCCGGGACGCAATACATTGCCGGCATCCTGCAACGAAGGGAGCCCTGCCGCGCCGATGGTGGACAGCGTCGGGCGCCAGGTGCTGTTCAGCAACAACTCGGCAGGATCGTCGCTGACCGGCTGCATGTTTTCCACCAGCGGCAGCTTGTCGTAAACCTGTGTTCCCAGCACCTTGGCCGCGGCCTGTGCCTGCCTGCGCCGCTCCTCGGGAATGGCGACGTACAGAGCATCGATCAACCGGCCGGTCTGCGCGTTCTCGATACGCTCCAGCAGCGAGCGGATGATGCGAAAACTGGAGGGTACGATGCCGCTGGCCATGCCCGAGTGCACCCCCTCGCTCAATATCTCGACCCGCAGCGTGCCGATGAGATTGCCGCGCAGCGAGGTCGTGCACCAGAACTGCTCGTAGTTGCCGCATTCCGCATCCAGGCAGACGACCAGCGACACCGCGCCGATGCGCTCATGCAAGGCATCGATGTAGACGGGCAGGTCCGGGCTGCCGCTTTCCTCGCTGGCTTCGATGATGATGACACAACGGGCATACGCGATACCCTGCTCGGCCAGGGCACGCAGTGCCGTCAGGCAGCCGAACACCGCGTAACCGTCATCGGCGCCACCACGGCCGTACAGCCGTCCGTCGCGAATCACCGGCGTCCAGGGAGCCAGTCCCTCATGCCACCCGGTGAACTCCGGTTGCTTGTCCATATGCCCATACATGAGCACGCATCCGGATGCCGCCGCGTCTGTCCCGGCTCCCGCGCTGGCGGGCACTTCCACGAACAGCAGGGGGCTGCGTCCCGGCAGGCGCATGATTTCCACCTGCATGCCCGGCAAGGCCTGCGCCGCGCACCAGCCGCGCAGCAGTTCCGCGGCGCGGTCCATGTGGCCGTGCCGCTCCCAGTCGGGATCGAAGTTTGCCGATTTATTGGGAATACGGATGTATTCGCACAAGGCCGGCAGGACCGATTCGTCCCATGCAGCCTCGACATATCGCATCAGCCGCTGCGCATCGATGCCTGTTTCGCCGCCGGTATTCATTCTTCCACCTCCGTGGGTCGATCGACCCATTCGAACAGTCTCAATGCGTTGCGCGTCGTGATCGACGCGAGTTCCTCTGCGGACTGGGCACGGGCCGAGGCGACCGCGGCAAGAACCTGAGGCAGATAGCACGGCTCGTTGCGCCGGCTTTTTGGTCGTGGCTGTAGATCCCGCGGCAGTAGATAAGGTGCATCGGTTTCGATCAACAGCCGCTCGTCGGGAATGTGGCGTACGACGTCTCGCAAGTGCATCCCGCGGCGCTCGTCGCAGATCCAGCCGGTGATGCCGATATGCAGGCCGAGATCGAGGTACGCCTGCGCTTCCTCCAGGCCGGCCGTGAAACAATGCGCGACGCCGCCACTCAGCCGGGGACGATATTCGCGCAGGAGAGCCAGAAAATCGTCATGCGCATCGCGTTGATGCAGGAAAAGCGGCTTGCCCAGGCGCGCAGCCAAGTCGAGCTGGCGCCTGAAGGCTTCGATCTGTGCGGCCGGTGGCGAGAAATTACGATAGTAGTCCAGTCCGCATTCGCCGACCGCGGCCACCTCGGGTGCGGCCGCGAGGCTTTCCAGCTGCGCAAACGCATCATCATCGAGCGTGACGGCGTGATGCGGATGGACGCCGGCAGTACAGCGCAGTCGCACTGGATCACGGCGCACCAGTTCGATGGCATCGCGCGTGCTTTGCAGCGAACTGCCGGTTACCAACAGACGCGTAACGCCGGCGGCGGCAGCGCGCTGGATCACCTCGCTTCGATCATGATCGAAGCTGTCGTGTGCGAGATTGATGCCGATGTCGAACAGTTCGGAGCGGGCAGGTTGACAGTGGTCTGGCGGGATACGGTGCGGCAAGGGAAGCGAGGGCCTATGCTATCGTTTGTCCATGAATTGTAGTTCAAGGGTGAGGCTGCATGACACACCGGGCAGACTCGGCGTATGGAAACGTGCTTCTGGAAATAGGCCCCGGCATGTCCAGCCAGCTGTCATTGTTCGAATCGCCGGAAGCCATGGAGCCGTGGACGGTGCGGGTGAGCCGCAGAGCACGCCGCCTTTCGGTGCGCGTATTTCCTGGCGGGCGGGTGGAAGTGGTCGTGCCGCAAGGCGTCTCGGCGGTTGCCGTTCAGCGCTTCGTGGACCTGCACCGGCAATGGATCCAACGGCGTATCGAAGATTTCTCGACTGTCGCACGACCGTCGCAGGAGCCGCGCCCGGCGCTGATTTCTCTTCCGGCGATTGCCCGGCAATATGACGTCGACTATCGTCGGACATCCGCATCCGTACGCGTTCTCACGGGTGTGGCGGATACCTTGTTGGTGCAAGGAGCGGTGCAGGATGAGCGTGCCGTAGCCGGGGCGTTACGGCGCTGGCTGGTCTCGCTGGCGGAAATCGAATTCAGCCGCTCTCTGCGTGCCGTGGCGCAGCAATGCGAATTGCCCTTTCGCCGCGTCCAAATTCGTCGGCAGCGCACCCGCTGGGGAAGCTGTTCGGCCAGCGGCACCATCAGCCTGAATGTGTGTTTGATGTTCACCTCGCCTGCGGTGCTGCGTTACCTGTTCATTCATGAGCTGTGTCATACCCGCTTCATGAATCATTCCCGGCACTTCTGGTCGCTGGTGGCGAGCTATGAACCGGCGTACCGCCAACTCGATCGTGAGCTGTCGCGCGCCTGGAAGGATGTGCCTTCGTGGATGCTTGCATGACTTTGCGTGCGGCCCGGTTTTCCGGAACGGCGGAGTAATGCCGCCGCGGGCTTGCCGGTCTGGAGACAACGGCCGGTAGAGGTGAAAATGCACTGTCGCCTCTTCAAGGCTGCGAACGCCGGATAGATCGTGCTACAACATACCGATGAGCATCGTTCCCGACACCTTGGAGCCGGAGATTTTTGCGCGCCTGAGTCTGCGTGAAAAGGTGGATTTGCTGCTGCCTGCCTGGCAAAGCTGGTATCCGAGCCTGTTTGATGCCGCCGAAGACCTGGGATTGATCCGGGCACGCGTGTGTGCGCCGGCATCGCTCATGCTGTCCAACCGCCATGCAGCGGTGCAGAACGAAGCATTGCAGGCATTCAAGGAACAATGGTCGGTGGAAGATGAACCCGAGGCGCCAGCGCTGCCGATACGCTTGCAAGGCCGCTCGGTGACACCGTCGCACCCGCCGCGGCGAGACAAAAAAGTTCCGGTGTCAAGTCCTTCGTGCAGATCACGCAGGGCTTGAAACCGCATATGGGACAGCAGGTTAGCTCTTTTCAAGGCCGCTTTGCAGAACTGCGGCTTCGTAGGCTAGGAGCTACATAGGAGCGTCGGGAGAGAAGGATACATCGCACTGCGTCGTGTTGGATTGCTGAGGAACGACGAGCCTGCCGCATCATCATAGCCCACGAATCCGCATTCGTAGCTCGTCGGTTTCAGCATCGAATGGATTGTGCAGTTCGCCGACTTCGGTCCCCAGCCTGGAACAATCCGCATCCTTTTGACAGTAGCCCGCCCCTGCCATCCCGCATCAGGAACAACACGCTCAGTCCCTGTCGCGTGGCGAGTGCCGTGCCGGCTTCGGGGCCGGCCACCATGAGGGCCGTGGCCCAAGCGTCGGCTTCTGCGCAGGTCGGAGCAAGCACGGTGACCGATGCTGGCGAAGACAGCAGCGGCGCGCCTCGCTGCGGGTCCATCGTGTGCGACAAGCGGCGTCCCTGTACCGTCACGCCGTGCCGGTAGTCGCCGGAGGTGGCGACAGCGCCATCGTGTAGGCACAGGATCGAATGCGGCGCGCGGCTGTCTGGGTCGGGCGCTTCGACCGCAATGGTCCATGCCTCGCCATCGGGCCGCAGGCCCAGTGCGCGCATCTCGCCGTCGATGCCGACCAGTCCTGCGGTGATGCCGAAGCTGCGTAGGGTTTGCGCCAGCCGGTCCACCCCGTATCCCTTGGCGATGCCATTCAGGTCAAGCACGATGGCTTCCCGTTTGCGCACCTGGTTGCCCGTCAGTTCCAGCACCTGGTGGGCGGCGCGTCGGGGTGCGGCCAAGGCGCGGCGTATGCCTTCTTCATTGGCGGCTTGCGGGCCGAAGCCCCAGGCTTGCACGGCATCGCCCATACCGATATTGAAGGCTCCGCCGGAAGCGCGCCCGATGGCCAGGCCCAAGGCCAGCACGCGGGCGAGGTCGTCCGGCACCACGGCTGATGTGCCCACCGGCGTCCGGTTCAGGCGCATCAGGTCGCTGTCCGGGTTCCAGGTGGACATCTGCGTATCCACCTCGTCGGTTGCCTGCTGCAAGGCTGCCTGCACCGGGCCAGTGTCGAATCCCGGCGCGGCGAAAAACAGGGCGGACCAGCGCGTGCCCATGGTCGAGCCGTTCAGCGCATGGCGGATCAGTTCAGTAGATGTCTTCGACATAGCGGTCCCCGACCTTGAGCATTGCAGGCGTCAACCCGGTTGGCTTCAGGATGTCGGTCAGTGCATCGGCCACACCGCGCGCCATGTCCCGCCCTCCGCACACCATGATCCTGGCGCCCTGGCTGATGGCAGCCGTGATCCGTGGCGCTTGCTGTCGCAGGGCGTCCTGCACGTACTGCGGCCGCTCCCCGCGCGAGACTGCGATGGACAGGTGAGCCAGCTTGCCATCGGCCTGCCAGTCCGACAGCTCATTGCGATAGAGAAAATCGCTGTCGGGTTGGCGCAGTCCGAAGAACAGATGAACGGGGCGGTGTGACTTGTTGTTGCGGATGAAACCTGCCAGTGGCCCCACCCCGGTGCCTGCTCCGATCAGGATCAGAGGCGTCCGGTCGCGGCCCGCATGGAAGCCCGGATGACGCCGCAAGAACCCCTGGGCCGTCTGGCCGGGCTCCAATTGAGTCAGTTGGCCCGAGGTCAGGCCGCCGACATGCCGGTGCACGACGATTTCGATGAAACCGTCCCGTGATCCCGATGCCAGGGAATACAGGCGAGGAACCGCCGAGCCTTCGGGCACGATGCCCAGCAAGTCGCCTGGCTCGAATTGCGTGAAGCGCTGGCCTGCCAGGCGCTGCCAGAGCGAAGCCTTGGGCAGCGCGAAGCGCAGGATCGACATCGGCGCCTGCACCGCCGCGCCGTAGTCATGGCGCTCCAGCAAGGTCAGCGTCTGGGTGGCCGGAAGATCCGGTTGGTGGACGAGTTCCAGTTCGATGCCAAGCGCCTGGCCCAGTATTCGGCCCCAGCGGGCAAAGTCCTGCGGCGACTGGCGGTCGATAGTGTCGAAGGCCATCAGGGCAGGCCAGCCCTTGTTCCGGGCGGCGTTGTCCACAGCGCGGGCGAATGCGCAGAAGGCCGGGAAGCTGCGATCGCCGAAACCCAGTACCGCCAGCGGAGCGGTGGGCACGGTCTCCAGGGTCTGGAGCCGAGCGAGAAAGCCCTTGGCCGAGGCTGGGGCATCGCCCTCGCCATAGGTGGCGGCGAGAATCAGGAAGCGCCGCGCCCGGCGATAGCGTGCGGGCTGGAAGGCTGTCATGGGGGCCACGTGTACCGATTGCCCTGCATCACGCAAGGCGCGGGCCAGCGTCGCGGCAAAACCCCAGGTGCTGCCGCCCTCGGAGCCCACCAGCACGATGGTGTCGGCCTGCGCGGCCGGTGCGTTGCCTGTGAGCTGGGGGCGGTTGCGCCATCCCGGCAGCCACACCAGTACCCCCGTCACGGCCAGTACCGGCACCCCCAGCGCCATCACGCCTAGGAACAGCCCGAGCACGGCAGCGCCCTGCCCGGTGTGCAGCATGTAGATCGTCTCCGACGCGCGTTGCCCGAGGCTCAGGTCCTGCCAGCCCAGCAGGGTGCCGGTTCCCTGATCCACATACCCCATGCCCCGGTCGGTCCTGAGGGTGAACATGTCTTGTGGATCGTCTGGTGCGGGAAAGCTCAGTTCGCGCAGTTCGGCCGCCGGCACAGCGCGCAGGGCTTGCATCTCGGCCAGCGCCAGGCCGGTCTGGCCGCTGACCGTGGCAGGCGTTTCCAGGCTGGCGGCATCGATCGTGACGATCTCGAAGGTTTCGGCCGACATCCACAGTGCGGTCATGGCGGACAGCGCGAGCCCGAGCACCGCCACACGCGCGATATCGGTATGCAGGCGTCCTGCGAGCGGGCCGCGCAGGCGTGCCAACCAGTGTCGCCAGCCTCCCAGGCGACGGACCACCAGCACCACGCCGGAAATGGCCAGCAGCAGCATCGCCAGTGCGCCCGCCGCGACGATCATGCGGCCGGTGTCGCCCAAGAGCAGCGAGCGATGCAAATTGGTGAGCCAGCGCCGCAGCGGATTCGGGTCGGCGCTGGCCACATCGCGGCCTGTGGCCGGGTCGATCACGGCCGAACCGGGCTGGTCGCCATCGAACCACCACGCACTGATCTGCCCCGAGGGTGCGCGCTTGATCTGTTCCAGGCCGGGATGAGCCGCTTGCACCCGCGCGGCCAGATCGGCCACTGTCAGCGTGACATCGGGTTGCAAGCTTCGAGCGCTCTCCAGCGCCGGAAAGAGCGAGAGTGCCGCGCCGCTCAGCGCCGTGACAAACAGCAGGACGGCCAGTACGAGGCCCAGCCAGCGGTGCAGGATACGCATCATCGCGGCAGCTTCCGATCAGGATCAGAGGCCGTAGCTGAAGCCGGCGACATAGCGCCGCCCGGCGACGGGCTTGCCAGCCCCGGCGGTCGTCAGTGGCACCGAAACGTCACGTGGACTGTCCTGCATATCCTCTACGGCGGCATCCACGTTCAGCTTGTAGCCCGCATCGAACAGGGCATCGGCCAGGTCCACCGTCACCTTCAGGCTGCGGCCTGCGCCCACGCTGGCACCGGTGATGCCATCGATCTGCGAGCGGTTGCCGCCGGTCGCGCGATACCAGTCCGGCAGGTGCTTGTAATACTTCGATTTCTCACCCGCGACCCACAGTGTGCGCACATAGGCGCCGTTTGCATCGGTCAGGTACAGCGCTAGATAGGCGCCATTGCCTCCATAGTTCTTGAGCGTGGTGGTCAAGGTGACCGGACGTGCCGCAGCCAGGTTGGGCAGCGCCATGGCTGCGGACAGGGCCAGGCAAGAGACGAGCTTTTTCATGATGATTCCTTCGCAAGTAGAACGATGTCGTTCGTGGAGGTGCGGGCGCCTCTAGCGCAGCGCGAACACCTCGTGATGAACGCGACGCGGGCGCTGCCCCGTCGCCTGGAGTCCCGACACGACCGCATCACGCAGGCCAGCCGGTCCGCAATAAAACAGCTCCGATTCGCACAGCGGGAAGGGCACCAACTGGATTAGCCGTTGCGCTGTCAAGCACCCGTCTTCGGCGCTGGCCATGACATGCACCGTCAGGCCAGGATGGCGTGCGGCAATGGTCGCCAAGCGCTCTGCGGCGAAAGCTTCGGGTCGCGTCGTCACCACCCAGACCAGAGCGATCTCCTGCTGATCGGCATCGGTCAATGCCTCGGCCCAGGCCAGGAAAGGTGTGATGCCGATGCCGCCGGCCAGCCATACCTGGCGCCGCACGCGCCTGCGGAAAACGAACCGACCATAAGGCCCCTCGACCCGCAGGCGCTTACCGGGTGACAGACGTTCGGGCAGACGCCGGGTCCAGTTGCCCAGGGATTTGATGGCGAAGCGGAGGCGACCGTCCGCACTCGGTGCACTTGCTATGGTGAAGGGATGAGCCTCGGCCATCCCCACATCGGAGGCCGACAGGAAG
Source organism: Steroidobacter denitrificans (assembly GCF_001579945.1). NCBI lineage: Bacteria > Pseudomonadati > Pseudomonadota > Gammaproteobacteria > Steroidobacterales > Steroidobacteraceae > Steroidobacter > Steroidobacter denitrificans. The sequence continues at coordinate 1,862,366 of NZ_CP011971.1, read as the reverse complement.
GCGAACTGACCCGGCCGCCAGCGCAGGGCTCGCCCTTCTGGGCGCAGCGTCATTTCCGCGACCGTTCCGTGCTGGTCGATGTTCTCCAGCACAAATGCACGCGGACGCAGGTACGGTGCGACGAACTGCATGAACAGCCAAGCCGCCAACCCTGCCAGGCTCAAGGCGTTCAGGTACAGGCCCAGCGTGCCATCCAGGCCGGCAGGCTGATCGATGGCAAGCTGGTGGAATGCGGCGACGGCAAACAGAAGCCCTGTGAAGCGGTGAGTGAAGCGCCAGATCGGCCAGGGCAACTCCAGTCGAGTGAAGGGAATCCGCTTGATCCAACTGATCAGGATCAGCCCGATGAGGCCATTGAATGCGACTTCACCGACGTCCGAAGCAAATTCCCCCAGTCGCGTTTCGCGCACGACACCTTCTAGCTCGGGCTCGAAGGTGTTGTGCCCGATCATCAGGGCCAGTGCGGCAATTCCCAGCCATTTGTGAACCTCATACATCCGATCGAGCCCCCCAAACAGGGGTTCGGCCCAACGCGGGCGGGCGGACAAGACCAAGGCCAGACTCATGGCAGTAATGGATGCCGCGCCCAGTGCAATGCCTATTGCGACGTCCGCACCATAGGGCGCATAAGTCTGTGCACCGAGCATGGCCGCGTACAGAACGGCCAGGGTGGCCAATATCGGTCCCGTCAGGTACATGGCGCACTCCTTAGCGCGTGCCCTCCGGCGCCGCCGGGGCGGGCGGGCGCCGCGATTTGTCATCAGAGGGCTTACCCGTCTTGGCCGCTTGACCTCGCCCAGCAGGCAGGTAGCGCGACGAGTCGGCGCCAGAGCGGAAGCGGACCTCCAGTTTCTGGACCGCGAGCGACGCCGGGTCGATCTTCAAACGAATCTGGTTGCCGTCACCGTCCCGGCCACGGACTTCGTAGCAGCCATCGTCGATGCGCAGGCGCTCTGTCGTGATGCCCAGTTCGGTTGCACGGGCCGTAACGGTTTCGCGGGACTGCCATTCGGCCATGGGACGGTGGCAATCGTCGTCAGCCAGCGCGGCGCCAGAGGCGGTCAGCGCGATCACTACGGCAATCGGCAGGAATGTTTTCATGGTGAGCTCCTTTATCCTTGATGGCTTGAGGATGCTCTGCCAACGTGACCGCAGCCTGAGCCCTGAGCGAAAATTGCTTCAGGTTGCCGTCAGGTATGCCGTTGCGTTGGCCCATAGAGGAAAGGTTCAATGCGTGTCCTGCTGATTGAAGACGATGACGTGCTGGGCGCAGCCGTGCGCGACCAGATCGCGAGCGATGGTCATTCCGTGGATTGGGTGCGTCGCCTCGATGCCGCGGACCATGCGATCGCGGGCGTGCCTTACGACCTCGTCCTGCTGGACCTGATGTTGCCCGATGGCCGGGGCACTCCCTTCCTGCGACGCCTGCGCGCGCGGGGCGCGGCCACGCCGGTCATCATCCTGACGGCCCTCGATCAGGTGTCAGACCGGATCGAGGGACTGAATGCCGGTGCCGACGACTATCTCGTGAAGCCCTTTGATCTGGCCGAGTTGTCGGCGCGCATCGGATCGGTTGCACGTCGATACAGCGGCAACCCCAATCCCATCGTCATCCATGGACCACTCCAGATCGATCTGGCCGCGCGCAGCATCCGCCGTGACGGCCGCCTGGTGCCGCTGACGGCGCGCGAATGGGCGTTGTTCGAGGCATTCCTGTCCCGACCCGGCCAGTTGCTCTCGAAAGCGCAACTGGAGGAAAAGCTTTATGCCTTCGATGCCGAAGTGGAGAGCAACGCCATCGAGGTGCATGTCAGCCGCCTGCGCAAGAAACTGGGCGCCGAGATCATCGTGACCGAACGCGGACTAGGCTATCGGTTGGGGCAGGCATGAGGATGCCCGCAAGCCTGCAGCGGCGCTTGGGGCTTTCGCTGGGAGTCCTGCTGACGGGGCTCTGGATCGGTGCCGCTTCGGTGACGGCGGTCCTGGCGCGCAATGCCATCGAGGAAGTATTTGACTCGGCCCTCCAGGAAACGGCGCAGCGAATCCTGCCGCTGGCCGTCGCGGACGTCCTTGGGCGTGAGGAAGAAGGGGTGACCCAGCGCCTGGCCGAAATCCGCGAGCACAACGAACTGCTCACCTATGCCGTGCGCGATGCCCAAGGACGCATCCTGCTGCTTTCGCACGACGCCAACCCGGTGGTCTTCCCTCATTGGAGTGGCATCGGATTCAGTCAGTCCACAACCCACCGCTTCTACAGCGAAGAGACACTGCAAGGCTCTATCCGGCTCACTGTCGCCGAACCGCTAGCGCATCGCATGGTCGTGGCGCGTGAAATCCAGATGGGTTTGGTTCTGCCCTTGTTGATTTTTCTGCCCATTGCGCTGCTGGCCATCGTGCTGACCGTGCGTACGACCCTGGCTCCCTTGCGGCGCTTTCGTGAACGGCTGGCGGCACGTGGGGTACGCGATCTGTCGCTGGTCCCGGCGGATGAACTGCCGGCAGAGGTCGCGCCGGTGGCCGACACCCTCAATGGCTTGCTCGGGCGACTCGGCGCCGCCTTCGAGGCCGAGCGCAGCTTCGCTGCCAATGCCGCCCATGAACTGCGCACGCCGCTGGCGGGTGCCATCGCGCAGGCCCAGCGCTTGCAGGCAGAGACGGGCGAGCCGGCGACAAAGGCCCGCGCGTCCGATATCGAAGCGACACTCAAGCGCCTGACGCGACTCTCCGAACGCTTGATGCAATTGGCACGGGCCGAAGGCGGACGGCTGCGCCTGGAACACGTCTCGGATCTGCGGCCCGTCGCGCGCATCCTGACCGACGAGTTGTCTCGCACGGCGGGCGCGGATCGAATCTCCCTGTCGCTGCCGACCGATCCTCTGATGTCGGATCTCGATCCCGACGTGTTCTCGATCCTCTATCGCAACCTCGTCGAAAACGCCCTGCGCCATGGCGCGGACGGCACGCCCATCCATGTTTCGCTGGCCAGCGACGGCGTACTGACGGTCGCCAACGATGGGCCTGTCGTGCCGAACGAAACCCTTGCCCGGTTGGCGGACCGATTCGAGCGCGCGGGAAAGCTCAGGGATGGCAGTGGTCTTGGGCTGGCGATCGTTCATGCGATTGCCCAGCGCATCGGCAGTGCGCTGGTCCTGAAGTCGCCGAGGCCCGGACAGGATTCAGGCGTCGAGGCATGCCTGACTCTTCCCACTACGATGAGTGATAATAACCTGTTGATCGACTTGGGCAGTCGTTTTGGCAATTCGCCGAGCTGAATACACGGTCAGCCTGGCTTGGGAGCCACGGTCTTGCCTGCGCTTCCCTTCCTGAACCCCCGATCTCCGGCCATGAAGGCTTCCAGCATGTGCGGGATCAGTGTCGCCGCATCGACCACTTCGCCATAGGTCTGCGCGTGCAGCGCGGCGTACTGGTCGAGCTTGGTTTTCAGGCTGGCCGGGCAAGCAAAGGCCAGCTTCGTGGATTCCATTTTCGGCAGCGGCCCGAGCCGCAGCTTGCGCGTCGTCATCGTGAAGCCCCCCGGTTGAAGAAAAGTGGTTGGTACGGCCGCAGCACCAAATCACGGTTGACGATGATCCTCACCGGCAAGCCCGGCCGCGCCGTCAAAGTCGGCTGGATGTTGAGATTGCGCCTCGTCACCTCCTGCCCGACCTGGTTCACCGTGTCCTGCACTCCGTCGCGCCCGGCAATGACGATGCGGTTGCTGTCCTGGCGGTTCTCCGGCGCGGCCAGTTCGGCACCTACGCCCAGCAGTGTCGTCAGCACGGCGCCCGCGAAAACCCGATCCCAGTGCCAATCGACGCCATCCTCCAGGCCGGCATAGCCGGCCGGGTCAGTCCCGACAAGGTTATCGATGGTCAGTGATGACGCATCGGGCAGGATGATCCGATTCCACACGACCTGCACACGGCTCTGCCCGTAGCTAACCCGGCTGTTGTGCTTGCCCATGATGCGCGATCCCTGCGGGATCAACAGAATCGTGCCAGTGGCTGAGTCAAAGACAGTCTCCGTCACCATAGCGACAATGTCGCCCGGCAGGTCGGAGTTGATGCCCGTAACCAAGGCTGCCGGAATCACCGTGCTGGCCATCACCTGATACGGCGAGGCCGGCAGTTGCAGGTGGCCGGAATTGCGGGTTTCCGTAGAGCCGCTTTTCAGGAACGCCTCTTTCTGGCCTTGCCCGTTCTGCACGGCGGTCGGGTCGGTCGGCTGGGCCGCCGCCGAGGCTGGCCCGGCGGCGAGTGGGTCGAAAGCCGCGAGCGCACTGGCAGCACCAGGAGCACCCGGCGCAGCTTGCGCCACCGTGCCGGCGGCTTGACCTTGGCCACCTGAACGGAAGAACACCGATGAGGCCGCCGCCGCTTCGGCCTCCTTGCGCAGCGCATCGTTCGGGTCATGGCCGGGGGCCGCGTAGGCGGCTGTCACCGGCTGCTGCGAGTTCACGATGGCCGGGCCAAGATCACCGGGCAACGGCGGCCCCAGCTCGGGCACCTTTGGCGGCAGCTTCGAGTAGTCGGCCGGCAAGCCGTCCAGCCCTTCGGACTTGCTCACGCGGTCGACGTTGTAAAGCTCGGTCTGCTCGCCCGCGCCGCGCCGCTGCGGTTGCAACGACCAGATGGTGGCCCCGAGCACGGCGACCGACAGACCGCCGACGAGGACAGCCAGCGTGCGCCGGTTCAACCGGGTCACAGCACGCGGCGGGGCGCGCAGCGCCACCGCCTCGGGCGCGACCTTGCCCGCCTGCGGCGTGGCAAGGTCGGGAGTGTCGTCCTGGCTCATGGTCAGTTCCTCCGCGCCACGCCATCCGTGCGTTCGATACGCACCACGTCGCCGCCATCATCACCCAGGCGCAGTTCGGCAGCGCCGAACAGCCGATCCACGATGTAGTACGGCGGGCGGAAGCGGTAGTTCACCAGTTGCCCGTCGCCCTGCGCGCCGATCACGAACAGCGGTGGCAGCTCGCCTTGCGCGATGCCGGGCGGGAACTGGATATAGACCTTCTCGCCGTCGTCGAAGGCACGCAGCGGCTTCCACGGCGGATTGCTGCCACTGACTGCGTAGCGGAAGCGGATCTTCTCCAGCGACAGGCCGGTATCGACTGGCGCTGCGGCGTTGGCCGCCTGCGACTGGCGTTGCAAGGCCAGCATCCGGTCTTTCGGGTAATCCCAGGACACCGACGCCATCCACGCCTTTTCCGTGGAAGTCAGTTCCAGCAGGTACGTTCTGCGGCTGGTGGTGATGACCAGGTTTGTCTTGAGGCCCGAACGGATGGGCTTCACCAGCACGTTGACGCGCAGCGCATCGCCGCTACCGCTGGACGTGTCGCCGACGATCCAGCGCACGGTATCGCCTGCGGCCACCGTTACCAGATCCTCGCCCGGCTGCAAGGAAACCACGGTCACGCGCCCCGGCGCGGCATAGACCTGATAAAGCGCGCCATCGGTGAAGGGCCACACCTGAATCGCATTGACGTAGCCCTCGCGCGTGGGCGCGATGCGCGCCTCGGCGTTGGCGCGAGACACGCGCACCTTTTCGTCGGCAGGCTCCGGTGCAGCCGGGGCCACATCCGCCTCGGGCAACGGCTTCAACTGCGCAGGCAATGCCAGCGGTTCGGGCACCGCGACCACTTCCACCGGCGCGGGTGGCTCCGGCAGCGGCTGCGCCTGCACCGGCTCATCGAGCGAAATCACCGGCGGCGGCTTGCCCTGCGTGGCGCAGCCCGAGAGGGCCGCCACGGTCAGCACGAAAGCGTAAAAGCGAAAAGGCAGGTTCATGGCTTTGCTCCTTCGGAAGAATCCAGTTCACGGCTCCACGACAGGCCGTTGACGTAGATGCCCAACGGGTTCTTGCGCAGGCGCTGTTCGGTGCGCGGGGTTTGCAGGACGGTGGACAGCACGGCGTTCCAGCGTTCGGTGCCGGCGGGTGCGCCGTTGACGAACCGCTGTTCCGTCCAGCGCACGTTGAAAGATGTATCGCTGGCGCGGACAACGCTGGTGATCTGCACCGTCACCGACTCCCTGCCGATGCGCGCGAACGGGTCGTTCTTGCTGGCGTAGTCGTTGAGCAGCGCCGCGCCCTTGTCCGTGGTGTAGTCGTAAGCATCCAGCCAGTTCTGCCGCACCACGATGGGGTCGATGGACAGTGAGCGCACCATCCCGATAAAGCGCGCCAGGTGATGCGCGATCTGCGCATCGGCGGGCCGGTACGGCGTGGCGGCTTCGCCCACGGCGCGCACCTGCCCGGATTGATCGACCTCGATGACGTAGGGCGTGACGATGGACTGCGCCGAGCGCCACACCAGACCACCCGCCATCAGCAGCGCAAGCGTGAGGCAGCCGAAGGCCATCAATCGCCAGTTCTTCGCCTGCACGCGGGCCGAGCCGATGCGCTCGTCCCACACCTGCGCGGCGGATTGATACGGCGTGGCAGGCTGCGGCGTGTCGGCATAGCGCACCTGCGGCTTCTTGAATCGCATGGTCAGTTCTCCTTATGAGTCGCATCAGTCATCGGTGCCGCGCAGGCTCGGGCCTTGGCCCGAACCGCCGCCATCGCCCCCACGCAGCGTGTGGGCGGTGGTGGTCGCGGCATGGGTGAGTTGCTGCCTGCGATGCAGGCGCTTGGCCCAGGCGGGTTGTGCGTTGGCCGCGACGGCCGCGGCTTCGACTGCGGCGGACTGCCCAGATGCACCAGTTCCAGCGCCAGCGTCGCCGTTCCAGCCCTCCCGGAACGGCGCGGCCATGCGCTGCCCAGCGGCAGAAGCACGCGATGCAGCAGCGCGTCCGGCGGTCTGCGCGCCGGTCTTGGCGACGTTGCCCAGCCCCGCCATCGCGCCCTTGGCACCGCCACCCGCAGCAGCGGAACCGGCCTGGAAGGCCGACTTCGCGCTGCTGGCCGCCGACGTGGCGGCGCGCGCGCCAGTTCCGGCCAGCTTGGCGGCTGCCGGGGCCATGCGCGCACCAGCAGCGACAGCACCACCGACGCCCGTAGCCGCTGCGCCGATAGCCACCGCCGTCCCGGCCGCACCGATGGCGGCACCCGCCATCGCACCCGCGCCAAGCTGCGGCGCACCGGACACGAGGCCCGTGGCGATGCCGGGGCCAAAGATGCCCAGCGCCAGCAGCGCGAGCGAGGCCAGCATCACGACCAGCGCGTGGTCGATGGACGGTTCGGCGGGATGCACCTGAAACTGCGCGAACAGGCCCGAACCGATGCCGACAATCACGGCCAGCACCAAGACCTTGATGCCCGACGACACCACATTGCCCAGCACCTTCTCCGCCAGGAAGCTCGTCTTGTTCCACAGCGCGAACGGAATCAGGACGAAGCCCGCGAGCGTGGTCAGCTTGAACTCGATCAGCGTGATGAAAAGCTGCACTGCCAGCACGAAGAAGCACAGGATCACCACCAGCCAGGCGAGGAACAGCACCACGATCGGGTCGAGGTTAACGAACACCTCGGGGAAGCCGGCAAGGTCGCCGATCTGCTCCAGGATCGGCGCCCCGGCGTCGATGCCGGTCTTGGCGAGCCGGCCCGGCTGCAAGAAGTTCTCCATCGTGATGGCCGAGCCGGTGGCGGTGATGCCCAGCCCGGCGAACGAGCGAAACACGATGCCGGCCAGCCAGTTGAAGTTGCCGATGATGTAGGCGAAAGCACCGACGTAGAGCACCTTGCGCAGCAGCTTGGCGATCACGTCCTCGCCCTGGCCGGTGGCGTGGCTCATGGCCCAATACAGGCCCGCGATGGTCATGTCGATGACGATCAGCGTGGCGGTCAGGAACGCCACTTCGCCTTGCAGCAGCCCGAAACCCGAGTCGATGTAACGCGAGAAGGTATCGAGGAAGCGGTCGATGACCGTCACGTCATTCATGGCGTTCTCTCCGCAGCGGCGAGCGGCGCATCGCCTTCCGGCGCGTCATCGGCGGGCGTGTCGAAGCTCGCCGGAATCGGCGGCAGATCGGCCAGCGTCCGGTATTCGTCCGGCCCAGCTTCGCCGGAAAAGAAGCGCCGCCGGAAGGCTTCGGCGGCAGCGCGGCAAGCGTCCTCGCCCGTGGCCTGCATGACCTGTTGTGGATGGGCCGCGCATTGCGCGCGCAATGCCTTGAGCCGCCCAGGGTCGGCGGCCAGAGCATCGGCGAGGTCGTCGGCCGGCTGCTCGCCGCAGGCGGCCAGCAGCACGGCACCAAGGACGAGGACGCATCGCATGTCGGCCCCCGTCAGTCGCGGTAGAAGTTGACGGACTGCGGCGTGTACGGCGTGCCTTCCCCGAGGAAGCGTCGCCGCACTTCGCGGGCGCGCTCGGTGGCCGCCGCCTGCCGCGCCAGCTCCAGCGAAGCCGCCCGGTCTTGCGTGATCTGAAGCCGCTGCGACTGGATCGACTGCTTGGCCTGCAAGGCGAGCAACTGGTTCATGGCCTGCATCGCTTGCAGCGCGCCTTCGGCCGACTGGCTCTTGCCCACGAGGTCGGCCAGCACGCTTTCGTCTTCGCCCAGGTTCTGCGACACCTGCGCCTGCATCTGCATGGTGGTTTGCAAGCCGTTGAGCGTGTTCTTCCAACGCTCCTGCGTGTCGCGGTACATCTGGTCGCCGCTGACGGTGGCGGCGTACTGCTCGGGGTACAGGCGCGCAAACTCCTGATCCAGATTCGTCACGTCGTAGGCCAAGCCCTTCGCCTGGGCGATCAGCCGCTCGGTCGTCGCCAGGTTGGTGCGCAACTGGCCCACCACGCTGGACGGCAGGCTGGCCAGGTTGCGCGCCTGGTTCATCAGCATCTGCGCTTCGCTCTGAAGCTGCTGGATCTGGTTGTTGATCTGCTCCAGCGTGCGGATCGCGGTCAGCGTGTTCTGCACGAAGTTGGACGGATCGAACACCGTGATGGCGGATGCGGGCTGCACGGCCAGCAGCGATACCGACAGCGCGGCGGCGAGCGAAATGGAAAGCGCACGGATCTTCATGGCTGGTTCTCCAATGGGTGGTTGGTGGTACTGAGGGAACCCGGCGCAAGGCCGGGGAACGAGGGCAGCAGGTCGGCCGCCCACTCGAGGCCGCGATGGCGCAGCCACGCGCCCGCGAATCCGGGTGCGCCGGCGTCCAGCAGCACGCGGTCTATGTCGCGCTGGTCTTGCGGCGTGGAAGCACCCGCGAAGGCCAGCGTCATCGGCCCCAGGTCGAGGTCGAACAGGCGGTTGCCGAGGCGGGATTGGTAGTAGTAGTCGCGCTTGGGCTGCGCGGTGGCGACGATCTCGATCTGCCGCGAGTTCAGGCCGAAGCCCTCGTAAATCGTGCGAATCTGCTGCTCGGTCGCCTGCGGGTTGGGCAGGAAGATGCGAGTGGCGCAGCTTTCGATGATTGCGGACGCAATGCTGGAGTTCTGAATGTCCGCCAGGCTCTGCGTGGCGAAGACGACGCTGACGTTCTTTTTGCGCAGCGTCTTGAGCCATTGCCGGATGCGTGCGGCAAACATCGGGTCGTCCAGGAACAACCAGGATTCATCGAGAATCAGCAGGGTCGGTGCGCCGTCGAAACGCTCGTCAAAGCGCGCGAACAGATAGCCGAGCACCGACCGCACGGCGGCGGGGCTTGCCATCAGTTCTTCCATCTCGAAGCACTGCACGTCGGCCGTGCCCAGCCGGTCGTGGTCGGCGTCTAGCAGCTTGCCGTGGGCACCGCCCAACACATAGGGCGCGAGCGCCTGGCGCAGCGCATTCGATTGCAGCAGCACCGACAAGCCCGTCATCGTGCGCTGCTCGACCGGCGCACCGGCGAGGCTGCCGAGCGCCGACCAGATGGCGGCCTTCTCGTCCGGGCCGATGGCCACGCCTTCGTGCAACAAGCGGCCTTCGATCCATTCGGCGGCCCAGGTGCGGTAGCCCTCGCGGTCGATGCGAGCCAAGGGCTGAAAGGCGATTTCTCCGTCCGTGCCCAGGTCGTAGTGCTCGCCGCCCAGCCCGAGGATGGTGGCGCGCATGGAACGCCCCATATCGAACGCGAAGATGCGCGAGCCGGGGTAGCGGCGGAACTGCATCGCCAGCGTGGCGAGCAAGACCGACTTGCCCATGCCGGTTGGCCCGGCGACCAGCGTGTGCCCCACGTCGCCGATGTGCGTCACCAGCCGGAACGGCGTCGCGCCATCGGTGCGGGTGACGATCAGCGGCGGGCCGTCGAGGTGGGCATTTCGCTCGGGACCAGCCCATACCGCCGACACCGGCATCATGTGTGCCAGGTTCAGCGTCGAGACGATGGGCTGGCGCACATTGGCGTAGGCGTTGCCGGGGAGCGAGGACAGCCAGGCATCCACGGCGTTAAGCGTTTCGGGAATCGTCACGAAGCCCCGGCCTTGAATCACACGCTCCACCATGCGTAGCTTCTCGTCGGCTGCGCCGGCGTCCTCGTCCATGACGGTGACAGTCGCCGTCAGGTAGCCGAAGGCGACTTGATCGCTGCCCAGCTCCTGCAAGGCGGCGTCGGCATCGGTCGCCTTGTTCGAGGCATCCGTGTCCACCAGCGGCGACTCCTGTTGGAAGATCGTCTCGCGCAGCAGCGCGATGACGTTCTTGCGCTTGGCGAACCACTGGCGGCGCAAGCGCCCCAATTCCCGTTCCGCCTCGGATTTGTCGAGGCACAGAAAGCGCGTACTCCAGCGATACCCAAATCCCAAGCGGTTGAGGTCGTCCAGAATCCCCGGCCAGGTCGAGGTCGGGAATCCGCGCACCGACACCACGCGCAGGTGCCTGTCGCCCAGCATGGGGGCCAGGCCACCGACCAGCGGCGAGTCGGTCAGCAGCGCGTCGATGTGGAACGGCACTTCGGGCACGCCCACGCGATAGCGTCGCGTCGAGATGGTCGAGTGCAGATAGGTCAGCGTCTGGCTGTCGTCCAGCCAGGCGATTTCCGGCATGACGCCATCGAGCAGGTCAAAGACCCGATCCGTTTCCGCAACGAAGGATTGCAGCCGCTCGCGCCAGTCCACGCCATTCGTCGGCGTGTTCTCGTAGAGCATCTTGGCGGCTCGGGCGCGCGATTCCTCCGGCGGCAGGTATTGCAGCGTGAAGTGGTAGATGCTCTCGAAGTGGCTGTCCGACTCCTCGAACGCCGCACGTCGTTCCTCGTCCACCAGCCACGACAGCGGCTCGGGAAACGAGGACTGCGGATAGCGCGATGCCCGCATCCGCTCGGCGTCGATATAGAAGGCCCAGCCAGAGCCGGTGCGGCGAAGCGCGTTGTTCTGCCGCGCCGCCGTGGCGATCAATTCGCCCTGCGTCGCACTGTCCAAGTCGGGGCCGCGGAACTGGAACGATCGTTGAAACGAGCCGTCCTTGTTCAGCACCACGCCCGGCGCGACTAGCCCGGCCCAGGGCAGCCAGTCGGCGAGCAGCGCGGGCCGCTGGCGGTATTCGGCGAGGTTCAGCACGGCGGCATCCCCTCACACGTCCAGTAGCGGGCGGTGCTTGATGTGCCGGGCGAACACGGCCATGAACTGCGGATCGACGCGCGCACCCCATACCGCCAGCGAATGGCCGACGATCCAGAGCACCACGCCCGGAATCAACAGTTGCAGGCCCAGCCCGACGGCGGCGGCCAGCGTGCCGTTAGCAATCGCCACGGTGCGCGGTGCGCCGCCCAGCAAGATCGGCTCGGTGAGCGAGCGATGCAGCGGCACCTCGAAACCGAGCGCGAAGCGCGGCGCTCCCTCGTTGGCTGCGTTCATACGACAGCCCCGCCGGAGAAGCTGAAGAACGACAGGAAGAATGAGGACGCAGCGAAGGCGATGCTCAAGCCGAACACGATCTGGATCAGCTTGCGGAAGCCGCCCGACGTGTCGCCGAACGCGAGTGCGAGGCCCGTGGCGATGATGATGATGACGGCCACGATGCGCGCCACCGGCCCTTGGATGGATTCGAGGATGGATTGCAACGGGCCTTCCCACGGCATCGAGGAGCCGGCGGCCTGCGCGGTTCCAGCCAGGAACAGCAGCAGCGCGGCCAGCATCAGCCCTTGGGCCGCAGGGCGGGCCAGGCGGTGCAGCCGTGCGAGGCGCAAAGCCGGATTTGCAGAGAAACGGAAAATAGGAACGATCATCTGCGTCATGGCAGTTCTCCAAGTTGGTCAGGGGACGGGGAAATCGCCGCAGCAGGTGCGGCTTCGGGAAATAGCGGCAGCTCGGGAAACGGCGTCTCCAGCGCATCCGCCAATCGGTAGCCCACGCCGTCGAAACCCACGACGCGGGCGATGCTCTCGATGCGGCGCTTGCGTCCGCGTCCGGCGATGTGGATCACCACGTTGACCGCCTCGGCGATCAACGCACGGGGCGGGTTCACCGCCACTTCGAGAATCAGTTGCTCCAGGCGCAGCAGTGCGCCGAGCGCGGAGCCGGCGTGGATCGTGGCGATGCCGCCCGGATGGCCGGTGCCCCATACTTTGATGAGATCCAGCGCCTCGGCGCCGCGCACCTCGCCGACGACGACGCGATCAGGCCGCAGGCGCATGGATGAGCGCACCAGTTCGGTCATGGACACCACGCCGGCGCGCGTGCGCAGCGGAACGTGGTCGCGGGCTGCGCATTGCAGCTCCACCGTGTCTTCGAGCACCAGCACGCGGTCGCCGGTGGCGGCGATCTCGGCGAGCAAGGCATTGGCGAGCGTGGTCTTGCCGCTGCTGGTGGCCCCGGCGATCAGGATGTTCTGGCGCTCGCGCACGGCGCGCACCAGAAAGCCGGCCTGGGCGGCGGTCATCATTCCCTCCACGACATACCGCTCCAGCGGAATCACGCCGATGGCGCGCTTGCGCAGCGCAAAGGCCGGCCCCGGCGCGGCGGGCGGCAAGATGCCCTCGAAGCGTTCGCCGGTTTCGGGCAGCTCGGCCGATAGCAGGGGCTGGCCGCGATGCACCTCCGCGCCGACATGGGCAGCGACCAGGCGAATGATTCGCTCGCCATCGGCCTCAGGAATTTCCACGCCCATAGGCGCGCGGCCCGACGACAGGCGATCTACCCAAAGGGTGCGATCGGGGTTGAGCATGATTTCCACCACGTCGGGGTCTTCGAGCGCGGTGGCGATCAGCGGCCCCATTGCCGTGCGCAGCATCTGGATGCGCCGGTCGAGCGACGTGGCGCTCATGGATTGGGGAATGGCGCTCATGACGCACGCTCCCGCGCTTCGGCGGCTGCCGCTGCGTCCTCCATCCGTACCGGGTCGGGATGCAGTTCTTCCACCACGTCGCGCACCAGGCTGCGCCCGCGCATCAGGTGGCGGCCAAGCTGCTCTACGAACTGCTCGAAGCGCGCCTTGCCATGGGCGCGGGCCGCGTCTTGGTGCGCTTCGGGAACTGACGTGCTGACGGTCAGGTAGTAGCGGATGAACATCGCCAGCGTTTCGATGGCGATGTTCTGGTCGCGCTCCATGCGCTCCGCCTGTCGCGACAGCCGATCAAGCCGCTTGGCGATGGCCGCCTCGCGCTGGTCGGCGGCATCGGGCGACAGCCACGATGCGAGTGCCGCCGCGACGATGGACGACTTGGACACGCCTTTCTTGGCGGCCAGTTCATCGAGCCGCTTGGCGTGCTCGGGCTGGATAAAGAGGTTCAGGCGGTAGTGGCTCATAGCTCGATTCCGTCGTTGGGGTCGAGGGAAGCCAGCCGGGCCGTGCGCTGCATGGCTGGATCAAGCTGGCGAGGAAGGGGAAGCGGCAGGTCGTCGTAGTCATCGAGCAGCGCGAGATCGGCTGCGGGCGCGGCCAACTCGGGTGCGTAAGCGACGGTTTCGGAAAGCTCGGGTTGACGGCGCGGGCCGCCGTCGTCGGCGGTCAAGCTCCCCAAGCCATCGGCGGATGCGATAGCCGGTGCGGCAGGAGTTGGCGGAATCGCCAGCCCGCTCCAGTCGTCCGGGCGCAACGGCGGCGCGTCGGCGTACTGGCCGCCCGCAAGCGCGGGCGGCGGCAGCACGCGGCGCTTGAAATTGGCGTCCGCGTAGTAGCGCAGCTTCTTGGCCTTGATTGGCGCGACGCTGGACACCATCACCACCGCCTCGTCAGGCGGAAGCTGCATCACCTCGCCCGGCGTCAGCAGCGGGCGGGCCGTCTCCTGGCGCGACACCATCAGATGCCCGAGCCACGGTGCGAGCCGGTGGCCCGCATAGTTGCGCTGCGCACGCAATTCGGTGGCGGTGCCGAGCGTTTCGGAAATGCGTTTGGCCGTGCGTTCGTCGTTCGTCGCAAACGTCACGCGGACGTGGCAGTTGTCGAGGATGGAATGGTTCTGCCCATACGCCTTGTCGATCTGGTTGAGCGACTGCGCGATGAGGAAGCTGCGGATGCCGTAGCCGGCCATGAAGGCAAGCGCCGTCTCGAAGAAGTCCAGGCGCCCCAGCGCCGGGAACTCATCGAGCATCAGCAGCAGCTTGTGGCGGCGCTGGATGCCGTCGGAGCCATCGAGCGATTCGGTCAGGCGCCGCCCGATCTGGTTGAGGATCAGACGAATGAGGGGCTTCGTCCGCGAAATGTCCGAAGGCGGCACCACCAGATACAGCGACACCGGATGTTCCGCAGCGATCAGGTCGGCGATGCGCCAGTCGCAGCGCGAAGTAACTTCGGCCACCGTGGGATCGCGGTACAGGCCGAGGAATGACATGGCGGTGCTCAACACGCCGGAACGCTCGTTGTCCGACTTGTTGAGCACTTCGCGCGCCGCCGAAGCGACGACAGGATGCGGCCCACCGCCCAGGTGGGGCGTGGTCATCATCCGATGCAAGGTCAGCTCGAACGGACTGGCCGGGTCGGAGAGGAAGTTGGCGACGCCGCGCAGCGTCTTGTCCTCTGCCGCGTAGAGCACATGCAGGATGGCCCCGACCAGCAGCGCGTGGCTGGTCTTCTCCCAATGGTTGCGCTTCTCCAGCGCGCCTTCGGGATCGACCAGAATGTCCGCGATGTTCTGCACGTCGCGCACTTCATGCGCGCCGCGCCGCACTTCCAGCAGCGGGTTGTAGGCCGCCGACTTCGCATCGGTCGGGTTGAACAGCAGGCAGTGGCTGAATCGGCTGCGCCAGCCGGCGGTGATCTGCCAGTTCTCGCCCTTGATGTCGTGGATGACCGCCGATGCCGGCCAGCTCAACAAGGTGGGCACCACCAGGCCGACACCCTTGCCCGAGCGCGTGGGCGCGAAGGTCAGGACGTGTTCCGGGCCTTCATGTCGCAGGTACTGGCGATCGTGCTGGCCGAGGAACACGCCGACCGGCTGCGTGAGGCCAGTCTTGCGAATGTCCTGTGCGTTCGCCCAACGGGCCGAGCCGTAGGTTGTGACCAGGCGTGCCTGCCGCGAGCGCCAGACCGACATGGCAATGGCGACGACCACGGCGACCATGCCACTGCCACCGGCGATGGCTCCGCCGGTGTCGAAGACTTGCGGGGTATAGGCGCCGTAAGAGAACCACCACTCAAACAGCTTCCACGGGTGGTAGATCGGCGTGCCAAGAAGATCGAACCAGGGAGAGCCAAGGCGTACTTGATAACCAAGGGCGGCTGCTGTCCATTGTGTGGCGCCCCACACGCCGGCGATCACGATGCCGAATACCACGGCGATCTGACCGAACAGCACGTTCGTCCCTTGCATGACCTGGCCTCCGATTTCTCCTGCGCTGATTCCTCATGGAAGAAGCGGCACAAGGGCGTGCCGCAGGCGTCAGGATCGGTGCCGGGCCAGTGCCGGTCAAAGACCGTTTAGAGCAGAAAGGTCGAGGAAAAAGAAAGAATGAGTGCGGTGGCGAGCCAAATAAAAACGCCGCAAGCGCGGGCGCATTGCGGCGTGTCGAGAAAAAAAGTGAAGGCGAATCGGCGAGCGGCCAACAATCAGAACTTTGGCGACTCCTTCGGCGGTGTATAGGGGGTTTCGCCGTCGCCATAGAACCGCTTGCGCGTGGCTTCGGCGACCCGGTTGCACAGCACATCGCCCAGCTTGGAGCGGTCGGTCTTGCATTGCTTTCGCAGTTCCTTGAGCCGTTCGGGATTGGCTGCCAGTTGTTCCACCGTCGGAATGCTTGATTCCGATTCGGTGGCCTTCTGAGGTGCCTCGGATTGGCCACATGCGGTCAATGCGGCCAAGAGCAAGGACAGGATGATCTTTTTCATGGCATCAGTTCCTCCGGAGGATCAGAGTTGCGGCCCCGCATCGGCTTGGGGGTTTCAGGTGAGTCGATGGCCTGCACTCGCTCAATGAACCGCGCCAGTTCATCGGATGGGTTGCCATCGAGGCGCAACAAGTAGGTCGTCAGTGGCGGTACACGCGATGCCAACGGACGAGCCACCACGCCAGATTCTCGGCTGGAGGCAATGTGCGCGGCACCTGCCAGGCCGAGTGCGTACCCAGCCGACACCAGGACCATCATGAGGTCGCAGGAAGCCACGCGTTCGATAACCAATGGCTCCATGTCCACGCGACGCAAGATGCGCTCCACGTGTCTTGCATGGCCCTCGCAGACTTGTGGATCACACAACACCAAGGGATAGCGCAGAAGCTCTTCCAGGGAAATGCGCTTTTGGGCAAGCAACGTATGTCGCGCGGGCACCGCCACCATGAGCGCATCGGTCCAGGCGGGAATGGTGACGATGCCATCGCCCACGTCTTCGGATTGCGCAAACCCCACGTCGTACAGATCGTCATGCAGACCCTTGATCTGTTGCGATAGTGGCACCTCGAAGAACCGGATTTCTACCTCGGGTTCTTCCTGTCGGCAGAGGGCAAGCAAAGCAGGAAGACGCGATGGGGTGATACCGTCGGATAAGGCCACGCGCAGTTGCCCATGAAAGCCATTCGCTGCGGCTTTCACACTTTCGCGCGCCTGTTCCAAGGCCGCAAAGACACGACGCACGTGCTCCAAAAACAGCGTGCCGGTGCGGGTCAGTCGCGTACTGCGCGTGGTACGAACAAATAGCACCGCGCCCAGTTCTTCTTCCAGCTCCTTGATGGCCCGCGACAAGGGCGACTGCTCGATATGCAGCCGCTCGGCGGCACGCGCGAAGTGGAGTTCTTCGGCAACAGCAACGAAGCACCGAAGATGGCGCAGTTCCATTTACATCCCGCCACACTTGGGGTGTGCCGGCTCCCTGCTGCCAATGAGGCGCGGAGGGCAACGCTTGCGTCCGCCCGAAGTCGGCTGTTGCCAGCCATCAGAGATAACGGTTCTGTTGTCCATCGCGGTCTCCTTTTCGCACTTCCCCTCTTGCGGCAAGTCTGTGCAATGATAAGATAGTAATAGATTACTTACTTTCGGAAGTGCAAGCAATGAGCGGACACCCCAAGCATCTGCCGGCCGATGAGCGGCGCGCGGCCACAGTCGAGGCAGTGGTCAATCTGGCAGCCGAGCAGAACCCCAGCGACATCACGACCACGGCCATCGCCCAGCGCATGGGGCTGACCCAAGGGGCTTTGTTTCGTCACTTCCCGACCAAGGACGCCATCCTGCAGGCGGTGATGTCCTGGGTCACGGAACGTCTGCTGGCTCGGGTGGACAAGGCGGCAGAAGGCGTGGCGTCTCCGATCGCCGCCCTTGAGGCGGTCTTCATGACGCACATCGACTTCGTGTCCGACCATCCGGGTGTGCCGAGGATGCTCTTCGGCGAATTGCAGCGGCCGGGAGAGACCCTGCCCAAGCGAATGGTGCAGACCTTAATTCATCACTATGGCGAGCGGTTGCGTCGCCTGCTCGAAGCCGGCAAGACGCGGGGCGAACTGGATGCCGAACTGGACCTGGATGCAGCCGCTGTCCTCTTCATCGGCTCCATTCAGGGGTTAGTGATGCAGTCGCTGTTGGACAGCGATGTAGCGCGCATCCGTCGCGACGCACCAGGTGTGTTTGCCATTTACCTTCGTGGTATCCGCGACTTGGAGGCCGGGCAATGAAGTTCAACGGCCTTTCCAACAAATCCAAGCGTGCGCTTGTCGTTGCCGCGTTCGTCGCGATAGCCAGCGGCTTCGGCTACTTCTGGATGCAGCGTCCAAGTGTTGATGGCAGTCCGCTGTACTTGTACGGAAACGTCGACATTCGCGAGGTGCAACTGGCCTTCCGCCAGCCCGGCCGGGTGCTGCAAATGGCGTTCGACGAGGGTGACGCCGTCAGCGCCGGCGCGCTCCTGGCGACGCTTGACGCGCAGCCGTATCGGGAAGCTCTCGCGGCAGCGCAGGCCCAGGCTCAAGTGGCTCAGGCAGAGTTGAACAAGTTGCGCCGTGGCCTGCGGCCGCAGGAAATCACCCAGGCGCGCGAGGCGCTCAGACAGGCCCAGGCGCTCGCCACCGAGGCCGAGCGCAACTTTCAGCGCCAGAGCGGCCTGCTTGCATCGGGTGCCAGCAGCCAGCGCACGGTCGATGCCGCCCGCACCGCAAGGGATCAGGCCGCTGCGAGCGTCGAATCAGCCAAGGCCGCTCTGTCGCAAGCATCCGAAGGCTTCCGCAAGGAAGACATTGCCGCGGCCGAGGCGCGCCTTGCGGCTGCCCAGGCAGCCGCATCACAAGCCTCCACGTCCCTCGCAGACACCGAACTGATGGCGCCCAGCGATGGAACCATCATCGCGCGGGTGCGTGAACCCGGCAGCATGGTCGCGAGCCAGAGCGCGGTCTACAGCCTGAGCCTGGACAAGCCTGTGTACGTGCGCGCCTACGTGGGCGAGCAGGATCTGGGCCGCATCGCACCCGGCACCGCGGTTCGCGTCGAAAGTGACTCCGGGGAAAAGATCTATCGCGGCCAGGTGGGTTTCATCTCGCCGCGCGCCGAGTTCACGCCCAAGACCGTGGAAACGACGGACTTGCGCACCGACCTCGTGTACCGGCTGCGCATCGTCATCGACGAAGCCGACAGCGACGGTGCCCTGCGCCAGGGCATGCCGGTGACGATCGCGGTCGATGCCCAACCCGGCTCTACCGGACGCACCGGGGAACGCTGAGATGCCCGCGAACGCCGGCATCGCCCCCACGCCGAACGGCATGACCGCCGATGTCGCCGTCGCCATCGAAGGCGTGGACAAGCATTTCGACAAGGTACAGGCTCTGCGGAACCTGAGCGCGCACATCCACTACGGGCGGCTGACGGGTCTGGTCGGTCCGGACGGCGCCGGCAAGACGACGCTGATGCGCATCCTTACCGGCCTGCTGGCTCCCAACGCCGGTCACGTCACCCTGGCCGGCTTCGATGTGGTCAAGGACAACGACGCCATTCACGTCGCCAGCGGCTACATGCCGCAACGCTTCGGTCTGTACGAAGACCTGTCGGTGATGGAGAACATGCGCCTGTATGCGCAGTTGCGTGGCATAGACGCGGACCGCAACGCCGCTCTGTTTGCCGAACTGCTGGACTTCACACGACTCGGCCCCTTCACCAAGCGCCTCGCCGGCAAGCTCTCCGGCGGCATGAAGCAGAAGCTGGGTCTTGCCTGCGCGCTGATGGCCCGGCCCAAGGTGCTGCTGCTGGACGAACCCGGCGTGGGTGTGGACCCGGTCAGCCGTCAGGATTTGTGGCGCATGGTGCAGGCGCTGACCGATGAGGGCATGGCTGTGGTCTGGTCCACTGCCTATCTTGACGAGGCCGAGCGCTGCGAGAGTGTCTTGCTGCTGAACCAGGGACAGCTCCTGTTCGATGGCCCACCGCAGGAACTGACCGCGCAGCTCGAAGGTCGCAGTTTTCGCCTCGAAGATGTCGGCACAGAGCGTCGGGCGGTCCTGACCGAGGCGCTCGATCTGCCCAGCGTGAGCGATGGCGTGATTCAGGGCGCGGGGGTGCGCGTGGTGCTGCGCGAGGGCGCACAGGCGCAGCCCATTCAGGCGCTGGCCGATCAGGCACGGGTGCGGCTGGCAGCGGTGCCCGCGCGATTCGAGGACGCCTTCATCGACCTGCTCGGCGGCGGTCCTGGCGGGACATCGCAACTCGCCGAGCGCCTGCCACCGGTCGAGCTGGATTCCGACGTTGCCGTTTCCTGCCGGAATCTCACCAAGCGCTTTGGCGAGTTCACTGCCACCGACAACGTCAGCTTCGAGGTGCAAAAGGGCGAAATCTTCGGTCTGCTCGGCCCCAATGGCGCTGGCAAATCCACCACCTTCAAGATGCTGTGTGGCCTGCTCAAGCCGACTGCGGGCGAAGCGCACGTAGTGGGGCACGATCTGCGCCGAGCCACCGGCGTGGCCAAGAGCCGGCTCGGCTACATGGCGCAGAAGTTCTCGCTCTACGGTCTGCTCTCGGTACGGCAAAACCTGGAATTTTCCGCCGGCGTCTACGGGCTGGAAGGCAGCACGCGGCACGAGCGCATCGAGGAAATGATCGCAACCTTCGATCTCGCCGACTGGCTCGGTGCCACGCCCGATTCCTTGCCGCTGGGGCACAAGCAGCGTCTGGTGCTGGCCTGCTCGCTCATGCACCGCCCGCCCGTGCTGTTCCTGGATGAACCCACTTCAGGCGTGGACCCGATCACCCGGCGCGAATTCTGGACGCACATCAACGGCCTGGCGCGCAAGGGCGTGACCATCATGGTCACCACCCACTTCATGGATGAAGCCGAATACTGCGATCGCGTCGCCATGCTCTCGCGCGCTCGCCTGATCGCGCTGGATACGCCTGATGCGCTCAAACGTATGGCCATCAGCCCGGAACGCCCCGACCCGACGATGGAAGACGCCTTCATTCACCTGGTCGAGTCCGCCGACCGAGAAATGGAGGCCGCCGCATGAATGTCGTTACACCGCACAGGGACGCTGATGGCCCGATGCAGACTGGCTTGCGCCGCTTTGACCTGCGGCGCCTGGCCGCTTTGGTCACCAAGGAAAGTTACCAAGCACTGCGCGACCCTTCGACGCTGCTGATCGCGTTCGTGCTGCCGGTGGTGTTGCTGCTGTTGTTCGCCTATGCGGTCTCGCTGGACGCCAAGGAGGTTCGTGTCGGCGTGGTGCTGGAGTCGCGCGGTGCCGCGGCGCAAGAGCTTGCGGCGGCCTTTTCCGGTACACGGTTTCTGGATGCGCACTTCGTCCGTGACCGGCGTGAGGTGGCCGACAAGCTGGTGTCAGGCGAGCTGCGTGGCTATGTGGTGATTCCGCAGGACTTCGAGCAACGCCTGGCACGGCGCGGCAACGAACCACTGGTGCAGATCATCACTGATGGCTCTTACCCCAACACCGCCAATTACGTCGAAAACTATGCCCGCGGCGTTGTCCAGTCCTGGCGCGCCGGACTGGACGTACCCGCACAAGCCGTCGTTCTGGAGCCGCGCTACTGGTTCAACCCCGAGCTGGAAAGCCGTCGAGCACTGATCCCCGGCGCCATCGCCATCGTCATGACCATCATCGGCACTATGCTGACCGCGCTGGTGGTGGCACGCGAATGGGAGCGCGGCACCATGGAGGCCGTGCTTTCCACACCCGCCTCGGTGGCCGAAATCCTGATCGGCAAGCTGCTGCCGTATTTTGTGCTGGGCATGCTGTCCACGCTGGGCGCGGCGGCGCTGGCCGTATTTGTGTTCGGCGTCCCGATGCGTGGCTCTCTGGCGGCGCTGCTGATCTTGTCAGCGGTGTTCATGGTGCCGGCGCTGGGCCAGGGCTTGCTGATCTCGTCACTGGCGCGCAATCAGTTTCTGGCAGCGCAGATCGCGCTGTTCACGGGATTCCTGCCGGCTTTCATGCTGTCGGGCTTTCTGTACGAGATCGACGCGATGCCCGCACCGATTCGGGCCATCACCTGGGTGGTTCCGGCGCGCTACTTCGTGGACTCGCTGAAGACGGTGTTCCTGGCGGGTGACATCTGGGCGGTGTTCCTGCCCAACCTGGCGGCCATGGCGGTGATCGGGGCGCTGTTTTTCATGATCGCCAAGCGCTCCACGCGCAAGAACCTGGAGTGAGGCCATGTTGAGCTTCGCATTCTCGTTCGGCCGCCTGCGCGCCCAGTTCATCAAGGAAGTCCTCAGTGTCCTGCGCGACCCGCGCAGCCGCATGGTGGTGTTCGTGCCTCCCATCCTGCAACTGCTCGTGTTCGCTTTTGCCGCGACACTCGAAGTGCGCAACGTCGATATCGCCATCTACAACCAGGACGCGGGCCGTTGGTCGCACGAACTGGTGCAGCGCCTGGACAGCGCCGAATTCATCACCCATGTGCGCCGTGTGGACAGCCAACGCAAGCTGCACGACCTGATCGACCGTGGTGAGGTAATCGCGGCGCTTTCCATTCCCGTGGATTTCTCGCGCACCATTGCAGCCGGTGACAGCGGCCGCGCCCAGGTTCTGGTCGATGGCAGGCGCAGCAACTCGGGCCAGATCACCGTCGCGTACCTATCGACCATCGCCGCTGACGTCGGCGCCGAAGTCGTGCCTGACGCGCAGGCACCAACACCCGTGGTCGTGCGCCACTGGTTCAACCCGAACCTGGTCTACCGCTGGTTCATCGTGCCGGGCCTGACCGGCATCCTCGCGCTGTTCAGCGCGCTGCTCATCACCTCCCTGTCGATTGCACGCGAACGCGAACTCGGCACCTTCGACCAGTTACTGGTGTCGCCCACCTCGACGCCGGAGATCATCATTTCCAAGTCGCTGCCGGCGCTGGCGATCGGCACGATGCTGGGCTTGTTCATGATCGGCGCAGGCGTGTTCCTGTTCGGCATTCCATTCGCTGGCTCGTTCGCACTTCTGCTCGCCAGCCTGGTGCTGTTCATCCTGTCGGTAGTGGGCATCGGTTTGATGATTTCCGCTGTCAGCATGACCCAGCAGCAGGCCATCCTGGGTGCGTTCGCCATTGGCGTGCCGGCAGTACTGATGTCCGGCTTTGCGACGCCGGTGGAAAACATGCCCGTCGTTCTGCAATGGCTGGCCCAGGCCATTCCGCTGACCCACTTCCTCGTCATCGTCGAAGGCAGCTTTCTCAAGGCCATGCCTCCCAGCGACATCCTCGCCAGCCTGTGGCCGCTGGCGGTCATTGCCCTCGCCACGCTGACGATGGCCACGTTCTTTGTTCGGGGGCGGCTGCAATGAAGCCAATCAGGCTCCAGGCGCTGCCATCACGGCGCAGCGGCGCCTTTGCTCCGTGCCATCCATTCCAAACCTTTCCGGGTTCGCCCACGCAAAACATCCAGCGCACTTTCTGGGCCGGCTTCATCGTCCTGACCTTGTTGTGGGTGGCGGCCGAGCCCCATTTTTATGAAGCGACCACGGTGTTCGCGTGGCGCGCCACCATGCGCCAGTACACCGGGCTGATCGCCATGGGCAGCATGAGCGTGGCCATGCTGTTGGCCCTGCGCCCGCGCTGGCCCGAGCGGTGGTTGGGCGGACTGGACAAGATGTACCGCCTGCACAAATGGCTGGGCATCAATGCGCTGATCTTTTCCATCCTGCATTGGTTGTGGGTCAACGCACCGAAATGGGCCGTGGGCTGGGGACTGCTGGAGCGGCCTGCGCGCAAGAGCACAGAAGGCGGACAAGGACAGGCGGGGCTCGACATGACCCTGGAGGCGTGGTTGCGCACGCAGCGCCACCTGGCGGAAGGCATGGGCGAATGGGCGTTTTACGCCGCTGTCGCCTTGATTGCGTTGGCGCTGATCCGCTTCTTTCCTTACCACTGGTTCTACAAGAGTCACCGTCTGCTGGCCATCGTCTATCTGGTGCTGGTGTTCCACAGCGTGGTGCTGATGGAGTTTGCCTATTGGAGCGAGCCCGTCGGCTGGCTGACGGCGGCCCTGCTTGCCGCAGGCACGGCAGCGGCGGTCATCGTGCTGCTGCGCCGCGTCGGCGCAGGTCAGAAGATCATGGCGAAGATCGCCGCGCTGCGCTACTACGAAGGCGTGGATGCGCTTGAAATCACGGCCGACATCCCGGACTGGCCGGGACACAAGCCGGGCCAGTTTGCCTTTGCCACGTCCGACCGCAGCGAAGGCGCCCACCCCTACACCATCGCCTCGGCCTGGAACCCCGAGCGCCCGCAATTGACGGCCGTTATCAAGGGTCTGGGCGACCACACGCGCCGCCTGCGCGAGCGGCTGCATGTTGGGCAGGCCCTGAAGGTCGAAGGCCCTTACGGCTGCTTCACCTTCGACGGCGGCGGTGCGCGCCAGATCTGGGTAGGGGCCGGCATCGGCATCACCCCCTTCATCAGCCGCCTTGACTACATGAGGCAGCAGGCCGAGGGCGAACACCCAAGCCTGCCGCCGGGCCAGCGCATCGACCTGTTTCACAGCACCGCCGACGTAGATCACGACGCCCTGGCACGCCTGGCCGCCGACGCCAGCGCCGCCGACGTGCGTCTGCATGTCTTCATCGACGCGCAGCACGGGCGTCTAACCGGCCAGCGCATCCGCGACGAGGTGCCCGACTGGCGCGAGGCGAGCATCTGGTTCTGCGGTCCCGTCGGGTTTGCCGATGCATTGCGGCGCGATTTCGCCGCGCACGGTTTCCCGGTGCGGCGGCGCTTTCACCACGAGCTGTTCCAGATGCGCTGAGCGAGCGCATCCCTTCGCCTGCTTCAAGGAGTCTTGTCATGCGACACTTCCATCGCCCTCGGACCAGCGGATTTATCCTGCCGCCATCGTGGCTGCGCCCGCTGGCATTGGTGTCCGCAGCGAGTCTGCTCACGGCCTGCGCCACGGTCGGCCCCGACTATCGGGGACCGGCACCGGTCGATGCCGACAGCGGCTGGACACTGCCGCTGGCAAGCGCAGGCGAGGTCGCCGACCTGAGCCACTGGTGGTCTGCACTGGACGATCCAGTCCTCGATCGTCTGATGGCCACCGCGTTGGCACAGAACCTGGATCTGCGCCAGGCCGCAGCGCGCATCGACGAGGCGCGTGCCCTGCGCGACCGCGTGGCCGGCGAGGCCTTGCCGGGAGTGAGCGTAGGCGCCAGCGTCAACCGGCGCGGCCAAAGCAAGAACGGCCCCTTGCCCGTCGGAAAAATCCCTGGCCTGGATGCCACGCAGACCATCTACGACACAGGCTTCGATGCGGCCTGGGAAGTCGATCTGTTCGGTGCCAGGCGACGGGCCCTGGAAGGTGCGAGCGCTCGCCTGCAAGCGACCGAAGCCGAGGCACAGGGCGTGCGCATGCGCATCGTGGCCGAGGTCGCGCGCACCTGGTTCACCGCCGTCGGCGCGAGAGACGAGCTGCACGCGCAAGAAGCCACGCTATCCACATTGCAGCAGACCCTGGAGCTGGTGCGCCTGCGACATGCGCTGGGCGATGCATCGGCCGCCGACGTGGAGGCAGCCTACGCACAATGGGCCGCGGTCAACGCGCTCATCCCGGATATCCAGACGCGCCAGCGCGCCGCAGTGCTCAGCCTGGGCGTGTTGCTGGGCGCACCGCCGGAGCGAGAGCTGGCATTGCTTGATGGTCCTTTGACGACGAGCACGCTGCGGGCGCTGCCGGTGGGCGAGCGCGCAGATATGCTGCGCCGCCGCCCTGATGTGCTGGCTGCGGAACGTCGCCTGGCGGCGAGTTCCGCGGACATCGGCGTGGCCACGGCCGAGTTGTTTCCCAAACTCTCCATCGGTATCGGCGGCGGGTTCCAGGCGCTCAGTACGGGCGATTGGTTCGATGCATCCAGCTCACGTTTTTCCATCCTGCCGCTGATCTCCTGGCGTCTGTTCGACGGTGGCCGTGTGCGCGCCGAGATTCGGGCACGCGAGGCGGCCGAGCAACAGGCCGCGCTGGCCTATGAGCAGGCGGTGCTGGCCGCGCTGGGCGATGCCGAGCGTGCGCTGGGCGACTACCACGGTGGGCTGGACACACTGGAACGCCGTGGCATGGCACTGGATGCCGCGCGCACAAGCCACGGCCACGCCAAGACGCGCTACGCGGCGGGCGACATTGCACTGGTTGAACTGCTGGTTGCCCAGCGCAGCCTGCACGAGGCCGAAATCGCAGCCGCGCGGGCACATACCAACGCCGCTGTGCAATTGGTGGCGCTGTACAAGGCCCTTGGCGGTGGCTGGGACGTATCCACGACTGCATCGACCGCAACGCATCCGCTGCGGGGCGCTGCCGTCCCTGTCGCGTTCTCAAGCCGCTGACTCAACACA
The DNA here is from genome assembly GCF_001579945.1 of Steroidobacter denitrificans. Taxonomy (NCBI): domain Bacteria; kingdom Pseudomonadati; phylum Pseudomonadota; class Gammaproteobacteria; order Steroidobacterales; family Steroidobacteraceae; genus Steroidobacter; species Steroidobacter denitrificans. The sequence continues at coordinate 1,836,337 of NZ_CP011971.1, read as the reverse complement.
AGGAGATCGTCATGCAAATCAACGTCGGAAGTCTCGATCGCATTGTCCGCATCGTCGTCGGACTGATTCTGCTCAGCCTCCCGCTGTGGCTGGATTCATCCTGGCGTTGGCTGGGACTCATTGGATTCATGCCTCTCATCACAGGTTTGTCTGGTCGCTGCCCAGGCTATCGCCTGCTTGGCCAAAGCACCTGCCCGGTGCAAAACAAAAAGCCGGATTGAACGTCCCATGAAGCTGAGTTTTCTGGGTGCAGCGCGTGAAGTCACCGGGTCGTGTTTCCTGGTGGAAGCGCTCAACGTACGCTTCCTGGTGGATTGCGGCATGGTTCAGGGCGGACGAACGGCGGCGGCACGCAATCACGAGCCGTTCCCGTTCGATCCGGCGTCCATCGATTTCGTACTTCTGACCCATGCCCATATCGACCACAGTGGGCTATTGCCCAAACTCACGCGCGCAGGATTCAAGGGGCCCATCTACGCCACGCCAGCCACGGTCGATCTGCTCGGGGTGATGCTGCCCGACAGTGCTCACATCCAGGAAAGCGATGCGAAGCGGGTTGCCAGGCGCCTCAAAAAGCAGACCGTGCTGCCACCCCTGTATACCCTGCAGGATGCACGTGAATGCCTGCAGCGAGCACGAGGCATCGAATACGACCGGGAGTTCGCACCCCGCGTCGGGGTGCGTGCCCGCTTTCGTGATGCCGGACACATCCTCGGATCAGCCATCGTGGAGGTCTGGGTCACCGAGTACGGTTACCCCACGAAGCTCGTGTTCAGCGGCGACCTTGGCCAGCCGGGGCGCCCCATCCTGCGCGACCCGACGCTGATCGAGGATGCAGACATCCTCGTCATCGAATCCACCTACGGAAATCGGCAGCACAAGGATTTTTCGGCAACCGAAGCGGACATGATCGATATCGTCGAGAAAACCCTGTTCGAGCGCGGCGGCAACGTCATCGTGCCGGCCTTTGCGGTCGGCCGAACCCAGGAGGTGCTCTACCACCTGCATCGTCTCACCTGCGAGGGGCGGCTGCGCCAACCAACTGTGTTCGTGGATTCACCGATGGCCACGGAAGCCACGCGCATCACGCGTGAGCATCTTGATCTGTTCGATGAACAGGCAAAGCGTCTGGCCGGGTGGCGCGCGCGTGGCGAGAATCTCCCATATCTGCGCTTCACGGAAAGTGCCGAGGAGTCCATGGCGCTGAACCGGATTCGTTCCGGGGCCATCATCATTTCTGCCAGCGGCATGTGTGATGCGGGACGTATCCGACACCACCTGCGCCACAACTTGCCACGCCGTGAATGCAGCATCCTGTTTCCCGGTTTCCAGGCGCAGGGGACGCTTGGCCGGCGCCTGATCGAGGGCGCCGAACGTGTACGCATCTTCGGCGAGGACATCCCGGTACGCGCGGCGATACACAGCGTGGACGGCCTCTCGGCACACGCCGACCAGAAGGCGCTGCTGGATTGGGCTCGGGGTTTTGCTCAACCCCCGGCCCAAACCTTCGTGGTGCATGGGGAAGAGTCCGCCGCGCTGGCGTTCGCCGAACTCTTGCAACAGCAGCTCGGCTGGCAGGTCACGGTGCCCGGCCATGGTCATTCGCTGCGCTGGCCGGACTTTCTGGCGCACGAATGATGAAGCCCACTGAACATCTCGATGAACGCCTGCGCGCCATCCGCGAGTCGCCAACGTACCGCCTCGCTTACGAGGACATCGAGCTGCTTGGCCAGGACGAACTGCGGCCGCTGCGACTACAACTCGAACTGCTCAAGCCCGAGTGTATCCTGCACGAGCAAGGCATTCGCTCGACGGTAGTGGTCTTCGGCAGCGCACGCGTGAGCGATGCCGAAACGGCAGCTGCCCGCCTTGGCGCGCTTGAACAGGCGATGCTCGCCACTCCAGAGAAAGCCGGGCTGAAGCAAGAGCTTGCCCGAGCCCGCCGCCGGGTCGAACAGGCACGTCACTATGAGCAAGCGCAGCGCTTCGCGAGCCTGATTTCGAGCCGCTTTCAGCAGCAGAGCCGCCGTGATTTCGTCGTCGTCACCGGGGGTGGCCCCGGCATCATGGAGGCCGCCAATCGCGGGGCCTTCGAAGTCGGCGCGCGCTCGATCGGACTGAACATCACGCTGCCGCACGAGCAGGCACCCAACCCCTACATGTGTCCGGAACTGGCGTTCCGCTTCCACTATTTCGCGCTGCGCAAGATGTACTTCCTGATGCGCGCCAAGGGGCTGGTGGCCTTCCCCGGCGGCTATGGAACGCTTGATGAGCTGTTCGAGGTGCTGACGCTGATCCAGACCGGAAAGATGCAACGGATTCCGGTGGTTCTGGTCGGTCGTGCGTTCTGGCATCGCGTGGTTGATTTCGATCTTCTGCTCGACGAAGGCTATGTCTCCCCATCCGATCTCGACTTGTTCACCTGCGTGGATGAAGCCGAGGAAATCGTCAGTGCCCTCGAACGCTTTTATGTCAACAGGGCGGCAGGTGATGCGTCAACATGATGTGCATCGACCGGCATCACTGGAGCCTGCGCGGCACCAAGGTGCAGCCGATACAGTGCGCCACCTTGTTGATTGCGGGTGCATTGTTCAGCCCGATTTCTGCTCTTGGTTCCGACTTCTCGCTTCCTGTCGATTCCTCCTCCTGCTTGCCGGAACAGTCCCTGCGCTGGCGGGGTGGCACCCTGCGGCTGGAGAACGACTTGTTCACCGGCACCGATCGCAATTACACCAACGGTGTGGCGCTCACCGTGGTTTCACGCGATCTGCAAGGCGCACTCCGCCCGGAATGTCTGCCCCAGCCGATTGGTTGGTATGCCCGTTTCATCGGCTGGGTCGATCCCGAGTTCTGGCGCGACTCCGGCGCCCAGTCGGCATCGCAAAACGTCGTCGTTCGCTTTGGTCAGTCCATGTACACCCCCGAGGACAAAGCGCGTAGCGATCTGATACCAGGCGACCGGCCGTATGCCGGTTTGCTCTACCTGGGTCTGGCGTGGAATCGCCGTGTCCACCCACAAGCCGCGAATTACGAAATGCTTGACGTGCGTGAGCTGACCCTGGGCGTGATCGGCCCCTGGTCGCTGGCTGAGCGGTCCCAGAACCTTGTGCACCGGGTACGCGACATCGAGCGCTTTCGCGGCTGGGACAACCAGTTGCGCAACGAGCCGGCGTTTCAGATGGCCATGGAACGCAAGTACAAGCCATATACGGAAGGCGCCGTCCGTCCCGGGTGGGGCGGCGACGTGATCGGCAGCTATGCCCTGCGTGTCGGAAACATCGAAACCGCCGCCAGTACCGGTGTGGAGTTTCGCGCGGGCTGGAACATACCGAACGATTTCGGCAGCTATCCGATTCGCCCTGGCGCGGAGAATCGTCCGCCCTCAGGCGTGGCCGCTTTGCGCACAACAACGCCGCAATCGGTTCAGGCGCCGAAACCTGGGGCGCATGTCTTCCTGAATCTGGAGGCCAAAGCCGTCGCATGGGATTTTTCGCTCGACGGAAACATGTTTCGGCACAGCCACCACGTCAGCCGGCGGCCCTGGGTCGCGCAAGCGGCCATCGGCATCAGCAGCCAATGGCTTGTTGCCGGGCGTGGCCTGCGGCTTGCCGTGATGCGCGTCTGGAGAACCCGCGAGTTCGATCAGCAGACAGGCCACCACGCATTCGGATCGATTGCGCTGAGCCTGGAGTTTTGAGGGTGCCCACAACCATGCGCTCGTCGGCAGAACCCTTTATCAATCACCTCAATGGAGGAACTCATGAGCTACCTCTTGAACCCTCGTCCGTTTTTCACGATCGCCTTTTCCGTAGCCTTGGCAACCACCGCCACGGGAATTGGTGCGCAGTCCGTAGAGATCGCAAAGCCAATGGCTCTTCGCACTGTGATGGAAAAACTGGGCCAAGATATGCAAGCCGTCACTGGTGCGATTTCCAAGGAAGACTGGGCGATGGTTGCCGAGTTGGCACCAAGGATCGCCAAGCATGCCGAACCGCCCATGTCGGAAAAGGTGCGCATCCTTACGTGGCTCGGCTCGGATGCCGGCAAGTTTCGTGGCCTTGACGGACAGGTGCATGACGCCGCGACCGCCATGGGCCAGGCTGCACAGCGGAATGACGGCCACGCAGTCATCGAAGCTTTCTCCAAAACCCAGCAAAGCTGCCTAGCCTGCCACCAGAGTTTCCGACACTCGTTCGTGGAAAAATTCTACGGAAGCCGCTGACAAGTGTTGGGCGGGATGAATAGCTACGCCTGCTGGCGAAGACCAGCCTCTACCCAACCGACATGCCTCGACGAATTCCGAGTTCCCAGGAGATCGATCCCCTGTGTAGGGTCGCGGCGAGCTGCTGTCCCAGCCGCTGCTCGATTACGGGTTTCCACGGCACCAGCGCGAATCCCATGCCGTCGTCCAGCATCGCGTAGCGCCCGCTGGCGAGCATGACGCTTCGCCGATAGATACCGGACACACGCTGCCCGTCCGCCACGGGCCGATGCTCCAGGCCGGTTTCAGCGGCAATGTCCTTCGCTGCCTGCGCCAGTTCCCGGTTGCGCAGCGTGCCCAGCAGGTTGCGCGCCAGGATCACACGCTGCCCGCGCCGCTCGGCCAGCCCCTGTTCGGCCAGGAAGTCGGCGCGCTGCTGTATGGCCTGCCTGGCTTCGCTGCCAAAGCCCAGGTCGCCCAGGCCCGAGCCGCCACCGATCAACTGCTGGTCGAGCCAGGTGGCACCGATCATGCGCGCCTGCCGCTCGATGGGCAGGTGCGATTTCAGCTCCACGGCCACGCCGCCCAGGCGCTGCGCGTCGTAGCGGCGGCCCTGCTCGGGCAGGTCGCGCGGCACCTTCCATAGCCCATCGGCCACGCGCTCCACGATGCCCGCTCGGCGCAGGGCCTCCAACCGGCGGACGTGGGCGGCAACGACCTCCTGCGGGTCGCGGCCGGGGGCGGGGGCGGCCTGGCCCTGTGCCACGGCCAGGTGATGGTCGGTGCGGTACAGGCCATCGCTCGCCAGCGCAGCGATGTTCCTGTCAGCCGCGCGCACGTCGGCCGATCCCTTCACTTCCACCACGGCTCCGGTCGGATAATTCGCCAGCTCGTCGCGGGCGTTGAGCGCGACGTAGTGCGCCTTGCCGTCCACGCCGTCGATGACCAGATAGCCTCGGTCGCGCAGCTCGTCGGCCAACCCCTTTGCGGCCACGCGGCCGAGAATGGTTCGGCCGTCGTCGCCAGGCTCGAACACCGCCAGCTCGCGCGGCTCGCCGCGCATGGCCCGCTGCATGGTGCGGATGATGTCGCCGCGCTCGCCCAGGGCGCGCAGGGTCTTCTCGGCATCGGCATGGACGGCCCAGGTGCCGGGCTGCGTCTCGTCGGCCAGGCCCAGCCGCTGCAAGCGTTGCAGGCGGCCGATCAGCAGCAGGCGCTGGCGTTGCAAGCGGGGTTCGTTGAGCCGTTCGACATGCACCAGGCCATCGCTGCCAGCCTCGCCTATCTCACGTTTGAGGGTGCGATCCAGGCTCGTCCATCGCTCCTGTTCCACCTCGCGCCTCAAGGTCTGCTGGATCTCCAGCTCGGTGCGCGGCCCCAGCCATTCGGTCGTCAGTTCGGCGGCCCGGTGGCGGAAGCCGTCGGCGATGTAGTCGCCCGCGATGATGAGGTCTTTGCCCGTGTCGTCGCGCCCGCGCACGACGATGTGCGTGTGCGGGTTGTCGGTGTTCCAGTGGTTCACGGCCACCCAATCGAGGCCCGTCCCAAGGTCGGCCTCCATGCGCCCCATGAGGTGCCGCGTATAGGTGCGCAGGTCTTCCAGCTCCGCGCCATCTTCGGGCGAGAGGATGAAGCGGAAATGGTGCCGATCGTCGGCGCAGCGTTCCTTGAAGGCGTCGAGGTCGGCGGCGTCGGTCTGAGGCCCGTAGGCTTGACCCGGCTCGCCGTCGCGCTCGATGTAGCGCAGGTGCTTGGCGAGCGATTGCGGGCTGGCCCGCTGATGGTTCACCAGCAGCGTCTTGATGGTCACGCGCCGCGACAGGGGCGTCAGCTTCGCGCCCGCGAAGCGCGCCGCCGTGTGGCCGCGCCCCAGGCGCGAGCCGGGGCGTTGGCCGGTGCCACGCGCCGATGCCGGACGGCGCACCGTGGACTTGCCGCTGCTGGCCTTGCCCGCCTGCTTGAGCACCTTGGAAACAAAGCTCTGCCCCTGGCCCTTGCCCCGGTTCTTCGGGGCGCTGGGGCGCACGCGGAAGTCGTCGTTGCGGCGGTCGCTCATGGCTGCGCTCCCTGCAAGCTGGGGCGTGTCCTGTCGTGCGAAGCACGCGGACATGCCTGCATTGGCGCGGGCCTCGCGCCACACGCGGCACGGCGGCGAAGCCGCTCCGTGCCGCGCCAACCCCACGTGCAGACTGGCTTTCGACGCGGCCCGGTGCCGCGTCCTTTTGTCTTGCCTTCCGCCTTTGCCCCTCGCTGGCGCTCCGGGCAGCGGCGGCCCGGCGGCGCTGCTGCGTGAGCAGCCAGCGCGCCGGCGAACGCGGCGACGGCCACAGGTCGGGCGCGTTCGAGGCAAGACGCCTGCACATGGGAAGGCAGCGCGAAGTGCAGCGCGGATGCGCTCGCACTGCACGCGCAACGACATGCGGAAAGCCACCGGATCGGCACGCCCGATGGCACGATGAGATGCACGGCAACGTGCAGCGAATCGGCGGCCATCATGGGCGGGACTCCAGCCAGACCGGATGCGCGACACCGATCACGGCGGATACGCTGACCGGCCCGAAATACCGGCTGTCGAACGACGCCGGGTTGGTCGTACTGAGCAGGAACAGTTCGCCGGGTTCGAGGTGACGGCATTGCTGCCAGGATGGCAGCGGCCGGCCCCAGCGATCAGCAGGCAGCACGGCGGCCGAAGGCACGCCGTCGATGCGGACGATGCGACCAGAGATGCACACCTCCTGCGGTGCGATGGCGCCCACGCGCTTGAGCAGCGGCACGCGCGCCGGCAGGTAGCCGCGCTGCGCGGCCAGCGCGGCGGCGTCTGGCGGCAGCGTGGTCAGTACGATGCTGCCCACGGACAATGGACGTGGCAGCGGGCCGGCACCGTGGCCCAGCGGATCGACGCGATACCAGCCGACCGCCACGCTGTCGGACGGGTTGTAGATCAGGCGCGGCAGCGGATGCACGAAGGATGCCCAGGCCAGCGCAGCGAGGCCGCAGGCGGATAGGCCCGCAAGTACGATGCGAGCGCGCAGGCGCGAACGGGGATGCGGCGCGGTGTTGGCGGCACAAGTGGCAGTCATGGCAGCGCCCTCCCGGTCAGCCAGGCGGCGTGCTGCTCGGCGGTGTATTCGGGCAGCGGCAAGCGCGCGGCGAGCCGATTTGCGAGCGTGCGCCAGTACGCGGGCGAGGCGCTGCCGGGCGCGATGTCCAGCGCCTCGATGGCGTCGATGCGTTCCAGCACGGCGCGCACTGCGTTCTCGCCCTCGGCGTACAGCAGCAGGCGTGCGCCTGGCTGCACGCCGGGGATGCGCTGCGCCGCATCGAGCGGCGTGCAAGCCTGCATGACCATGAGCTGCCAGCGCACGGTGCCGTAGTCGTTGGACTGCCAGCGGATGCGGCAGAACACGGCGCCCGGCATGAACACCGCGCAGCGCCGCCAGCGGTCGAGCTGGAGCGTGCGCGCGGGTTCGCCGAAGCGCAGGTAGAGCTTGAAGCGCGGTTCGATGTAGGCCAGCGCCACGCGCGTCAGCGGTGCGCTGGCTGGCTGGCCGGAAGGTGCTGCGAGCGCGGCCGTGGCCGCGCCAGCGACAGGCGAAGCGGATGCAGTCATGGCGTGTTCTCCCTGCGGTGTTCAGGAAACTCCCGCTCCAGCAGGCCGCGCAGCAGGTCGGCCACGGTCACGCCTTGACCGAAGGCGGCGATCTTGATGCGAGCGCGTAGCGCGGGCGTCACGTCGAGGGTCAGGCGAGCGGTGTAGAGGTCGCCCTTGCCCAGCGCCTCGGCGTCGCCCTGGCGAATCCACGCCTCGGCGTGCGGATTCTCGGGCGGACGCGCGCCGATGCCGACGCGCTTGACGCGTACTGGTGGCTTCGCTGTCATGTCGGCCACCGCAGCAGTTCGTCCACCAGTGCGGTGATTTCGCGGGCGGCCGCGCTGTCCGGCGCCGTCTCGCGTGCCAGCCGCCCAGCGGCCACGCTGTCGGCGAACACGATGCGCTGATGCACTTCCGCGCGCAGCGCAGGAAGCGGCTGGTCGGCGAGCGCCTGGCGCGCTTCGCGCCCGATCACGGTAGTGCTCACGCGCCGGTTGACGACGAAGGCCGCGCGCAGCGCAGGCCGAAAGACTTGCGCCTCGCGGATCAGCGCCACCATCTCGGCACTGGCCCACAGGTCGTAGGGGCTGGGCTGCACCGGGATCAGCACGCGCTCGGCCGCCAGCAGCGCGGAGCGCGCCAAGGCGGCGATGCGCGGCGGCCCGTCGATGACGACGTGATCGGCCCTCCTGGCGAGTTCTGGCGCTTCCTGATGCAGCGTTTCGCGAGCCAGGCCCACGGCGCTGAACAGCCGTGGCAAGCCTTGCTGGCTTCTGCGCTGTGTCCAGTCCAGCGATGAACCCTGCGGGTCGGCGTCCAGCAGCACGACGTGCTGGCCGCGCATCGCCAGCTCGCCGGCGATGTGCGTGGCGAGCGTGGTCTTGCCTACGCCGCCTTTCTGGTTGAGCAGAGCGACGATCATGGCCTGGCCCTCCATGCTGGAAAGCCGGGCTTTGGCTGCTGCGTTTGTGGCCGCGTGGTGGTTGTCCACCGCAGCGGCGTTTCCCTACTAAAAGTTAGAGAAATGAAGTTAGGGAAGTTAGAGGACGCGGAAACCCAGTGCTGGCGCGGGTTTGCGGCCGATCGGCACGCCTGATAGCACGATAGTCCCACGCCTGATAGCACGATACCCCGCACGCCTGATAGCACGACCCCATCCACAGGCTCTCCCGGAGTTATCCCCGTGCCGTATGCGGCACGGGCCGGAAGGTCAGCAGCTCCATGCCGTTGTCCGGCATCCGCTCGATGCCCAGGACGTAGCCGGGCAGCGACTGCCGCGCGACCAGCGCGCGCAGGTCGCAGGCGAAGTCGTAGGGCTTCGCGGTACTGCCCGATTTCTGGTGCAGGTAGCGAAAGTCGAACTGCCAGCCGTGTTCCTGCTTGCCGCCGTGCTTGCGCACCAGGCGGTACAGCCACCGCTCGATGCCGCCGGTCAGCCGGAAATACGCCGGGTCGATGGTCAGCACCAGGGCGGCGTCGAGCACGCCGGCATAGAACCAGTCCGGCAGGATCAGCTCGATGCCCAGCGGCGTGCCGTTGGCATCGGCCAGTTCCTTCCATTCGTTGATCCACGAGAAGCGGTGTAAGCGTCGCCCGGTCGTCTCGCGGATGGACGTGGCCACGGTGGTCGATTGCAGCCGGTCGAGCGCGGCCTTGAGGCGCTGGTAGTCGCGCAGCGACTTGCCGCGCCCGATGAAGCGCAGGATCTCGTAGGGCGTGGCGCGCATCAGCCGCGACGGCCACAGGCCCGCGTCCTTCGCTTCCACGATCTGCGAGGCCGCCCATATCAGCACGTCCGCATCCCAAATCGTGGCGATGCCGTGCTCCTTCGTGCCTTCCACGCGGATCGTGATGTTGCCCGCACGGAAGTCGATGGGCTTGACCCGCTTGGACTTGCCGAGCGAGAAGAATGGATAGGCCATCAAATCCTGGCTGTCGCGCGGCGCCATGTCGCCGGGCAAGGCGCGGAACAGGTCGAGCTGTTCGCGCTCCTGCAACGGCCGCTGCCGGGACGGCAGCGCGGTGCTGGACATGGCGATGGCCTGCCGCGCGCCGCCGATCAGCGCGCACGGCTGTCGGCCGAGTGGTGCTCGGCGTATTCGGGATCGGAAGTCGTCTCGAAGCTGCGGTCGGCGGCCCAGGCATCGAGGTCGGCCACGGCGTACATGACGCGCCGGCCGAATTTCCTGAACTTCGGCCCGCCGCCGATCACGCGCTGTTTCTCCAGCGTGCGCGGTGACAGCCGCAGATACTCGGCGGCTTCGTCATTGGTCAAATAGCGTTGGGGCTGCGAGGGTGTGGCAACGGCAGCGGCAGCAGGCCGCAAAGGAGAGGGACGCATCGGATGAACCTCCATCGGACAGGAACGCCGGCAGCACCAGCGCGGCCGGATGGAGGCAGTCTCAAGATAGCGATGCGTTGTGCAGAGGGTCGTTTTGCAGGGCGGGCAATACGACCCTCCCCAGCTCATTCAAGCTGTGCAAGGCGGCGGTAGCCGCCGCGCATCAGCGATTGGCCACGCTGCACCAGGCGGCGCACGCGCGAGCGCAAGCCGCCGTCTGCGTGCCAACCGTCGGCCACGGCGTCGGTGCCAAACAGCCCAACGGCTGTTTCGCGCAAGGACGCGCCCGCGAGGGTCGCGTCGAGCGCCTGCAAGGTGTGCAGTTCCAGCAATGCAGCGGGAGTGGGCCGGGATCGCGCTGCCGCCCTCGGCGCGGCCACGGCCGCCATCGTCAGCTTGTCTAGCTCTGCCGCGAATGCACGGTAGCGTGCGCAGGGTGCCGAGCAGGCGCGGACGGTGTAGAGATAGGCCATGCCATCGGCCAGGCCCGGCGCCAGTACGAGCCGGGCGCAGCAGCCGGGCCAGCGCGCCACCAGCGCCAAGCGCCTACCGTCATGGATCAGGTGTTTCCAGCCAGGGACACGCCAGAACTCGAAGGCGTGGGCATCCGGCGGTGGGTCGGCATCCGGGTAGAGCTGGAGCACGGCGTCATGGTCGGGGAACCAAGCTGGATGTGCATCGCGCGCATCCAAGGCCGGGTCTTCCAGCAGGCGCAGGCCCCAGCCATGTGCCGCTTCCGGACGGCGGCGACGGCGCAGCCAGTCGCGCCGGTAGTCGGGATTTCTTCGGAGATATTCCCAGGCCAGAGCAGGCCCATCGAGATGCAGAACATACAGATATGCGGCTGTGGGATACCAATGCTCGGCGCTTCGGTCAGCCATGACGTGGACTCCTTCCCTGTTGGAACGTCGCCACGGGCATCGAACGCAGTAGGGCTATGGCATCACGACATCAAAGCGTCATCGAGGGCGGTTAATTTCAAGCCACAACGGTCGGTGTCAAGACGGAATGACTCCGAAGCCTTGCGCGGATTGTCCGAGTGCGACGGCCGCGCGGCCCGGAAATGGTGCGCAGCACTGCGCACCCTGCCGCAAGCCGCGCCGAGCATCATGTCCCTTTCGGTCAGGGACGCACTCCCTCGGTGCATGAGTGACTATTCAGACCGCAACCGTCTTGGTTCAGACCGAAAAAGACACAATGCGCCGGTCAGTCGGGGATGGAACCATCGCGCTGCGCGAGCTGGACGTACTCCGATAGCGGCCGCGAGGCGCGAAAATGCAAGTCGCGCAGAACGGGGCGCCGCCGCGGCCCGAGGATGCTTGCCAGGTCGGACAGCTTGATCGTTCCCAACGCAGGCATACCGATGCCGAGGTCGATCAGCCCCCAGGCCGTGTCGCCATCGGTCGGGTCGAGTGCGGCCAGCAGCCAGGTCGCGTGCGCGTCCGGTGTGAACAGCCGCACCACCGGCATAGGGTCGATGCTTCGGCCAACGGCGCGCGCCGCACCGTTGGCGAGCAGTTGCGCGCGCTCCTCGGGAGTGGTCAGTGGCTGAGTCATAGTCGGGGACCCCACACATCCGAGGATGCACGGACACGCTTTTCAGTCAAAGCGCAGAACCGCCAAGCCGCATCCACGCTTTCGCCCGGAAGCACGGATACGCAAGCCGTCGAATCCGTACATGCACGGAAACGCAGAAGCGGAACTGTGAGGGCCAGGAAAGACACGAATGCGGTTCCCCGATTCTGTCGGAATCCGCCAATGCTGGTTTCCGTAAAAGCACGAAAGCGGGTCGGTTCGCCGGAATGAACACTATAGATTGTAGCCCTATAGGTCGCAATCGACTGTCATCTTGGTTTTTACGGAAACCATCGGATGGCAGCGAAACCCTCATTGGCGGCGGCAATACGGACGGTCAGGAAAGCGCGCGGCTTGAGCCAGGAAGCATTCTCCGACGTGTCCAGCCGCACCTATATGAGTTCGCTGGAACGCGACTTGAAAAGCCCGACGATGCACAAGCTGACCGAGCTGTGCGAGGTCATGGAAGTGCATCCGCTCACGCTGCTGACGCTGGCCTATGCCGGTGACAGCTCGCGCAAGACCGAGCAACTTCTGGCGCAAGTGCGCCAGGAACTGGAGGCCGTCTTGGAGGAGCGCGACGCGCCGTAGGCGCGCGTGACGTGCTGCGCCAGCAGCACAGCGCCCCGTCCATCGCGGCGGGCCGATCCGGCGCAGCCGGTTCGGCCGCATCGAGGGGTGCCAAGCATCGCGCGGCGGGGATAGCCCGCAGGGCTTTCCCCCGGAGGCAAGCGCAGCGCGCAGCGCCGCAGGCGCGAAGGCGTGAGGGATTGAAGCCGAATGGCCGTGACGGCAAAGACGGCACGGGGCGCAGCCCGAATGCCCGGCGGCGCATCGCGCCGACACGCCCAGGCCGTTCCAGATTTCCAAGCAGGGAGCGCGAATATGCCTCTGATGAAATGGGCGCTGCTCAAACTGCGGGCCATGCACGCGGCAGGCCGAAAACTGCTGGTCATTCCTGCGTACTGCGGGCGTTCCGATTTCGCAGTTGGGCTTGAACACCGGGCGCGGCCACTGCCGCGCCCGGATTTTTGCGTACACCGCGCCAAGGACGGCACGGCCTGGGCGCGGTGTCGATCGCGGTTATTCCTTCGTTTCGATAAGCCACCACACGGCACGCGGCAAGGCGCGGCCCGTGATGGGGTGAATGTCGGTGAGGTCGGCGCAGGCCATCCAGCCCGAGGACGGACGATAGCCGCGCACGTCGCCTTCGCCGTGCCAGCGGCGGGCGCGTACCGTGCCGGGGGCGTAGGTCGCCGCCATGCGTGGGCGGCTGGTCGTGGTGCGGGTCATGGGCTGCTCTCCTTCCAGCGAAGCGCCCCAGTCGAGGCCGGGGCGCTTGCCTTCGGCGCGGGTCAAGCGGCCAGCGCCTCGGCGGGTTCATCCGTCACGGCGTCGGCATCCTCCGGGGCGTCCTGCTCCGGGCCTTCTTCCTGCGCGGCCTCCTGCGGGCCTGCGGCCTTGAAGATGGCGGGCATCCAGCCCGTGCCATCCGCCAGCCGCTCGGCTTCGCTGGCAATGTCGGCCTTCTTGAGCTTCGCCAGCCGGGTGACGGATTCCGGCGCAAACGCGCCCACGGCATCCAGAATCGCGGCCTTGGAAACGTGCTTGAAGTAGCCCTCTGCGGTTGGCTTCCACCATGCGGCCATGTCGAGGCCCACGGCCTGCGCCAGTTCCTCGCCGCGCTGGTGCGTCGTGGCGCGGGGCGTCACCACGTCCACCGTTGCGGCCACGCATACCGCCAGCAGGCGCACCAGTTCGTCTTGCGGCTTCGCCAGCAGCACGGCGAACAGTTCGGCGCTGTCCTCCGGCAAGGCAACACCTGCCACCTGTTGCAGTTCGCGCAGTGCCACGGTGGCAGGCGATTCCGGCCAGTCCGGGGCCATGCCTTCCAGCCGGTCTTGCACCGTGAGGCGCACGCCCAGCGGCAGGCCATCGCCGTAGGCGTCGGGCTGCAAGACGGTTTGCACCATGCCATGCACCAGCGCGGCCAGCGCGACGTGCGGATGCCGGGCGACTTCGATTTGCAGCGCCGCCGTGCGGTGGGCGCTCAACCGCTGCGCCAGTCGGTCGGACAGGCTTGCCGCCTTGGGCGCGTCGTCGTCCTCGTGCTCGTCGTTGGCGGCTTCGCCTTCGGTGCTGCCGAAACCGCGTCGCAGCTTGTCGAGCGTGCGCAGCGCCTTGGCCTCGGCTTCGCGCAGCAGGCCGCGATGAATGACGGCCTCGCCGTTGCGGTCGATGGTGACGATGGAGCCGGCCACGTCGCGCACCTCTGGCGCATAGCCTTGCAAGGCGTCCTCCGCGTCTTGCAGTTCCCCGACCACCTGATCGCGCCGCTGTTCCAGTTTCTCGGCCTTGGCCTCGTCCTCGGCGTCGCAGGCTTCTTCCAGTTCGGCGTCGATCTTTTCGAGGCGGGTTTCCAGCGCGGCGATGCGGCGGGCCTCGCGGGTGGTCGGCTCGCGGCGGTGGCGCGGGGCGTTCTGGAACGCCTGCCGTTCCTCGTAGGCCAAATGCGGCACGGCCTCCACCCACGCCCATCCCTCGGCGCGCACGTCCTCGGCCAGCGTTGCCAGCTTGTCGCGCACCAGCGTTTCCAGCACTCCGGTATCGGTGAGGTAGGTTCCGGCATCGCCTTCGGCGAACAGGTCGCGGCGGATACCGCCGCCTGCCTGCCGGTAGGTGTCCAGTCCGACGAAGCGCACCAGCGCGTGCGCGGCGTCGATTTCGCGTTCGGTCAGGCGCTCGCGCAGCTTGGACGGGCTGCGCTGCCATTCCGGCGCACCATAGAACGCGGCTTCCTGCGCGGCGTGGTCGTCAGTGATGGTCAGGGCCATCAACTGTTCCAGCGTCACGCCACCGGCCCGGTAGTCGGCCATCAGGCGCGGCGAGACGTTCGCCAGCTTCAAGCGGCGCTGCACCACCAGCGGGGACACGCCGAAGTCGGCGGCAATGTCCTCGATGGGTCGGCCTTCCTTGACCAGCGCGGCGAAGGCCGCGAACTGGTCGGCGGGGTGCATGTTCTCGCGTTGCACGTTCTCCGCGAGGCTGACGGTGCGGGCCGAGGCATCGGGCACCAGCAGGCACGGCACTTCGTAGTCGGCGGGGATGCGCTTCTTCTTCGCCAGCAGCTTCAAGGCGGTCAGGCGGCGGTCGCCTGCGACGACTTCGTATTGCTCGCCATCGGCGGCGAGGATGACGATCAGGTTTTGCAGCAGGCCGATGCGGGCGATGCTCGCGGCCAGTTCGGGGATGGACTGGCGCGGGGTCGTGCGGACGTTGCGCTTGGAACGGCGCGGCAGCAACTGCGAGAGGGGAACCAGGATCAGGTTCTTGGTCGGGTCGGCCACTTCCAGCGGTGCGGCGGCTTCGATGGCGACGGCTTCGGTTTTGAGTACGGCGTTCATGGTGATTTCTCCTAGCGGTTGGGATGCAGCAGCGAGAGAAGCGGCAAGGGCTGCTGCCTGCCCCTGCCGCGTGGGGAATCAGGCTTTGAGCTGACGCAGGCCATCGGCCAGCAGCCACAGGGCGCGATTCAGGCGCACGCTTTGGTCGATGCCCTGCACGGGCCGGGTGGTCTGGCGGCGGCCATTCGCGGCACGGGCGGACAGGCCGCCTTTGGTCAAGTTCTCCTGCGTGCGGTTGAACACACTCCACAAGTCGCGGCGGTCGTCGTCATGGCGGCGCGGCATCAGGATTTGCGATTCCGTGATGGGCGCGGGCTTGTCTGACGCTGCCTCGGTTTCACGTACATCAGATTATTGGTATTTTCTGATGAACGGGAGAACGAAATGGGCAAGAAAGAGTACACGTCGAACCGGCAGTATACGGATGAGTTCAAGATCGAAGCGGTGCGACTTGCGGCGTCGATCGGAGGTAATCCTGCAGCCAAGCGCTTAGGGATTCCGCAGTCCACGGTAACGAACTGGGTTCGCCGCAGCAAGGCGGGGACGCTTGGCGAGCCTGGGGCAGCGCCGGTAAAGCGGCCCGTGTCGGAGTTGGAGATTGAGAACACCCGGTTGCGTCGCGAACTGGCGAACGCCAAGTTAGATCTTGAGATCGTAAAAAAAGCGGCGGCGTATTTCGCAAGGGAATCGCGGTGAGGTACGCCTGGATCGAAGCACATCGCGACCAGTACAGTGTGAGCCGATTGTGCCGGCTGCTCGCCGTCTCGCGCTCGGGCTACTGCCAATGGCGTGGCCGCCCGCCGAGCGAACGTACACTGGCCAATGCGGCGCTCGACGCACGAGTGGCGGCGATGCATGCGGCTAGCGGACGCAGCTACGGGCGTCCGCGGATCGTAGAAGGCCTGCGCAGCCAGGGGCTCACGGTTGGCCACGAACGGGTGCGCAAGAGCCTGCACCGCCAGGGTCTACGGCCGGTCTACAAGCGTGCCTACCGTGTAACGACCGACTCGAATCATCGCAAGCCGATCGCGGCCAACGTTCTGGAGCGTCGATTCGATGGCTGGTCGGTCAACCAGGCGTGGGTGGCCGACATCACGTTCGTTGCGACCGGCGAGGGCTGGCTGTACTTGGCTGCGGTGATGGATCTGAGCAGCCGGCGCATCGTGGGCTGCTCAATGAGCGATCGCATCAATGCCGACCTGGTGTGCAGCGCTCTGCGCTCGGCGTATTGGCGTCGCAAACCGGCGGGGGATCTGATCATGCATACCGATCGCGGCAGCCCGTACGCAAGCGACCGATATCGCAACATGATCAAGGACTTCCGAATGGTTCAGTCGATGAGTCGGCGTGCGAACTGCTGGGACAACTCCCCAATTGAAAGTTTCTTCAAGACGTTGAAAGTTGAGCGCGTCTATCAACTGCGTTACGAAACGCGAGCCCAAGCTCGACTCGACCTCGTCAACTGGATAGAAGGCTTCTACAATCTGCAACGAATGCATTCATCGATCGGCTATCAGACGCCGGCTGCTGCTGAATCCAGTCTCAGGGCTGCATAGGTGGTGTACGTCGAATCGAGGCAAGATCAGTCTTCGTCGTACTTCAACGCGAGCGCAGCGCGGGCGAACACTTCCGATTCCCCGGCGTCCAGCGTGATTGCGCGCATGGCATCGCGGGATTCCTGCGCCCGGTCGAAACCGTGCAGGACTTCGTAAGCGCCTTCGATGACGTGGGCGGCTACGTCGCCTTTGTGGGGCACGCGCACGTCCGCCACGGTGTCGCCGCAGACAAGGCCATTGCTGCAAACGAAGCGGAACATCCCGGCCAGCATCTGATAGCTGCTGGTGCCGTCATGGGAGTTCAGCAGGATGATTTCGTTGGCCTCGCGGCCGTTGATCTGGCTGGCGTGGCGCAGCCGGATCATGTGCTTGGTGTAGTCGCGGCGGTCGTCGTGGCGCACGCGGGTTTGCGTCACCATGAAAGGCTCGAAGCCTTCCCCGCGCAGTTCCTGCAACACCGTAGCGGTGGGGATGTAGCTGTACCGCTCGGAGCGGCTTTCGTGCGGGGCGTCCGCGAAGATGGACGGGGCCACGGCCCGGATTTGGTCATCGGACAAGGGACGTTCCGAACGCAGCACCGGGGAACGGGAAGCGAAGCGGGATGCGAGTTGCATGGCATTTCTCCTGACAAAGGAAAAAGGGTTTGCTGTTCACACCGCACACCGGATTCCTAGATTCGGAGCCCAGCCTTTCGGCTGTTCGGTGCGGTCGGCACGAGGAACCCGGTTGGCCCTGTTGCCACCGTCTTTCCTGAGTTCATCGCCCGCGACGGTCAGGAGCGCGCGGACGGGTGCCGTCAAGGAGGCAAGCGCAGGGTTGGTGCGGCCCGCAGGCGCAGCCGAGGACACGGCCCTGCGCGCCTTGACGGCACACGGGCGCGGGCTACAGTCGCGGACAAGGTGATGAAGTCAGGGGAGACGGCTGGACAAGGCAACGGCCGCCTCTTTGCGCCGACCGCACGGCAAGCGAAGCGCGCAGGCCCGGATCGAGAAATCCGGGCCGGAGGCGTCAGCCGAGCGGAGCGAGGGAACGATGGAAGCCCGTCAGGGGCGAGACTCGCGCAGCGAGGCTCGATGCGCAGCACAACAGCGCGACCGGCCATGCTTCTTGGCCGGGGACGCCCTGAACTTCAATGTGGTCGATCTTCCCGATCTCATCCTGTAAAATAGAGCGCAGGTGTTAGCTGCATATCGCAGCGGAACAGGTTCATGCGCTGGTCGGGCCGCCACGCGGAGTTTCCACGACCATGCACCGCCACACCTCGCGGCAGGATCTGCCGCGCGCCCAACTCTTGGCCGAACGCGCTTTCGCCACCCTCGAACGCTTCCTTCATATCGAGGCCGCCAGCGGCATCGTGCTGCTGATTGCGGCAGCTACTGCACTGATCTGGGCCAACTCACCGCTCGCACATAGCTATCACGCGCTCTGGCATTCGCCGCTGTCGATCGGTATCGGCAGCTACGTGTTTTCGCAATCCCTGCATTTCTGGATAAACGATGCCTTGATGACCATCTTTTTCTTGGTCGTCGGCATGGAAATCCGCCGTGAAATACACGAAGGCGCGTTGAGCGATATGAGGCAGGCGAGCCTGCCGATCATGGCCGCGGTGGGCGGCGTGGCCGTGCCCGCGCTCATATACTTGAGCTTGAACACTGACCCGGTGCGTCAACACGGCTGGGCCGTGCCAACCGCCACGGACATTGCCTTTGCCGTGGGCGTGCTGGCGCTGCTAGGCCGCTCGATCCCTGCCAATGTGCGCGTTTTCCTGTTGGCGGTGGCGATCATCGACGACATCATCGCCGTGCTCATCATTGCGCTGTTCTATTCAGGCGGACTCGACTACCACGGCTTCATCGTCGCGGGCCTCGGCATCCTGATGGTGCTCGGGTTCCACCGGCTCGGCATTGGTTCGGCCTATGCCTATGTGCTTCCCAGCGCCATTACCTGGATCGGCCTGCTGATGACCGGCGCACACCCGACGCTGGCGGGCGTCGTGCTCGGCATGATGACTCCGGTGATTCCGCTGCGCATGCGCGAAAGCCCTTTGGACATGGTGATGCGCGCAGCCGAGAAGCTGCGTGACCATGACGACAGCGCCGCCAGGGACGCGCATCACATGGCCGTGCCACTCAAGCAGCTTCGGCTGGCGCAGCGGGAGTTGCTGCCGCCCGTGGTTCGGGTGCAGATGGCGCTGCATCCTTGGGTGGCCTTCGGGATCATGCCGCTGTTCGCTCTGGCCAACGCCGGAGTCAACCTGGGTGGCATTGATCTGTCCGCCGCAGGTCCGCAGTGGGTCATGGGTGGCGTTGCGTTGGCGCTGGTGGCTGGCAAGCCGCTGGGCATGGTAGGGGTGAGCTGGATCGCGGTTCGGCTGGGTTGGTGCCGTCTGCCGCCCGGCGTTTCCTGGGGCGGCATCTGCCTGATCGGCCTGCTGGCCGGAATCGGCTTCACCATGTCCATCTTCATCGCCATGCTTGCCTTCACTGATGAAGCCATGCTGGGCGCAGCCAAACTCGGCGTGCTGCTGGGGTCGTTGGTTGCGGCCGTGCTGGGCCTGGCTTGGGGTGTCATCTATCGACGCACGAGCAGAGCTGCGTGAGGGCCACGCCGGCGCAGTCGGGGCGGCAGGCTTTGCAGAGGCGCCAAGCACCGCGCGGCCGGGATAGCCCGCAGGGCTTTCCCCTGGAGGCAAGCGAAGCGCGCAGCGCCCCATCAGGGGCGCGTAGGCATCACGCCGGGTCGTCAGGACGCAGGCTGGATTCCGCAACCGGCATCCAAGGCGATGACGAGTCCAGCAGGTAGCGCGCACCGCGGGCGTACATGCCAGAAAGTCCGGTGGGCCGGTAGAGCCCGGTGACGCGGCACCGGAAATGCGCGCCGTATTCGTTGGTGAAGATCACCGCGTCGCTGATCTTGAAGCGCAAGGGCTGGCCGTTCTCCGGCGCGAACGGCTTGAGTGCATCGTGCTGCGCCGTGATTTCGATGATGTAGTCGTGATGGCTGCTCATGACATTGATCTCCTTCGATGGTTGAGAAAGCGCAAGGAGCGCCTTGCGGCGCTCCAAGGGCCGGGTCAGACAACGATCCGCCTGGCCAGCCGCGCATCGCGCGCGTAGGCACTCAACCGCTTCTCGGCGCGGAACGACAGGTCGCGCTCGACCGGCAGGCCCAGCCCGCCGCGCACCGTCGCCAGCTCGCCCAGGCTGACCCAGCCGATTTCCGGCGCACCCAGGCCCAGGTCGCAAAGACCAAAGGCGTGGTCGTGGTCATCGGGATCAATCTCGGTCAGCAGCCAGGTCGCGCCAGCGTCCGGCGTGAACAGCTTGACCACGGGGGCCGGATCGAAGTCCGGGTTCTCCAAGGATTCGCGGCCGTTGGCCAGCAGCACGACGCGCTGCTCGTCGGTGATGAGTGCGTTGTTCATGGTGAACTCCTGAAAGGTTGCCGGGCGGAATTGCCCGACCCCTCCGGGGCACGGCGCGCGCAAGCAGTCAGGGGTCAACGACGGCCGCAGGCCGCAAGCGTGCAAGCACGCGCTGCCCTTGACGGCGAGAACGCCGTGGCACGATGAAGGGAACAGCAAGACCGCCTCCCTCGCACCTCCATGCACCCCGGCTTTCGGCAAGTGCGCAGCTCGCGCAGGCCCGCGAGGACCGGAGTTGCGCCACCGGCCGCAGCAAAAGGGGGCCGAAGCCCCATCGGTCAGATCAGGCCGCGTTCGGCAAACGACGTGGTGGAGCTACCCGCCACGATGATGTGATCCAGCGTGCGGACATCCACCAGCGCCAGTGCTTCCTTGAGCCGCTGGGTCAGCACCTTGTCGGCTCTGCTCGGCTCCGGATTCCCGCTCGGGTGGTTGTGCGAAATGATGACTGCCGCCGCATTGAGCCGCAGTGCCTGCTTGACCACTTCGCGCGGATACACCGATGCGCTGTCGATCGTGCCGCGGAACATCTCGACGTACTCGATCAGGCGATGCTGCGTATCGAGGAACAGCACAGCGAACACCTCATGCTCGAAGCCGGCCAGCTTGGCGCGCAGGTATTCCTTGACCGCCGCCGGCGAACTGAACGACGCACTGCGCTGCATCTTGTGCTCGATGGCCTGGCGAGCGGCCTCCAGAATCTGGTCGGTGGTCGCCAACAGGTAGCGGCCCTGTGCGTCACGCACCATCAGCGAGGAATCGAACGAGGAAAAGGACAGTTGCGACATGATCGTGCTCCGGTTGCTCGGGCGGAATTGCCCGGAACCGTGGCCAGCACGGCGCAGCGCAAGCAGTCAGGGGTCGAAGACGGCCGCCAGGACGCAAGCGCGCATGGCGCGCGCCGCCCTTGACGGCGAGAACGCCGTGATACGGTGAAGGGAACAGCAAGACCGACCACACCCGCCCACTGCACACACTCGGCTTTTGCGGCAAGCGGAGCGCGCAGGCCCGACAGGGCCGGAGGCGTCAGGGGTCAAAGCCGGATGGCCGCGACTCGGTACGAGGCGCGGGGCGCAGCCCGAGAACCCGACGGCGGTACGCCGGGACGCCCGGTTATCGCTTGCGCTTCTTGGGAAGCACCGTCACGCGAGACTCGATCAGCCGCCGCGTGTTCTCCAGTTCCTTTTGCAGCACTTCGGCATCCGGCAGCACCATCCGGTAGTTCGCCGCCATGCCCTTCGTAGGCAAGCCTTCCAGCGCGTACCGCGCCAGCGCATGTCCCTTGTCGGCGCAGAGGATCAGGCCCACGGGCGGGTTTTCCTCGGCAAACGTCCAATGCTCCTTCGCGTAGTTGCAATACAAGTGCATTTGGCCCACATCGGCATGCGTCAGCGCACCGAGCTTCAAGTCGATGATGACCAGGCAACGCAACTTGCGATGGAAGAACAGCAGATCGACGCGATACCAAGTCTGGTCGATGCGCAAGCGACGCTGCCGCCCAACGAAGGTGAAGCCATCGCCCAGCTCCAGCAGGAAATCTTCGAGCCGCCGGATCAAGGCTTGTTCGAGGTCGGATTCGGAATACTCGTCCTTGAGGTTGAGGAACTCCAGCACATACGGGTCTTTGATCGCGTCATCGGCGGTGACGGCATCGGCCGGCGTCGGCACGGCGCCCTTGACCAGCATCGCCGCCTTGTTCTTCGACAGCGCCGTGCGTTCGTAGAACTGGCTGCCGATCTGCCGGTCGAGTTGGCGCACGCTCCAGCCGCCGCGCAGGGCTTCGGCCTCGTAGAACTGGCGGGCATGGTCGTCCTTGACCATTAGCAGCCGCACATAGGCCGACCACGGCAGCGGGAAGACGTGGGCCAGTTCGTCCAGCCGCCAAGGACGCCCCGGCACCAGCAGGGAGCGCCCTTGCATCGGCGCAGGGGAAGATTCGCTAGACACTGTCTGGCGAATTGGCCAGGTCAGGAAAAACGATCGCATCTGCTGCAAGTTCGGGCGGCTGAACCCGCGCCCGAACTGCGCAGTCAGGTCAGCAGACAGCCGTTCGATCAACTGCTCGCCATACCCCGCACGCCGCTTTCCCTGCTGCTCGGCCTCCACGATGCGCCGACCAATCTCCCAATAGCTGGCCGTCATCAGCGCATTGACGCTGCGTGCTGTCGCGCGGCGCGCAGCATCGAGCACTTCCACGATGCCGCCGTGAATGCCGGCATAGCCGGCCGGCAAGGCGGCGGGGGATTTCCCCGCCGCCGTAAGCGTCTTTCTGTTCATGCCACGGCCTCCTGGGGTTGCCGCGCGCCCGTGATGGCCTGCCGCCGGCTCGCTACCAGTTCGGCCGCTTCACGCACCGGCTTGTCCTCGGTGTGAACATAGTGCATGAACATCGCCACGGTCTTGTGGCCCGTCAGCTTCATGCCCACTTTGGTCGGCACGCCGGAATTGGCAATGTCGGTGGTCGAGCGATGGCGGATGCCGTGCGTGCCGACGTGCGGGACGCCGGCGGCCTTGAGCGCCCGGCACCAGCCGCCATAGTGCTCGCCAAAGGTCAGGTGCTTTGCCGGGTCGTTCGGCGACGGCAGGACATAGGGGCAGCCCTCCCGGCGTGGCGCCGTCGAAAGTAGCCGATAGGCTTCCTCGCTCATGGGCTTGGAAATGCCGCCGACCTTGCTGTCGGGCCACACCACGCGCCGGTTCTCGAAGTCCAGCCAGCTCCATTCGAGCGGGCAGATTTCGGAGCGCCGGGCGGCAAACTCGAATTGCAGCCGGATCGCCAGCGGAATGACGTAGTTCTCCAGCCCTTCCGCCTCCAGCTTCTCCAGATGGCGGAAGATCCGCACCAGTTCCTCGTCCACGATGAGCCGAGTTTCCTTGCCCGGCGGGTACATCGGGACGTGGCGGCACGGATTCGTGCCGTCCGGGCGGAAGCCCCACACTTCGGCTAGGTTGAACATCTTGCGTAGCACACCGAAGGTCTTGTTCGCCTCGGTCGGCTTGTAGGCCAGCTTCTCCATCAGCCCGGCAATGTCGGGCCGCTTCACGTCCTGCACCTTCTTGCGGCCCAGCAGCGGGATGATGTTGCGGTCGATGACGCCCTGATAGCCTTCCTGCGTGCTGGGCTTGTTGCGCTTCTTGGAGTAGTCCTCCATGAACTTCTTGCACAACTCGGCCATCGTGGGCGCCTTGCGCGCCTCGGCCTTGGCGCCGCCGGGGTCGCCGCCCCGGCGAACCTCGGCCAGCCAGTCCTGCGCCCTGACACGCGCCTGCTCGACGGTCAGTTCCCCGTACAACCCCAGCGAGGGCTTGCGGGGTTGGCCGGAGTTTGTGCGGTACTGGAGCATGAACACCCGGCGGCCCGTCGGGGTAATCTTGCACAGGAAGCCGGGCACCACGGTATCCCGCAGTTCGACATCCTTGGCCTGGGGTTGCGCCGACTCCACGGCGGTCTTGGTGAGCTTGATCTTTGCCATGATGACTCCTTGGAACGACCCGGATTCCAAGAGCCAGATAGGAGCGGCGCGAGGGAAAACCGGGTCAAGTTTCAGAAAGCACCGGCATATGATGGACGCGCGTAAGCTATTGATAAACCTGCTGTATCGAGCTGTGGCGCAGTCCAGCGAACTACCGGGCTGGAGTCATGCTGAAACAAAAAAAGGCGCCGACGCTGAACAGTCGAAAATCCGGCGGCGGCGTTCCCGCCGACGCCGGATCTCACGCCGCCGGCTCAGGCGGCCTTGGTGGAGGAGGCGAGTTGGCGCAGCACGTAGTGCAGAATGCCGCCGTGCTGGAAGTATTCGCGTTCCTTGGGCGTATCGATACGCACTAGCACTTCGAATTTGATCGCAGCACCCGATGCAGGCGTTGCAACCACGGTCACCTTCTTCGCGGCACCCGCGTTGAGGCCGATGATCTCGAAGGTTTCCTTGCCGGTAAGGCCGAGCGATTGCGCACTCTGGCCATCCTTGAACTGCAGCGGCAGTACACCCATGCCGATCAGATTGGAGCGATGGATGCGTTCGAAGCTTTCGGCGATGACGGCCTTCACGCCCAGCAGCATCGTGCCCTTGGCGGCCCAGTCGCGCGAGGAGCCCGTGCCATATTCCTTGCCGGCCAGGATCACCAGCGGCGTGCCTTCCTGCCGGTAGCGCATGGCGGCGTCATAGATGCTCATCTGCTCGCCGCTGGGCACATGCACCGTGATACCCCCTTCGGTTCCCGGGGCCAGTTCGTTGCGCAGACGAATATTCGCGAAAGTACCGCGCATCATGACTTCGTGATTGCCGCGGCGCGAGCCGTAGGAATTGAAGTCCTTGGGCTGTACGCCCAGGGACATCAGGTATTGCGCCGCCGGGCTGGTCTTGGCGATATTGCCCGCCGGCGAGATGTGGTCGGTCGTGACCGAATCGCCCAGGAGAGCCAGCGCCCGCGCATTGCGGATGTCCGCTACCGGGTCGGGTTTCATGGTCATGCCGACGAAGTAGGGTGGATTCTTGACGTAGGTCGAGGCTTCATCCCAGGCGTAAATCTTGCCAGCCGGCACCTTGATCGAGTTCCAGTGTTCGTCACCTGCGAACACGCTCGAATAGCCGCGCTTGAACATGGCTGCATCGAGCGATTTGGCGATCACCTCCTGGATTTCCGCCTGCGTCGGCCAGATGTCCTTGAGATAGACCGGCTTGCCGTCCTTGCCGGTGCCCAGCGGCTCGCGAGTCAGGTCCAACTCGAGGGTTCCGGCGAGCGCGTAGGCGACGACCAGGGGCGGGGAAGCCAGGAAGTTCATTTTCACTTCCGGATGCACGCGGCCTTCGAAGTTGCGGTTGCCCGAGAGCACAGAGCAGGCGATGAGGTCGGCGGTCCGCACGGCCTCGCTGATCTCCGGCTTGAGCGGACCGGAATTGCCGATGCAAGTGGTACAGCCGTAGCCGACGGTGTAGAAGCCCAGTGCCTCGAGATCCCCGGTGAGGCCGGCCTTCTCCAGATAGTCGGTCACTACGCGCGATCCCGGCGCAATGCTGGTTTTCACCCAGGGCTTGCTCGTCAGACCCAGGCGGCGTGCATTGCGCGCCAGCAGCCCGGCAGCGACCAACACCGCCGGATTCGACGTGTTTGTACAACTTGTGATCGCCGCGATCAGTACGGCGCCGTCCTTCACTTCGAAGGGCTGTCCGCCTTTCACGGTGGCCTGGCCGGTGGCGGCAGGGTTCTTCGCGCTGCGCTCCTGGGCCATCTTCGCATGTGCGGCCTGATAGATCGGTTTTGCGGTGCGCAGCGGTACGCGGTCCTGCGGACGCTTCGGACCCGCCAGCGAAGACTCGACGGAATCCAGGTTCAGCTCCACCACGTCGGTATAGTCCGCCTGCGGCTGGCCATTCTCGCGCCACAAGCCCTGATGTTGCGCATAAGCCTTCACCAGCGCGATGTGCTCGGCGCCGCGGCCGGTCAATTCCAGATAGCGCAGAGTTTCGTTGTCGATCGGGAAAATGGCGCAGGTACTGCCGAATTCGGGCGACATGTTGGCGATCGTGGCGCGATCGGCCAGAGGCAGGCTCGCCAAGCCGTCGCCGAAGAATTCCACGAACTTGTCGACCACACCCTTCTTGCGCAGCATTTCGGTCACGGTGAGCACCAGGTCGGTCGCCGTCGTGCCGGCGGGCAGGCTGCCGGTGAGTTTGACGCCGATCACATGCGGAATGAGCATCGTGATGGGCTGGCCCAGCATGACTGCCTCGGCCTCGATGCCTCCCACACCCCAGCCCAGCACGCCCAGGCCATTGACCATCGTGGTGTGCGAATCGGTGCCGACCAAGGTATCGGGATAGGCCCGGCGGGTGCCGTTCTTATCGACATCGAACACCACCCGCGCCAGATGCTCGATATTGACCTGGTGCACGATACCCGTGTTCGGCGGAACGACCTTGAAATTGCTGAAAGCGCCCTGGCCCCAGCGCAGGAAGGAGTAACGCTCGGCATTGCGCTCGAATTCGATGGCGTTGTTTTTGGCCAGCGAGTCCGGTGTGCCATAGACGTCGACTTGTACTGAATGATCGATGACCAGTTCGGCGGGCGACAGAGGATTGATTTCATCGGGATTACCACCGAGCCGGGTCATGGCCTCGCGCATCGCGGCCAGGTCGACCACGGCCGGCACGCCGGTGAAGTCCTGCATGATCACCCGGCTGGGAGAGAATGAAATTTCGTAGGCGGGCGCCGCCTTGGGATCCCAGCTCAGCAGGGCCTCGATATCGGCGCGTGTAACATTGACGCCGTCCTCGAAGCGCAGCAGGTTCTCGAGCAGGATCTTCAGCGAAAAAGGCAGGCGGCCGACATTGCGGTCCTGCAATGCGGTCAGACTGAAGATTTCCAGGTTGCCGCTGCCGCAAGCGAGCGTCGTGCGCGCCTTGAACGAGTCTTTCATGCGTCCTCCGAGAGGAAATTAGGGGGCGCAGCGCCAGGTTGCCTTCGGCGGGCCCAATGTACTAACCAGTGTACTAAAGCGGCGCGGATTATAGCGGCTTCGGCGGCTCAGTTCAGGGGTGGCATGCAAAAGCCCCCTCAGGCAGGCCCTGGCGCGTCCCCGGTCCTTGGCCGGCGCATGGGCCGGCAGATTCGATCACGCCGCCCCCCAGACATACGTCTGCATCATAAAAAACCGCATATTGTCCGGGAGTTACCGCGCGCTGCGGCATATCGAAAGCGATATATGCGCCGCCGTTTGGTGCGATTTCCACCGTGCAGGGCTGATCCGGCTGCCGGTAGCGCACCTTGACGCCGCAGCGAAAACGCTCGGCCGGCGCTGCCCCGGCGATCCAGGTCAGCCGGGCGACCCGCGCCTCGCTGCATAGCAAGGCGGGATGATCATGCCCCTGTACGACGATCAGCACGTTGCCGGCCACATCCTTGGCCGCGACATACCAAGGCAATTCCCCGGCATCGCGGCGTCCCCCGATGCGCAGGCCCTGGCGCTGGCCGAGGGTGTAATACATCAGGCCGCGATGCTCGCCGAGCCGGCGGCCGTCAAGCGTGCGGATTTCCCCTGGCTGGGCTGGCAGGTAGCGTTGCAGAAACTCGGCGAAGGGCCGCTCACCGATAAAACAGATGCCGGTGCTGTCTTTTTTGTCGAAGACCGGCAGCGCCTGTTCCAGCGCCAAACGGCGAACCTCGCGCTTGCGCAGGCCGCCCAGGGGGAACAGCGTATGCGCCAGCGCGGCGGCGTCGATGCCGTGCAAGAAATAGCTCTGGTCCTTGTCGGTGTCGATGCCCTTGAGTAGACGCACACCCGCCGGCACGTGCTCCACGCGAGCGTAATGCCCGGTGGCGACCCGCTCGGCACCCAGGCGGCGAGCATACTCGAAGCACACGCCGAACTTGATCTCCCGGTTGCACAAGACATCCGGATTAGGCGTGCGACCGGCCTGATATTCGGCGAGAAAATGCGCAAAGACGCGTTCGCGGTATTCGCCCGCGAAGCTGACCTTGTGCAGCACGATACCCAGCCGTTCGCATACCTCGCGGGCATCCTGGAAGTCCTGCGCGGCCGTGCAGTAACCATCCTCGTCCTCGTCCCAGTTGCTCATGAACAACCCCTGGACCGCATAGCCCTGTTGCTGCAATAGCCAGGCAGCGACGCTGGAATCGACGCCGCCGGACATGCCGACGATCACCAACGGAGCGGTCATGAGTGCGCGGCAGGCATGTAAGGACGCCCGTCAGGGCAGCGGGTTGAGCGCAGGGTGCTCGCAGGTGCGCAGTTCGCGCGTGCTCAGGACGCGCGCGTCCTGGAGCACCTGTTTCAGGATCTCCATGGGGTAGCGCGTACCTTCGAGGTAATCATCGATGCCGCGCAACACCATCGGGCTGCGCAGACGCGTGGCCTGGCGGACGATCTGCGCGCGGCTCATCCATACCGCCCGCTCGATGCCTCGATCCAGCGGCCGGGCGGGATCGTGGCCGCTCACCTGCCCGCAGAACGTGGCACGCAGAAAGCTGCGCTGGCGTTCCGGCTGTTCCCACAGGTAGATACCGATGAGCGCCTCGGGGTGGAATTCCCAGGCGGTTTCCTCGAGCGTTTCGCGCACCACGGCGTTCAGGAAGGTTTCCCCCCGCTCCACATGGCCGGCCGGCTGATTGAAGACCATGCGATTGCCGACACGCTCTTCGACCAGCAGGAATTGGCCGTTGCGTTCCACGACGGCGGCGACGGTCAGCTCGGGCCTGATACTCATGCAATTAGTATAACTTCCGCTTTTACAGTGGGTTGTGACTTCATCCCGGGTTTTTACCTTTAAACTTCACGGGCGAATCGTTCTGCAAGCCCAACGTACCGGGCCGGTGAAAGTTCAAGCAGATCCCGCCGGGCGTGCTCGGGAATCGCCAGGGAGGCGATGAAACCGTGCAGAGTCTCGGCATCGACACGCTGGCCGCGGGTCAGGATTTTGAGCTGTTCATAGGCATTTTCGACTCCGTAGCGGCGCATCACCGTCTGGATCGGTTCGGCCAGCAGTTCCCAGTTGGCCTCGAGGTCCGCGGCGAGGCAGGCTGCATCCACATCGATCCGCTCCAGGCCGCGCTCGATGGAGCGCCAGGCGATCAGCGCGTGGCTGACGGCCACGCCGACGTTACGCAGCACGGTGGAATCGGTCAGGTCGCGCTGCCAGCGCGATACCGGCAGCTTGTCCGCCAGGAAGCGCAGCAGTGCATTGGACAGGCCGAGGTTGCCTTCGCCGTTCTCGAAGTCGATAGGGTTGACCTTGTGAGGCATCGTCGAGGAGCCCACTTCACCGGCCAGCGTGCGCTGGCGGAAATAGCCGAGGGAAATGTAACTCCACAGATCGCGGCACATATCGATCATCACGGTGTTGATACGCGCCAGTGCATCGAAGTATTCCGCCATCCAGTCGTGCGGTTCGATCTGGGTCGTGTAGGGATTCCAATGCAGATCCAGGGATTCCACGAAACACCGCCCCAGATGCGGCCAGTCGGTCTGGGCATAGGCGACCAGGTGCGCATTGAAATTACCCACCGCACCGTTGATCTTGCCGGCGATGGCAACCGCGCCAAAGCGGTTGCGCTGCTCGCGCAGCCGGAAGGTGAAATTGGCGATCTCCTTGCCCAGAGTGGTCGGCGTGGCGGGTTGGCCGTGGGTGCGCGACATCATCGGCAGGGCGGCATGCGCATGTGCCAGGGCGCGCAACTGTCCGATCAGCGCGTCCAGCCGCGGCAGCAGTACCTGGTCGCGAGCCTCCTTGAGCATCAGCGCATAACTGAGATTGTTGATGTCCTCGGACGTGCAGGCGAAATGCACGAACTCGCGCCGTGTACGCCAGGCGGGCACCGCATCCAGGCGGTTTTTCACAAAATATTCGACGGCCTTGACGTCGTGGTTGGTTTCGCGCTCGATACGCTTGACCTCAGCGGCATCGTCCTCCGTGAACTCGGCAGCCAGCGCATCCAGGACGGCGAGCGCCTCGGCGGGCAGGCCACCCAGTTCCGGGAGGCCGCCATCGGCGCTCAGCGCCTTGAGCCACAATGCCTCGACACGCACGCGCTGACGGATGAGTCCTCGCTCGCTGAACAGCGGGCGCAGTTCGGCGGCTTTTTCAGCGTAGCGGCCATCGATGGGGGAAATCGCGTTCAGGGAGCTATGGTTCATGCAAGGGGTCGCCGTGACGGTAGAGCCGGGCATTATCGATGAGGCCCGCGGCGAAAACATCCCGAGATCTTTTTGAAGCGCCGCCGGACCCGGCGGCGTTCCCGCAAACACCTAGGGATCCGGTAGCATCCGGGGGTTCCGGCGGCATCCGAGGCATTCGATCCGCCGAGGTGCCGGGTATACGCCGGGGGCATCCGGTAGCGCCGAAGCGTCCGGTACGCCAGGTGGTTGATATACCCCGAGCCGGATACGCCCGAGGATCCCGGATAGGCGATACTGTGGAGTGATTTCACTGCGCGTCCGGCCAGTGAGCCCGGCCAGTGCGCCCGGCGGGGTCTCGTCCTAATTGACCGGCCTATCATGGGGCGGCATCGAGGTGCTTGTGGAAAGCGGCAGTTTTCGGACCGAACGCGACAGCCTGGGGGACCTCGCAGTCCCGGCTGACGCCTTGTGGGGTGCGCAGACCCAGCGTGCCGTGGAGAACTTTCCGATCAGCACTCTGCGCCTACCGCGGGAATTCATTCGCGCTCTGGGTTTCATCAAGTGGGCGGCGGCCACCACCAACATGGATCTGGGGCTGCTGGATACCCAGCGTGGCGCGGCCATCCAGAAGGCCGCCTTGGAAGTCGCCGAAGGGCATCACGATGCGCATTTCCCGGTCGATGTGTTCCAGACCGGTTCGGGCACCAGCAGCAACATGAATGCGAACGAGGTGATCGCGCGCCTGGCCGGCACCTATGCGGGTCAATCCGTTCATCCCAACGATCATGTGAACATGGGCCAGAGTTCCAATGACGTGATCCCCAGCGCCATTCATTTGAGCGCCTTGCTGGGCATCGAGCAGCAACTGCTGCCGGCGCTGGCCTATCTCAGTGCGATCATCGCCCGGCGAATCGGCCAGGTCGGAACTCTGGTGAAAACCGGCCGCACCCATCTCATGGATGCCATGCCGGTCACCCTCGGACAGGAGATGAGTGGCTGGCGCGGTCAGATCGAGCATGCCAGTGCGCGTCTGATGGAATCGCGCGCCCGCTTGCAGCTTTTGGCGATCGGTGCAACAGCGGTCGGCACGGGCATCAACGCACACCCGCGTTTCGCCGGCAGGGTCACGCGCTACCTGGCGGTAAAATGCGGTCTGGAATTGCGGCCCAGTGACAACTACTTCGAGTCTCTATCTTCTCAAGACACCGCGGTGGAGGTGTCCGGGCAGTTACGCACCTTGGCGGTCGCCTTGATGAAGATCGCCAACGATCTGCGCTGGATGAACAGCGGCCCATTGGCGGGTCTGGGAGAAATCGCGCTGCCCGCGCTGCAGCCGGGCAGCAGCATTATGCCCGGCAAGGTCAATCCGGTCATCCCCGAGGCGGTGGCGATGGTGGCGGCGCAGGTCATGGGCAACGACGCGACGATCGCGGTGGCGGGACAGTCAGGCAACTTCCAGCTCAATGTGATGCTGCCGGTAATCGCCTACAATCTGCTGCAGAGTATCGAACTTCTTGCCGCCGGCGCGCGGGTTCTGGCCGACTCGGCGATCGCCGGCTTCACGGTCAACGAGGCGCGCATCGGTGCGGCGCTGGAACGCAACCCCATCCTGGTGACTGCGCTGAATCCAGTGATCGGCTATGAAATGGGCGCGAAGATCGCCAAGCAGGCCTATGCGCAGGAACGGCCGGTGCGAGAGGTGGCGGCGGAGCAGACCGGCCTGTCCGCCGATGAACTGGCAAGCTTGCTCGATCCTCAGGCGCTGACCCGACCGTCGCCGGCGGATGCGCCGCAGCGCGGCGGTTGAGGTCTTGTGAAGACTCTGCCGACGAGCGCCGTACTCGCGCGCCGCAGCGCGCTGCGGTACCTGATCCAGGAACGGCTGAAAGATACCCGCCCTCTCACGGGTTCCGGCACGGCGCCGCCGGCTGAATTGTTCGCTGGGGCCGCCGCCGTCCTGCGACAATACTATTTATCGCCACCCGTGGCTGCCGCGGTCCTGGTGCCCATCATCGATCATCCGGACGGGCTGTCGATACTGCTCACTCAGCGCGCCGCGCATTTGAAGAATCATCCCGGACAGATCAGTTTTCCTGGCGGGCGCATCGAGCCCGGGGATGACGGAGCGCTGGCGGCAGCGTTGCGCGAAACGGAGGAGGAGATCGGGTTGGCACGCGAGCACATTACGATTGCAGGCTACCTGGATCCGCAACCGGTGTTCACCGGCTTTTGGGTCACGCCGGTGGTTGCCTTCGTACGGCCCGGGTTCACCCTGAATATCGATCACCACGAAGTGGAATCGACCTTCGAAGTGCCCTTGGAGCACATCATGGATAGTCGCAACCATCACACGCAGGAACGTATGCTCGGTGAACTTCGCCTGCAGGTACATGACATTCCCTACCGCGGGCATCGTATCTGGGGAGCGACCGCGGGCATGCTGATGGAGTTGTATCAGCTGCTGCGCTAAGCGGGATTGGCGAACCTTGGCAATGCATCGCAAGAGGCGGGATTCGCATGTCGATCGAACGTTTGCTGAATATCATGGCGCTGCTGCGTGATCCGCAGCGGGGCTGTCCATGGGATTTGGAACAGGATTTTCGCAGCGTCGCGCCCTACACGATCGAGGAGGCCTACGAAGTCGTCGATGCGATCGAGCGCAATGACCTGCAGGGTTTGCGCGAGGAACTGGGAGATTTGTTGTTCCAGATCGTCTTCCATGCGCAAATCGCACAGGAGCAGGGAATCTTCGGCTTCGAGGAGGTCGTCGCAGGAATCTGTGAAAAGATGCAAAGACGTCATCCGCATGTTTTCGGGAATGAACGGATCGATACAGTTGCGCAACAGAACCTTGCCTGGGAACAGATCAAGCAGCGTGAGCGCGCCCCCCGCGGCGGGCATTCGGCGAGCGGCGTTGCTGACGGTTCCGGAAGCGATGCGGCAAGCCTGCTGTCGGACGTGCCGCTGGCCCTGCCATCACTGACGCGTGCTGCAAAACTTGGCCGGCGTGCCGCACAGGCCGGTTTTCAGTGGCCGGATGTCGCCGGTGCGTTGGACAAGCTGGATGAGGAAATCGCCGAAATGCGTGCGGAGCTGGCACGCGGCGCGGATCCCGAGGCGATCGCCGCGGAGATCGGTGATGTATTGTTTTGCCTGGTCAATGTCTGCCGCTATCTGCAGATCGATCCCGAGACGTCCCTGCGCGGCACGAACGCCAAGTTCGAGCGCCGCTTCCGGCATGTGGAACGGCGGCTTCGGGAGCGCGGGCGCAGTCTGCAGGACGCCAGCCTGGAGGAGATGGATGCATTGTGGGAGGAGGGCAAGCGGCTGGGACATTGAAGCCTGTCGCATGGCTGCTGAGAGTCATCCAGGGGTTGGCCCTCCCGCTCATGGCCTGCTCCAACGATGCATCAAAAGGCAAATGCATCCTTGGAGCAGGCCATGAGCGGGGGGATTGTCCGTAACGTCTCCGGCTTCCTCCCGGCGAAGCATCGAAAGGCAAATGCATCCTTGGAGCAGGCCATGAGCGGGGGGATTGTCCGTAACGTCTCCGGCTTCCTCCCGGCGAAGCATCGAAAGGCAAATGCATCGCTGGAGCAAGCCATGAGCGGGGGGGATTGTCCGCAATGCCTTGTGCGTAGTGTTCGCGACCGCCGGAGCCCCATGTCCGGGACAGTTCAGGCTTCATTCAGACCTCGACCTCTACCCTGTCTCCCAGGCTCGGAAATGTCCGTGCCGAATGCGGCAAGAATCCTGTTCGGGCTTGGAGAGAACGAAAATGCGCAACAAACAGAGCACGGTGCAGATCCTGGCGGTCGCAGCGGGCGTTGCCGGCATGATCGGTTCGGCGCTGGCAGCCTCGCCGTCCTGGGCGAATTCGCGCCATACTGTTTCCTCTCAACCCTCCCAAGGGACTTATCAGTACGCGCCGGTGACGCGCGTGGAACCCATCATTCGCCAGGTGCGCGTCGATACGCCGCGGCGCGAGTGTTGGGATGAGGCGCGGTATGTGGAGTCGCGCGCGCATATTTCCGATCCCGCGGTAGGGGGACGCACCTTGCTGGGCAGCATCATCGGCGGCGTCATCGGGCACCAGTTCGGCAGCGGGCGCGGCCGTGACGCGGCGACCGTAGCGGGCGCCGCGATCGGCGCCGGTGTGGGCTATGACAGCGCGGCAAAGCGCTATCCTGCGGGTGTGCGCGAGGAAGTCGTACAGCGCTGCGAAGTGAGCTATCGACAGGAGTATCAGGAGCGCATCGAAGGCTACCGGGTGAGCTATCGGGTCGATGGCCGCGAGTACGATACCCAGATGCCCTACGATCCGGGCGACCGCATTCGGGTGCGCGTGTCGGTCGTTCCGGCACCTTGATACGGCCGATTGCACCTCGAGGCGTGAAGTCACGCCTCGTCGCACGTACACTACGAGCCCCATGCACATTGGCCGGCCATTTCCAGCAACCCTGCTGACCCTGATGACAGCATGTGCGCTATGGGGTATCGCATCCGCGCACGCGCAGGAACTGCTCGATCGGCGGCCGCGCCACGAGGCGCGTGAATCCTCCGAGGTATCCCTGGACCAGGCGGTACGTATGGCGCAGCGACGTTATCATGCCAAGGCGGTTCGGGCTGAAACCGTGCGCAGCGGCAACCGGCGGATGCACCAGATTCGCCTGCTCAACAGCGAAGGCAAGGTCTGGACCGTGTATGTGGACGCCGATTCCGGCGACATGAACTGATCCGCTCCGATCGGTATTGACCCCATGCGTATCCTGATCGTCGAAGACGAAACCATACTGCGCGAATCGATCGTCCGGCAGCTCCGGGAAGCCGGTTTCAATGTGGATGCCGCAGCCGATGGCGAGGAGGGCTTGTACTACGGTCGGGAATACTCGCTGGATCTGGCCATCATCGACCTGGGGTTGCCGAAGCTGCCGGGCCTGGAACTGATCCGCAAGCTGCGCGAAGGATCCAAAACGTATCCGATCCTGATCCTTACTGCGCGCGACCGCTGGCAGGACAAGGTGGAGGGTCTGCAGGCGGGCGCTGACGACTACCTTGTCAAGCCGTTTCATTTCGAGGAACTGCTGGCGCGGATGCAGGCGCTGTTGCGCCGTTCCGGCGGCTGGGCGCAGCCGGTATTGCGCTGCGGGCCGGTGGCACTGGATCCCCGGACCCAGGATGTCACGGTCCGGGACCTCAAGGTCGAGCTCACCAGCTTCGAGTACCGGATCCTGGAATACTTGATCCATCGGGCTGGCGAGGTCATTTCCAAGGCCGAGCTCACCGAGCGTCTGTATGCCCAGGATTTCGATCGCGACAGCAATACCATCGAAGTGTTCATCGGCCGCCTGCGGCGCAAGCTCGATCCCGACGATACGATCAAGCCCATCGAGACTTTGCGTGGCCGCGGCTATCGCTTTGCCCTGCAGCGCGAGAGTGCGGCTTGAGTTTGCGCCGACGATGGACCAATGTGCGGCAGGCACGGCTGCGACGGATCCGCCCACGGCGGATTCGGTCGGCGTCCGAATCCGCCTGAACCCGAATATGCAACCTCGCTCGCTGAGTACCCGCCTGCTCTTGTCGGTCAGCGCGGTGCTGGTGGTGTTTTTCGGCATCACGATCCTGGCGCTGGATTTCGTATTTCGCGATTTAAGCGAGCGGGCGATTCGTGATCGCCTCGAGGTGCAGGTGATCGCCCTGCTGTCGGCCTCCGAGGAGGACGAGGAAGGTGGTTTGCGGCCGCAGCAGCTCGCCGAGCCGCGGTTCGACAATCCCGGCTCCGGCCTGTATGCGCAGATCGCCGGCATTCGCGCTGCCGGTACCGGCGGACAGGTCGTGACGCCGGCCGATAGGCACAACGAAAGCGTGTGGCGTTCCAAGTCCTTGACCGGGTCGGGTCTGGTTTTCCCTGCCTATCTGAGGATCGGCGAACGCCGTTTCGGTGAACTCAGGCGTGATGACGGTACCCTGGTGCTGGGCTTCAGCATGGGCATCGACTGGCAGTTCAGCGACGGCACGATGCGCCCGTTCGTCTACAGCGTCGCCGAAAGCCTGGAGCCCTATTACGCGCAGCTGCGCCGCCTGCGCGGCGGACTGTTCGGCGGGTTCGGAATACTGATGGCTCTGTTGCTGGGGACTCTGGCTCTGCTGTTGCGCCGTCTGCTTGCACCTTTGCGTCGGGTGGAGCAGGAAATCGAGGCGATCGAGGCCGGCGAATTGACCGAGTTGGGCGGCGGTTATCCGCGCGAGCTGCTCGGTATCACCACGAACCTCAATACCCTGCTGCACAGTGAACGTGAGCGCATGGCCCGCTACCGCAATACCCTCGGCAACCTGGCGCATAGCTTCAAGACGCCGCTGGCGGTGATGCGCAACCTGCTGGGCAGCTCGCCGGCGCGTTTGCTGCCCATGGCGCGGCAGCTCGATGAACAGGTCGACCGCATGGATGAGATGGTGAACTATCAGCTCAAGCGTGCTGCGGCAGCCGGTGGAACAGGGCTGGGCAATGCTCCCGTCGATGTGGGTGCGGCCCTGGAGGCACTGCGCGGTGCGCTGCTCAAGGTATATGCGGATCGTGATATCGACTGCGAGCTGAGGGTGAGCGAGGATTGCATGTACAGGGGCGATCGCGAGGATCTGACCGAAATCGCCGGCAATCTGCTGGACAATGCCTTCAAGTGGTGCCGCGGCCGGGTGCGCATGAGTGCGCAGCGCTGGCCTCGGCCGGCGGCACGGCGCGATGGGCTGCAGCTGCTGATCGAAGACGACGGGCCCGGGATTCCGGAGGAGGAACGTAGCCGTGTCCTGGAGCGCGGTGCACGTCTTGATGAACACATCAGCGGCCAGGGTATCGGGCTATCCGTGGTACGCGAATTGGTGCGGCTCAACGGCGGCAGCCTGTCGATCGGTATATCGCCGCTGGGCGGAGCATGCATCGCAGTACAGTTGGCACCCAATTGACCCGCCGATTCGTCCTGGTCGAATGCGTCGTGGATCTGGCCTCGACCATGCGTCTGCCGTTTCGATCCGGCCCGATGCAGAACCGATGATCTCACCGGCTGATTTCAACACGACGCTGCTCGATCTGCGCGAACGCCTGATCATGACGCGATATGTCGATCGGACGAGGTTCGCACGCGAGTTGGACCGCTTGTTCGCGCGCGGCGCTTCGAGCGCGTCGGCCCAGTCTGCCGAGATGCTGTCGCAGGCGATTCGGCACTCGGCTGGACAGGTGGAGCGTCTACGCGCACTGCCGCTGCGGCTTCAGTACGATCCGGCGCTACCCATCACCGCGCATCGCGATGAGATCGCGCAGGCCCTGCATCAGCATCCACTCGTCGTGGTTTGCGGTGCGACCGGCTCCGGTAAGACCACGCAGTTGCCCAAAATCTGCCTGGAAGCTGGACGCGGCAGCTTCGGATTGATCGGCCACACGCAACCTCGGCGCATCGCTGCGCGGGCGATCGCCGCACGCCTGGCCAACGAATTAGGTACGAACGTGGGTGGCGCCGTCGGCTACCAGGTGCGCTTCACGGATCGCAGCGGTCCGGATTGCCGTGTCAAGCTCATGACCGACGGTATCCTGCTGCGCGAACTGAAGAACGACCGGCTGCTGCGCCGCTACGATACCCTGATCATCGACGAGGCCCACGAGCGCAGCCTCAATATCGATTTTCTGCTGGGCGTGATCAAGGAACTGCTGCCGCGGCGCCCCGAGCTGCGAGTGATCATCACTTCCGCGACCATCGATCCGCAGCGTTTCGCGGGATTCTTCGGCGGTGCTCCCGTCATCGAAGTCTCCGGCAGGAGTTATCCGGTCGAAGTACGCTATCGCCCGCTGTCCGGCGACCAGGATGACCTGGAGCTGTCGCTGAGCGAGGGCGTCATCGCAGCGGTCCAGGAACTGGATCGCCGCGACCGTGGCGACGTGCTGGTGTTCCTGCCTGGAGAAAAACAGATTCGCGAGGCCGCCGACGCGCTCGACAAGGCACATCTGCACCACACCGAGGTGTTGCCGCTGTATGCGCGCCTGTCCACACGCGACCAGGAAAAGATCTTCGAGAAACATGGGCCGCGCCGCATCGTGCTGGCGACGAATGTCGCGGAGACTTCGCTCACCGTCCCCGGCATCCGCCACGTGATCGACTCGGGGCTGGCACGCATCAGCCGTTACAGCGTGCGCGGCAAGGTGCAGCGCCTGCCGATCGAGCCGGTGTCGCAGGCGAGTGCCGATCAGCGCAAGGGCCGGGCCGGGCGCGAGCGCGCCGGTATCTGTATTCGCCTGTACGGCGAGGAAGACTTCGAACAGCGCGCCGCCTTCACCGCGCCGGAGGTGCTGCGTACCAACCTGGCCAGCGTGATTCTACAGATGGCCGCGCTGGAGCTGGGTGACCCGCAGTCCTTTCCGTTCCTGGATCCACCCGATACCCGGCTCATCAACGATGGTTATCGCCTGCTGCAGGAGCTCAAGGCGGTCGATGATGCTCGGCAAGTGACCCGCCTGGGGCACCAACTCGCTACGTTGCCGCTGGATCCACGCCTGGGACGCATGCTGATCAGCGCCAGCCATCATGGCTGCCTGGCGCAGATGCTGGTGATCGCCGCCTTCCTCGCCGTACAGGATCCTCGTGAGCGGCCTTCGGACCAGCAGACTCAGGCCGATCAGAAGCATGCGCTGTTCGCCGATCCGCGCTCGGATTTCATGATGGTGCTGAATCTGTGGACAGTCTTTACCGAACAATCGGCGAATCTGTCGGGCAGTCAGCTGCGCAAGTGGTGTCGCGAGCATTTCCTGTCGTATCTACGCCTGCGAGAGTGGCAGGATCTGCGCCGCCAGTTGGAGGAGACCGTGCGCGAGCTGGATCTGCGGCCCAACGATACGCCTCCGCGGTATGACGAACTGCATCAGGCCATCCTGACCGGCTTCCTGGGCGGCATCGGTGTGCTGGATGAGCGCCGGGAATACGAAGGCGCACGCGGCACACGTTTCGTGATCGCTCCCGGAACGCCCCTGGCTGCCAAGCCGCCGAAATGGGTGGTGGCCGCAAGTCTGATGGAGACCACGCGCCTGTATGCCCGCAGCGTCGCCGCGGTGGAACCGCATTGGATCGAGTCGGCCGGTGCGCATCTGCTCAGGCGCAGCTACAGTGAGCCGCACTGGGTGCCGGAGCGCGGCTTCGTCGCCGCCTATGAGGCCGTGGCGCTGTATGGGCTGACGCTGGCTGCACGCCGCCGGATCAACTATGGCAGCGTTGCGCCGCGGGAGGCGCGCGAGATTTTCGTGCGTGAGGCATTGGTGGAAGGGCGCACTCGCCTGCGAGCGCCGTTTCTGGAGCACAACCACCGGCTGCGCCGCGAACTCGAGGCCCTGGAGGCCCGGGTACGGCGGCGCGACATCCTGGTAGACGAACAGACGATATGCGATTTCTACCTGCGGCATCTGCCCGAACAGGTGCATTCCACGGCGGCGCTGGAGAAATGGCTGAAAGGTGGCGGCCGTTCGCGTTCAGTCTCATCGAGTCATGAATCTGAAGGGGATCGGGCACGCCGGTTGTTCATGACCCGCAGCGATCTCATGCGGCGCGGCACGCCGGAAATGACTGCGGACAGTCATCCGGATACGCTGTCGATCGCCGGTAATGCCCTGCCGCTGCTTTATCGTTTCGAGCCTGGCGAGGCCGACGACGGTGTGAGTTTGTCGCTACCGCTGCCGTTGCTGGCCGCCACGCTGCCGGCGCATCTGGCGCCGATCCCGGGTTGGCGCGAGGAGGCGATCACGGCGCTGCTGCGCGCGCTGCCCAAGCCGATACGGAGATACTTCGTACCCGTCCCGGAGCACGCGGCGCTTGCCGCCGGACAAATCCGCGCCGGTGCGGACTACCATGCCGTATTGGCTGACTGGATCAATGCGACGGTGCGCGCCGGTGGCGGCGCGGCGGCTCTGACGGCCTTTGCGGGCGAGGCGGGACTGTCTGCTGCCATGCTTGCGGATCTGCCGATCCCGGATTACCTGCGCATGAACGTGCGGGTGGTGGATCTCGACGGCGGATTGCTTGCTCAGGGCCGCGATCTGCAGGTGCTGAAGCGCCGTCTGCGCGAGCATGAGTTCGAGTCGGCGGCATTGATGAACGATCCGGCTGAAACGTCCCCGATGGCCGCCTCTTGCGGCCATCGGTCCGCAGCCGGAAAGGCGAGACAGCCTGTGATCGGGGCGCATCCGGCACCAATATCGGCATCGGCAGCACTAGCACCTGCACCTCGTTCGATACCGGCCGCACGCAGGCCGGAAGCGACACACCCAGCGCCGGTTTCGCCCACCGCGGAGCAGCGGTATCATCGTGCCTGGGACTTTGGCGAGTTGCCTGCCAGCCGGATCCTGGAACGCCAGGGACTGCGCTACACGGTATATCCAGGTCTGCTGGATCGCGGCGACGGCGTCGTGCCGGCGCAGTTTGCCCATCCCATCCCGGCGCAGCAGGCGCTGCGCGCCGGCATCATACGGCTGGCGATCCTGGCCTTGCCGGATCAATACAAGTATGCACGCAGCCGATTCCAGCGGGAACGCGAGCTGGCGCTGCTGGGACAGGGCGTCAATGCCCGGCAGCCGCTGGCCGATGCACTGGCCTGGCGAGTGTTCGCAGACGGATTGTGGGAGAGTGGATCGCAAGGTGGTGCCGGTACGGGAATGGCGATCCTGGCCGATCTGCAACAGGATGCGCTGCCGCGTACCTCGACCGATGCGCTGCCGCGCAATGCAGCGCAGTTCCAATCACTGCTGGATCGGCGTCGGGCCGGCCTCGCCGAAGTGACTGAGCGCGTGCTGGCGCAGGTGTTGCAGGTATTGCGTGAGCTGCGCAGCATACGACAGGGCCTGGCGCAGCTGAGCGCCCCGGGATATCAGGAGCTGCAGCGTGATGTGCAGCTGCAATTGCAGCAACTGATGCCCGAGGATTTCCCACGAGATGTTCCCGAACTGCTGTGGCCTCACTTGGCGCGCTACATGAAGGCACTCACGCGACGCATCGAGAAGGCCGCCGGCAATGCACGGCGCGATGCCGAGCTGCTCGCCCGTGCAGCACCGTTCGCCGCCGCTTGCGAGCAATTGGAACGCGAGGCACGCGGCGTGGCGTTGCGCATGGAGCTCGACCGGCTGCAATGGATGCTCCAGGAGTTTCGCGTGTCCTTGTTTGCCCAGGATTTACGCACCGCGGTGCCGGTGTCGGACAAGCGGCTGGCCGCACAGCTCGAACGTGCCCGGGCGCAATTGCGCCAGGAGAGCGGGGCGGGATAATAACGATGATATCCTTCCGCGGAGAGTTGTTTTCGGCGAGGATAAAGCGTTTTTCCGCACTCCAGCCGCCATTGCCGCACTCCAGCTACCAAGGTGATAGCCATACATCCGAAGTACCTCGCCGGACAGGTGCTCAGTCTGCCGTGCTCCTGTTGATCCGCTATGGATAAGCCACTCCATGGGATCGTGGTGGTTGCGGTCGAACAGGCGGTCGCTGCACCGTTCTGCACCTCGCGCCTGGCCGATGCGGGTGCCAGAGTCATCAAGATCGAGCGCCCTGGCAGCGGAGACTTTGCTCGCGCTTACGATACGGCAGCGGGCGGTGAAAGCAGTTATTTCGTCTGGTTGAATCGCGGCAAGGAATCGGTCGTGCTGGACCTGACGCAACAGTCTGATCGCGACACGCTCCAGGAACTCATCGCGGCAGCGGATATCCTGGTGCAAAATCTCAAGCCTGGAGCATTCGATCGCATGGGATTGCCGATCGAGGCATTGCGCGCCCGGCATCCTCGTCTTATTTGCTGCTCCATCAGCGGGTATGGTGATGACGGCCCCTATGCGCATCGCAAGGCTTATGATCTGCTCATTCAGGCGGATACGGGCCTGTGCTCGATCACAGGCGGAGCCGAAGGCCCGGCGCGAGTAGGTATTTCGATAGCGGATATTGCAACCGGCGCCACCGCCTATGGCGCGGTGCTCGAAAGACTCATTTCCCGCAGCGTCACGGGTGTCGGCGCGGACATCAAGATAGCCATGTTCGATGTCATGGCGGAGTGGCTCACCGTACCCCTGCTGCATGCCGACAGCGGCTGTCATCCACAACGTATTGGACTGGCGCATCCTTCCATTGCTCCCTATGGTGCATTCACTACAAAAGATCGGCATGCGGTG
Source organism: Steroidobacter denitrificans (assembly GCF_001579945.1). NCBI lineage: Bacteria > Pseudomonadati > Pseudomonadota > Gammaproteobacteria > Steroidobacterales > Steroidobacteraceae > Steroidobacter > Steroidobacter denitrificans. Next base: position 1,794,429 of record NZ_CP011971.1, on the reverse strand, counting down.
CTTATTTCGATTCAGAACGATCGAGAGTGGCGTGTGTTCTGCGAACGTGTCCTGGAACGTCCGGATCTCGCCGAGTGCGAGGGATTTGCCACGAATCTCGAACGCGTCCGGCGGCGCAGCGATACGGATACCTTGGTCGCCCAAGCATTTGCCCAGCGGGATGCGGCGGTATTGATGCACCGTCTGGCCGATGCAGAGTTGGCGTTCGCGGAGATTCACGACATGCATGGTCTTGCCCGCCATCCGCATCTGCGTCGTGTACAGATACGGACCGCGACCGGCGCCGTTTCCTGTCCGCGACCGGCGCCGGTGGTCGACGGCGAGACCGGTACACTGGGGGCAGTTCCTGCGCTGGGCGCGGACACCGCGACGGTGCTCGCCTCGCTGGCAGAGCGTATACGCGCAGGCAAGCAATGACGCTGCGGCGCAGATGTTCCGGTACCGTCGGCGATAATGTCGAGGATGTAGTTGTCTGATGATGTATTACAAGAATCTCATCGTCGAGATCCGCGATCAGGTGTTGTGGGTAAAAATAAATCGGCCCAAGGTACGCAATGCCTTGAGTCTGGCGACACTCGGCGAGTTGGGTAGGGCGTGTACAGAGTATGCCGCCGAGCCGGCGTTGAAGGCTGTCGTGTTGACCGGGGAAGGCAATGAATCCTTCGCGGCGGGCGGCGATCTGAAGGAGTTTTCCGCAATTCGAACTGCGGCGCAGACCGAGCAGCTATTCGATCTGGCCAGCAGCGTGCTGGACAAGATCCGCAAGTTCCCAACGCCTGTCGTGGCTGCCGTGAACGGCTGGGCGTTGGGAGGCGGTGCCGAACTTGCGTTGGCATGCGATTTTCGTGTCGCCGCCGCGCATGCCTCGATCGGCTACATTCACGGACGCTTGAACATTACCTGCGGCTTTGGCGGAGGAGCGGATCTGATGCAGCTGCTGGGCGGTTCACGCGCAATGCTTCACGGCTTGACGGCAAAGCCGTTGCCGGCATTGGAAGCGCAGCGAGCCGGCTTGTTCGATAGGGTGGCCGAGGAGGGCGAGAGACTGGAGAGCTGCGTCGCCGGGTTTCTCGAACCTTTGCTCGGACAGCAGCCTCAAGTCATACGCGCCTACAAGGCGATGGCATCGGCTGCACAGCAGGGTTTGTCCGGCGAGGAGCGTCGTGCGATCGAGCGAGAATGGTTCGTGCGCACCTGGACGCACGCCGATCACTGGGCCGCCGTCGATGCGACAATGAAAAAATAGAATGCGGGGCCTGTATCGCCAGGCGCCATGCAGTACTACGGCATGCCGGCTTGCTTCATGATGTAATTGCGCTACATGTAACGCTTTTGGTGCAAGGGGCATTGAAATCGATTCCCTGCGCCAACGGCAGTTCACGGCTCCAGTTGATGGTGTTGGTCTGGCGGCGCATGTAGGCCTTCCAGCTGTCGGAGCCGGATTCACGGCCGCCGCCGGTGTCCTTTTCGCCGCCGAAGGCGCCGCCGATCTCGGCGCCCGAGGTGCCGATGTTGACGTTCGCGATGCCGCAATCGCTGCCGACGGCCGAGAGGAACTGCTCGGCATGCTGCAGTTTGTCGGTGAAGATGGCCGAGGACAGGCCGTGACGCACCGAGTTGTGCATCTCGATCGCTTGCTCCAGGGTGTCGTAGCGGATCAGATACAGGATCGGCCCGAAGGTCTCGGTCTGTACGATCTCCCATTCGTTGCGCGCCAGCACGATCGCCGGTTCCACGAAGTAGCCTGGGCCGCGCGTGCCGCCGCCGCATAGCAGCGTGCCCCCGGCGCGTTGCGCGGATTCGATCGCCTGCCGGTAGCGTTCCACGGCGGCCGCATCGATCAACGGTCCCATGAGCGTACCGGTCTGCAAAGGATCGCCGATCTGCACCTGGCGATAGGCCTGCAGCAGACGTCGCTCCAACTCCGGCGCCCGGGAGGCGTGCACGAACACACGCCGCGTGCTGGTGCAGCGCTGGCCGGCCGTGCCGACCGCGCCGAACACGATGGCGGGTACGGCCAGGTCCAGGTTCGCATGCTGGTCCACGACGATGGCGTTGTTGCCGCCCAGTTCCAGCAGGCTGCGCCCCAGGCGTGCCGCCACGCGCTCACCCACCTTGCGGCCGACTTCGGTGGAGCCGGTGAACGATACCAGATCCACTCGCCGATCCTCGACCAGACGAGTTGCCAGTGCCTCATCGGCGCTGACCAGCAGTTGAAAGATGCCGGGAAAGCCTGCCGCAGCCAGCGCCTGATTCACCAGTTTCTGGACTGCAATGGCGCACAAAGGCGCTTTGGGGGAGGGTTTCCAGACACAGACATCGCCGCAGATCGCCGCGAGAAAGGCATTCCAGGACCATACCGCGACCGGAAAATTGAAGGCGCTGATGATTCCGACCGTACCCAGCGGGTGCCATTGCTCATACATGCGATGCTGCGGCCGTTCCGAGTGCATGCTCGAGCCGTACAGCATGCGCGACTGGCCCACGGCGAAATCCGCGATGTCGATCATTTCCTGGACTTCACCGTCGCCTTCGGGCTTGATCTTGCCGGTTTCCAGGCTCACCAGGCTGCCCAGGGCAGACTTGTTTTCCCGCAGGATCTGTCCGATCAGCCGAATCGCCTCGCCGCGTCGCGGCGCCGGCACCTGGCGCCAGAGAGTGAAAATCTCATTTGCGCTCCGCAGCAGGCGCTCGTAGTCGGCCGCCGTCGCGCAGCGCACACTTGCCAGGGGCTGACCGGTGGTCGGGTCGATGGACTCGATAGACGGCGCCGCGGGATCCTGCGACCAGCCGTCCCGGGCACACCACACACCGGCATTGCTGTCCTGCAGATCCAGGGCACGCAATATCGCCTGGCGCGCCTGCCGGTCACAGGTGGCTTCCGGCGTGCTTGCCGGCGAACTTTTCCTGGCATCCTGCCGCGTGTCAGTGTGTTCGTTTCTGCTCATGCATGGCTCCTTCAGCCGCATCGTGCCGGCGCGCGATGCTCGGTGCTGCGCTGATGACCTGCCTGTCCGCTCACCACCATGCGGCTGGAGAGTTCCTTGCCGACGCCGGCGGTATAGTGGCTGCCGAAGCGATTTTGCAGAACTTCCAGCAGGCCGAAATCCTCCTGACGCACGAAGCCGCGATAGCGGCCGTTCGCGTTGACGACCAGGTCGAGCACGGCACATAGGCTGGAAGCCGTCGTGACCTGGATCGCGGACCACAGGCGGCCGGCGATCGCCTGGGGATAGATCTTGTTGACGTAATTTTCCTCGCGGAATTCGCCATCCTGAGTGCCGGTGATCGCCACATAGATCACCACCACATCCTGCAAGGTCTGGGGAATCGCATTCTCCAGAATACGTTTGAGCGTGCCGCGGTCTTGGTTGAGCTTGAGATCGTTCATCAACAGGCGTATTTGGGCGCAATGCCCCGGATAGCGCATGGTCTTGTAGTCCATGCTGCGGCAGTGTGCCCCGTAAGTTTCACTCAGCGAGCCCAGGCCACCGGAAGTGTTGAAGGCCTCGTAGGCCGTGCCGTCGATCTCGATCCCCTCCAGGCCTTCCAGCGGTGCGGCTTCCACGCGCCTTCCTTCGACGATGGCTTCGCAGGGGTTGCCGTATTCATTGATCAGACCTTCGGTGGACCAGGTCAGCGAGTACTTGAGTACGTTGTTCGGATGCTGGGGCAGGGCGCCCACACGCAGCTTGACCGAGCGTAACTCATCGAAGTGGCCGATCAACTCGCTGGCGGCGATGGACACGAAGCCCGGCGCCAGCCCGCACTGGGGTACGAACGCCTGGGCAGTCCCCATGGCGATGCGGCGCACCGCGCGCGTCACTTCCACATCCTCGGTGAGATCGAAATAATGACAATCGGCGTGCCGGGCGGCTTCGGCAACCGCTATGTTGCAATAATAGGGAAGAGCGGAAACCACGGCGTCCACGGGATATTGCGTCAGCTGCGCTTTCAGCGCGGCCGGACTCGCGGCATCCAGGACATGGGCGTGCAGTTGCGCCAAGGCATGAGCCTTGACGACGGCCCGGGCGGCCTCCGGATTGATATCCGCGAGATGCACTTCATAGCTGCCTGAATCCGCCAGCAGACCGGAAATGAGGGCGCCGATCTTGCCGGCGCCCAGAATGAGGACTCGAATCATCCGTACTTCTCCAGGGCTGTTTGGCCGGACGGCCATTTGAGAACAGCCGGTGCTGCGTCGTAACTCCAAATGAAGTATGCCAAACCGCCGTGGTTTACGCGCTTTTGCGCCAGGTCGTTCGAGTGCTAATCTGCCGGCATGACGCGTCATTCTCATCTGGCCGAATGGCATCCGGCGAACTGGCAAGGCAAGCCCGCTCAACAGCAGCCCAATTATCCGGACAAGGTCACCCTGGACGCCGTCGTCAGCGAGCTTGCCCGCCTGCCGCCGCTGGTGGTGTCTGGGGAAATCGAAATGTTAAAGGAGGAAATCGCTGCGGCGCAGCGCGGGGAGCGCTTTGTGCTGCAGGGAGGGGATTGCGCCGAGACCCTCGAGGATTGCGCCTCCGACACGATCGCCAAGAAACTGAAAATTCTCCTGCAGATGAGCCTGGTACTGGTGCATGGGCTCAAAAAGCCGGTGGTGCGCATCGGCCGCATGGCCGGACAGTATGCAAAACCGCGCTCGGCCGACACCGAGATACGCGGCGGAGTGAGCCTGCCCAGCTATCGTGGTGCGATCGTCAATCGCCCCGGCTTCAGCGCCGAGGAACGGGGGCCGGATCCACAATTATTGCTACGCGGCTACGAGCGCGCCGCGTTGACGCTGAATTTCGTGCGGGCGCTGATCGATGGCGGATTCGCCGACCTGCATCACACTCGGTACTGGGATCTGGACTTCGTACAGCATTCGCCCCTCAAAGAGGCCTACGAAAGGATCGTACAATCGATTTCCGACTCACTGAGCTTTCTGGAGGCCATGACGCGCAGCCCGATTCACGAAACCTCGCGAGCCAGGTTCTATGCCAGCCACGAAGGACTGCATCTGCATTACGAGCAGGCACAGACGCGCTACATCGCTCGGCAGGGACGCTGGTATAACCTGTCGACCCATATGCCCTGGATCGGCATGCGCACGGCGGCGCTCGATGGCGCGCATGTGGAACTGTTTCGCGGCATCGCCAATCCGCTCGGCATCAAGGTGGGCCCGGCCATGAATGCCGAATGGATCCAGGGCCTGATCGCGACGCTCAATCCGCACAACGAACCCGGCCGTATCGTGCTGATCCACCGTATGGGTGCAAAGGATATCGACAAGTATCTGCCGCCGTTGATCCAGGCGGTGAGCGCCACCGGCAGTCCGGTGCTATGGCTGTGCGACCCCATGCACGGTAATACCGAAACGGCAAGCTCCGGGCTCAAGACGCGCCGCTTCGATAACATCCTCGCGGAACTGGAAGCGGCATTCCGGCTCCATCACGAAGCCGGATCGCGCCTCGGAGGCGTGCATATCGAACTGACCGGCGACAATGTTACCGAATGCACCGGCGGCGCGCGTGGTCTCACCGACGCCGATCTGGCACGGGCCTACCGCTCGCAAGTCGATCCGCGTCTGAACTATGAGCAGTCCCTGGAACTGGCCATGCGTATCGCCGGATTGCATATTCCCCTGAGAGGACGATGAAAAAGGCGGCTACAGGGAAGCGGCAGACGAGGATCTGCTGCGAGAAACTGCGCTGATTCCATTGTTCAAGCCATTCTTGTCCGAATCATTCGAGATCACCCGGCCGGAAGTATCATGTCCGTAAAGAATCCCGTGAAAAAGTCCGTAAAAAAGTCCTTGAAAAAGAATTCCCGAACCACGGCTCGACGTCAGGCTTCAGCCGGCGTCAAGCATGTCGCCGATGTAAAGGTCAATCCACGCCGCTATTCCAGCGAGGTCGTCGATGGCCTGAAACAGACACCCAGCAGAGCGATGCTGCGTGCGGTCGGCTATACGGATGCGGATTTCAAGAAGCCGGCAATCGGCATCGCCTCGACTTGGAGTAATCTCACTCCCTGCAATATGCATATCGATCGTCTGGCACGCGCGGCAGCGGCAGCGGTCGATCGCAGCGGCGGCAAGGCCACCACGTTCGGCACGATCACCGTTTCCGACGGTATCACCAATGGCGCGCCGGGCATGCGCTATTCTCTGGTGTCGCGCGAAGTGATCGCCGACTCCATCGAGACCGTCACCGGCGCACAGGGTTTCGATGGCATCGTTGCCATCGGGGGCTGCGACAAGAATATGCCGGGCTGCATGATGGCGCTGGCGCGTCTGGATCGCCCCGCGGTGTTCGTCTACGGTGGCACGATACGACCCGGCCCGAAACACCGGGATATCATTTCGGTGTTCGAGGCGCGCGGTGCATTCGCCAGCGGCGCGATTTCCGCACGCGAACTCAAGGAGATCGAATGCACCGCGATACCGGGCGCCGGCAGCTGTGCCGGCATGTATACGGCGAACACGATGGCATCGGCGATCGAAGCGCTGGGCATGAGTTTGCCGAACAGCTCGGCACAGGAAGCTGTTTCGCGCACCAAGATCAAGGATTGCGAGGCGGCCGGCAAGGCGGTGGTGAAGCTGACGAAACTCGGCATCACCCCATCACAGATCCTCAGCCGCAAGGCTTTCGAGAATGCCATCACGGTGGTCATTGCGCTCAGCGGCTCCACGAACGCCGTACTGCATCTGTTGGCAATGGCACATGCCGCAGGAATACCGCTGGAACTGGATGATTTCACGCGGATCGGCAAGCACGTACCGGTACTGGCGGATCTGCGTCCCAGCGGTCAGTACATGATGTCGGAGCTGATTCGCATCGGCGGCATCCAGCCGCTGATGAAGATGCTGCTGGACCGGGGGCTGTTGCACGGAGATTGTCTGACCGTGACCGGCAAGACCTTGGGCGAGAACCTCAGAAAGGTCAAGCCGTATCCGAAAAACCAGGACATCATTCGAGCGTTCGCCGATCCCATCAAGCCGGACAGCCACCTGGTCATCCTGTATGGCAATCTGGCCCCCGAAGGGGCAGTCGCAAAAATCACCGGCAAGGAGGGCCTGTCGTTTACCGGTCGTGCTCGCGTATTCGATGGCGAGGAAAAGTCGGTACAGGCGATCCTGGATGGTGAAGTGCAAGCCGGTGAAGTCGTCGTGATTCGCTACGAGGGGCCCAAGGGCGGTCCGGGCATGCGCGAGATGCTCAGTCCCACCAGCGCCCTGGCGGGCATCGGCCTGATCGACAAGGTCGCCCTGATCACGGACGGCCGTTTTTCCGGCGGCAGCCGCGGCTTTGTCGTCGGGCACATGGCGCCCGAAGCCGCCGTAGGCGGAACGCTTGCGCTGGTGGAGGATGGCGATGAGATCACGATCGATGCTCAGACCCGCGAGATCCACTTGAATGTGCCGCAGTCCGTCCTGGACCGGCGCCGCAAAACCTGGCAGGCGCCGCCACCCTATACCCGCCGCGGTGTGCTCGCGAAGTATGCGCGCGTGGTCAGCAGTGCGTCGCTGGGTGCGGTGACGGATCGCGAGACCGAGGATGCGGACGGCGTGCCTTGACGCTTCGGCCTTGTCCCACCTACACTGCCAGCCGCTCATCGAGACCGGCTGAGGGTCAGGCCCATTGACGCCGGGGCAACCGTCGAATCCAACCCATTCGAAAAGGTGCCAACTCCTGCGGGTGTTCCTGCCAAACGGCGGGAACATGCCCGGCAGATGAGTTGCCGTGTAGCTGCCGGTGTATTGTGCTGGCGGTAGGGCCCGGCGACCTCCTTCCACTACGGGTGCTCCGTAGGGTTTCTGCGATGTGCAAACCCTGTCCGGCCGACAAGGCTGGATTCGAATCCTGTCCGGCAGGATTCGGTATTGGAGTGTCCGGGTCATGAGTCTAGTGAATCAAAAGGAAGGCGAATATGCGCCGGTGCCCGTGCGTGAGGGCATCCTGAAACTCTCCGCACCCCTGACTCTGACATTCGGGGGGCGCCTCGATACGGTCAGCGTCGCTTGGCGCGTCAGCGGAAATCCGCAAGCTCCCCTGGTGGCCGCCCTGGGCGGCATCTCGGCCGGCCGGGCGGTTGCCGATGTCGATAAGACACAGAAGGGCTGGTGGGGCGGCATCATCGGCGTAGGCAAGGCGCTCGATCTGAACCAGTATCAAGTGCTCGGCATCGATTTTCTGGGCGGCAGCGGCACGACAACGGGTCCGCGCCCCGGACAGGTGGATTTTCCTTCCATCAGTACCACCGATCAGGCGGAAATTCTCAGACAGGTGCTGGCGCATGTGCGCCAGTCCGCGATCCCCGGCAAGGGTGCTTCCACCGGGCGCATCCATCCACTCGCCGCCATCATCGGCGCATCCTACGGCGGCATGGTGGCCTTGGCGTTCGCGCAGCGTTGGCCGCAACTGGTGGAACGCATCGTGGTGATCAGCGCCGCCGACCAGCCGCATCCACTCTCCACCGCCTGGCGCAGCGTGGAGCGCGCCGTGGTGCGCTATGCCACGGCACGCGGTGACGGGCCGGAGGGCCTGCGTCTGGCGCGGGCTCTGGCCATGACGACTTATCGCAGCGCGCGGGAATTCGCGGACCGGTTCGATCAACCCGCGGTCCGTATCGATGGACGCTATCAGTTCCCGGTCGAGTCCTACTTGCTGGCGCGTGGCGATGCCTATGCGGCGAACTATATTCCCGAAGCCTTCGTGTGCCTGTCGGAATCCATCGATCTGCACCGCATCGATGCCAGCCAGGTCCGGGTATCCACGACGCTGGTGGGTATCGTGGAGGATCAGCTGGTCCCTATTGCGGACATGCGCAGGCTGCAACAGCGCCTGGGCGGTCCGGTTCGACTTGTCGAGCTGTCCTCCCTGTATGGGCACGATGCCTTCCTGAAAGAAACCGATGCACTGCGCCAAGTCTTCGCCGCAGCCCTGAACGACAACGCCGTAGCTCTGAACGACAACGATGGTGAATCATGACGACTCATTCCCCGACCCCTACTGCCTGGAGCGGCGCCACGTGCGCCGTGCGCGCCGGACTCGAAACCGACGACCAGCATGGTGCGGTCGTGCCGCCGCTGCATCTGAGCTCGACGTTTGCGTTCAAGGCCTTCGGCGAACGGCGCCAATATGACTACTCCCGATCGGGCAATCCCACTCGGGATGCGCTCGCGACCGCACTCGCAGACCTGGAGGGTGGAGCGGGTGCCACGGTGACGTCCTCCGGTATGGCGGCTGCCCAGCTCGCCTGCCAATTGCTGCACGCCGATGACCTGCTGATTGCGCCGCACGACTGTTATGGCGGAACTTATCGCCTGTTGAGTTCCTTGGCCGCGCGTGGCGCGCTGCGCGTCGTCTTCGTCGATCAGACCGACGATGCGGCTTTTTCCGCAGCGCTGGCGGGCGGACCGAAGCTCGTCTGGGTGGAAACCCCGAGCAATCCGCTGTTGCGCATCGTGGATATTCGCGCGGCAGCGCGGCAGGTACATGCAGCGGGTGCGCTGCTGCTGGTGGACAACACCTTTTTATCACCGGTGTGGCAGCAACCCTTCGCGCTCGGTGCCGACCTGGTACTGCATTCCACGACAAAATATCTGAATGGCCACAGCGATGTGGTCGGCGGTGCGCTCGTCAGCGCCACCGCAGAGCTGCACGAGCGGGTGCAGTGGTGGGCGAATTGCATCGGTGTGACCGGAGCGCCGTTCGACAGTTTCCTGACGCTGCGCGGAGTGCGTAGTTTGCACGCCCGCATGCGTGCGCACGGCGAAAATGCGCTTCAGGTCGCGCAGCTGCTGAACGGACATTCGGCCGTGCGTCAGATCTATTTTCCCGGATTGCCGACCCACCCCCAGCACGATCTCGCCCGTACCCAGCAGTCTGGTTTCGGCGCCATGATGAGCTTTGAATTGCACGGTGGTCTTGCATCAGTGCGCGCGTTTCTGGACGGGTTGCAGTGTTTCTCGCTGGCCGAATCCCTCGGCGGAGTGGAGAGTCTGGTCGCTCATCCGGCCAGCATGACCCATGCGGCCATGGACGCGCAGGCTCGGCAGGCCGCGGGTATCAGCGACTCGCTGCTGCGTCTGTCGATTGGTATCGAGACGGCGCAGGATCTGCTGAATGATCTGCAGGCGGGCCTGGATCGTGCCGCGCGGGCATTGACGCAGGCAGCGGCCGACAGCTGCGTGGCATAGCCTGCCGTTCCGAATCCGTTCGATGGAGAAGGATAGGCCGCATAGCCGGTTTGGAGATAAAAAACAGGCCGGCATAGCCGGCCTGGGGTGTGGCAACTAAGAACTACCGTCGTGGCCGACGCCGGTTGAACCGGCGTCAACCTTGGGGACTAACCCGACACGAGCCCTGTTCCACCAAAGACACCTCGACCGTTGGCCGAGATATGGAGATTTGCCCGAAGGCTGCGGCAGGAGAATCAGCACCTGTCGCAGGGACGATGATAACCGGTCTGGCCGATAATTTGGGCAAGAATCTTCGGTTCCAGACTTTTAAGCTTAGATTTAACTAGAAATCAATAGCTTAGTCAGAGATTCTAGATTCGATCTACGACGGCGCTGCCTGCCTGAGCCGTCGTGGCCGCCTTGCCGGAGCCCCCGATATCGGCAGTCCGCACGCCGGCTACGATCGCCTCGGCTACCGCTTTTTCAACCAGTGCCGCTTCCTCGTGGAGGCCGAGGGAATGGCGCAACAGCATGGCAGCGCTCAGAATCGTGCCGTAGGGATTGGCGACGCCCTGGCCGGCGATATCGGGTGCCGAACCATGGATGGGCTCATACAGACCCTGTGTACCGGAACCCAACGATGCCGATGGTAGCAGGCCCAGCGAGCCCGCCAGCATCGAGGCTTCGTCGGTCAGGATATCGCCGAACATGTTTTCGGTCAGGATCACATCGAAGCTCGACGGCCGACGGATCAAATGCATGGCCGCAGCATCGACGAGCATGTGTTCGAACTTTACATCGGGAAACTCCGTCTTCAGCAAGGATTCCACGGTACTGCGCCACAAACGCGAGGTCTCCAGCACGTTGGCCTTGTCGACCGAGACGATGGACCGGCGGCGTGAGCGCGCCAGCGTTCCGGCCACACGTGTGACACGTTCGATCTCTTCCACGCTGTAGGTACACAGATCGCTCGCGAAGGTTGCCGTACGCTGCTTTTCACCAAAGTAGATGCCGCCCGTCAACTCGCGTACCACCATGATATCGGTGCCCTGGAGGATGTCCGCCTTGAGAGGAGAAACATCGAGGAGGGCGGGGTGCAGCGTCACCGGGCGCAGATTGGCAAACAGGTTCAGCGCCTTGCGCAGTGCCAGCAAACCCTGCTCGGGACGCACCGGCGCAGCTGGATCCGACCATTTCGGGCCGCCCACCGCGCCTAGCAGCACCGCGTGTGCTCGCTGGCAGGCGGCGGTCGTGCCGGGCGGCAAGGCGCTGCCGCAGGCGTCGATGGCTGCGCCACCGATCGGATGCGATTCGAAATCGAAGCTGTGTCCGCGGCGTGCCGCTACCGCTTCCAGTACGCGTACTGCCTCGTGGGTGACTTCCGGACCGACACCGTCGCCGGGAAGTACCACGATGGTGGCCTGGATCTTGTGAGAGTTGCTCATGCTGGATAGATTTGGTCGTGACTCTGTTCGAATCGGCTGATGGTATCGGCCTGCTTGAGGATGTAGCCGAGTTCATCGATACCGTTCAGCAGGCAGTAGCGTGCGAAGGGTTCCAGCGGGAAGCCGGTCCGCGCACCCGTGGGCAGAGTCAGGCTGCTGCTTTCCACATCGATGCGCACCAGCGTCCCGGGATTGTTCAACAGCCAGAGGTGAGTGTCTTTGTCCACCACCACCGGTACGACGCCGTTCTTGAGCGCATTGTTGCGAAAGATGTCTGCGATCTGGGTGCTGATCACTGCACGAAAGCCGTAGTCGTGCAGCGCCCAGGGCGCATGCTCGCGCGACGAGCCGCAGCCGAAATTACGTCCTGCCACCAGGATCTCGCAGCCCGCGGCGGCAGGTTGGTTCAGAATGAAATCCGGCTTCGGCATACCGGCAGCATCGTAGCGCCAGTCTGCGAATAATTGCTTTCCCAAGCCTTCCTTGGTCGTCGTTGTGAGAAAGCGCGCAGGGATGATCTGGTCGGTGTCGATATTGGTCGTGGCCAAGACGACGGTACGCGATTCGATCGTGCGCAGAGGTTCCATGTCGCGGCTCCTTCAATGAGCGGCCGGCGCGGCGCCGGCAAGAAATTCACGCGGATCGGTGATACGTCCGGTCAGCGCCGCCACCGCCGCCGTCGCCGGACTGGCGAGCAATGTGCGTGCGCCCGGCCCCTGGCGTCCTTCGAAGTTGCGGTTGCTGGTACTGACCGCATAGTCGCCTTTCGCGACCAGATCGCCATTCATCCCCAGGCACATCGAGCAACCGGGCTCGCGCCATTCGGCGCCGGCTTCGATGAAGATCCTGTCCAGTCCGATCGCTTCGGCCTCGCGCTTCACCTGTTGCGAACCTGGTACGACCAGCATGCGCACCCCGGGCGCAATCTTGCGTCCCTTCAATACCTGCGCCGCCTGTTTCAGGTCGGAGAGGCGACCGTTCGTGCAGCTGCCGAGGAAAACCACCTGTATCGCCTTGCCGATGATTTCCTCGCCCTCCTGCAGTCCCATGTAGGCCAGCGACTTTGCGTGTGCCGCATCGCCGGGCCGCTGCGGAACCGCGGCGCCGATCGGTACGACCATGCCCGGATGGGTTCCATAGGTGATCATGGGAGCGATCGAGTCCGCATCGATATGCACGATCTCGTCAAAGAGGGCGCCCGGATCGGTGCGCAGCGCCCGCCAGCGTTCCACCGCGGCATCCCAGTGGGCGCCCGTGGGGGCGTATTGCCGGCCCTTCAGATAGGCAAAGGTAGTGTCATCGGGCGCGATCATACCGGCGCGCGCGCCGGCCTCGATCGACATGTTGCAGACCGTCATGCGCTCTTCCATGGATAGCGCCTCGATCGCCGTGCCACGATATTCGATGACATGTCCGGTGCCGCCGGATACGCCGATCCGACCGATGATCGCCAGGATCAGGTCCTTGGCGGTGACACCGGGTCCCAGCCGGCCGCTTACCTCGATCGCCATGGTTTTGGGGCGGCGTTGCAGCAGGCATTGCGTCGCCAGGACGTGGCCGACCTCGGTGGTGCCGATACCGAAGGCCAGTGCGCCGAATGCGCCATGAGTCGCAGTATGACTGTCGCCGCAGACGATCGTCTTGCCGGGCTGCGTCGCGCCCAGTTCCGGGCCGATCACGTGCACGATGCCGCGCTGATCGCTGCCCAGACCGCGCAGGTTGACGCCGAATTCGCGACAGTTCACTTCCAGCTGCTTCAGCTGGCGGGCGGCCGATTCGACCTTGATCGGCACCCGGCCGGATATCTCGTCCGGATCGGTGGGGGTGGAATGATCCATGGTTGCCAAGGTGCGATCGGTACGCCGCAGTTTCAGATCCAGCGAGCGCAGCAGCGAGAAGGCCTGCGGGGAGGTCACTTCATGGATCAGATGCAGGTCGATATACAGGATAGCCGGTGTATCCGCGGTCTGCGGCACCACCTCGTGCTGCTTCCAGACCTTTTCGAACAGGGTCAGCGGTTCGCTACGTCGGGGATCGGTGCGTGTATTCATGACTTTCCTCGCTGAGCTGCGCGCCGGCACATATGACGGCGTATCCGGCTCGGGCTGCCTCCGGCGGCACCTCGGTGACTGCGCCGGATACCAGCATGCCAAGCTCTTGAGCTGGCGGATTGACCATTGTTCAGGCAGCCATCGTTTCTGGCGATGTCTCTGGTTGTTATCTCTGGGTGATATGTCTGGGTGATATGTCTGGGGGATGTCCTGACTTCCAGCGATGCCCTGGGCGGCGGCCCTGGTGGATACGCTTGGCGTATTGCCCTGAAATGATTCCGGAGGACCGCCCCGAAAGGAGCGGTATCGCTCTCGTTGGCCTGATCAGGCGTTGGCCGCGGTTTTGGCGCCGATATCGTCGCAGCGCTCCAGCCAACCCCACTTGTCCTCGGTTTTGCCGTCGAACAGGCCGAAGAAGGCGGACTGCAGTGCTTCCGTGACCGGGCCGCGCTTGCCGCTGCCGACTTCGATCCGGTCGACCGAACGCACCGGTGTGATCTCGGCGGCGGATCCCGTCAGGAAGATTTCATCGGCAAGATACAGAAATTCACGCGGCAGCGCTTGCTCACGTACCTCGAAGCCATGGATACGCGCCAGGGTGATCACCGTGTCGCGGGTGATGCCCTGCAAGATCGCATTGGCCAGTCCCGGGGTATAGATCACATTGTCCCGGACCACGAACAGATTCTCGCCGGCACCTTCGCTCACGCTGCCGTCGATGCCCAGACCGATGCCCTCGGCGAATCCCAGGCGCTTGGCTTCCATGCTGATCAACTGACTGGAGAGATAATTACCGGCCGCCTTGCCCAAGGCGGGAATGGTGTTCGCCGCCAGACGCTGCCAGGAGGAGACGCACACGTCGATACCGTTCTCCAGGCCGTCCGCCCCCAGGTAGGCGCCCCATTCGAACGCCGCCACGACGGTATCGATCGGCGGCGGCGTCTTGGGCGCCACGCCGATTTCGCCATAACTGCGAAAGGCGAACGGCCGCATGTAGGCGCCCTTGTCGAGTCCGTTGACGACGATGATTTCCTTGCATGCCGCATTGATCTCATCCGGCGTGTAGGGAATGTCGATGCGATAGATCCGGGCCGAATCGAACAGCCGTCGCGTATGGTCGCGCAAGCGAAAGATTACGGGACCTTGCGCGGTCGCATAGCAGCGCACGCCCTCGAAAACGGTCGAGCCGTAATGCAGGGCGTGCGCCAGTACGTGAACGGTCGCCTTCTCCCAGGGCACGAGTTTGCCGTTGTACCAAATATGCTTGGCAGCCTGGATGGGCATGACGCTGTGCTCCTGTGCGTGCGGCGTTCGGCGGTAAGTATTCGGACCCGGGGATCAGGCTGTTTCCTGCAGCCAGGGCATGCGGCGGCGCAGCTTCACGCCGACCTTTTCGATCTTATGCTTGAGATCCTTGTTCATCAGCTGTTTGTACCGCTTGCGGCCACGCTTGTTTTCGGCGATCCACTGACGGGCAAACTTGCCGTCCTGTATCTCCTTCAGGACTTTCTTCATCTCGCGTTTGGTCGCGGCGTTGACGATGCGCGGGCCGCGGGTGAGGTCGCCGTACTTGGCCGTTTCGCTGATGAACTGGTGCATCTTGGCCAGGCCGCCTTCATGCAGCAGGTCGACGATCAGCTTCAATTCATGCAGGCATTCATAGTAGGCGACCTCGGGCTGATAGCCGGCTTCCACCAGCGTCTCGAAACCCTTCACGACCAGTTCGGTCGCACCGCCGCACAGTACCGCCTGCTCACCGAACAGGTCGGTTTCGGTCTCTTCGGCAAAGGTCGTCGTGAGGACGCCGCCGCGGGTTCCGCCGATGCCGTCGGCATAGGCCAGCGCATTGTCCTTCGCCTTGCGGGTGGCGTTCTGGTACACCGCCATCAGGCACGGTACACCGCGGCCCTGCTGATATTGGCGGCGCACCAATCCGCCCGGGCCCTTGGGGGCGATCAGTACGACGTCCAGATCCTGGCGCGGCTTGATCTGCTTGAAGTGGACATTGAAGCCGTGCGCGAACAGGATCGTTGCGCCCTTGGCGATGTTGTCGATGACTTCCGCATACACATCTTTCTGAGTCAGATCGGGGGTCAGGAACGCGATCAGCGCAGCGCCCTTGACGGCATCGGCTGGCTCGGCCACAGGCAGGCCGTCCTTCTTGGCGTTCTTCCAGCTATCGCCGTTCTTGCGTACGCCGACGACGACATCGAAACCGCTGTCCTTGAGGTTCAGCGCATGTGCACGACCCTGACTGCCGTAGCCGAGAATGGCGATACGTGCACCCTTGAGAGCCTTCTTTTTGACGTCCTTCTGCGAGTAGATCTGCATGTGCGCTCCTGAAAGCGTGTATTGAAAATGAAAGAACCCCGCCTCGGACTGGCCGGTGCGGGGTTCATGTGGCGAATTCGTCTGCCTGCTAGGCGCTCAGCCGTCGATCCCGCACACCGGCTTCGGGGACAGAGCCGATGCGTCAATGCCTGCTCGTACGATGATGTCGGCGGCACTCATGTCACTTCCATCCGGCATGCTCTGTAAATCATCCTGCCGCACGCCGTGACCTTTGCCTTGAAGACGGTAGCCATCGCATCCCGATAGAGTTGCTTGGAGACCTCATACCGGCGG
Source organism: Steroidobacter denitrificans (assembly GCF_001579945.1). Taxonomy (NCBI): domain Bacteria; kingdom Pseudomonadati; phylum Pseudomonadota; class Gammaproteobacteria; order Steroidobacterales; family Steroidobacteraceae; genus Steroidobacter; species Steroidobacter denitrificans. The sequence goes on along the minus strand of NZ_CP011971.1, from coordinate 1,778,134 downwards.
AGAAAACTTTAAGATACCAACATATGGGTGCGTAACTTGTCAAGATATGAGCACACTGCTTGGCAAGCTGCGCCATACGGATGCGCATCCCGCGGCGTGCCGCAACGGCTTGCGATCGAATGCGAAGAATTCCATGGATTTTCAGCTCTGCCGGACGCCGCCGGCAGGCATTCATCACGATGGAAATCATGATTTTATGAGATCATTGGCCGGCGTACTGGCCTGAATCCAAAAGTCGCAAACCGAGCCGAAGGGATCCGTCGAGATTGCGTCCGCCTTCATTTTCGCATGTCTGCTAGTTCTATCCAGGCGATCGACCGGGCGTCGATCTCGACCGGTGATTTTGCGCTGCTCATCGCCATGAACCTGATTTGGGGGTTCAACCTGGTTGCCGCCAAAACCGGCGTCATCCAGTTTCCACCCATCTTTTTCACCGCCCTGCGCTTCGGTTTGCTCGCCCTGTTCCTTCTGCCGTTCCTGAAATTGCATTACGGACAGATGAAACAGTTGCTGGCCGCGGCGATGCTGACCGGTCCGGTGGCCTTCGCGTTGTTGTTCATCGGTTTGTCCATGGTCGAGGATGCTTCTACGGTGGCGATCGTCACGCAACTGAGTGTGCCGATCGCGACCCTGCTGGGAGTGTGGCTGCTGGGTGAGACGATTCGCTGGCGTCGCCGCCTGGGTATCACTCTGGCGTTCGGCGGCGTCGCGATCATCAGCTTCGATCCGCACGTGTTTGCCGCCTGGGATGGCGTGGCGTTGGTGGTGCTGAGCTGTTTTTTCGGTTCCCTCGGCCTGGTCTACATCAAGCGACTGCGTGGTGTTCGCCCGCTGGAACTGCAGGCCTGGATTGCCGTGGTCGGCGGGCCGATGCTGATGCTGATGAGTCTGATGTTGGAATCCGGACAATGGGCTGCGATACAAAACGCGGATATCCGGGGATGGTCCGCGTTGGCCTTCACCACCCTCGTATCCAGCCTGGTTGCCCACACCATCTGGTACCACCTGGTGTCGCGCTATCCGGTGACCAGCGTGGCGCCCGCCACCTTGCTGTCACCGGTATGCAGCGTGTTCTTCGGCGTGACATTGCTGCACGATCAACTCACCGTGCGCATGCTGCTGGGCGGTACGGCAACGCTCATCGGCGTGTTGATCGTGGTCCTGCGCGAACAGCACCTGATCGATACCGGAACCTAGGCGCGCCTCGCGCAGTGCCGCAGGCGGCTTCGTATCGTTCGTCCATGAAGCGCATGACTTGTATTTCCGGCACGTGACGCCATCGACCGGGCGACAGCCCATCGAGCGACCACTGGCCCACCGACCAGCGAATCAGCCGCAAGGTCGGATAGCCCACCGCGGCGCTCATGCGCCGCACCTGCCGGTTGCGACCCTCGCTGATCGTCAGGCGCAGCCAGGACGTGGCGATCGCCTTGCGATGCCGGATCGGCGGATCGCGCGGCCACAGCCATGCCGGCTCCGGCACCTGCTCGGCCAGTGCCGGCAGCGTCAGACCATCCTTCAGGCGCACGCCGGCCCTCAACTGCCGCAGCGCCGCTTCATTCAACTCGCCCTCGACCTGCGCCAGGTAGGTTTTGGGAACCTTCCAGCGCGGCTCGGCCAGATAGGCCTGCAGCCGGCCGGAGTCGGTCAGCAGTACCAACCCCTCACTGTCATGATCCAGCCGACCGGCCGGGCGCATCCCCGGCGCGTCGATCCAGTCTTTCAAGGTCGATTTACCGTCCGAACTGGTGAATTGCGTCAGCACCTGGAAAGGCTTGTTGAATAGCAGCAGGGCAGGGGCATGCATCATGGCGCCGTCCAGGAGAGCGTCATTCGGACTGGTTCGTACCGCAAGGCGAGGGAGCCGGCTCTCGGAAATGCGACTGATCTACCGCGGATTCACCGGCTGGATCGATATGCCGGGCGGTGCTGCGCACCAGCTCGATGAAGCGTTGCGCCGCCGCGGCGCTCTCGGTGCGCCGGCAAGCAAGCAGCAACGGTGCATTGAGATGCACGGTTTCTTCGAAACGCCGATACACCACGCCGTCCATCTGTAGCCGCTGCAGGGACTCGGGTACCACCGAGACGCCCAGGCCGGCTGCAACCAGATTCAAGGTCGAGATGATGCGCGGCGCTTCCTGACCTACGCGGGGACTGAATCCCGCATGACGGCAAGCGGCAATGATGGTGTCGTACAACCCCGGACCGCCGGGACGTTTGTACAGAATGAAGGTTTCGTTTGCGAGCGCGGACAAGGGCAGGGGAGCGGTGCGGCCAAGAGACCCGGCGTCCTCATCCTGAGGTGTGATATTCGCCAGCGCATGCCCCGCCGGCAGCGCCAGCAGCATTCTTTCCTCCAGCAGCGGCTCCACGATGAGATTGACGATGTCGACCACCGGCGAGCGAATGAACGCCGCATCTATCTCCTCCTCATGCAGCGCCTGTACCAGGGCGCTGCTGCCGCTTTCCGCCAGTTCCAGCGAGACCCGGGGTGACATTTCCCGGAAGGCGCGAATGACTCGGGGCACGAACGGATGAAAGGGGGCGGAGCTGGTGAAGCCCACGACGACCCGGCCTTGTTCACCGCGGGCCGTGCGGCGTACCGAGGCGATGGTGCGGTCGACCTCATCCAGGATCGCGCGCGCGCGCGCCAGGAAAACGCCGCCTGCCTCGGTCAATTCCACCCCGCGCGGCTTGCGGCGCAGTAGCTGCACGCCCAATTCCTGCTCCAGTGCACGTATCTGGATGCTCAGGGGAGGTTGCTGGATCCCCAGGCGTTCGGCGGCACGGGTCATATGCTGTTCGTCGGCGACCGCAATGAAATAGCGCAGGTGACGTAATTCCATTAGATATATCTATTAAATATTGATAAGCAATTTACCATATATTTTACGATCAAAATAGAAATGGTTAAGGTAGCGGCCAGTGATATGGCACTGCCAGTCGGAATTCACTTCCATTTAGCGAGACGGTTCGGGCGATGCACCTCGACAGCCAGATTGAGTCCGCTCGATGGCCGATGCATTGCACTCCTCTCCGTCTCGCCGGGAGTCCCGATACATATCGCCGGCTCATCCGTCCCGAGCATGCCAGGACCCACCGACTTCAGGCTGCTTCGAGGGCATCGATCTCTTAACCCCAACGCACGAGGAATTTCCGATGACCCAGCTCAATGCCGAGCAGCTTCGCAAAGAATGGCAAAACAACCCACGTTGGCAGGGTGTCGAACGCCCCTATCAGGCCGAAGATGTGGTCCGGCTGCGCGGCTCGGTGCATATCGAGCACTCGCTGGCGCGCCTGGGTGCGGAAAAGCTGTGGAAGTATGTGAATGAAAAGCCCTTCGTGAACGCGCTGGGCGCGCTCACGGGCAATCAGGCGATGCAGCAGGTGAAGGCGGGTCTGGACGCCATCTATCTGTCGGGGTGGCAGGTCGCCGGCGATGCCAATCTTGCCGGTGAAATGTATCCGGATCAGTCCTTGTACCCGGCCAATTCGGTGCCGTCGGTGATTCGCAGGATCAACAACACTCTGCTGCGGGCCGATCAGATTCACCATGCCGAAGGCGACCGTTCGATCGATTGGCTCAAACCCATCGTCGCGGATGCAGAAGCGGGTTTCGGCGGCGTACTCAATGCCTTCGAACTCATGAAAGGCATGATCGAGGCGGGCGCGGCCGGCGTGCATTTCGAAGACCAGTTATCTTCCGCCAAGAAATGCGGCCACATGGGCGGCAAGGTGCTGGTGCCAACCTCGGAGGCCGTCAGCAAGCTGATCGCGGCGCGTCTGGCAGCTGATGCCTGCGGTGTGCCGACGGTGCTGGTCGCGCGCACCGATGCGGAGTCCGCAAACCTGTTGACCACCGATGTGGATGAGCGTGACCGGGAATTCATCTCCTCGCAGGAGCGTACCAGCGAAGGCTTCTTTTATGTCAGGGCAGGCTTGGAGCAGGCGATCGCCCGCGGACTGGCGTACGCACCCTACTGCGATCTCATCTGGTGCGAAACCGCCACGCCCGATCTGCGCGAGGCGAAGCGCTTCGCCGAGGCGATCCACCAGCGTTTTCCAGGCAAGCTGCTGGCCTACAACTGTTCGCCCTCCTTCAATTGGAAAAAGAAACTCGACGATGCCACGATCGCAAAATTCCAGCGTGAGCTGGGTGCGATGGGCTACAAGTTCCAGTTCATCACCCTGGCCGGCTTCCATGCATTGAACCATTCCATGTTCGAACTGGCGCGCGGCTACAAGGCCACGCAGATGTCGGCTTACGTGGCATTGCAGGAACTGGAGTTCGCCTCCGAGAAGGACGGCTACACGGCGACCAAGCATCAACGCGAGGTGGGAGCCGGCTACTTCGATGATGTCACCCAGACCGTGACGGCCGGACGCTCCTCGGTCACGGCCATGAAAGGCTCGACCGAGGAGGCGCAGTTCGACCAGCGCGGTTGAGTTTCGGCGCCGTAAATCGTCGATTTCCTTGGTATGCCCCTGGAGTACTCCTCAGGAGGGTACTCCTCGGGGGATACTCCTCGGGGGGCGCTCCCCTGGGGACGCTCCTCGTTCCGCCGATATTCCGGCGGAGCGGGAGCGCGGGATGCGCCGCACCGCCGGATCGCCAGGTTCGCTAGCTGTTTCGCCAAATTGTTCCGCTAGACTGTAGCGATGAAAGCCGCGAAATCCTCACGCGTCCGTTTCGCCTTGCCCAGGCGCACCGGGCAACCCTTGCTTCCTCAGCTGCTTGCCGACGGCGGCAAGTCCTCCAGGAACAACGAGTCCTCCAGGGAGAATATGCGCGCAATCGCCGCTGGGGGCGCCGCTACGGTTTCCTCAAGCGTCACTGCGCCCCCGAGCGCCGCGTCGCCCAGCGGAGCCGCGCAGCCGGGAGCATCGCGCCGGCATCCTTCCCACATGGGCGGCTCGCCGGATCGTCCAACTGCAGCGGTGCGCGAAGCAGGCGAGGCGCCCGGGCTGTGGCCCTCCGATGGTGTGGTATTCGACCGCGGCTGCACCGCCTGTCCACGCCTGGCAAGATATCTGGCGGAAGGCCGTAAACAGTATCCTCATTATTATTGCGCACCGGTGGCACCCTTCGGTGATGCGAACGCGCGCTTGATCCTGGTGGGTCTGGCCGCCGGCTTTCATGGCGCAAACGCCACGGGGCGTCCATTCACGGGAGATCATGCCGGCGTATTGTTGTATCAGACATTGCATCGGTTCGGCTTCGCCAGCCGGCCGGTCTCGGTCTCGATCGACGACGGTCTCGAACTCTTCGATTGCCGTATCACGAACTCCGTCAAGTGCGTCCCGCCCCAGAACAAACCGACGTCCACCGAGATCCGGACCTGCAATCGCTACCTGGCAGCGGAACTGGCCCAGGCACCACGACAAGTCGTCCTGCTGGCGCTGGGTTCGATCGCACATGGCGCGGTGTTGCGCGCCCTGTCCTTGCCGCCGGCACGTTACAAATTCGCGCATGCAGCGGAGTTTCGCTTGCCCGGCGGGCAGGTGTTGCTCGACTCCTATCACTGCAGCCGCTACAACACCCAGACCCGCCGTCTCACGACGGCCATGTTCGAAGCGGTCTTTGCGCGGGCCCGTTCATTGTTGGATGCAATGGACTGAACAGAGCGGCTCCAGAACCTGGTTCGTTTCCGGCGCCGCTCACTGGCACCCAGGCTGCGGCCGGCACCGCGGCGGGCAGGGCAGCGATGAGCCTGAAGCCGCCGGCCAGGCTGGTTAGAATGACCGCATGACGACGTTCGATGCCAAGCGTTTTCTCGCCAATGTCAGCCGGCGTCCGGGGGTGTACCGGATGATCGGCGCAAATGGCGAACTGTTGTATGTCGGCAAGGCAAGCAACCTTAAAAATCGCCTGAGCAGCTATTTCGTGGGCAAGGCGCAGTCGGCGAAGACCATGGCGATGATTGCGCAGGTCGTGAATGTCGAAGTGACGGCAACCGCCTCCGAGACCGAAGCGTTGCTGCTGGAATACAATCTTATCAAGCAGCACCGGCCGCGCTACAACGTCACCTTGCGCGACGACAAGAGCTTTCCTTATTTATACATCACCACCCAACACGACTATCCGCGCATCAGTTTCCATCGCGGCAGCCGCAAGCTGCCGGGGCGCTTTTTCGGACCCTATCCGAATGCGCGAGCTACCCGCGAGACACTATTGCTGCTGCAGAAATTATTTCTACTCAGACCGTGCAGCGACAGTTTTTTCGCCAATCGCTCGCGCCCCTGTCTGCAATATCAGATCAAACGCTGCTCGGCGCCATGCGTGGAATTCATCTCCAAGCCGGCCTATGCACAGGATGTCGCGGATGCGATCAAGGTGCTGGAAGGGCGGGGTACCGACCTGATCGATGAACTGGCCAAGCGTATGGAGCAAGCCGCAGCCGCACTGGACTTCGAGCGTGCCGCTCGCATCCGCGATCAAATCAACGGCATCAAGGCCATTCATGCGACCCAATCCGTCACCCGCAGTGTCCGCGCAGATATCGACGCGGTCGCTCTTGCATCCCAGGGCAACGACCACTGCGTGTCGATTGTATTCGTGCGCGGCGGGCGCAATTTGGGCAGTTCGAATTTCTTTCCGCGCGGCGGTATCGCCGAGGCCGGCGAGTTGTTGGCGGAGTTCCTGGCGCAATACTACCTGGGCTGCGAGGCGCCGGCGGAAATCCTCGTGGAGCAACGCATCGAGGGGGCCGGCCTCCTGGCGGCGGCGTTGTCCGAGCGTATGCAGCGCACCGTGCGCATCCGCGCCTCGGTACGAGGTGTGCGTGCGCGCTGGCTGGAGATGGCGCGTACCAATGCCGGCATCGGGCTCAAGTTGCGCCGCGCGACCGAGGCCACCGCCGTGCAGCAATCGCAAGCGTTGGCGGAGGCGCTGATGCTGCCGGAAATACCGGCGCGCATCGAATGTTTTGATGTCAGCCATACCCTGGGTGAACGCACTGTGGCGTCCTGCGTGGTCTTTGGACCCGAAGGGCCCATCAAGAGCGATTATCGCCGTTTCAATATCGAAGGCCTGACGCCCGGCGATGATTACAGTGCGATGCGCCAGGCCTTGGGCCGCCGTTATGCACGCCTCAAGAAGGGTGAAGCGCCCATGCCCGATCTGCTATTGATCGATGGCGGACCGGGACAGCTCGCCGAGGCCGTGAAGGTCATGGCGGCGCTGGATATTCAAGGGGTGACGATGGTCGGCGTTTCCAAGGGAGCCGATCGGCGCGCCGGACAGGAACGCTTGTTTCGGCCCGGCCATGAGCCCGCCATGATCCTGCCTCCGGATTCACCGGCATTGCACTTGATCCAGCGGGTGCGCGACGAGGCACATCGCTTTGCGATCACCGGTCATCGTCAGCGGCGGGCCAAGGCTCGCACCCGTTCCGTGCTGGAAAACGTACCGGGCCTGGGACCGCACAAGCGCCGTGAGCTGCTGCGCCAGTTCGGCGGCCTGCAGGGCATCTCTCGCGCCGGCATCGATGATCTGGCCAGGGTTCGGGGCATAGGACGCCGGTTGGCACAGTCGATCTACGATACCCTGCACTCCAGCGGCTGAAAATTACTTACAATCGATACGCTGCGTGAATTTCGGCGCGAATACGCCATTCGTCACCACTGCGAACCGCAATGACCTCGCAATGGTGACGTCGATATAAGGATTCCTGCATATGTCCAGAATCAGGCGATCGAGTAGATGGCGGTGAGTTTCCCCGTCGCGAATGTCCTGACCCTGGTGCGGATGCTCATGATTCCGCTGGTGGTCGTGCTGTTCTATTTGCCGTATTCCTGGTCCAACCCCGCAGCGGCGATCGCATTCATCCTGGCGGCGCTGACAGACTGGCTGGATGGCTATCTGGCCCGCCGGTTGGGGCAAACCTCTCGTCTGGGCGCTTTCCTGGATCCGGTTGCGGACAAGCTGATGGTGGCCGTTGCACTGGTACTGCTGGTCAGTCACAGATCCCAGGATCTGAAGCTCATCCCATTCAATCCGGATCTGCTGATCACACTCACGGCAGCCATCATCATCGGTCGTGAAATCACGATCTCGGCACTGCGGGAATGGATGGCCGAAGTCGGCGCACGCGGCAAGGTTGCGGTCTCGTCGGTCGGCAAGCTGAAGACGATCTTCCAGATGACGGGGCTGTCCATGATGCTGTTTCGCAGCGACGTGTGGTTCGTGCCCGCGTACGAAATGGGAGTTTATTGCCTGATGGCCGCCGCCGCCCTGACCCTGTGGTCCATGGTGCTGTATCTGAAGGCGGCCTGGCCCGATTTGATGCGTTCGGGGGCTTTATAGATTTGATTGGAGGCTAGGGTCGGAATCGAACCGGCGTACACGGCTTTGCAGGCCGCTGCATGACCACTCTGCCACCTAGCCTGAGGCGACAATCGACAAGCACAGTCCCCTCCGGTCGGAACCGGATCCGGCAGGCATCGAGACGGCGCCTGAAACACAAAACCCCGAACCGATGGCCCGGGGTCGGCACTGGAGGAATATCAAGAACCGGCAAGGACTGGAGCGGGAAACGAGGCTCGAACTCGCGACCTCAACCTTGGCAAGGTTGCGCTCTACCAACTGAGCTATTCCCGCACGCCGCCCGAAGATCACTCCGGATGAATCAGCTATTTTAGGGCTGGCGGCCGGGCTGTCAAGCGTATGGCGCTTGTACAGGGGATGAATTTTCATGATCGGCTCTTGGGTGCCGTGCCCGGCGCATCGTTACGGCAGATATCGATGGTCGCCGCGTTCGTGGATAATACCCGCCGAACCTATCCTATCGCGATACCCTCTGGGTACCGTGCCGGATAGCCAGGCATGCCATGCTGCCATTCAACCAAGCCCGGCACGATCACTGATCGATACGATGTCGGCATGATTTGAGGATCGGAGTCTGATCGACATGCCCTACAGGATTCGGCGCGACGCCGACAGCAACGAGGCTTATCTGGAAACCGCGTTGAGCGGCCGTGCCCTGCTCGAAGATCCGCTGTTGAACAAAGGTACTGCGTTCACCGAGCAGGAACGCCGCGTATTCGGCCTGGCCGGGTTGTTGCCGCCCGCCGTATCGAGTGAACAGGATCAGCTCGCGCGCAACTATGCCAACTACAAGAGCAAGACGACCGATCTCGAGCGTTACCAATGTCTCACTGCGCTCCAGGATCGCAATGAGACCTTGTTCTATCACCTCTTGAGCGAGCACCTTACGGAAATGGTGCCGATCATCTACACGCCGGTCGTGGGCATCGCGTGCCAGGAATACAGCCGCATTTATCATCGTCCGCGCGGGCTCTATATCTCGATCGATCAGCAAGACATGCTCGATGAGTTGCTGGCGGCGGTACGTCGGGATGTCGAGGTCATATGTGTGACCGATGGCGAGCGCATCCTGGGGCTGGGCGATCTGGGGATCGGCGGGATGGGCATACCGATCGGCAAACTCTCTCTCTATACCGTTTGCGCCGGGATCCATCCTGCAACGACCTTGCCGATCGTGCTCGATGTGGGAACCAACAATCGAGAGTTGCTCGAGGATCCACTGTACCTGGGACGCCGTCACGAGCGCATTCGGGGCGATCGCTATGATGCGTTCATGGAAGCGTTCGTCACCGCCGTGGCGAAACGATTTCCTCACGCGGTATTGCAATGGGAGGATTTTGCCAAAAACAACGCCGGGCGGTTGCTGGAGCGTTATCGAGATCGTCTGTGCAGCTTCAATGATGATATCCAGGGTACGGGCGCAGTCACACTGGCTGCGGTGATGGCGGCGTCCGCAGCGACGGCGACGAGCATTGCCGAGCAGCGCATCGTCTTGCTGGGCGCCGGTTCGGCCGCGGTGGGAATCGCTACTCAACTCGTTATTGCAATGGTCGAGAGCGGTCTTTCCCCTGATGCCGCGAGAGCACAAATCTGCTTGATCGACAGCCAGGGACTCGTGCACGACGGACGAGAGGATCTGGACGCCGGCAAGCGCCTCTATGCGCAGCCGCAAGCACTATTCAGCGGTTCGAACTCGACGATTCCTTCATTGCTCGAGGTTGTGCGTCAGGTACGGCCGACCGTGCTGATCGGCGCCGCCGCACAGCCGGGTGCGTTCGATGAGCAAATTGTGCGTGAAATGGCGCGCCATGTCGAATATCCGGCCATCTTTCCATTGTCGAATCCGACCTCGCGTTGCGAAGCGCTTCCGGAAGACCTGGTTCGCTGGACCGATGCTCGCGCCTTGATTGCGACGGGCAGCCCGTTCGCACCCGTCGAGTATGCGGGCCGAAGCATCCCGATTCCTCAGTGCAACAACGCCTTCATTTTTCCAGGCTTGGGCCTGGGTGTGCTTGCATCCGGCGCAGCGCGGATCACGGATGCCATGTTCGTTGCCGCGGCCCGGGCGCTGAGTGGGCTTTCACCGGCGCTCGCCGACGCCTCGGCCCCCTTGCTGCCGACCGTGGAGCAGGTGCGTGAGGCGTCACGGCATGTTGCGCTCGCCGTGGCTCGCGAAGCCGAGAGAGCGGATTTGGCGCCGGCGATGACCGATGAGGAACTCATCCATCGCATCGATGAAAAGATGTGGACGCCGCGCTACCTGCCTTACAGGCGAGCCTCATAGGCCGGCTGCCGGTCATGTTGTAATGGTACATTTTTTTCTCAGGCACAGGCTCATGGTGATGGCGTTGCTGCTTGCAACGTTCGTTGCTATTCCTGTGGCTGACATGTTCCTGTGTGCATTCGAGAGTATTGATGCCCACTATGTCATGGCGGACTCCCACGATGAGGGTGGGGACAGCCAGAACAACGGTTCGGACTCAGACAAAGATCATGACGCCTGCAGCCATGGGCATTGTCACCATATCTACGCTCACGCTCCCCCAGGCACAGCCCCCAAAACCGAGCCCCTCAATTTAACGCACCAGTGGCCAGCTAGTACTGCCCTTGCATCTCGCACTCCCGACGAGTTGATGCGCCCGCCCAAAGCCTGACGACTCCTGGCCGCACCCTTCGTGCGACCGTTTCGTCAACTCGTTCAGCTTTGGGATTTTCTCATGCTTATGTCGTTCAGTCGACCGCAGTGGGCGGTTGAGTTTGCTGTGACCGTGACAGCGATCTTATTCGCATTATCTGCGCGGGCCAAACCGGCTCCGCCTTATGAATCATTGATCGAGAGCCTCGATCGCATTCCCATCACGCTTGAAGTGGAGGCGTTGCTCGACGCTGCCAATGCGCGCGCGCAACAGGCGCGAGCTTTGCCCAATCCCTCTGTCTCCGTGGAGACTGAAAACGTCTACGGTCGTGCCCCCTTTTTTGGGTACGACGCAGCGGAATCGACATTGACCCTCAGTCAACCGTTGGAGCTGTGGGGCCAGCGAGGCGCACGCATCGATGCCGCGCAAGCGGAGGCGAAGGTCGCGGCGCTGCGACGCGATCAAACACAGTGGACGGTCGCCGGTGGTCTTGCGCTGATCTATTCTGAAGCGGAAGCGGCTTCTCTGCAGTGTGAGCTGGCTGTCGAGGCGCTGGAGCTGACGAAAGCGGACGCCAACGCAGTCATGCTGCTGATTGAAGAAGGTCGAGAACCCTCACTGCGCGGCATTCAGGCGAACAGCGAAGTTGAGGCCGCCCGTGCTGCAGCGGATGAAGCGCGGGCGAACCGCGATGCCGCTTTTGCCAGATTGACCGCCGCTGCGATGCTGGTTGAGCCAGTGACCGCCATCGAACCCAGTTTATTGAACCGCTCTCCTGATGCCTTGTTCCAGGGCATGGACACTCCTCTCACCGTTCAGATTGCCGAGGCAGAACTGGAGGCTACGACTAAATCGGTCAGTGTCGAGCGGTTGCGTGCGCGTCCCGCGGTAAGCGTATCGCTTGGTGTGCGGAGGTTCCAGGAATACAACACCGAGGCATTCACCTTCGGCATCAATGTATCCCTCCCTTTGTTCGACAAAAACAAGGGCGCAATCAGTGCCGCCCAGGCTGAGCAGCGCGCCGCCGCCGCCAGATTGACCACTGCAAAGCTGCAAATCCAGGCTGATCGCACTGCTGCCCAAGCCCGTCTTGATGCGTCCATGACCCGCATACGTGCTGCCGACAATGGCGTTACTTCGGCTGAGAAAGCCTATCAACTCGCGCGTGCGGGTTTCGACGTCGGGCGTATCTCGCAACTGGAGCTGCGCAGTATCCGATCGGCTCTGATCAGTGCACGCAATACAGCCGTCAATGCGCGGTTGGTACGCGTCCGTGCGGAAGTTGAACTTGCAGGCCTTGATGGCCGTGCTCCGTTCTGAGGAAGCATTCATGAACCCAAACAAAAACCGACTCCTCATTGGAGCAGCTTTATTGATCGCTCTTGGTCTTGGTTTCAGCGCCGCCCGATTCATGCCGCATGCAGAGCATGGCAATCATGCCGCTCATGATGAGAGTCATAAAGAAAACCAACAACACGATAACCATGACGAGTACGAGGAGGAGTGGTCAGAAGAAGATGTTGTCGCGCTGACGCAAAGGCAGATCGAGGCATCGGGCATCGGTATCGTCAGCGTCAGTCGTGGCGGAGGGAGTGAATACCGACTGTCCGGCCGCGTTGAATCGGCGGTTGACGCCAAGGCCATTGTCGCGGCGGTCACCAGCGGCCGGGTTGAACAAATATTCATTGCTCCCGGCATATCAGTGGAAGTGGGTCAATCTCTTGCCATCATCGTCAGCGGTGAAGCTGCAACATTACGCGCCAATGCCGATGCTGCCGCGGCAGAGGCGGAGGCTGCACGACTTGTCTATCAGCGGGACCTGAATCTCGTTGCACAAGGTATCGTCGCCCGTCAGGAGATGGAAGCGTCCCGAGCACGGTCTCTTGCCGCTGACGCGACAGCGAGGGCAACGCAAGCACAAGTCGCTGCCAGCGGGTCGCCTGATACCTCTGGACGACTCATCATCAACAGCCCGATTGCCGGCATCGTCAGCGCCGTGAATATCACCCTCGGTGGGGTTGTGGCGGCGGGCGGCGCTGTGGCGGAAATCGCCGACCCGGCTCGGGTGGAACTGGTGTTCAACGCGCCTCCGGCGCTGGCATCCGAAGTCGCCGCGGGAACCCGCATCCAAGTGACCGGAGTATCCCGCAACTTTGAAGCGGTCGTGATCGGCGTTGCCGCCAGCGCCCGCGAGCACACTGGTGCCACGGTGATCCGAGCGCGATCAACGGCCGAAGATCTGCCGCCGGCCGGTTCACCCCTCACGGCAATTGTCGTCACGGACCGACAGGAAGCCGGACTCACTGTACCTGCCGATGCCGTGCAAACGGTGGAAGGACGATCCGTCGTATTCGTGGTAGGAAACAGCGGCTTTCGCGCCACACCGGTGCTTGTTGGCCGGCGTGCGGGTGGATTCATTGAAATCCTCAATGGCCTGTCCGGTGATGAACGTATTGCTGGCACCAATGCCTTTCTGTTGAAAGCCGAACTCGCCAAGGCCGAGGCCGAGCACGGTCATTGAGGCGAATCCCATGTTCAAGATGATTATTGAGAAATCAGTCCAGTTTCGTTGGGCTGTGGTATTCGCCGCGACGCTTGTCATGGCCTATGGGTTGTTTCAGCTCAGCAGGCTTCCCATCGATGCTGTTCCGGACATCACCAATCGTCAGGTGCAGATCAATACCCTCGCACCCGCGCTGGCGCCCGCGCAAATCGAGCGCCAGGTGACCTATCCGCTTGAAACCGCACTCGCCGGCATACCGGGGCTGACCAGTACCCGCTCCATATCACGCAATGGGTTCTCGCAGGTCACGGCCATCTTCACCGACCAGACCGACATTTACTTTGCGCGTCAGCAAGTGGGCGAGCGCATGCGCGAGGTGGCTGGGGATCTGCCTGAAGGGGTGACGCCGATGATGTCACCTGTCACCACGGGGCTTGGCGAAGTCCTGATGTGGACGGTGGATTTCACACCATTCGCTCCGGATAAAACTACCTCTCCCGGCGAGCCGGGCTGGCAGGCCAACGAGATCTATCTGACGCCGGAAGGGGAGCGGCTCACGACGCTCGAAGAGCGTGCCACCTACCTCAGAACAGTCCAGGACTGGATCATCGCCCCGCTGATGCGCTCTACACCAGGGCTTGCCGGCGTCGATACGATCGGGGGTTACGTCAAAGAGTACGCGGTTAGGCCCAAAGTGGAGCAACTGGCGGCCTATGGGCTTGGCCTTGGCGATCTCGTGCTCGCACTCGAACGATCCAACATTCAGGCGGGTGCCGGATTCATTCAGCGTGCGGGCGAAGGCTTGATCGTCCGCACCGATGCGCTCGCGCTAACTGTTGATGACCTGGCGCAGTCGCCGGTCACTCAGCGCAACGGCCTTGTTGTTCGGGTTTCTGATGTAGCCAGTGTGGGTCTGGGTCGGGCACCGCGCCTGGGCGCGGCGACACACGACGGTCATGAGGCAGTACTCGGCACCGCCTTGATGATCGCGGGCGGCAATAGCCGGACGGTCGCACAGGCGGCCGCGGCGCGACTTGTCGAAGTCAACCGTTCATTGCCACCGAGCATCGTTGCCGAGCCGGTGCTGAATCGTAGTGAACTGGTCAATGCAACGATCAAGACGGTGGCCAAGAACCTGACCGAAGGCGCGTTACTGGTCATCGCTGTGCTGTTCTTGTTGCTGGGCAATCTACGCGCGGCAGCTATTACGGCACTGATCATCCCATTGTCCTTTCTGTTCGCGGTGATCGGCATGAACCGCTGCGGAATCAGTGGCAACCTGATGAGTTTCGGTGCACTCGATTTCGGTATTCTCGTCGATGGCGCCGTGATCGTGATCGAGGCGATCTTGCTCATGCTCGGGCAGATGCGTACCGAACTGGGCCGTGCCCTGTCTGTCACTGAGCGATTGCGAGTGGCGGTTCAGGCTGCGCGCAAGATGGTGCGTCCGGCCGCATTCGGTCAGTTCATCATCCTGCTGGTATTCGCCCCCATCCTCACCTTGGAGGGGGTGGAAGGCAAGACCTTCCAGCCCATGGCAGCGACGTTCATGCTGGCACTGGTCGGCGCCTTCATCTTTTCGTTCACCTTCGTACCGGCGATGGCCGCCCTGTTCGTGCGTGAGCCAAAGATGCAGGCCGATGAGCGCGAGCATGCGAATGAAGACGAGCACGAGACCCGCCTTATCCGCTTCGTGCGTGCCAGGGTTGAACCGATCATTCGTCGAGTGGTGAGGCGGCCACGAGCAGTATTTGCTGGTGCCGTTCTCATGCTCGCTGTCGGATTGACGACTTTCGTTTCACTGGGCCGTGAGTTCATGCCGACGCTTGATGAAGGCAACCTCGCCATGCAGGTCCTGCGGGTGCCTTCGACTTCCCTGGAGCAATCGCTATCGATGCAGCTTGCCTTGGAGAAGGCTTTGGCGAATGAACCGGAAGTCAAAACCATCTTCTCGCGTACGGGTACCGCCGAAGTGGCCATCGATCCGATGCCGCCTAATATTACCGACACTGTCATCGTACTGCGCCCTCGGTCCGAGTGGCCGGATGGATCGCTGGATAAGCAAGCACTGATCCAGCGCTTCGAATCACAGCTGGATGATCAGATCGGAAATGTATTTGAATTCAGTCAACCGATCGAACTGCGTTTCAACGAATTGATTTCCGGCGTGCGGACCGATCTGGCTATCATGGTTTTTGGTGACGACTTCGACATCCTGCAAAGAACAGCTGACCAGATAGCAGTCAAATTACGTGGCATTCCGGGAGCTGCCGACGTGCGTGTGGAGCCAGTCTCCGGGCTGCCTACGCTCACGGTCCAGATCGATCACGCGGCCGCGGCCCAATATGGATTGAGCGCCGCTGATGTCAGTGAGGCCGTGGCAATCGGTATCGGTGGTACATCCGCCGGAAAGATCTTCGAGGGCGACCGCCGCTTCGACATCGTGATTCGACTGGAAGAAGTCGTCCGGAATGATCCAACGCAACTGGCGGCATTACCCATCGTTGCACCCGATGGCACGGTGGTGCCTTTGTCATCGGTGGCGCGTATCGACGTGCGCGAAGGATCCAACCAGATCAGTCGCAACAACGGCAGTCGCCGCATCGTGGTGCAGTCCAACGTGCGCGGACGGGATCTGGGTGGGTTCGCGCAGGAAGCACAGGCCGCCGTGGCAGAGGTTCCGCTGTCCGCTGGTGTCTATCTCACCTGGGGGGGGCAGTTCGAAAATCTGCAGCGCGCGGAAGCACGGTTGATGCTGGTGGTTCCGGTCGTGTTTCTGTTGATCGGAAGCCTGCTGTACATGGCGCTAGGCACTATTCGTGAAGCCGCGCTTGTCTTTGTCTGCGTGCCATTGGCTTTGGTGGGTAGTGCACTGGCACTGCTGGTGCGTGGTATGCCGTTCTCCGTATCGGCAGCCGTGGGCTTCATCGCAGTGTCGGGTGTAGCCACGCTCAACGGGCTGGTGCTGATGCAGGCGATCCGTGAGCGTCTGATGGCCGGTGATCTGCCTCTGGAGGCCGCTATCGCCGGCGCGTCGAGCCGCCTTCGCGCCGTGCTGACCACAGCGCTGGTGGCGATTGTCGGCTTTATGCCAATGGCGATAGCGACGGGGTCAGGAGCCGAAGTACAGAAGCCGCTCGCCACCGTCGTCATTGGAGGTCTGATCACAGCCACCGTATTGACCTTGATAGTGCTGCCCACCTTCGCGGCCCGTGCTGTGAAGCCGGAAGAAGCGAAGAGGGGCAGGGCATGAAAAGAGCACTGTATCCGAATGAATTCGCACCTTGAGGCGATCACTCGTAGAGTCGTTCGCCGTGTGTCGCTTTTCCGTGCTAGCCATGGGTCGCAGTGGGTGGTTGTGTCCCGTAGTTGTCCTACGAAGTCACTGCCAAGAGTCAGCGTCAATCTTTAAGTTATTGTTTTTCTTGGTGCCCGAGGCCGGAATCGAACCGGCATGACCATGAGGTCGAGGGATTTTAAGTCCCTTGCGTCTACCAATTTCGCCACTCGGGCATGACACGCATCCAGTCAGGCTGTCACCAGCCACGCTGCTGCTGATTCAGTTTCATCACCTGGCGGTCCAGCTGTCGTCGGCTGTAACCCGGGATGCGTCTTGAGCGCTAGGAGAGATTCTACCTGCTCGTCCATGGTGCGGCGACTGGTGTCGAGCAGGCGCTCGGCAATATATCGGTCGCGAGCGCGGCTGAGGAGGGCGATGCATCAAGGGCGGCGGCAGGATCTCTGCTAAACTCGCGAACATCATTACCGCTCGCTCGTGGGGTCCAGACTTGGCAGTCGGCCACCCGCGACGCCACGCATCGCATGCTCAAGACAGGTGGATCCTCCATGCCCGAACCGCTCGCTGCCATCGGCGCGCAGCCGCTACTCGAAGCATGCGCCGTCCATCTATGGCGTGGGGAAAGGCATCTGCTGCGAGGCGTGACATTCACCTTGGCCGGTGGCGAACTGCTGCAGGTGGTCGGCCCCAACGGCGTGGGCAAGACCAGCCTGCTTCGATGCATCGCGGGATTGCTGCCCAGGGAGTCGGGCGACATCTTCTGGGGTGGACAGAGCATCGACCGCTGCCGGGATGAATTCCACCGGCAACTGGCCTATCTGGCACATGCGAATGCGATCAAGTCCGAGCTGACCACCCTCGAGAACCTGCATTATGGCACGGTGATCAAGGGCAGGCGTCCCCATGCCGAACTGCTGGATATGCTGCAGCGGCTGGGCATCGGCGCCTGCGCCGAGCTGCCGGCACGTGTCCTGTCCGCCGGCCAAAAACGCCGCGTCGCCCTGGCGCGCATCCTGTTGTTGCGCGCGACGCTGTGGATCCTGGATGAACCCATCACGAATCTGGATGCGGCAGGCGTTTCCCTGGTGGAACGCTGCATGGATGAACATTTGCGCAGCGGCGGCATGATCATCGCCGCGGCACATCAACGGCTGCTGCAAGGCCATCCCGGCACGCGCGCCCTGGAGTTGCACTGATGCAGGCCGGTTCGGCGCACGGCGGCGCGCGCCACAACGAGATTTCGCCTGGCACCGGGACGAGTCGTCCAGACCCTTGGATCGGCATCCAAGGTGCGGCCACCGCCGGTCGTGATGGTGATCGCGCCGGCCCGGACACCCGGGATACCGGTCTGTGGCAAATTTTCGGATTGGTCATCGGCCGCGACCTGCGCCTGGCGCTGCGTCACTGGGATCAAGTGATACAGCCGCTGATCTTTTTCGTGATCATCACCACTTTGTTCCCTTTGGCCATCAGTCCCGCCCTCGATGAATTGCGGCGCATCGCACCGGGGGTGCTGTGGGTGGCGGCGATGCTGTCTTCATTGCTGGCGCTGGAGTCCCTGTTCCGGCCGGATGTGGAGGACGGCACGATGGAACAATGGGTATTGTCTGGGCAGCCTTTGTCAGTGCTGCTATTGGCCAAAACCACCGCGCACTGGCTGGTGTCGGGCCTGCCGCTGGTGTTCATGGCGCCGATCCTGGGAACTGCCTTGGGGATGCCGCAGTCTGTATGGCCGGTACTGGCGGCAACCTTGGCGCTGGGGACGGGCTCACTGAGCATGCTCGGGGCGATCGGTGCGGCACTCACGGTCGGCGTGCGCCGCGGCAATGTGCTGCTGGCGCTGCTGGTACTGCCGCTGGAAATGCCGGTACTGATCTTCGGTGCGCGTGCCGTCGATCTGGCCATGCACGGCGATGCCGTGGCAGGCCCCTTGAACTTGCTGGGGGCATTGCTGCTGTTTTTCATCAGTCTGGGGCCGTTCGCGATGGCGGCCGCCATGCGTATCAGCGTCGAATCATGAACTCAACGTCCATCCGCCGCGATTCCACCCCACAGAGGCGGCCTGCCTCGCGCTGGCTGTGGTTTCATAAATTAGGATCACCGCCGCATGCCTATCGACTGGCAGGGCGGCTGCGACCCTGGTTTTTCTGGACGGCGTTACTGCTGATGCTCGTGGGGGTCTACGGAGGGTTGGTGTTGGCGCCGGCGGATTACCAACAAAAGGACGCCTTTCGCATCATTTATGTGCATGTGCCCGCCGCCATCCTGTCCCTGCAGGTGTATGTAGCGATGGCAGTCGCCGCGGCGATCGGACTCATCTGGCGTATGAAGCTGGCGCATGCCTTCGCCGCGGCCTGTGCGCCGGTGGGGGCCTGGTTCACGGTGCTGGCGCTGCTCACCGGATCGATCTACGGCAAACCGATGTGGGGCACCTGGTGGGAATGGGATCCGCGGCTGACCTCCGAGCTGATCCTGCTGTTCTTGTATCTGGGCTACATGGCGCTACGCAGTTCCTTCGACGATACGCAGCGTGCCGATCGGGCCGGTGCGCTGCTGGCCATCGTCGGTGTGGTCAATGTACCGATCGTCAAATACTCGGTGGTCTGGTGGAACAGCCTGCATCAGGCGCCGACGATCTCGAAGATCGGTACCCCGTCCATTACACTTTCCATGGGTTGGCCGCTGTACATACTGGTGCTCGCCTTTGCGCTCTACTTTGCCGCCATCATGTGCGATCGTCTGCGCAGCGAGATCCTGAGGCGGGAGCGCGCTGCAAGCTGGTTAGTAAATATTAATTGAATCATGTATTTACAAGATTTTTTTTACATGAGCGGTTACGCCACATACGTCTGGTCCTGTTATGGATTGACCGCCCTGGTGCTCGGCTGGAATCTATGGTCGGCACGCGCTCAGCTGCAGAAACAATTCCGACAGGCACAGCGGCGCCTGCTGGCGCAGCAGTCCGCGTCACCGGGCGGGACGCAGGTGGTGGAGGGCCCGTCATGACACCACGACGGCGGCGCATGGTACTGGTGGGACTGATTCTCCTGGGAGTGGGTGGAGCCGTGGCGCTCGCCCTGACCGCGTTCCAGGAAAATCTTCTTTATTATTATTCGCCCTCGGACGTCTCGGCCGGCGAGGCACCGACGGATCGGGTATTCCGGGTCGGCGGCATGGTCCCGAAAGGCAGTTTTCAGCGCGCCGCCGGGAGCCTGGAGGCGCGCTTCGTGCTGACGGATTATGCCCATGAGATCACGGTGAGCTATACAGGCGTCCTGCCGGATCTGTTTCGGGAGGGGCAGGGCATCGTGGCGCGCGGACGCATGAGCGCTGACGGCACCTTCGTCGCCGAGGAAGTGCTGGCCAAACACGACGAGAACTACATGCCGCCAAGCGTGGCCGATAGTCTGCGCGAACCGCGCGACGAGCAGGCCGCCGCACCGCTGCCGACGAGTTGAGGAGCGATGATGGCAGCCGAACTGGGACATTTCGCACTGATTTTGGCGTTCTGCCTGAGCCTGCCGCAGGCTTGTTTCGGTCTGGCGGGCGCCGCCTGGCGGCGGCCCTCGTGGATGGCCTTGGCGGTCCGCGCCGTCGTCGGACATTTCGTCTTCGCTTCGATCGCTTTCGGCTGTCTTTCCTGGGCTTTTTACCAGAATGATTTTTCCGTGCTGTATGTCGCGCAGAACTCCAATTCCGAGCTGCCGACGTTCTATCGCTTCGCCGCCGTATGGGGAGCGCACGAAGGCTCGCTGCTGTTGTGGCTGCTGGCGCAAGCGGCCTGGACCTTGGCGGTGGTGGCCTTCAGCGCCGATCTGCCGCGGACTGTGACCAGCCGCGTGCTGGGCACGCTGGGCGTGATCAGCGCGGGATTCGCGCTCTTCATCCTGACGACCTCCAATCCCTTCGAACGCCTGTGGCCGGCGGCACTGGATGGCCGTGATCTCAATCCTTTGTTGCAGGATCCGGCCTTGGCGCTGCATCCGCCGATGCTTTATATCGGCTACGTCGGCCTGTCTGTACCCTTTGCTTTTGCCATTGCCGCCATGTTGGAAGGCAAGCTGGATTCGCTCTGGGCGCGCTGGGTGCGCCCCTGGGCGACGATCGCCTGGATGTTTCTGACGCTGGGGATCGCGCTGGGCAGTTGGTGGGCTTACTACGAGTTGGGATGGGGCGGCTGGTGGTTCTGGGATCCGGTCGAGAATGCCTCATTCATGCCGTGGCTGATCGGCACGGCGTTGATTCATTCGCTCGCAGTTACCGAAAAGCGCGGCTTGTTCAAGAGCTGGACCCTGCTGCTGTCGATCACGGGCTTCTCCTTGTCGTTGCTGGGCACCTTTCTGGTACGCTCCGGCGTCATCGAGTCGGTCCATGCGTTTGCAAGCGATCCGTCCCGCGGCTTGTTCATCCTGATTTTCACCGCCCTGTGTGTCGGCGCCGCATTGGGTTTGTACGCCTGGCGGGCACCGCAGTTTCGCTCCAACGCAGGCTTTGCTCCCGTATCGCGCGAGTCCTTCCTGTTGCTGAACAATATTCTGCTGGTCGCCGCCACGGCATTGATTCTGCTGGGAACCTTGTACCCGATGTTCCTGGATGCGCTGAATCTGGGAAAAATCTCGGTTGGCCCGCCGTACTTCACTGTGACCTTCCTGATTCCGATGCTGCCGATGACGTTCCTGCTGATCATCGGCATGCATGCTTCCTGGAAACGCGCTGCCTTCGAACGCCGGAAGGTGCTGCTGGCCTGGCTAGGGCTGCTGGCGCTGGTGCTGGGCGTGGGCGTGACCCTTGTGGCCTACGGCTGGCATTCGCTGCTTGCGACCGTAGGGATCGTCATCGCTTTATGGCTGGCGTTCTCTTCGCTGGTGGAGCCGCTCTCGCGACTGCGCAAGGGACACTCGCTACCAGCCAGCATCGTCGGCATGAGCGTGGCGCATCTAGGCCTGGCTCTGTTCATTCTGGGTGCGACGACGGTTGAGTCCTGGAACCAGGAGACGGATTTGAGCCTCAAGCCCGGCCAAAGCACGAGACTGGCGGGCTTCGACTTTACGATGACGAAGCTCGGTCCGGTTTCCGGACCGAACTATGAGGCCATCCAGAGCGAGATCGTGATTACCCGCGCGGACAAGCCGGTCGCAATCCTGCATCCTCAAAAACGTACCTACCGTGTACAAACGAACCCCATGACCGAAGCGGGGATCGCCGGCGACTGGCATCGAGATCTGTTCGTCGCCATGGGGGAACCGTTGGGCGATGGAGCCTGGAGCCTGCGCCTGCAATACAAACCCATGGTGCGATTCATCTGGCTGGGCGCGGTGGTGATGGCGCTGGGTGGTCTGGTCGCCTGTTTCGATCGGCGCTACCGGCAGCGTGTCACCGTTCGTGACAAAGTCCCCGTAGCGCCGGAGGCTGTCGCCAAGACGGCATGAAAAGGGCACGCCCAGTACGAATGATGCACGAACAACGATGATTTCGACGCCGAATCCCCCGCGCGGCCTGTGGCGCTATCTGTTGCCGGTGGCAGCCCTGCTGGGGTTGATTGTGTTCTTTTATCTGAGTCTGGGCCGGGACATGCAGACCTTGCCCTCGCCGCTGATCGGCAAGCCGGCACCGCAGTTCGAACTGCCGAGCCTGGAAGATCCTGCCCGAATGATCGCCAATCGCGAACTGGCGGGGCGGATGTACATCCTGAACGTCTGGGGAAGCTGGTGCGTAGGCTGCCGGCAAGAGCATGGGACCTTGGTCGAACTCGCGCGGCGCGCAGAAATTCCTATCCTGGGATTGAATTGGAAGGATGAGCGCGAGGCGGCGCTGCATTGGCTGCAGACTCTGGGCGATCCCTATATCGCCTCCGCCTTTGATGATGAGGGACGCGTCGCGATCGACTGGGGCGTCTACGGCGCACCGGAAACCTTCCTGGTCGATGCGACCGGCCGGATCATTCACAAGCAGATCGGACCACTGGACCTGCAGATCTGGGAGCGCGACTTCATGCCGCTGATTCGTTCCGGGCGCCCCGCTGGTGGGGTGGCGAATCCATGAAGACATTTCAGTGCGCTTCGATGCGCCCGTGGATGGTCTGTCTGACGGCGTGTCTAATGATCGTCGGCATGACCTTGGCGCTGAGCCCGGCATACGCCATCGACGAGGCGCCGGCATTTCAGGATCCAGCTCTGCAGGCCCGCTACGAGCGCCTGGCGCGAGAGTTGCGCTGCCTGGTGTGCCGCAGCGAAACGATCGCCGATTCCAACGCGCCGCTGGCGACCGACCTGCGTCGGCAGTTGCGGGAGCTGATGGCGGCCGGCCAAAGCGATCTCCAGATCCTCCAGTACATGACGGATCGATATGGAGACTACGTGTTGTACAAGCCGCCGCTGGTGCCGCGCACCTGGCTGCTATGGGGCGCACCGTTCCTGCTGCTGTTCGGCGGCGCAGCGGCGGCGGTTGCAGTGATCGTACGCAAGTCCCGATTGCCCGACACGGATCCCTCCGATCCCGGCCTGGGTGCATCGTGACCGGGTTCATTCTGGCTTGTGCCGCGATGCTGACGGCGGCTGCACTGTGGCTCCTGGTACCGCTCTGGCGTCCATCGGCGGCCGCCCCGGCGGCGGCGGCGGCATCTGCAGCCTCCTCCGATGCAACGGTTGGGACGCCGCCGGCTCACGAGCGTTTGATCGCGGGGATCGTGGTCGGGCTGCTGCCGATACTCGCCATCCTCATGTATGCCTCTTTGAGCCAATGGGACTGGCGCGGTGTACAGGAGGCTGAGCAGCACACTGCAAAAATGGATGATCTGCTGCAGCAACTGGAACAAAAATTAGCGCAGAATCCCTCGGACATACAGGGCTGGTTGTTGCTGGGACGCTCGCATACCGGTATGGGACACTATCGGCGCGCCGTCGATGCCTATCAACGCGCCTATGAACTTTCCCAGGGCCGCAATGTGGAAGCATTGGTCGGTCTGGGTGAAGCCCTGGTATTGAGCGACGAGACTACGTTGGCGAATCGTGCGCGTGTCTTGTTCGAAGAGGCGCTGCGACTGGCCCCGGATCATCCCAAGGCTCTGTGGTATGGGAGTATCGCCGCGCTGCAGGCCGACGAATTGCGCCTGGGCCGCGACCGGCTGCAAAGACTATTGGCGCAGAATCCGCCGGATGAACTGCGTGGCGTGATCGAGCGGCAGATTCAAAGTCTGGACCAGCAGCTCGACGCCGTTCCTTGAATCATTAGGAAGATCTGCACTTGACGCCTGCTCCCACCAGGATTTCTTTCTCCGGTCTGCCTTCGACGGTGCCGGCCTATGCTCGCGTCATGCTGGGCAGCAAGCCTTATCGAGCGCTGGCTCACTCCGGAACCCGCCCGATCGAACTGGAGGCACAGCAGGTCAAGCTGTCCGCCGCCCATCTCGCCCGCTATTGTGAACTTTGTGCTGTACCTCCTTCGGCAGGCTTGCCAGCGGCGTATTTGCATGTCGTGGCCATGCCCATGCACATGCAACTGTTCATCGCCAAGGACTTTCCGGTCAAGGTGCTTGGACTCATTCACCTGCGCAATACGATCCGGGTCATGCGCGAAATCGAACTGCATCGGCCGCTGCGCCTGAGCATATTCTTCGACACGATACGGCTGACCGATTTCGGGCAGGAATACGATTTCACGACGCGTTATGAGCAGGATGGCGAGGTGGTATGGGAGGAGATCAGTACCATGTTCGCTCGTGGCGAGGCGGTGCCGAAGGAGGGCAGCAAGCGTCCGGTGATCGAACGCTCGATGCATCCGTCATCGGGCGTCAGCACGACGGTCCTGGAAGTGCCGAAAAAAATCGGCTGGCGCTACGCTCGCGTCTCCGGAGACGTCAATCCCATCCACCTTACGACGCGCATGGCAAAAGTATTCGGCTTCAAACAGGCGGTTGCCCATGGTATGTGGTCGCTGGGCCGATGCTTGTCGGCCGCCGCGGCGCAGTTGCCGCAGGCACCCATGCAAATCGATACTCAATTCAAGCTGCCTGTCTATATTCCATCGCAAGCACTGGCGAGAATCTGGTCGACTGACGATGGAGTGGATATTTCGATGTGCACCACGCGTGGCGACCGGCTGCACCTGGCAATGCAGGTGCGCAGGCTCTAGTCTAGAGATGACCGTTGAATTTCGAGGTAAATAATGGATCTTCCGACTGCAATTGAATCCCGAACGTCTGCTTTCAAACTAAAGGCCCCGGCGCCGACGCGTGCGCAGGTCGAGCAGATCATTCGGGCCGGCATTCGCGCGCCGGATCATGGCCGCCTGCGCCCCTGGCGTTTCGTGGTGCTGGAGGAACAGGGGCGGGCCAAGTTCGGTGATGCGGTGGTGCAGCTGCTGCGCGAGAAAAACCCCGACATCGCCCCGGAGCGGCTCGAGACCGAACGGACCAGGCTGTTGCACACACCGCTGATCATCGTAGTTGCTGCAAAAATCACCAAGACCAGGGTGCCGGAGATCGAGCAGGTGTGTGCCGTGAGCGCCGCCGTACAGAATATGTTGCTGACCGCTCATGCAATGGGTCTGGGAGCCATGTGGAAAACGGGTCCGGCGGCTCACGATGCGGGTGTGAAGCAGGTGCTGGGCCTGGCGCCGGAGGATCATATCGTGGCCTTTTTGCATCTGGGCGCGATCGAGACTCCGGGACCCTTGGTGACGGCACCCGAGGACGGTATCACGACCTGGATTTGATCGGGTCAACCGATCCGGACGTTTATCCGGCGAGCGCGGTATCGATCGGGCTGCCGCGCGCCGCCGGATCGATCGCGGCCGGTGCGGCGTCAAGAAACAAGCCGTCAAGAAACAAGCCGTCAGGGAATCAGCACCGCGGCGCCCGTCAGCCGGCCGGCGCGAAGCTGTTCCAGCGCAGTGTTGGCCTCGCGCAGTGCGAAGCGCTCGATCTCGGTCTCGACACCAGCCTGGACGGCTAGAGGCAAAAATTCTTCTGCATCGCGGCGCGTAAGATTGGCCACGGATCGAACGACTCGCTCTCCCCACAGCAGGGAGTAGGGGAACGCGGGGATATCGCTCATATGGATGCCGCCGCAGACGACGACGCCCCCCTTGCGCACCGCCTGCAAGGCGGCAGGAACCAGCGAGCCGACCGGTGCAAAAATGATCGCCGCATCCAAGGCGACCGGCGGCGAGCGATCGCTCCCACCCACCCAGGATGCCCCCAGGCTGGAGGCGAACGCTTGTGCCCGCGTGTCCCCGGGCCGGGTGAAGGCATGGATTTGCCGGCCTTGCCAACGGGCGATCTGCGCCACGATATGTGCAGCGGCGCCGAAGCCATACAGACCGATGCGCTGCGCCGATCCGGTCATTTGCAGGGAACGATAGCCGATAAGCCCGGCGCACAGCAGCGGCGCAGCATGAGCATCATCGAACGCCTCGGGCAGTTCGAAACAATAACGCGCATCCGCCAGGACATGCTCGGCATACCCGCCATCGAGCTGATAGCCGGTGAATCGAGCCGCATCGCACAGGTTTTCCTGTCCGGTCATGCAAAACGCACATTGACCGCAGGTCAGACCGAGCCAGGGTACTCCCAGGCGGGTGCCGCGGGGCCAGCGTACGCCCAGGCCGCTCTCGACGACTTCGCCGACGATTTCATGACCGGGGATGATGGGCAGAGAGATTCCGGGCAATTCACCGTCCACCACATGCAGGTCTGTACGGCACACGCCGCAGGCTCGCACCTTGAGAAGAACCTGAGAGGGACCGGGATATGGCAACTCGCGGGTTTCCGGCACCAGCGGCGTACCGGGCTGATGCAGCCGCATACATAGGGACTTCGTGTCGGACATGAACACCTTCATACCCGTCCGGGTTCAAGAGCCGGCACGTGGGACATGGGCGCCCACGATTCGGTAGCTATGGAATGGGCTTCCAATCCGGATGATCGAATGTCGCTCCATACTCGCTCAGGGCCGATACGACCTGAGGCAGTCCCGTCTCGGACATCGGTTCGGCCTTCAGGACGGTTGCCGCAGCCATCATGCGAGCGATCAGTCCATGCAATGCGGCATCCGGCTCGGGCTCGAGTTTACAGTTGGCCACCATGTAGGCGATATCGGTTTCGATCGCGCTTGCCAGCGTCTGTGCATCGGCAGGCTGAAGTGTTCCCTGCCGGTAGCCCGGCATATTCGTTGCGACCGCGGTGTGGATACGCATCATGGCCGCGCGCAGTGGCGCATCGGTTGCCCATGACTGTCCTTCAGCGAGTTGCGGAGGCATGCCATGCTCATGCGCCTGTTCGCCATGAGTCAATGCATCATGAGTCAATGCATGCTCATGCTCATGCTCATGAGCATCTCCATGGGCATGAACATCGTGGTCTTCATCATGGGCATCATCATGATGTCTGAAGTCCGGCGCTGCGGTATCGTTTTGATGCGTCGCAAGAGGCTCGTTGGCATGGTTATCCGCCTGCCGGCAGGCAACCAGCGGCAAGGCCAAGGAAAGCATTGCGATCAGTGGGAGATGCCGATTCATAGTCTTTTGCCCATGCGGTAGCATAGAGGAGGAGTTGGCCGGGAAGTCGCGAGAATACTGTATTGCCCCATGAACAGCCCCGATAAAACAGTCGCCCGATAGACAGTCATGGAAACACGATGACCCGGAATATCCTGATTCTCGATGGGCACCCCGATGCAGACGAGGAGCGCTACATTCATGCGCTCGCCAAAGCTTATCATGCCGGCGCGGCGCAGGTTGGACACGATATATTGACGATCCGCCTCGCGGATATCGAATTTTCGCTGCTGCGCACGCAGGCCGACTATGAACGGGGTGAACCTTCCGAGGCGGTGCGCCAAGTACAGCATGCCTTTGACTGGGCCGATCATGTCGTGCTGCTGTTTCCACTATGGCTGATGTCTCCGCCTGCCGCGCTGAAAGCGCTGCTGGAGCAAACGCTTCGTCCAGGATTCGCCTTCAGTACCGAGACGCCCGGGCGTGCGCCGGTCAAGTTCCTCACCGGCAAGAGCGCACGCATCATCGTCACCATGGGGATGCCGGTATTCGTCTATCGCTGGTACTTCAGGGCGCACAGCCTGCGGGCCCTGCGCAGCATTCTTCGTTTCGTGGGATTCAGACGTACGCGAGCCACCCTCATCGGCAGCATCGGCACGCTGCCGGCGGAGAAACGCGAACAAAGGCTGCAGGAGGTGCGAATCCTCGGACGCAAAGGATACTGAGCGGACCGCAAGATCCGTAATCGCTGCAAGGCGGCTGAATCCCTTAAAAGCTACGTTCTTCCCCGCATTGTTGGCATGAATTTCAAAGTAAAGAATGCCTTCAATCGAGTGTCTCCATCTCGCCAACGGAGCCTGAGTCATCATGAAAGTCGGTGAGTATTGCAGCCGGGCGGTCATCACGATCGACTCGGACGCCGATCTTACGGCGGCAGCGCATATGATGCGCGATCACCATGTCGGTTTCCTCATCGTAGTGGTTCCTGGACAGACCGTCAGGGAGCCGGTGGGGGTACTGACCGATCGCGATATCGTCTTGCAGGTGCTGGCCAAGAACGTGGATCCTGCAGCGCTGACGGTGGGGGATATCATGACGCGAGAGCCCATGATCGCACGGGAGGAAGATGATCTGGGTGAATTGCTACAGGGCCTGCGCCTGGCGGGTATTCGCCGCGTTCCCGTGGTGGATTCCCAAGGTGCACTCGTTGGCATCATCTCCGTCGACGATGCCATAGAGGTCATCGCCGGGCTGCTGGCCGATGTCTCCGGATCGATTCGACATCAACAGCAGCGCGAGTGGCGCACACGAAAAATCTAACCAATCGGAATCAACCCGGAACGTGCGTCGACGAACATGACTGATTTTCATGGATTGGGATGGCCCGACCGGGCACGAGGAGCGATGCAATGACGCAGGCGTCATCACTCGAGGAAGTACGCGCAGCGCTACTACAGCGCCGAAAGGAGCTGGCAACCCGGACGCAGCGTGTCGGCTTCGATCTTGCCCGAGGCAACGAACCGCTGGTGCAGGACTTCTCGGATCAGGCGATTCAGACTCAGAACGACGCAACGCTTGAAGCGATCGGCACTGCCGCCGTCACGGAAATCACCGCCATCGACCATGCTCTGCTGCGCCTGGCGCAGGGGGACTATGGAATCTGCGAAAATTGCGATGCGCCGATCGACGCAGAACGCCTGCGGATCGTTCCCTATGCAACGACCTGCGGCAATTGCCGGACCTTGCGTGAATAGCAGCCCGCAGCAAATGGGTTCAACACCAGACTTTTTATAGAAGAATACAGGCGCAATGGACGTGCGCCCGAGGGCGTATCGTGCATCCGTTCACGACATCGGTTCTGGTGCCGCACCTGGTTCAGGCGGCAGCGGAATGAATTCCTGATCGTCGAGATCGGGTAGTTTCATGCGTCCAGCCTTCCAGTCGACACGCGCCTGTTCGAGGCGCTCGGAGTAAGCGATGGCCATCCGGTTGACTTCACTCGAATGAATCGACTGCTACGAACTCACGCTATCGTGGTGCATGATTTCTCCTCGACCAGATAGATGACGGCCGACAGGCCGATATATAGATATGATCGCACATCGACCGAGCGGGGTAGGTCTGGCTCGAATTATCGTGGAGCCCATGCGATCGAAAAAATAAAAGGACCTAATCATGTGCCGCTTCGTAAATGGCAGTATAGGTTATCTCTGCTGCCGGTGCGTCCTAATACGTAGGAGATGTCAGATGATGCAAGAGCACAAGGTTATCAAGAACAAGCTAGGACTGCTGAAGTCGGCCGAGATCCTGGGCAGTGTCTTGCAGGCCTGCAAGTGATGGGTTTCCGCTGGGACAGTTTCTAGCGATTCAAGGAGTTGCACGAGAACGGCGGTGAGGCGGCGCTGGTAGAGATCTAGCGGCGCAAGGCGCTCTCAGCGCGGGTGGCGCAGGACGGACTGGTCCTGACCGAGCAGCAGGTGCGAGCCTTGGAGAAGGCCAAGGAGGAGAAGGAAGCGCATGACGAGATTGAGGTCGAGCACCTGGAAGGACCTGGAATGAGTTCATAGTGTCTGGCCGACTAAGCTCATCGTCAAAGGCATCAACAGCCGTGAAGATGGCCGCCTCGCTATGGATCATGGTGCCGACGCAGTGAGCGTCTCCAATCACGGCGGCAACCAGTTGGACGGCGCCGCATCGACTATTTCGGTCCTACCCAGCGTTGTAGAAGGCATGGGTGACCGTGGCGAGGTTTTCCTGGACCGCGAAGTGCGCTCGGGACAGGACCTTCTCAAGGTGCTTGCCTATGGCAGGTAGGGCTGCCTGCCGGGTCGCGCCCAACTGTATGGGCTCGGCGTCGGCGGCGAGGCTGGGGTCCGCAAGGCGCTTGACATCATCTGCTACGAACTCGACACAAGCGTCGCGTTGGCGGGACTGAAGGACGTGAGGGGTGCGTCGCGAGAGATCATGGT
This sequence comes from Steroidobacter denitrificans, assembly GCF_001579945.1. Classification (NCBI taxonomy): domain Bacteria; kingdom Pseudomonadati; phylum Pseudomonadota; class Gammaproteobacteria; order Steroidobacterales; family Steroidobacteraceae; genus Steroidobacter; species Steroidobacter denitrificans. The sequence goes on along the minus strand of NZ_CP011971.1, from coordinate 1,747,908 downwards.
TATCTGATCGTGATGGAATTATTGATATCGAAGCCAAAGATCCAGAAGCATCGATCACTGCCTTGCAATAGGCCATCTCGAACGGGATGACGCTCACTGACGCTATCGACATGGCTAGTGTGTCTTCAGCGCTGTTCGAACCGGTTGGATCGCTCATCACTCGATGACTAATCGCATTGTCCGCAGCCGGAGGGAGGCGAAACCAATTCTTAATAAAATCAACGCTGGCGCAGACGCTTGTGTCGATGGACATGCGGGGCGCTGTAGTACATCGTCTCGACGTGCACGTAGCTCTCGGCATGCGGGGTCGCCTCTTTCCACCCTTCCGCCTTGAAGGCATGGCATGGCAGTGCCTTGAGCGCCGCACGCTCGAGTGGAAGAAATCGCCGCCATGGCGTTGTTGCTCGCGTCGGAAGAAGACGGCAGAATCACCGGCGTTCTCCTCGATGTGAATGACGGCACGTCGATTTGATCGCATACCTTCCTCCGTCTCAGGGGGAGGCATCGCTTCGCAGGTTATGCCTTATATAATTGGTCCGGATTTGGAGAATCGAACGTGAACAGGGTATTAGAGAATCGGGTCGCGCTGGTGACGGGTGCCGCCTCGGGCATCGGGCAGGCAATCACACACGCTTATCTGGACGCGGGTGCGGAGATTCTGGCAGTCGATCGTAGTTCTTTCTCGGCGGAGGAATTGCGATGTTCCGGTATTGTTCCGTTACAAATAGATTTGACTGCACCAGACGCGGTCGATCGAGTTCTGGCGGTCGCGCAGGAACGCTGGGGGAGGCTCGACGTGCTGGTCAATAATGCGGGAATCGCTCCTTCCGCGCTCATTGAAGATACTAGTGATGAAACCTGGAACAACACAATACTGATAAACCTCACGCTCGTCTTTCGAATGTGTCGAAGTGCGCTACCGCTGCTGAAGCGTAGCGCGACAGGACGTATCATCAATATAGGGTCGATAATGTCGTCGTTCGGTGGCATCGGCCTTTCAGCTTATGCGGCAACGAAGCACGGCGTCGCTGGTCTGACGAAGAGCCTTGCATCCGAACTCGGTAAGTTTGGAATAACCGCTAACTACATTCAGCCCGGTGCCGTCCTCACCGGCATCACTCGTGATGCATTCGCACAAGATGATGCGTACCGCATATACTGGGAGAGCAAGGCCGCATTGGGAAGAATCGGGCAGCCGGGCGATATCGCGCCGGCAGCGGTATTCCTGGCCTCCGCTGGTGCTGGTTTTATCAGCGGGCAGGGGTTTGTCGTAGATGGCGGTAGCGTTCAGAGTGTGTAACTGCCGCTGATGGACGACTTGACGCGAGAGATCCCTAGTATGCAATACGCGCCGAATTTGCGGGACTTGGGCAAATATCGCAATGAGGAAGGGCAAATTCTCAGAAGCGGCTTGGTATATCGGCCTGACTCCCTGACGTATCTCGCTGATTCCAACCTCGAGACGCTGAGAGCACTGTCGATAGATTTCGTCATCGAGATACGCAGTGCACACATGAGTAGGTGTGGCAACTTAGTCACTGGTCGACGGCCGTGCTCCACGAGTCCTATCCTACGACATCAAGTTGACCTGTGAACTGGAAATCAGTCTTTGATCGCGTTGCTGCTGGCGCACGGCTACCTGGTTCAGCAGTTTCTCTCGCCGCTCCATAATTTCAGAGACGACGAATATGGTGGTAGTTTCGAGAATCGGCTGCGCCTTCCTCTCGAATTGCTGTCCGCGGTGCGCAGCGCGACCCCTTCCACCATGGCACTCGGAGTGCGGCTGAGTTCCGAACTCCTACCGGGAGGCATGGAGCCGGACGACGTGGCGCGGGTGGCTAGGGCCTTCGAGGAGCGTGGCCTGATCGATTTCGTCAATCTTACGATCGGTACGGATTACAACCCTCATAAGATCATCGGCGCAATGCACGAACCGGTGGGATATGAGTTGCCGTACGGTGAGCCGGTCAGGAAGGCGACGCGGCTGTAGGTGCTGGTCAGCGGGCGTTTCCGGACTCTCGAGGAAGCGGATCAGGTGATCTGCGCACGAGGGGTCGATCTGGTTGCATTAACACGGGCGCATATCGCTGATCCGGATTTGGTGCGCAAGACGAGATAGGGCGGACCGAGGAGATCAGACCTTGTATCGGCTGCAATCATGGATGTATCGGCGGTTTGTTGACCGCGGGTCGCATGGGATGCACCGTCAACGTTACGGTGGACAATGAGGCCGCCTTGTCCGAAGAGTTCATCGTGCGGTCACCCGGCTCCGAACGGTGCTCGTGGTCGGTGGCGGTCCGTCAGGTCTGGAAGCTGCCAGGGTGGCTGCGCTCGGAGGGCATCGGGTGATACTCGCCGAGGCTTCCAGCCGGCTGGGGTGGCGCCGTCAATGTCGCAAAGCGGGCGCCGCGCCGCATGGGTATCGGCGATATTACCGACTGGCTCGAGCGGGAAGTCTACCGTCAGGGCGCGCGAGCGGTCGTCGGGGATGCACGCAGTCCGCGATCCTCGAGGGGCACCTGGCGGGGCGTCGCACCTGATCTATAGAAAACACACATGATTGTTGGTATCTTTTCTCGTCGGCTGGGACGATCGCCTCCACAAGAGCGTTTTTTCGGGGCGACGCGCTGATGATCCTTCCTGGATCGGCATGGAAAATCCGCCGGTTCTCCGATGGTTGCCTGGAACTTGACTCGACGTCAATCAAGCGGTGCGCTGATTTCATGCTTCAGGATCTCTTGGAATGAACATTGCTGAGATGAGCGCCAGGCTGGCGGCATTCATTGACGAGCAGACCGGTGGCGCGTCGGAGGTCCGCGATCTGGAGCGCATGCCAGGCGGTTTCTCGTACGAGACATGGCGACTGACGGCAAGCTGGCTCGAACGCGGGGAGCGTAAAGTCTCCTCGCTCATCATGCGCAAGGCGCCGCGTGCGGGCTTGTTGGAGCCGTACGACGCAAGTGTCGAGTTCAGAGTCCTGAAGGCGCTCGCGGATTCGGGCGTTCCGACGCCGGAGGTGTATTGGTGCAATCCGACCGGCTCGGTTCTGGGAACGTCCTTTTACATCATGGAATTCATCGAAGGCGACGTGCCTCTGCCGTGGGGTGATGCCGTTCCCGAAGAGCAGCGGCTGGAAATCAAGCGCCAGTTCACGGACGTGCTGGCAAAACTCCACACCTTTGATTGGGAGGCGAAAGGACTTTCGTTCCTCGGCGTTCCGAAAGAACGGACGGACCCCGCTGCTCTCGCGCTCGATCGATGCGAGGAATTGCTTGATCGCGTCAAACTCAGACCACATCCTGTCCTGCGGGAAGTCATCCACTATCTGCGCGTCCGCAAGCCTTACTGCCCGAGACTGTCATTGGTTCACAACGACTATCGTATGGGAAATTTCGTCTGGCGCGACGGCAAGATACGTGCCGTGCTCGACTGGGAGCGGGTCTATATCGGTGATCCGATGGCCGATATCGCTTTTACGCGCCTTTTGCACCTGGCGGGCTGGTGCAGCATCAGTGGCGAGATGGCAGGCAGATACGAGCAGCGCTCGGGAATCGTCGTAGATGAGGACCGCGTGCGATATTGGACGCTTCTCGAGACGCTCAAAGCCGATCTGGTGGGGCTTACTGCCCTGAAGGTTTTCGCGGATGGAAGATCGTCCGACCTTCGACTGGTACAGATAGGAATAGATGCGATCGTGAACAATATTCCGGCCGAAGCTGAAGCCATAGGGCTCGGAAAATGATCGGACAAATGATTCCATTGAAACAAATGACGGCAGGCATGGCAGCCTGCATTCGAGAGTGGATTCTGCCGTATCTCAGCGACGCCATGGCTCGTATCCAGGCGGAGCAGTTGATCGTTCTGCTGAACGAGCTGCCGCGATCATTCGAGCCGGCGGCGCTCAAACGCATCAAGGCCGATACGGAGGAGGGGGCCTTGCTGCTCCGCAACGCAGGGGAGGCGATCGACTGCAGTGCCGATGGCTGGGATGTCGATCAGCTCATGGCCGAGAACGCCGAGGTGAAGGAGCGGCTCGAGGCCCTGGCGCAACGCTGTCGTGCAGTGTCGGAATCGGATGCAGCCTGCGAGCGGCTGCTCGAGATTCAGCGTTATTTCGTGCGAAGCGCGCGACGCGAGGGCGAGGGCGCCCAGACGCAGGTTTTCGCCGAACTGACGACCCGCGATCGTGACGGCAAGCAGGATCTTCGCAAAGAGGATTCCAAGAGCGCCCGACAAGATGGTCCCTGAGCATCGACAGGAACGGGCATGGGCTCGTTTCGTTGGATGTCCTGAGCGTCCGAGATGACCCCGCCCCGTGCTCCGGCGTCATTCGGGGCTGGCGACGGGATCCCGCCGGACGATAATTAAAATCAGGATAGACGGTTTTTATCGAGACAGTTATGACAAAGATGAGATCGGTGACACTCGTGGCTCCTCGAAGGTTCGAGATCGTCGAGGTGGACAAACCAGTCGTCGACCGCGATTCCGTGATCGTCAAGATAGAAGGTCATGGCATTTGCGGCAGCAACCTGCATTTCTGGTACGGCGGCGGATCGGCGAACGCGATGTCCTGTTATCCGATGCCAGGAGCCGGAGGACACGAATTCGCCGGCGTGGTGGTGGAAGCGGGTGAAGGCGTCGGCGCCGTCAAGGTCGGCGACCGGGTGGCCGTCGATTTCTTCCATAGCACATCCTGCGGCAGGTGTTCCTACTGCATGATGGGATGGACCAACCAATGCACCGGCCGACCGGCGCATTCGGTCGGTGGATTCGTGGAATACCTCAAGCTCTCCGAAAGAGGCTTACATCTCCTGCCGGATTCCATCGAGACGCATGCTGCGGCCATCGCGGAACCCGCCGCCGTTCCGGTCAGCGCGCTCAGGCGGGTCGGGCTCCATGGCGGAGAGCAGGTAGTGGTTCTGGGCTCCGGCGTCGTCGGGTTGGCCGCGATCGGGGCCGCCAAGGCGATGGGTGCAAGCCGCGTAGTAGCGACCGCAAAGCACGAGCAGCAGGCCGCCTTCGCGAGGCGGTTTGGCGCAGATGCGGTCGTGCGCAGCACGGACTCGAAATGCGTGGATGAGATCAGAGCGGAACTCGACGGTCTGGGGGCTGATATCGTCGTGGAGACTGTGGGTGGCCATGCGCCCACCCTGGACTATGCGACCGAAGTCGTCAGGCCTCGGGGAGAGGTGGTCGTGCTCGGCTTGTGGGACGAACTGGTGCCCATGGATTCCTGGAAGGCCGTGCTGAAGGATGTGACCTATCGCTTTTGCCTGACCTATGGGGCGCATGGAGTAAAGACGGATTTTGCTTACACGGTCGAGCTCATGGGCTCGCGGAAAGTTCCGATGCAGGATCTCATTACCCATGTATTACCACTGGATCGCATCAGCGAGGCCTTCGAGATCGCGGCAGACAAGAGCAGCGGTGCCGTCAAAGTCGTCCTGAGCCCTTGAGGGGAAGCATCATGACTGTCGATTTCCGCCTGGGTCCGTATTACTTCCAGACGGCCTATGTCGTCAGGGATCTCGCCGCCGCCGAGAAATGGTTCGGGCGAATATTGAGTGTCCCGGCATGGACGACGATGGAGATCGTTCTTGGGGAGGGATGCTACTACCGTGGAAAACCTGCGGATTCTTCCATGAAGCTATCGCTGGGGTATGCCGGGGATGTGCAGATCGAGCTGATCGAACCTGCCCGGGGGGCAAGCATCTATGAAGAATTCATCGAAAAGAAAGGCTATGGACTACACCATATTGCATTCTCCGTTCCGGATTTCGAAGAAGCCGTGAAAATGTTGACGAGTCGGGGGCTGACGGCAATGTCATCGGGCGTCCTCTCGGACGGAGGAGTGAAGTTTGCATACTTTGATTGTGAAGATGCGGGTGCATCGGTTATCGAGATTCTAGGCTTCGACGCGGCAACCACCGAATTCATGGAGAAGATGAAGGTGGATGCACGCGAGTCGATTGCCGCCCGGGCGGCCGCGCGCTCGTAGAGCCGGGAAACACAGAATTCCCGAACAGCCCGAAGTTGACTTCTTCCGTCTCGTGATTCATAGGAGTTGATCGACCATGACCGTACGCACTGAAGACGAATATCTGCATCGCACCTCGGATGAAAGCAAGGGACTGTTCAGCGACAATTTCTGGCTCTCCATCTGTGATCGAGAAGCGGATATTTTCGGTGTAAATCACATTCATGCCAGCCTGAACAAGGGTTACGCGCGGTTCAGCACGATGATGGTCATCGATGGCGTGGTTCAACCCTGGGCCAACAAGGTGGTCTTGCCCAATGTCCAGAAGTTCGACCGCCTGAGTGAAGGCCGGATGACATATGAGGTCGTCAAGCCGCTCGAGCAGATTCGTGTCACTTTCGATGGCCCAAAGTACGGCTTCGATCTTCTCTACAAAGGCCGCTTCCCGGTTTTCGATTACAATGACTGCATCGGCGGCAATCCGCTGACGAGCTCTGCTGAATACAACTATGGTGGTCACTATGAGCAGGGCATGCTGTGTACCGGCGAATTCGAAGTCAGAGCCGGCCCGCGGCAGGGCCGTCGCCAGATCAATTCATTTGCTCATCGGGATCATTCCTGGACCAATCGTTTCAGCCATGAAACGCCTTGGGAGCTCGCGCCGCTGAGCCACCGCGACAGCCTGTTTCATTTCTGGCCTTCGATTCAGACGGAAAGCATGCATCTGAACGCCTTTGGCTGGATGAATCCCGATTTCAAGCCGCCGTTCGAAGGAGCTCCCCGGTCCGGCGGCTTTCTGTCCGATGCCAATGGCAGCCACCCCATCGAAGGCGCCAGCTGCGAGATTCGTACCGAAGCCGATGGTCGCACTGCGATGAGCTTCCGGTACCGGTTCATTCTTCCCGGAGGGAAGGTCATTCACGTCAGGACCGGGCGCAAGTATGCCCACACGATGAATGGCTTGATGCGCGGCGAGAACGAGGCGGAGTGCACTCTGGATTGCTACGAGTCCTTTTTCGATTATGAGGTCGAGGAAACAGGAGAGAGGGGATATGGCTGCTCCGAATACTCGATCATTCCGCCGTACCCGCGCTGGAGATACTAGCTCGGCCTGCACCGTGCGCCGCTCGTGTTACGCAGGCGTCGATCCTGCGGATTGCCGGTGCATGAGCTGTTCACACGGATTCCTATCCAGCGGGATGCAAGATGAAGGAGGGCATCAATGGGTATACTTGATGGCAAAGTTGCCGTAATTACCGGCGGCAGCTCGAATATAGGCCTCGAGATCGGCCGTCGGTTCGCGGCCGAAGGCGCAAAGGTCATTGTTGCCGCTCGCGACGCAGACCGCCTGGAGAAGGCGGTTACCTCGATCGGTCACGGCGCGGTCGGCATCAGCGTCGATGTCGCGGATGAAACCCAGGTGAAGGCCCTCTTCGAGCCGTTGGATCGCGTGGATGTGCTGGTGACTTGCGCCGGAGGATGGGTATTCGGCGCGATCGACGAGTTGCCGCCGGCGCGGTGGGTAGAGCTTTTTGCCGGAAGATTCTTCGGCCAGATGTACGCCTGCCACTATGCCGTGCCCAAGATGCCTGCCGGCGGGTCGATCATGCTCTGTTCGGGGATTGCCGCGAAGGCGGCCATCGCTAACTACGCCGGCGGCACGGCGGTGTGCGGCGCGGTCAATTCCATGGGGCGCCAGCTCGCGTTCGAGTTGGCACCTCGCGGCATTCGGGTAAACGTCTTGTCTCCTGGCCTGATCCTCACGGACGAGGAGTACGAGCGCGCAATCGATGGCCAATTGCCCGATGACATAGTTCGCCGGAGCTTTATCGACAACTCGATTCCATTGAAGCGATCGGGAACGGCGCGCGATATGGCGGCAGCGGCGATGTTTCTCATCAATTGCGACTACGCGACCGGCATGATCCTGGATGTGGATGGCGGATGGACCACGGTCTAGTTTTACGGTGATGGTCTGCGTGAAGTGGCTTTCGCAGGAGAAAAGCGGTGCATAGCATTCAGGAAAAGGTTGTAGTCATCCTCGGCGCCGCGGGCGCCGGCAACATGGGTCAGGTGATGGCGCGCCGTTTCGCTCGCGAGGGGGCCAAAGTCATGGTGGCCGGGCGCAACAAGGACAATTTGCGGAATCTGGCGGATGAGATCGACGGGTCCAGCTGCGGTTGCGACATAACGAATCAGGCCGATCTTCGAGCTCTCGTGGCCGCAACGCTAGACCGGTTCGGTAAGCTCGATGTCGCCATAAACGCGACCGGCTATGGATTGCTGAAGCCGTTTCTCGAGACGACACGCGCCGATCTGGATTACATGACCGCGGTTCAGTTCACCGGTCCATTCCAGTTTTTCCAGGAAGTCCTCAAGGGAATGGCGGACAGCGGATCGATCATACAGATCTCTTCGGCTACGGCGACGATCATGCTCGATAACCATGCTGCCTACATGGGAACGAAGGCCGGTATCGATCATGTCATTCGGTGCATCGCCAATGAATACGGCGAGCGCGGTATCCGGGCAAATTCGATTTCACCCGGGCTGACCGATACGCCGATGACCTCGGAGGCGTTCCAAACTCCCGCTTTCGTTGAACTGTTCCGGAAAGAATATCCGCTCGGACGGATTGGCACGGTAGAGGATGTGGCCGAGGCCGCGCTGTGGCTCGCTTCCGATGCATGTTTCATGACTGGGCAGAATCTTCAGGTGAACGGCGGCTTGACGCTGCGGCGAAATCCTCGGCAGAAGGAAATCGAGGCGCTGTTAAGCTCGTCTGCCACATAGGGTTGATCCCTCACGGTCACTGTGGTTTGCACCTAGTGACGGCGGCCCGGTTCGGGAAATCCTTCGATACGAGGCCGGGCGCCATTACCTCACGCGGCGCGCTGCCCGGCCTCACCTTGCCCGCCAGCACGTCCCAGCCCTGGATCACGTGCGGCAGCCCAATGTTGGCGGTATCATGCGGCCGGCGAGGAGTGGAACCCGTGGCGATGACGATGGTATCCGGATAAAGTGATCTGATCATGTCCCGGTTCGTCGTCGTTTCCAGGCGAACACGCGCACCGAGCCGGCCGAGCTGATTTTCTTGAAAATAAATCTGATTCGATCAGGACGTTGCTGACGGTATGACGTGTGGTGAGCATCGTCGCGTGCACCGGCCGCAGCCATTCGATGAACCCTTCGAATGGACCCTTAATAAAGTGGTGCGTAGTCACAGGTTCCGCCTGGATGCCAGCAGAACTTGCCGATATCTTCATCCGTACGGTCCATGCTGCGGCAATCGCGGTGAATCACCTTGATGATGGCCTGTTTCGCGCCCAGTTCTTCCGATCCCAATGTTCTGATACCCATGTTCGATCTCCACAGTCGTTGATCGAGTCGTTACCTGCACGATCACAATCGCGCCACGGTACCGATGCCACTTGGATTGATTCCCAAAGTACTTAGATCTTCTGATGAAGGCTTGGAACTGATAATGTTACACTATACTATAAAAAAACAGGCACGATTGTTTATTAATGCTTTAGGCGCCGTTTGGTGGGCAGCCGGCAGCCGGCAGCCGGGAATGAATACGATGGCTGTGCTGCGTACCGCAGGGAGCGGATCAGCAGGGTTGTGCGGTCAATTATAGGCAGCAGACCTACGTTTTCCTGCCCAGGATGACGGGTATTTACGAGACGGTGGATCGACTAATAGTTAAGCATGTACTTAGGCGCTTCGTGACCAGCGAAAGGCGTAGCGGAAACCCGCTTTCGCTGACGTCTTCTTGTCGGTGGTTTGAGCGTCAATGGGCGGGGCTGCGACGCAACGGTACGTACAGTACGCAATCACCAATAGAAGGTGATGGGCGATGAGTGAGCAGCGATTCTCGGGGAAGGTTACGCTGGTCACAGGAGCGAGTTCCGGGATTGGCCGCGCAGCAGGCATCGCCCTGGCGCACGAGGGCGCTACCGTCATTGCCTGCCGCCAGGCGGCGTACGCAGGGATCGGCGGTTGCGCTGTTTCTGTTGTCCGATGCCGCAAGCTACATGACCGGGGCCGTCGTTGTGGCTGATGGCGGCTCCGTGGTGTACTGAACCGAGCCGAAGGTTTGCGGCTGGCTGTCCGGCGCGCCGCCGACTCGACGTGTGCAGGGCAGTGGTCCTGATATGGGTACGATCTTTTCGACGGAGTTTTTGGCGAGGGGAACGAAGATGAGAAACAGGTTCCATTTATTTGCATTGGGCGCGATGAGCGTGGTGGCGGCGCCGTCGTTGGCCCAGGAAACGGCGAGAGCGACTGAAACTGAGGGCGCACAACTCGAAGAAATCATTGTCCAGGCGCGCCGCCGGGCGGAAAGCATTCAGGACACGCCGGTCGCGGTGTCGGCGATCAACCGGGCGATGCTGGAACAGCGCTTCGCAAACACCCTGGCCGACCTGCAGGGCGTGGCGCCGAACGTGGTGCTGGACGCGGGTGGAGCGTTTGGACAGGCGGCGTACTTTGCGATCCGTGGCATCAGTTACCAGGATGTCGAGTCCAGTTTCGATCCGGCGATTGGCGTGACCATCGACGGCGTATTCATCGGGCGCAATATCGGTTCGTTGACCGATTTCTTCGATATCGAGCAGGTTGAGATCCTGCGCGGCCCGCAGGGTACCTTGTTCGGTCGTAACACCATCGGCGGGACAATCAACGTGCGCACGGCCCGCCCGTCGGGGCTGGAGGCGTATAAGGCAATCGTGACCTATGGCAATGAAGGCACACTCAATCTGCGCGCTTCCGCGGATCTGCCCTTGATCGACGGTAAGCTTGCGGCCAGGATTTCAGCGCTGTCATTGAGCTCGGATGGTTTCTGGAGGAACGAGTTCACGCCGCAGCCGACGGACGCGTCGTTCACCGATGTGACGGCCGTGCGCGCGTCTCTCAGATATACGCCGACGGCCGACTGGACCATTGACCTTATCGTCGACCATACGAGCGATCGCAGCGGCACGCAGGGATTCATCCCTGCTCACTCCACGACGCCGCTTTCGTGTTCGCCGGCACTGTCGGCCGCGGATTGCGCCATCGCGCAGCAGGCCATTCCGCAGGCTCAACAGAGCGTCTTTGCGGCGTTGGCGCTCGGTGCGGGCGTCCCGATTGCGGAAGTCGATCGTTTCACATCCGGGTTGAATCCCTATGTAACGAAGCCGGACGGCCAGTTCCGGCAGAACATCGAATCCAGCGGTGCGGTGCTGGATGTTACCTGGGACACCGATATCGGTACTCTGCGTTCGATCACGGGCTGGCGTATGAAATCGAAGCGACCGCCGGCGGTATGCTGATCGGCCTGCCCACCGCCACGGTAATAACGAATATCACGGGGCAGACATCCAAGTCGTACGCGGTGTACGCCGAGGGCACCTATAACTTTACCGACGCATTTTCCGCGACGCTCGGCGGGCGCGTTACCCGTGATGAGAAAGATTTTCATACGACAATCCTCTTCGCGTCCGGAGACTACGGCGGCGTGCGCTGCGTCGCGGCAGACATGGTTGGATTTACGCGGTGCGAGGCCGACTACGATTCGACCGAGACCACGCCGCGCGCCATCCTTCAGTACAAGTTTACCGATGATCTGAACGTCTATGGCAGCTATTCCAAGGGCTACAAGGCGGGTGGTTTCAGCGGTCGCGGCCAGACGCCGACCTCGATCGGTCCGTTCAAACCGGAAAAGGTCGATGCTTATGAGATCGGCATCAAGTCCAGCTGGTTCGAGCGGCGTCTGCGAGCAAATTTGACGGGTTTCTACAACAAATATGATGGCTTGCAGGTCGATATCGTGCAGCCGGAGCCGTTGTCTCCGACGGGCACGGAGACAATCGTCACGAACGCCGCCTCGGCCGAGACCCGTGGCGTGGAACTGGAAGTGTCCGCCAACGCAACGGACAGCCTGAGCTTCAATGTTGCCGTAGGTTATCTGGATGCGGAGTACAAGGGGCCTTTCGGCCCCTTTCGTGTGTTAGCTCTCGGTGAGCTGTAAGCGCTTTTCTATGCGCTCTATCCGTTCGGCTAATTTGTCATATCTCAGGTGTTGGTCGGCTATTTCGCTATAGCTGTGGGCATTGTCGCGTTTTAGGCCTGCAATGCCGGCTTCGATGTTAGTGATTCGGCTCTTTATTTCGCGCGCATCGTCTTTTAGGGTAGCGATGTCTGCGCGGATGGCGCGTAGATGCTCAATGATTAGGTTTTCTATGTTGGCCATGGGTGGTCCTCTAAGGGTTGACAGTATATCAGGATTGTGTTTCGTGGAGCGTCTTGTTGCGGTTTAGCTGCTGAGGCCGTGAAAGAAGATTAGTCCGTCGCGTAGCGCGATTGTTGACTGGCCGTATCCATGGTTGGAATGGTTTTCCACGCTGCCGTCTTCTCGGCGGATGAGCCATTCTAAGCGGCGTTATCAGGGTCTCCGACGATTTCTAGCGTCGATAGGTGGTCGACGTGGAAGGTGTAGAGCGTGGCACGGGCATCGGTGTATTTGAATCGTGGCATTTTCATGATTTTTTTCTTCATTGATGAGCGATCAACTATTGATTGTTCTACGTGAAACATCAGTTTAAAAAACAGCCCGCTCGCCCCAGGCGCAAACATTCTTTCCGCAGCGTTATTTGTGGTCGGTGAGATTCAGGTCGGAAAGATCCGTGACAGGTGCTTTGACCTGGCGCGGATCTTGTGAGCGGTGAGGGTGTCGAAGCGTTGCCGGCAGGCGTCTCGGCGACGGAATTGCCTCGGGCCGGGTCTACAGGAGGCGATATTGCTGCGGCTCTGCGAGTCGGCATTCTAATCCGAAGTTCTTTCTGAATTCCCCCGTTGGGTAATTAGTTAGCCGTTGCGGATCAGTGGCTTGCGAGTCTTGTGTGGTCTTTCTGCGCAAAATATGTACCCATGTAAATAGTTGCAACGGGGCCAATTTAGCGTAGAATACGCGCATGCATATCGATGTTGTACCCAACCGTAAGTCCCGCCCCGCCTACCTGCTGCGCGAGACGTTCCGCGAGGGAAACACGGTCAGGAAGCGCACGATCGCGAACTTGTCCAGCCTCACCGATGAGCAGATCCATGCCTTGCGCGCGATTCTCAAGGGTGAGCCCCTGTACCCACTCCAGACGCTGTTCAACGTCGTGGGATCGCAGGCACACGGCCACGTCGAGGCGGTGCGCCTGGCCATGACCAAGCTGCGCCTGAGTTCACTGCTGGGCACGAAGCCCTCACGCGAACGCGATCTGGTGCTGGCCATGCTGGCCGCCCGGGTGCTCTGCCCGCGCACCAAGCTCGCCACCACCCGCTGGTGGCACACCACCACCCTCGCGCAGGACTTCGGCGTGGCGGATGCGAGCGAGACGGAACTCTACGCCGCCATGGACTGGCTGCTCGAGCGCCAGGGCGCGATCCAGAAAAAGCTGGCCCAGCGGCATCTGGGTCCCGACAGCGTAGTGCTCTACGACCTGTCGTCGAGCTATTTCGAGGGAACCACCTGCCCGCTGGCGAAACTCGGCTACAGCCGCGACGGTAAGCGGGGGATGCTGCAGGTCAACTACGGCTTGCTCACCGACCGCCGGGGCTGTCCGGTCGCTGTATCGGTCTACGAGGGCAACACCTCAGACCCGCAAACGCTGATGCCGGAAATCGCGCGGCTGAAGCAGGAGTTTGGGGTCGAGCAGCTGGTGATGGTGGGTGATCGCGGCATGATCTCCCAGAAAGCCATCCATACGTTGACGAATGAACAAGGCGTACGCTGGATCACCGCGCTCAAGAGCACCTCCATCCGCACGCTGGTGAACCAGGGACATGTGCAGTTGGATCTGTTCGACGAGCGCAATCTGTTCGAGCTTGAGCACCCCGATTATCCCGGTGAACGCCTGGTTGCCTGCCGTAACCCGGCGCTCGCGCAACTGCGCGCACACAAGCGCGAAGAGCTGTTGTGCGCCACCGAAAAGCAGCTCGAGAAGATCCGCGCGTCCGTGGCCAAGGGGCGCTTGCGAGGCCAAGATAACATCGGTGTGCGGGTTGGCCGCATAGTCAATCAATACAAGATGGCCAAGCACTTCGCACTCGATATCCGCGAGGATCTCTTCGGCTTCGAGCGCAAGACCGACGGTATCGAAACCGAAGCCCGCCTCGATGGGCTCTATGTCATCCGCACCAGCGTCCCGGCCCAGATCATGGACGCGGCCGAATGCGTGCGCCAATACAAATCGTTGGCTCAAGTAGAGCGCGCGTTCCGAACGCTGAAGAGCGTGGATCTGCGCATCCGGCCGATCCATCATCGGCTCGCCGAGCGAGTACGCGCACATATCCTGCTGTGCGTACTGGCCTACTACATCGAATGGCACATGCGCGAAGCCTGGCGCGAGCTGCTGTTTGCGGACGAAGACCAGGCCGCCAAAGCCACGCGCGATCCGGTGGCGCCGGCGAAGCGCTCTGAGGCCGCGAAACGCAAAGCCCTGACGGGTCGGCTTCCCGACGCAACGCCCGCCCACAGCTTCTCAACGCTCCTGGCGGAGTTGTCCACGATCGTGCGAAATACCTGCCGCGCCGCGCTGCCCGGCGAGTCGACATCCACGTTCGCCGCGGTGACCACCGCGAACTCGAAACAACAGCGCGCACTGGAGTTGTTGCAGAAGATCACCGTGTAGCCAGGCGCGAGCACCCCAGGCTCAGGTTAAGTATCTGAGCCTGCGAATAAATTTACTCTTTCTTCACAAGAACTTCAGTCTAATTCCCGGATTTGCTGTGACCTGTACGGGATGGCGCGCAGTTCTCCGGGGCGGATCTCCGCGTTTTCTGGCGTCCAAATGGATCCGCGTCGGATGATGAATCCTTCGAATTCCGGATCGATTGTTCCAAGTTCGCCATGTAAGCGGATGCTGATTAGGGCGGCTGCTTGGCGTGGTATTTGTCCGGCGCGTTTCCAGCGTCGCGCCGTGTCGATGTGGGTGCCGCTGAGTGCTGCCAGTTGCCACGCTGGCAGTCCGTAGGTGGAATTGTCCATTGTTATGCAGGATTTCCTGTGATTGGACCCGCCTAATTTCCTAGGAATGGGACCACTCGATTTCCTGGGAATGGACCCACCCAATTTCCTCGCAATGGGACCACCCGCCGGAGCTGCTTTTCGAGCCCGGCGGCGCGCGCTGTTGCGCGCCGCCGCGGCCTCAGGAGCGAAACGGCGATGTCAACCCAGGCGATGTCCTATTCGGGGGTAAGCCCCGGAGCGAGCCCCGCCCCCCGGGCGCTCGATCGTGGCGCAGCGCCTTCTACGGCGAGCACCGTCGTTTCCGCAATCACCACCCAGTCGCGGGCGCCGGCCCGCTCACACAGCCAATCCGCTTATCGTCGTGCAATTTGCTCGCACGGGGAGAACTGGATGGCGCGGAGGGAATTGACGGTGCAGAGATATGAAGAAATCAAACGACGGCTCGCCGAGGGCCGCAGCGTACGTGAGATCGCGAGCGCGTTGAGTTGCTCACGCCGCCTGGTGCGCGAGATCCGCGACGGCGTGCGCGTGACACACGCGATCGCCGCGAGTCCGGATCCACTGTGGATGTCGCAGCTGGATTGGCCGGTGATCATTCACGATCTGGGGCTGGGTCATCCGCTGAAGTTCATTTGGGAAGAAAAGGCGCAGACGCTGACGACGTACTCCAACTTCTGGAAGCAGTTTTATCGCAAGTTCCCGCAGTGTCGCAACGCCAGCGTTACCGCCCGAACGTTCGAGCCCGGGGAGCGCGTCGAAGTCGATTACGCCGGCGATCCGATCGAGTGGTACGACATCAAGACCGGCGAAATCCACAAAGCTTATGTGTTCGTGTCCGGCCTGGGCTTCAGCCAATTGCTGTTTGCCTGGGCGGCGGAGGATATGAAGAGCCGCAACTGGATCGCCAGCCATCGACGCATGTACGCCTATTACAACGGCGTGCCTCACGTCACCGTACCTGATTGTTTGCGGCAAGGGGTCGTCAAATGTCACTTGTACGACCCCGATCTGAACGAAAACTATGCACACATGGCCGCGCATTTTTCCACGGCAATCGTTCCGGCGCGCGTCAGAAGGCCGAAGGACAAGGCGATCGTCGAGGGACTGGTAAAAATCCTCGGTCGCTACTTTCGCTTCCGCTTTCGTCACTCACGATTTACCTGCATCGCCGAGATCAATCGAGCGCTCATGGTATGCGTTGAGCGGATCAATGACCAGCGGCACCGACGCTTTGGCGTCTCGCGCCGCGAACGCTTCGAGACAATCGAAAGGGCCGCGCTCAAGGCGTTGCCCACAGCCGAGTACGATGGCGGGGAGTGGAAGGAGGCGAAACTGCATCCCGATTGCTTCCTCGCCGTGGAAGGCGATTACTACAGCGCGCCGCACATCCATCGTCATAAAACGCTACGAATCAAGCTCACCGATAACCAGGTCGAGATCTTCCTGAACCTGGAACGCCTGGCGGTCCATCCACGCTGCCGCATGAAATCCGGCCAGCGGATCAAGATCAAGGAACACTTCCCGCCGAACTCCGATGCCTATTACGAGTCGACACCGCAGCGGCTGTTGTCACAGTCGCGTTTTATCCACGCCGATCTTCACGCGCTCTTCATCGAGTTGTTCAACGACGACGTTTTTGCACATATCCGTCGCGCCATGGGGCTGGTCTCGGCATGCACCAAAGAGATCAATCTTGTTGGACACGAACTTGCCAGCGTACGTATCGCCGCAGCCATTGCCGCCATGCGCCGCTACAACCGGATCCGTGTCCCGTACTTCAAGGAATTGCTCGCTCAGGCGCGTAAACAATCGATGAACTCCCAGCCCGAGCGCGACATCGTGCGCAAGCCCGGCAATCCCATGCTCCGGTACGTTGGCGGCGCAGCGCTGCAGGCCGCTGACAAACCTTCTCTCTCATCTACTGCAGCCCAGGAGAATCTACCGCTATGAGTATTGCCATGGTAAAAAATCAGTTGGCCGAGATGAAGCTGCTCGGTATGCTCGGCGTGCTGGACAACGCACTCGCCGAGGCCACCCGCGATCAGCTCAGTAGCAGCGAGTTGCTCAATCAGTTGGTGCAAGCCGAAGTCGATTACCGGCAACAGCGTAAAACCGCTAATCGCATCAAAGCCGCCCGGTTCCGCGATCGTCCGGCCTTCGAAGACTTCGACTTCACCGCGAAGCGTTCGCTCACTCGAGCACAGATCAAAGAGATCCAAAGCCTCGACTGGCTCGCAGATGCACGGCCACTGATGCTCCTCGGACCCACTGGCGTCGGCAAGACCTTCGTGGCGCAGGCCGCGGGACTTCACGCGTGTGCTACCGGGAAATCCGTCATGTTCACCAGCATCACCAAGTGGCTCGAGAATCTCAATCTGGCACGCTCCAGCGGCACGTATCTGCGCTATCGGGACAAGCTCGCCAAGTTAGATCTGATCATCTTTGATGAGATGGGCAGCCGCAAACTGACCGCCACCGAGGCTCAGGATCTATGCGAGATCCTGGAAGAGCGATCGAGCAGCAAATCCGTGGTGTTCACCTCCCAGTTGCCCCTCGCTCACTGGAGCGAGGTGATCGCGGACACCGTCATCGCAGACGCCATCTTCGATCGGCTGCAGCACTCGGCGCTGACCATCGAGGTCACCGGCGAGAGCTACCGCGGTGTCAAGGCCAAGAAACTTGCTTCGCGCAAAAAGGACGCGTAAAACTCCTCGCCAGCGGCTCCGCCGGTAACCCACGCAAGGTGGGTCCAATCAGAGGAAATCGGGCGGGTCCATTGCGCGAAATCCTGCAGTTAAATGGCTAAAGGACGGCGATTAGCTGTAAATCTTTAATTTTAGGCGGCTAATAGCCTCATACGTTTTTTACCATAATATACATTATGCGCAATTGATAAGGTGGCTGTGAAAGCGCTTCTCCGGCAGGCTGTCAGAATCCCGTAACTGCCTGCTGATCGTCTGAAAACCCGCCGCCATGGACAATGCAGCCTTGGACATGGAGCCGTTGCGAGGCTTCGCCAATTACGGCGCGCGGCGTCTGGCGCATCTCACGCATAGCACTGAGCGGGCGGCAAGAGGCTGGATCAAGACGGGTCTGGCACCACGGCTGGTCATACGTTGGCTGGAACTCACGCTGAGAGGTCAACTCCAGTTCATCAGGTCCGACTGGGATGGCTGGGAGTTGCGCAAGGACGGGCGCCTTCATAGCCCCGATGGATCGGCATTCACTATCGGTGAACTTACCGCCTATGGGCTCAATATGCAGTTGTTACGGGAGCTTCAGCGTCGCCGGGATGGCGTGAATCGCATGGACGGGCTTTGACAAGGATGAGCGCAATTCCCCATTTCCATTATTCATGTGCTCTGCTATTCAATATATCTACGCAGCGATATTTCCCGACAGGAGGACACCATGAACGATCATGTCTACAAGACGATCGAGATCACCGGCTCTTCACGCAAGAGTGCTGACGATGCCATTCGCATCGCTATCGAAAAAGCGTCCGATAGCGTCAGCAACATGCGCTGGTTCAAGGTCATCGAAACCCGCGGTAATATCGACGACGGCAAAATTGCATACTGGCAGGTCACCTTGCATATCGGATTCACGGTCCAATAACACTTTCAAAAAATGGCGTCCGCATCGCGATCAGAGCGGGCGGTCAACTCTAAGTTTATTTCTATAAATTCATTGCTATATATTGTTTATATTCACTAATTTTTCCACAATAAGCCGGTTTTTAGCGGTTCCTTCAACCCAAATTGAGTGTGTCTCCAGTTCGGGGGTACCTTCCCGCCCTCCTCGATCAGCGATCCGACATGTAGCCCGGTCCCGGTTTATTTGGGCGGTGGTGATCCTTTCGATCTAATCCACATCTACCACCGCGGCGAGCTGCTCCTTGGTGTAGACCCGGAATGCGATCAGGGTTTCGGTGCCGATGACACCTTCCAGCTTGCGGATCTGATGGCTGATGACCTCGGCCAGATCTTCATTTTCGCGCACCCGTACCAGGGCGACCAGGTCGTATCGGCCCGCGACCGAGAATACTTCGGTGACCCCCGGCAATCGGGCCAACTGCTGGGCAAGTTCATTGACGAGGCCGGTTTCGGCCTTGATCAGGACGACGGCGCTGACTCCGCTCATGAGGTTCTCCGGCAGGTGGGGCCAGGGATTTCAGCCCAGGCGAAAATCAGGAAAAATCCGACAGGCGCACGGCCTGCGATGAAAGGCATGTCGGCGCTACGATCGGCGTGAGCCCCACAGCTCCATGATCGCCCACGATTTCATGATCGCATAGAAGTACAGTCCCGCCCATGGTTCCTGCCGGCCGTGCCTTCGGGATTCACGGCCGGCAAGAACCATGGGCGGGACTGGCACCTCAGGACGGTCTTGAACAAGCAAGACCCGCGATCTGCGATACCGCACGGGCCTGAACCCGCGATGGCAGACGCGTGATGCGCAGCGTGGCAACCTTGCCGCGTCATGCCGAAGCGCTGTGTTCCGAAGATTAATTGTTGATAAAACCCTTCCAGAGCATCTTGCCTTTCGAATAAGCTGGAGTATATTCCAGCTATAGATGCCTGAGTGGCCGTAAGAAAAGCCACAGGGTATTAAAGTACTTTCTAAGCTTTCCCGCCGCTGTGCGCTGCCGATCGATCTGGCCGTCTCTCGCGCGACAGCGGCGTGCGGATCCGCCTCTGGGGCACTTGATGGGAGTGAATTGGATGAGCACCGCCTGGGAGCATATTTTCGCGGCCACGATCATTCTTGCGTCGGCCGGCCCGATCAAGCATCGACTGGTGGAAGCCTACCGCAACCACCTGGCTGATCTGGATCACGAGGAGTTGCCGAAAGAAATCCGCGATGAATTCTCGCACCTGTCGAGCTGCATGTGCAGTGTGCCCCCCTTGCGTGGCGAAACTGCGGTGCAGGCCACGGTGCGCAAAATGTCGGACAGGGAAGCCGGCGGAATCGCGGTACGCATCGTCGGCATGCTCGACACATTGTCTCGTCAGCAGACGATGCAGCGCCCCAAACTGCGGGCTGTCGGCGAAGGCTGAACCGGCTTTCGTCGCGGTGTGATCGTTTCGCTTAGTCCAGCTTGAATTCGATGACGTCCCAGCGCGCCGTATCTTCGTGGCGAGCCTGGCGCCGGATCGCATCGGCGATTTCGCGCTCGTTCCATTCGATGACTTCGTCCGCCAGCGCTTCCAGCTGCACCGGCAGCTTCTGCTTCACGCCGAAGGTCTCCAGTACGATGACCCGTTTATTGAAACCCTTGGCGCAGTTGAGCTGAAAGTCGATCCAGTCACGATAGCGCTCGTACTGCCCCGAGGGAATGATGATGCACTCCGCCAGATTTATCTGTTTGCGCAGTTCCTCCTTCTGCGCCTCGCGGTCGGCTCCGGCTTTGCTCTCCGGATCGCTGCAATTGCGATAATAGAAGTTGTGAGAACTTTCCAGGTATTCGAACACACGATGATAGTCGTCCGATGCCTCGAACGCGTGGCTCACGAATACACGTACCGGATCCTGCTGGGAAATGCTGCCCACTTGACGCCCCCCGCAGCGCTCGTCGCGCAGCGTTTGCTTTCGTTCACTAAGCCCGCATTCTAATCCAGGAATCCGCCTCGGGAAGGGGCGACCGTCCGCAAGCCAGCGTGGAGCGCAGCTGTAAGGTAAAATGCGCCCATCACGATTTAGCCGATATCGCCTGCGCCAGCCGCCACGATGCGTTTTGTCTTGTACAACATCCGCTATGCCACGGGTACTGGCCCTACCTTTCATCTTCCCGTGCCAGGTGCGGGCTATCTGCGCAGCAATTCGCGGGTACTCGAACGCATCACCGCATACCTGAAGTCCCTGGATCCGGACCTGGTCGGGCTCATCGAAATCGACACCGGCTCGATCCGTTCCGGTCTGGTGAATCAGGCCCAGCAGATCGCCGATTCGCTGGGGCACTATTCAACCTATCAGTGCAAGTATGGCACGAGCTCGCTCAACCAGCGGGTGCCGATCGTGCGCAAACAGGGCAACGCCTTCCTGGCTGCGCCGCGGGTGGAAGGCGAGCGTTTTCATTATTTCGAGACCGGTATCAAGCGCCTGATCATCGAACTCGAACTCGAGGAAGTCGCTATCTTCCTGGTGCATCTGTCTTTGAAATTCCGCCACCGTCACGATCAGCTACGTCACCTGCATGAATTGGTGAAACGCTCGCGCAAGCCGGTGATCGTCGCCGGGGATTTCAACACGTTCTGGGGCGACCATGAAATCTTCCTGTTCATGGAAGCCTCCGGCCTCAAGAACGCCAATCGGCTGGGATTGCCCTCCTACCCCAGCCGCAATCCTCGCAAGGAGCTGGACTTCGTACTGTATTCGAACGACATTGCGATTTCCCGCTTCGATGTGCCGGATGTGCGACACTCGGATCACCGGCCGCTGATCTGCGACTTTGATATCCGCAGCGCAGCCTTCTGAAGAGTTGACCGTTCCGATCATTCGGCCTCCAGGAACTTGCCCCGAACACGACCCGTCCCCGAATCGTTCTTCCTGAGAGACCCTTCATGGAGCCTACGATGACCGATACGGCACACCGTCCTGCACACTGGCGGCTGCAGACGGATACGGAAGGGCTGGCCTGGCTGTCGCTGGACAAGGTGGGTGCTTCGACCAACAGCCTGTCGCGCGACGTCATGGAGCAACTCGGCGAGCAGCTGGCACACATCGAGGCGAACCTGCCGAAAGCTCTGATCCTGACCTCTGCCAAGCAGGGCTTCATCGCCGGCGCCGACATCAAGGAATTCCTCGACATCGACACTCCGGAACAGGCCTATGCCCTGATTCGCGCCGGCCAGCGGGTTCTGGATCGGCTCGCCGCCCTGAAATGCGTCACCGTGGCGGCCATCAACGGCCATGCGCTCGGAGGCGGGCTGGAAATGGCACTGGCATGCCGCTATCGCGTCCTGGCGGACGAAGTATCCGCAACCTTGGGTTTTCCCGAAGTGCAGTTGGGGGTGCATCCGGGGTTCGGGGGTACTGTCCGGGCGGTGCAGCTCACCGGCCCGATCGCGGCACTGGACCTTATGCTGACAGGACGCATGGTTCGGCCGAAACAAGCGTTACAGCTGGGATTGGTAGACCGTCTTTCCCCGCCCCGGGAATTGGCTGCTCAGGCACGCGTACTTGCGACCCATCCGCCGCCCAGGCGGCGGGTTTCCCTCAAGAATCGCCTGCTCAATAGTGCAGCGCTGCGGCCGATCGTCGCCGGACAGCTGCGTTCGCGGGTGGCCCGCCAGGTACGTCCCGCGCACTACCCGGCACCCTACGCCCTGGTCGATCTGTGGCAGCGCCATGGCGGACGCGGCGAACGTGCCTATGAGGCGGAAGCGCACTCCATGGCACGGCTGTTGTGTTCGCCCACTTCCCGAAATCTGGTGCGGGTATTCTTTCTGCAGGATCGGCTCAAATCCCTGGGTAGAACGGATGCCAACCAAGCCGGCAAGGAACCCGTCCAGCACGTGCACGTGATAGGTGCCGGCGTGATGGGCGGAGATATCGCCAGTTGGTGCGCACTGCGAGGTCTGACGGTCACCCTGCAGGATCGCGCTGTGGAATACGTGAAGCCCGCGCTGGAACGTGCACAGCGATTGTTCGAGAAGCGATATCAGGATGAGGCCCGGCGTGCAGCAGCCTCGGCGCGTCTGCGTATGGATGTCGAGGGGCAAGGCGTCGCACATGCGGACGTGGTGATCGAGGCGATCTTCGAAAATCTGGAGGCCAAGCAATCGCTGTATGCGGAGGTGGAACCGCGCCTGAAATCGAGTGCGCTACTGGCCACCAACACCTCCAGCATCGTGCTGGAACGGTTGGCAGACAAACTGGCGGCGCCCCGGAGGCTCATCGGACTGCATTTTTTCAACCCGGTGGCACATATGCCGCTGGTGGAAGTCATCCATACACGCGATACCGACGCCGGCGTGCTGCGAGCCGGGCTTGCCTTCGCGCGCCGTCTCGACAAGCTGCCCCTACCCTGCCGTAGTTCTCCCGGTTTCCTGGTGAACCGCGTCCTGATGCCTTATTTGGGCGAAGCTCTGCGTGCGGCCGAGGAAGGTATTGCGCTCATCCATATCGACCGGGCTGCGGAGGCATTCGGCATGCCCATGGGGCCCATCGAACTGGCTGACATGGTCGGCCTGGACGTGATCGCCGGGGTCAGCCAGGTGTTTCTGGCTCCGGACATCCAGTTACCGACCCTTTTGACCACGAGACAGGCCTTGGGGAAACTTGGCAAAAAAACCGGTGAAGGCTTCTATGTCTGGCGTGACGGCAAACCGGTGAAGCCCTCCGCCGGTGCCGCTGCGGCTCCTGAGGATCTGCAGGACCGCCTGCTGCTGCCGCTGATCAACGAAGCCGTGGCCGTGCTGCGCGAGCAGGTGGTGGAGGATGAGGATCTGGTGGACGCGGGCGTCATTTTCGGCGCCGGTTTCGCACCGTTCCTGGGCGGCCCTCTGCGCTATGCCCGTCAGAGGGGCGTGACGGAGATCCTGGCCTGCCTCGAGAAACTGCGTGAGTCGCATGGGGAACGTTTCGCGGCGGATGCGGGTTGGTCGGCGCTGCGCTGATCGAGCCGGTGATTGCGCTTGCCGGCGTGCGCGCACCCGTTTCGAAGCGTGCGGACGCACCAGGGTATGCAACCCGCGGTATGCGGCGCCCCGCGGAGCTCCGGCGGCGCCTATGAGATCCGGCGAAAATAGCCTGTGCTAACATTCGCCTCTCGAAAAACCGTCCGCTCACGCCGCTGCTGAGCGCTCCGCTTGTGATCATTCTGGGCCTTGCATCCTGAGATCCGGGCCGGGAATGCGCGATCTGCGGCCGCTCTTGGTTGGAGACACATGGAGAGCAAGCCGCTCGAACTTGGCCTGCTGCGGTCATTTTCACCACTCGATGGGCTGAAGTCCGAGAACCTGCAGTCGCTGGCGCGCAGAACTTCGCTGCAGGAACTGGGCGCCGGACGCCTTCTGTTCAAACAGGGCGAAGCCGACAAGTACACCTACTACCTGATCAGCGGCGTACTCGAATTGCTGCAGGACGGCCGTACCATCATGATCATACGCGGCGGTTCCCCGGAAGCGCGCAACCCCATCGCCGCTGCCAGCCCGCGCCGCTGCAGCGCGCGCGTAGTGTCCGACCGTATCGAATATATCGGCATCGACGGCAACATGCTCGATATGATGCTGACCTGGGATCAGACCGGTTCCTATGAAGTCAACGAACTGCATGGCGTGGACGATCCCGGTCCGGCAAGCGACGACTGGATGACCACCCTGCTGCAAACCAAGGCATTCCACAAGGTCCCGCCGGCGAACATCCAGGCGATCTTCATGCGCATGCAGCGCGTGGATCTGCGTACGGGCGAGACGGTCATCAAGCAAGGCGATGAAGGCGATTATTTCTATGTGATCGTCAAGGGCACCTGCTCTGTCACGCGGGAGACCCCGCTCAACAAGGCAGGCATCAAGTTGGCGGATCTCGGCATGGGCGACACCTTCGGCGAGGAAGCCCTCATTTCCGATGCGCGGCGCAATGCCAGCGTAGTCATGACCAGCGACGGCACCTTGATGCGCCTGTCCAAGGAGGACTTTCGCACCTTGTTGAACGAGCCCATGCTTGAGTGGGTGGATCTGCAGCAGGCCGAGGACATCGTTGCCCGGGGCGGGCAATGGCTGGACGTGCGTCTGCCCAGCGAGTTCGAGAACTATCACATGCCAGGGGCGGTGAATCTGCCCTTGTACTTTATTCGTCTGAAGCTCAAGTCATTGGACCGCAACACCCACTATGTCGTGTGTTGCGACACCAGCAGACGTA
Organism: Steroidobacter denitrificans; assembly: GCF_001579945.1. Lineage (NCBI taxonomy): Bacteria > Pseudomonadati > Pseudomonadota > Gammaproteobacteria > Steroidobacterales > Steroidobacteraceae > Steroidobacter > Steroidobacter denitrificans. The sequence continues at coordinate 1,723,066 of NZ_CP011971.1, read as the reverse complement.
GTTCGGCCGGTGCCTACATTCTTTCCGAACGCGGTTTTCGCGCCTCTGTGCTGCGTCACGGGCTGGCGGCGACGGACAGAAGCATCTCGCCTGGTCTGAACGAGAAGGCTCTCCAGGACACATCGCCCTCTGATGCATCGAGCTGAGTGCTCCGTATGATTTGGCTGACTGGCGGGCGGTATCGAGTCCGGGAATCGGTGGCCGGCTTGGCCGGACGCTACATGGTATGGGTGGGCTTGTCTCCACCTAGAGCACCGGCAAGATAGCTTTCGATCTTGCGCTGGGTGTTGCCTCGATCCTGCTCACTGAACTGCACGCCGATACCGACGGTGCGCCTGCCCTGCGTCCCCCTGGGCGTCATCCAGATCACCCGGCCGGCCACGGGCAGTTTTTCGTCCTCGCCCATTAGATTGAGCAGCATGAAGACTTCATCGCCCAGGCGATAGTTGCTGTTGGTGGGAATGAACAGACCGCCGTTCTTCACGAACGGCATGTACGCAAGGTACAAGGCGCTCTTGTCCTTGATGGTGAGGGTCAGCAGACCGGGTTTGCTGCTGGGCTGACGCATGGTCACGCTCGCCGTTCCGCGCTCGGGAAGAGGGGTGGTTTGGAAGTGGGGGAAAGACAGGAATGGACCACGTTGCACTGACTCGGACAGATTGCGGATTTCTGGTTCTCAGGCGTACCGTATCTATTTCTGGCGCTCTCGTCGCAGACTACTGCCGTAGCTCACCGGCGCTGAGCGACATATGCGGCTCTCAGGACATCCAAGAGCCCGATCAGCCAGGATTCGACGGCCAATTCGCGCTGCAGCGCCGTGCGCGACAACTGCGCGCGCAGCGTTCGCAAACGATCCACTAGAGCGTAAACGCTGCTTATGTTCAACGTCTGCGGCAAGCTTGGCAAGTGCACACGTCTCCCAGGGAACGTGAACCGGTCTGCATTTCCCGCAAGCGACCCGCGCGCCACCGAGATCAACCATAGATCCAGCCAGATCAGGCGTTCCGGCAGCGCCTCCTTGGCCCATTCGGCGGCAATACGGCTGATATCGGTGTGCCCGCCGAGCAGTTCCTCCAGGTCTTTTTGCATCTGTAAATCCAATGCCTCGAACCGCTCCGCATACTCCAGCGCTCGCAATGGACCGCCGCCCGAGAACTCCAGTAGCGCGGCATCGGCGGTCTGCCCTGTCTGCGCCTCCAGCCATGCAAGGGCCTCCGGATTGGAGGGCCGTGAAATCGTGATCTTCTGACATCGGCTGCGCACGGTCGGCAACAATGACGAGGCTCGCGAAGTCAGCAGGATCAGCAGGCTGCCGGAAGACGGTTCCTCCAGGGTCTTGAGGATGCTGTTGGCGGCGCCGCTCGTCATCTGGTGAGCGGGTTCGAGCACGGCCACCTTGTAGCCTTGCCGGTAGCTGGTCTTGGCCAGGCGATCGATCGCCGCGCGCACCTGCTCGACGGAAATCTGCTGCTTGCCCTCCTCCGGCGCCACCCATGCCAGATCGGGATGCGATCCCGCGTGGATCAGCAGGCAACTGGCGCAGTGTCCGCAGCCCTGCAGGCTGCCTTCCGGATCGTCTGGTGAGCCCGCGATGGGGGGGGGGAGGGATTCGCCGAACGCACCAGGTGCCCGTCCATGCTCCCGAGACGTATCGCACAGTACGGCGCACGCCAGCCAGGCGGCAAAGCCACGTTTACCCACGCCCTCGGCGCCCTGTACCAGCAAGGCATGCGGCAGGCGTCCGGCGCGCCAGGCTAATTGCAGTTGCTCGCTGGCCTGCATCTGCCAGGGCAGCAGACGGGGCGCCGGGATCGTGGATCCTGCACCTGTTTGCGTGCCGTCTGCGTGCTTCGCGGTCCTGGCCGGCGTCTTTGCCGTCGGTCTGGCCACGATCAGCGGCTCCCAGGTTGCCGCGAACCACGCTGCGGACTGCCGGTGGATTCCGAAGGACTGTCCTGAAACCCCGCCGCACCGGTCTTCGCCGGGTTGGGCGGCGTCGATGAGGATTGCGGCGAGGCGGGGGCCAATAGCCGGGCAATGAGGCCGGCCTCGATCTGGCGCGTCACAGCCTCGCGTGCGAGGCTGGCATCCACTACCAGGAAGCGATCGGGCTCGTCCTGGGCACGCTGAAGGTAGCAGCGGCGAACCCGTTCGAAAAACGCTTGCTGTTCCCGCTCGAAACGATCGCTGCCGCCTTGCGCCTCATTGCGAGCGCGCGCTCGCGCGGCACCGAGTTCCACGGGCGCGTCGAGCAGTATGGTGAGATGCGGCCGTACATCTCCCTGTATGAAGGACTCGAGGGCGGCGATTTGCCCCGGATCGACACCGCGGCCGCCCCCCTGATAAGCATAGGTGGCATCGGTATAGCGGTCACAGACCACCCAGGCGCCTCGGGCCAGCGCGGGCCGGATCAGGTTTTCGAGATGCGTGGCCCGTGCAGCGAACAGCAGCAACAACTCACAACTCGCCGGCATGGATTCTTCCGAGGTTTCCAGCAACAGTTCGCGGATGCGTTCGGCACGATGCGTCCCGCCGGGTTCGCGGGTCGTCACCACCTCGAAGCCGTGCGCGGCGATCAGATCGCGCAGCGTGGCGATCTGGGTGGACTTGCCGACACCCTCCCCGCCTTCGAGCGTGATGAACCTTCCGTGCGTCGTTGATGCAGTCTTCATCGCTGGCGCAGCCTGCGCAAATAGCGCCTGACCGCCTCGTTGTGTTCGGCAAGTGTCGCCGAGAAATAATGACTGCCGTCACCTTCGCCCGTAGCGACGAAAAACAGCGCATTTGATATCTCCGGCTGCACTGCCGCATGCAACGACTGCAAACTCGGCATGGCGATCGGCGTCGGCGGCAGACCGGCTCGTGTATAGGTATTGTAGGGCGTATCGCGCGTCAGATCGGCCCGCCGCAGGTTGCCGTCGTAGGCCTCCAGCATGCCATAGATCACGGTGGGATCAGTCTGCAGGCGCATGCCACGGCGCAGGCGCTCCAGGAACACGCCGGCAATTCGGCCACGTTCGCTGTCCAGCGCGGTTTCCTTCTCGATGATCGATGCCAGGATCAATGCCTCGTAGGCACCGGCCAGCGGCAGGTCCGGCGCGCGCGCGCGCCATGCCGCCTCGAGTTCCTGCTGCAGTCGCCGGTGCGCCATCGCCAGGATATCCAGGTCGCGGGTGCCGCGTGCGAAATGATACGTATCCGGAAAAAACTGTCCTTCAGGATGCAGTTCGGGAACACCCAGAGCCTGCATGATCCGTTCATCCGGAAGATGCGCATATTCTGTGTCGATCGACGGATTCGCAAGCAAGACCTTGCGGATATCGCCGAACGTGGAACCCTCCACGAAAGTGACCGCATGCAGCACGACCTGTCCCGAATGGAGCAGTTCCAGCAGTTCCGCAGGCGTCAATCCGGGCTGCAGTAAATACTCTCCCGCCTTGATTCCCTGCGCGTCGCCCGCCAAGCGCGCCCAGGCAACCCAGATATACGGTTGATCGAGCAGCCCCTGTGCATGCAAAGATGCCGCGACTGCCCGCAGGCTCGAACCCTTGGTCACTTCGATCGTCGTCGCCTGCTGCAATCCGGCGATCGGCGAGCGCAACCATTGATAGCTCCATGCACTCAGGAATGCGGCGGCGATCAGAGCCAGCAGCAGCAGCGCGCCCAGAGTGCGCAACAGCAGGCGCATCAGCATTCCAACACCTTCTTGAGTCTGCACGCCACGGTCGTTTCACTCCAGCGCAGATTTCCCAGCGCCTGTACCGGCCGAATGCCGCGTACGGCATTGGTCACGAATACCTCGCTGGCCTGTTCCAGATCATGCGGCCATAGCGGCTCCTCGACCACTGCGATCCCCAGGCCGGCTGCGGCGCGGATCACCTGTGCTCGCATGACACCCTGTACGCCACAGAAACGCAGATCCGGTGTCGCCAGCATCCCATCGCGCAACAGAAATATGTTGCTCGCAGTGCCGCTCACCAATTCACCCTCGGTATCCAGCATCAAGCCTTCAGCAATACGATCATCGCGCCACTCCGCTTGCGCCAGCACCTGCTCCAGGCGATTGAGATGCTTGATCCCCGCCAGACGTGCATTGCGGCTCAGCCGGGTTTCACACCAGCGTAAACGGATTGGGCGTGCCGGCGCGCGGGGCAGCGCCGGATACATCGCTACGAAGCGCGTGGGTTCGCCGGCATGCGCATCCGGACGATAGCCGCGTGTGCCGGCACCGCGGGAAACGATGATTTTGAGTATGCCCATGGCGCAGCCGGTGCTGAGCCGTGCGATATCCGCCTGCAATACGGCGCGACGCGGAGCTTGGATGTTCAAGCTCTTGCAGCCATGCGCCAGGCGCGACAAATGATCATCCAGGAAGCGGACCCTTTCATCGCGGACCAGCGCAGTTTCGAACACCCCGTCCCCGTAGTGAAAACCGCGTTCAGATGCATGCAATGCCCGCGCCTCCTCCAGCGGCGGCTGCCCATCGATCAGGATCGCTGCGCTCATGTACCGCTCTTCCTCGGCAGGTCCGGTGCTTCTGCAAGCGCACGCAATACGCCGTGCGCCTTGGCGCGAGTCTCTTCCAGTTCACGCATGGGAATCGAATCGGCAACGATACCCGCGCCGGCCCGCAGCGATACGGTATCGCCGTACAGCTGCAAAGAGCGAATGAGTATATTCAGGTCCATGCTGCCATCCAGATTCAAGTAACCCAGCGATCCGGTATAGGCGCCGCGTGCCTGCTGCTCCAATTCACCAATGATCTCCATGCAGCGCACCTTGGGGCAACCTGTAATCGTACCGCCCGGAAACACCGCTGCCAGCACTTCCCCCGGCGATACGTCTTCCCGCAGACGGCCGCGGACATTGGACACGATGTGGTGCACGTGAGTATAGGATTCGATGCTCATGTACTCGTCCACCCGCACGGTCCCGGGCTGACAGATGCGTCCCAGGTCGTTGCGCTCCAGGTCGATCAACATGATATGTTCGGCGCGTTCCTTGGGATGTTCCCGCAGTTCGCGCAGCAGCGCTGTATCCGCCGCCGGATTCGGCCCGCGAGGCCGAGTGCCGGCAATCGGCCGGGTCGATACCTGCCCGGCCCGCACTTCCACCAGCCGCTCCGGCGAGGAGCTGATCACCGCCATTTCATCGATCATCGCAATCGCATTGAAGGGTCCGGGATTCGTCCGGCGCAGACGCTGATATACGTGGTGAGCTTCGGTGCCCGCGCGCAGCCGCGCGCGCCAGCAGCGCGACAGATTCGCCTGATAGATCTCTCCCGCGGCGATATATGCCAGTGCGCGCTCCACCATGCGCAAATAATGCTCGGGCGGATCCTCCTCGATGTCCTCGTCGAGCAGCGCGCGCGGCGGCGCCGGCAGCGGCGTGACGCAGGCGAGATCCCGGCGAATCCGGGATACGCATCCGGCCGCGCTTTGCTCCGCTACGATCCAGGTTCTGTGCGTGGCGTGCTCATGGATGATCGCGGCCGGGACGCGGATGGCCTGGGCGACAGGCCCCGCGGCGGCACGCGGATATGATCCCGGCTCGATCTGGCCGGCCAGTTCATAGCCCAGATAAAGTAGCCAGCCGCCGGTGAACGGCAGCGACGATGGCGATGGATCCGCCGCGGACATGCCTGGCGCATGAGCTCCGGGCTGCACGGCGGGCCGGTTGCTGCGCCACCACCGGTCCAGCGCCGGCAGAAAGGTACCGAACGCAGGCGCCTGGAGTGTGTTTATTGTCCGATCAACGGTAAGCGTATGGCCGCCGCCGCCGCTCCATGCCAACCGTCCGTCCTGTGACAGGTTGAGGCGTCCGCTCGGACAGGCAAACAGGATGTCGTAGCGGCCCAGCGGTTCGCCCGGCGCTGCGCTTTCAAGCAAGGCCGGGTAACGGTGCGGCCAGAGTGCATGCAAAGCCAGCAGCTCGGCGGCATCCGGCATCACCGCCTCGATGATGGGAGCAGCCACGACGCTCAGGCCAGGCGGCAGCGTACGAGGTCAGTCGATCGCGCGGAACACCAGACTGCCGTTCGTCCCGCCGAAACCGAAGGAATTCGATAATGCCGCCCGAACCGGCATGGGCCGTGCGGTTTGCGGTACATAGTCTAAATCACAGTCCTCGCTGGGATTGTCCAGATTGATGGTCGGCGGAACCACCTGATCGCGGATGGCCAGAATCGAAAAGATCGCTTCCACCGCGCCGGCGGCGCCTAGCAGATGGCCCGTCATGGATTTCGTGGAACTGACCGCCAGGTCCGCGGAGTGCGCGCCGAAGCAGCGCTTCATGGCGATGGTTTCGGCCAGATCACCCAGTTCCGTCGAAGTCGCATGTGCGTTCACATACTGGATGTCCTGGGGATTCAGCTGCGCGTCCTTGATCGCATTCGCCATCGCCAGGCGCGCACCTTCGCCGTTTTCCGGCGGCGCAGTGATGTGATGCGCATCCCCGCTCATGCCGAAGCCGATGATCTCCGCATAGATTCTCGCGCCGCGCGCCTTGGCATGTTCATAGGATTCGAGCAATACCGCTCCGGCACCATCCGATAGTACGAAGCCGTCACGATCGCGATCCCAGGGACGGCTGGCGCGCTGCGGATCCTCGTTGCGCATGGATAAAGCGCGTGCCTGACAGAAGCTGCCCAGGCCCAGCGGCGTCGTCGCCATTTCTCCGGCGCCGGCGATCATCACGTCCGCATCGCCGTACTGGATCAGCCGCATGGCCAGGCCGATCGCATGTGTGGAGGTCGTGCAGGCCGTCACGGTAGCGAGATTCGGCCCGGTGAGCTTGTAATTGATCGAGATGTGACCGGAGATCATGTTGATGATGCTGCTCGGCACGAAAAACGGAGATATTTTCTTCGGGCTGCGGGTCTCGATATATTTTTCGTAGCTATGTTCGATGGTATCCAGACCGCCGATGCCTGCGCCCATGGCAACACCGATGCGTGCCGCATTTTCCGGTGTCACCTCGATTCCGGAGTCACTGATGGCATCCGCGGCTGCCGCATAACCGTAATACATGAACGGATCCATTTTGCGCAGCTCTTTCGGCGGCAGATATTTCTCGGGCTCGAAACCGGTCACTGCGCCGTGGAAACGCACCGGGAATGCACTGGCATCGAAGCGGGTGATGGGCACGATGCCGCTCTTGCCTTCGAGTACGTTCGCCCATGCCGTATCGATCGTGCTGCCGACAGGTGAGATGATGCCAAGACCGGTGATGACGACGCGTCGCTTTGACAAGCGAATACCTCGGATAGCTGCGAGAACGGCGGACGAGAAGTCAGCCCGCCTTCCCTGGCCGGTGACAATGTCGGGTGGAAAAAGCGCGCGGCCCGGTAGGCCTCGAAACAGCTTCGGGGATACCCCCGAAGCCGCCCGATTTCGCCCTTATGACCCTGAACTTCAGTCCCCGACAACCTGGATATGAACCCAGAGCCGCTCGGGAACCTCCAGGCGCTCAGGCCTGGTTACGACGCTCGGTGATGTAATCGATCGCCTGCTGAACGGTGGTGATCTTTTCCGCATCCTCGTCGGGGATCTCGGTCTCGAACTCCTCCTCCAACGCCATGACCAGCTCGACGGTGTCGAGCGAGTCCGCGCCGAGGTCATCGACGAAGGAAGCATCGTTGGTGACTTCTTCCTCCTTCACCCCCAACTGCTCGGCGACGATGGCTTTAACTTGCTGTTCGATACTGCTCATTGGTATACAAGTCCTCTGTGAGGCTGCTGAACCCTTCGCAAAGACCGACCCTCGTACTCGTTGGGCGGACCGCACGGCGGGCGTATTCTAAGTTAACAATGTGTTACGGCCAACATATATGCGAAGTTGGCTCGCTCACACCGGCTCGAATCAAATCATGTACATGCCGCCGTTGACGTGCAGGGTTTCGCCGGTGATATATCCGGCCTGCGGCGAAACGAGAAATGCGACGGCATGTGCGATATCCGCGGGAGCACCCAGGCGGCCCAGCGCGATCTGGCCGGTCAACTGCGCCTGCTGTTCGGGCGGCAGGCTTGCCGTCATGTCGGTGGCGATGAAGCCCGGGGCAACCACGTTGACCGTGATCCCGCGTGAACCGACTTCGCGCGCCAGGGATTTCGAAAAACCGATGATGCCTGCCTTGGCGGCGGCGTAATTGGTCTGTCCGGCATTGCCCATGACGCCGACCACGGAGGCAATACTGACGATGCGGCCGCGACGCGCCTTCATCATGCCGCGCAGGACACCCTTGGAGAGACGAAAAACAGATGCCAGATTCGTATTGATGAGCTCATCCCAATCCTCGTCCTTCATGCGCAACAACAAGTTGTCGCGCGTGATGCCGGCATTGTTGACCAGGATGGTGGGGGCGCCTTCCGCGCCTTCGATCTGCTTGAGCAGGGTATCGACCGACTGCGACTGTGTGACATTCAACACCAATCCGCGGCCTCGCGCACCCATCGCCGAGAGCCATTGGGTGATGGCCTGCGCGCCGGCTTCGCTGGTGGCGGTACCGATTACAACCGCACCGCGGCGCGCCAGTTCGGCGGCAATCTCACGGCCGATGCCGCGTGAAGCGCCGGTGACCAGCGCGATGTCTTGAGCCAGGACCGCCTCGCTCATGCATTGCTCCTGCACATTTCCAGCGCCTGCTGCAGCGATTCCGGATCCTCGATTGCCAGCATGGCGATTTCCTTGTTCTTGTCGATGCGCCGGTTCAATCCGGTCAGTACCTTGCCCGGCCCGCATTCCACGATGGTCCGCGCGCCGGCGGCAAGTATCGCCTGGATCGTCTGGGTCCAGCGCACCGGCTTGACCACCTGCTCCACCAGCGACTGCCGGATACTGTTGGCGTCGCCGTGGCGACGCACGTCGACAGTATAGAGGTCCCGCACCTCGGATGCCGCAAAGTCCGTGTCACGCAGCCGTTCGGCAAGCTGTTGCGCCGCCGGCTCCATCAGCGCGGTATGCACCGGTACGCTGACCGGCAGCTTGATGGCCCGCTTCGCGCCCCGTGCCTTGAGCGCCTCGATGGCACGCTCCACGGCCGCCTTCGCTCCGGCAATCACCACCTGTCCGGGTGCATTGAAATTCGCCGCCTGGACCACTTCGCCTTGCGCCGCCTCGGCACAGGCCGCCTCCACCTGCGCATCGTCCAGCCCCAGGATCGCGGCGATCGCGCCCTGCCCGGCCGGAACGGCTTGCTGCATGGCCCAGCCGCGAAATTGCACCAGCGCCACGGCAGTACGGAAATCCAGGGCACCTGAGCACACCAGCGCCGTGTATTCGCCCAGACTGTGTCCAGCCATGGCCTCAGGGAGAGCACCGCCATGCCTGCGCCAGGCCCGCCAAGTCGCGACGCCTGCGGCCAGCATGGCCGGCTGGGTGCGCTCGGTACTGGCCAGCAGTTCCGCCGGCCCCTGTTGGCACAGGGCCCACAGATCGTAGCCCAGCACCTCGGAGGCTTCGGCAAAGGTTTCCTGCACCAGCGGCTCCACCGCTGCCAGGCTGGCCAGCATGCCGATGGATTGCGAACCCTGTCCAGGGAATACGAAAGCAAGCGTCATTCTGTTCTCATCAGGCTCTGAGCTGTCCGGCCGGCTGCATGGCACAGGGCGCGCGATTATAACGATCGCGACTGGCACCACCAGTCTTGCGTGCGCAGTCGTAAAAGTGTTGCGCCCAGTCCACCGCCGATCGCGCCATACAAATGCGCCTCCACGACCACCGGCAGGTCTCCGGACAAGGGAAGTCCTCCGCCAAGCTGCTCCCAGAACAGCTTGGAGAGCAGGATCAAGGTCAATGCCAGTGCCGATGCCCTGGAGTCCTGGCGCCACCAGGCCAGTGCGCCGGCTGCCAATCCACCATGCAGGATCCCGGAAAAACCCAGATACCAGTGCAACTGTGGCTCCAAAAAGACAAAGCCGAGATCTATGACTGCCATGCTTGCCAGCATGATCAGACCCCATTCGCGCGCGCTGTATGCGCGGGGGAACAGCATGGCCAGCAGCCCCAGGCCCGTCAGGTTGAGCGCCAGATGGCGCCCATCGCCATGAATCAGATGGGCCGTCAGCAGACGCCAGTAGTCGCCGGTCAGAACGGCGGCGCGTTCGTAGCGCAGCGCCGCTCGCCCTGCCTCGCCACACCAAGCCGGTAGAACCAGAATGACGAACAACAGTCCAAGCAGCCAGGCCGACTGCCGGGGGCGGCTTGCGCCTGGCGGAATACCGGCAGGAGCAGTGAAGCGCCGCTGGGAAGATGGGGCGATACCTTCATTCATCATGCATGGGGCTTTGTTATGATCCGGCGCGCCCATGAACCTGCCCGGGCCCGATCTGCGCAGGCCAATGGATGCCACCCCTTCGCTGCAGCCTTCGTCCGAGTCGCGGCGCGGGAGCGCGGGGCTCGCCATCTCGATCCCAGGAATGCTGACATGATTCGTGCGCACACTGCCTTTCCGATCCGCTCGGGCACCGGTCGCCCAGGCGTCCGTTCTGCAGGTTTTACCTTGATCGAAATCATGGTCGTCGTGGTCATCCTGGGAATCCTCGCAGCGCTGGTCGCGCCGAACGTGATGCGGCGCATCGACGATGCGCAGATCGCGAAAGTGAAGCAGGATCTCCAAGCCTTCGAGACTGCCCTGAATCTATACCGCATGGACAACTTCAAGTATCCCACCACGGAGCAGGGTTTGCAGGCGTTGGTGACTCAGCCCAACGATCCGACGGTGCGCAACTGGAAACAGGGCGGCTATCTCAGCGGAGGCCTGCGCCAGGACCCCTGGGGAAACGACTATATCTATGCAAATCCCGGTAGCCGCGGCGGTGAATATGATCTTTACACCCTCGGCGCCGATGCTCAGGAAGGCGGCGAAGGAATCAATGCCGATCGGGGTAATTGGGCGACGCAATAAGGGGCAAGGAGCGTGCGGCAGTGAGGATGACCCGGTGATACGCCCGGTGAACCGGCTGCGGCTGCCGGGCGCCACGGCGCCGCGTTTTTCCCGCGGCTTCACCTTGCTGGAGATTCTGGTCGTCGTGGTCATCATCGGTGTGATCGTGGCAGCCGCGACCCTGGCGGTCGGGGTGCTGGGGCGCGATCGTCAGGCCGAGGACGAAACCCGGCGTTTCTGGGCAGTGCTGCAGCAAATACGTGAGGAAGCCGAACTGCAGGGCGTGGATCTCGGCTTGTTCGTCTCGGCCACCGGATATGAATTCCTGCGCCACGAGCCGCGCGAGTCGGACTGGATCCCCATCACGGACGATCGCTTGTATGCGCCCCGCGGTCTGCCGGAAGGTCTGCGCTTCCGGCTATGGGTGGATGCGCGCGAGATCGTGCTGAAGCCCGCACCCGTCGATCGCGGCCGGAAGGACGAACATCAGCGATGGCCGCCCCAGATCCTGGTGCTGTCCAGCGGCGAAGTCATGCCGTTCGAACTGCGCCTGGAGCGCGATGCCGCCGAAGCCCTGTGGCGCTTCGTGGCACAGGCCGACAACGATCTGCGGATCGAGCGCCGGGAATCCCAGCGCGACTGGATTCCGGTCGCCCACACCCGCCCCACCCCAACCCGCCCCGGCGAGTCCCGGTCTGCCGAGGATCAGAGAGTGGTATCCGATGCGCGCCGCTAAGCCGTATCATGATGCGGTACGAAGCGGCGGACCGAACACCCTCTGGCACCGTACTCCCCGCCTTTCCCGCACTATCCGCCGAGCCGCGTCCGCACCGGCGGGAAACCGCCAGCGCGCCTTCACTCTCATCGAGGTCCTGGCTGCACTGATCATCGTTTCCCTGGGCATGCTGGGCGTCATCCAGGCCGTCGGCCAGACCGCCGGCAATGGCAGCTATCTGCGCGACAAGACGATTGCCCATTGGGTGGCCTTGAATCGGTTGACGGAAGTCCGGCTGCAGCGTACCGCGCCGAAGATCGACAAGACCTCCGGTGAGGTGGAGATGGCCGGGCGGCGCTGGCGCTGGACCATGGAAGTCACCCAGACGCCGGTGGACAGCGTCCGGCGGATCGATGTCGGCGTACGGCTCGCCGAGGCCGGCGAGACGGTGCGCATGACGTCCGTCATCGGCTTCTACGGAACGGCGATCGCGCCATCGGGAACGACGCTGGTCTCCTGGCGGGACGCACTGGCCCTCGATGCGGATGAAGCCGAGGAGCCGGCGCCCGGGCAGGTACCGTCGCCGCAGACCGGAGATCCCGTGGAGCCGCCCATGGACCCGGCGCAGGACGGACAATGATGCGCCGGTGCCCGAGCGGTTTTACCTTGCTGGAGGTGCTCGTTGCCGTCGCGATCTTCACGGTCGTGGGCACGCTGGCGCTGAGCGGCTACAACGAACTGGTCAAGCAAAGCGGGATCGCCGAGGCCGGCGCCGCACGCACGCGCGCGGTGCAGCGCGCCGTGCAGCGCCTGAGTCTGGATTTTTCCATGCTCGAACCCCGTCCGGTGCGTGAGCCTCTGGGCGAGGCCATCGAACCAGCCTTGCGTGCCGAGGGCGGTGGGACACGTATCGCGGATTTCACCCGCGCCGGCTGGAGCAACCCTGCCGGTATACCGCGCTCCACCCTGCAACGGGTGGCCTATCAGCTCGAAGACGAGACGCTGCGCCGCGAATATTGGGTGGTGCTGGATCGTACCTTGGCGATCGAGCCGGTCGGCGTCGTACTCCTGGATCAGGTGAAGGAACTCAAGCTGCGCTTTCTGGACGCCAATCGCAACTGGCATGCCCAATGGCCGCCGGCGGGCTATTCCGCATCCGATGCGCCGCGCCTGCGGCCGATCGCCGTGGAGATCACCCTGGAGCTTGCGGACTGGGGCCGGATCATCCGGCTGATCGAGGTGCCGGGATGAGGCGCAGCCGACAGCGCGGGGTCGCACTCATCACCGCCGTGCTGATCGTGGCGCTGGCGACCATCCTGGCCGTAAGCGTCGGCTTCAAGGGATACCTGGACCAGCGGCGCACGGCGACCGCCTTTGCTCTGGATCAGGGTTTACAGATCGCACTCGGCGGGGAGGCCTGGGCAGCCGACGTACTCAAGCGCGACGGGCAGCGAAGCAAAACCGATGACTTCACCGAGGAATGGGCGACACCGATTCCGCCCATTCCGATCGAGGATGGTGAATTCCAGGGACAGTTGGAGGATATGCAAGGACGCTTCAATCTCAATAATCTGGTGACACTGCAGGATGGCACGCTGCGGGTCGACACGGCAGCGCTGGAGCGTTTCAGCCGTTTGCTGGAGCTGCTGGATCTCGAGGAAAAATGGGCGGCAATCATCGCCGATTGGATCGACTCCGACATCGAGGAGGGCTTTCCTGCCGGCGCGGAGGATTCGGCCTATACCGGACTGACGCCGCCCTATCGCACGGCTAACATGCCCATCACACGGGTGAGCGAACTGCTGGCCATCGCCGGGTTCGGGCCGGAGCGCTATCGGCGGCTGGAGCCGTTCGTAACGGCGCTGCCCGTCGGCACTCGAATCAACCTATGCACGGCCTCACCCGAGGTATTGGATGCATTGATCGACGGACAGACGGAGTATACCCTCGCACGCGAGAACACTGCGGAAATGCGCAAGCAGCGCTGCTTCCCGGACAGACGGGACTTTCAGCAGCGCCTCAGCGGCCTGAACGCGCGACAGAAGGAAACCCTGGAAGCCTCGATCGACGAGAAAAGCGCCTGGTTTCGCGCCACCCTCTGGGTCACTATTGGAACTACCCGGTACACGCTGTACAGTCTGTTGTACCGCAACGAAGGCACGAATCTGGTGCGCCCCATACTCAGAAGCGCCGGTACACCCTGACCTGACCCGATACCCCGATCCGACATTCAGGTACCCCCCCCCCCCCAGCCAGGCATCGCGGATGGACGCTCCAGGACAGAGAATCCGAATAGGCATGTGCTCGCCCCTCGAAACTTCGCCGCCGCCGTCGACCCGGACAGGATGCTGATGCCGGAATTTCTAGTCGTTCGATTGCGCCCCGGCAACAGGAACACTCCCGGCACCCAGGGCGCGGATACGCCGCTCCAGCCGGCAGCCGGTCAGGACGGCGGCGCCGTACCGCCCGCCGATCCGATCAGCTACCTGGCGGAGTGGCTCATCGTCGACGGCGACGGCGTGGCGCGTGACGCCGTATGCTCGGGTCCGCTGTCGCTGGCCGCCGCGGCACAGACCCCCGCACGCCGCCTGATCGTGCTCGTTCCGGGTACGCAGGTGCTGCTTGTCGAGCCGGTGCTGCCGCCGCGCAGCGGAGCAAAACTGGCGCAGATCGTACCCTTCGCGCTCGAGGAACAGCTGGCCGGCGATCTCGAGGATCAGCACTTCGCCATCGGCCGCCTCGCCGCAGGCGCGGCGCTCGGACCTCGGCGTACGGCGTCACGCGGCACGCCGGTCGCTATCGTTACGCACCCGGCCATGCAGGCATGGCAGGCCGCGCTGGCCGCCGCCGGACTGCATCCGAACGCGATCTACGCGGAGACCGAGGCGCTGCCGCCGACACCCAACGGCGTCACGGTGCTGATCCACGAACTATGCGTGTACCTGAAGCGTCCGCTCGCGCCCGCCGTGGTACTCGAGGTCGAGCCGTTGATCGAAGCCTTGCAGTTGGCGCTCGCCTCCGGCGAGGAAACACGTGAGCACGTCACGATCTACGTCGGCGAGGAGGACTACCAACGGGAGCGTGAGCTGCTGGAGGGACTGCGTGAATTCACTGCCAGCCTGCAGCTGAAACTGCTGCCGCAGGGCCCGCTGCCGATGCTGGCTGCGCAGATCGTGCAAGGTACGGCGGTCAACCTGCTGCAGGGCCCCTATCAGGTCCGTACACGACTGAACATATCGTTCGCCCCCTGGCGCCATGCCGCCGCACTGGCGTTGGTGTTTGCCGCCCTGCACCTGGGCGCAAAATCCTGGCAGTACATGCATGACCGCGCTGCCGAAGCACGCCTGGATACGCAGATCACCGCGATCTATCAGCAGCTCATGCCCGGCACGCCGGTGCCGGCGGCGGACCAGGCGCGCAGGCGGGTGGAGGCTCGCCTGGCCCAGCTGCGCGGCGGCAATGTCGCACAGGGCATGATGGCGACCCTGGCGGCCCTGGGCGAAGCCTTGGCGGAAGCGCCCGGGACGAACATCGAAGCCTTGTCCTATCGGGACCAGATCACCGATCTGCGAGTGCTGGTCCCGTCCGTGGAGACGCTGGATCGTATTCGCCAGGTGGCCGGCGAACGCGGCGTCAGCGCCAAGATCGAATCGGCCAATCCCCGTGATTCCAAGTTCGAGGGCCGGCTGCAACTCAGGAATCCGGGCGTATGAATCTGCAGCAGCTCAAGGACCGATTTCATTCCTTGCAAGCGCGCGAGCAGCTATTCATCGGTGTCGGCGTCGTCCTGGCCGTGCTGCTCGCGCTCTATACGCTGGCGCTTGCGCCCTTCCACGATGCCGTGAAATCGCGCAGCGAACGGGTCGTCCGGAAGGAAGCCGATCTGGCCTGGATGCGCGGCATCGGCCCGGAGATGCTGGCGCTGAATGCCGGCGCCCCCGCCGCGGAGCACGCCGCCACGGATTCGCTGGTCGTACTGGTCGATCGTACCGCCCGCGAATGCGGCCTGGGCACCGCACTCACCGGCCAGACGCCCGACGGCGAGACCGGTATTCGCGTCAGGCTGGAGGCCGCGGAATTCGACACGCTGGTGGCCTGCCTGGGGGATCTGCAGCAGCGGTATGCCATCAATGTCGAGTCTGCGACGATCGATCGCAGCGGCAATCCTGGATATGTCAACGCGAGCCTGGTGCTCACACGCGCAGGCAGCTGATCGATGTACTCGCCGGCCTTACCTCCGAGCGGGGCGTTCCGTCGTACCCAGGTCTGCGGCGGGCCGCCATGAAGAAGCTCTTCGGCACGGAAGCGTCTGGCTGCCGCATCATGCCCTTCGTCCTGCTGGGCGGCGGTGCCTTCCTCCTGTTTGCGCTGCTCACCCTGCCCGCGCGCCTGGCGCTGGGATGGCTTGCGCCCGCTCAGACACGCCTGGAGGGCATATCGGGTACGCTCTGGCATGGGCGCGCCGAGAACCTGCAATGGCAGGAAGCGCGACTGGGGCGGCTCGAATGGCGACTGCACCCGACAGCACTGCTGGGCGCGCGCCTGCGTGCGGACCTGACCCTCAACCGTGCCGATGGTTTTGCGCAGGCCACGGTAACCGCCGGCCGGCAAGGCCGGCTGCGCGTCACCGATCTCACTGCCTCCCTGCCGTTGAATGCGCTGTCGGCGATACCGTCGATGGGCGGCTGGAACGGTACGCTCGATCTCAAGTTTGCCGATCTGCGCCTGGAGCGGGGCTGGCCGATCCAGGCGGCCGGCCGGCTCGATGCCGTGGCGCTCAGCGGATGGGTGGGCGGATGGGTGGGCGGATCGATGGGCGGTTCAGCGGGCAGGCCGCTCAGGCTCGGCAGCTATCGGGTCGATTTCGCGCCCGCCGCGGACAGCACACGAGCCGCGGTGCCGGCCGGCACGCTCATCGACACCGGCGGTCCGCTGCAGGTGACAGGCAGCGTGCAGCTGCGGGCCGATCGCAGCTATATCATCGAAGGACTCGTCACACCGCGCCCCGAAGCCTCGAGCGAGATCGTCCAGGCGTTGCAGTTTCTGGGTCCGGCGGATGCGCAGGGCCGCCGGCCCTTCTCCCTCGAGGGCAGCTTCTGACAGGCTGCCTATACTTCGACTTCACGCCATTGGCGTAGCAGGGGAAAATACAAGGCTGCACGTACCGGCTGCGCCGGATGCAGGCAGCGCATCAGCTGGACGTAACGCCGCAGTTGCGGACGATAACGCTCTACCTCCGAATCCAGGAACCATGCAAGCTGCCCGCCCTCGTGCGTGCTGGTCTTGAAGTCGACGATCCAGCGTATCCCCCGGGCGTCGACAAAGCTGCGATCGATGACACTGGAGACGACGCGGCCGTTCACCACCCCGCTGAGCGCGAGCTCCGATTCCGCCTC
Organism: Steroidobacter denitrificans; assembly: GCF_001579945.1. NCBI lineage: Bacteria > Pseudomonadati > Pseudomonadota > Gammaproteobacteria > Steroidobacterales > Steroidobacteraceae > Steroidobacter > Steroidobacter denitrificans. Next base: position 1,706,073 of record NZ_CP011971.1, on the reverse strand, counting down.
CTGGATCGGCTCGCCGATACCCAGCAGCCAGCAGCCCCGGGCATCCGACAAGATATTCTCGATAGCTTCGAACACGCGCAGGACGGCCGCTTCGCAGCGCTGCGGCGGCACACCCAGTTCGGCCAGCTCGGTTGCCAGGCGCGGCGCGGCGTCGGCCGGTACGGCGCCACCGGCCACCGCAAGGCCGTTACGCACCAGACGCTCCAACTCGCGATGTACCAGCGTTCCCACATGGCGCGCTGTTTCCGTCACCCAATCGAAATCCGGCGCCGAGGCATCGATGCCGGCAAGCGGTGGGGGCTGCGCGGGCACGGCGCTATCCGCGGCAGGCGCCTGCCAGGACAGAGGCAAACGCCGCAATATCCTTCCGGACGCCGGCGGCACCGGCGGCAGCGCCACCGGCGATGCCGATGTCAGCTCCTCGAAGCGAGGCCGCAATGCGCCCCACAGCATGCGCAGCATCGAGCCCTCGCGCGGCTCGACCAGGCGCACTCCCGAGTCGTCCTGCCTCGAACGCACGCTGCCCAGCAAATGCAGCGCGCGTCGGGCGCGGGTCGCCGCCACATACAGCAGTCGCGCCCGTTCACACGAGCCGCGCTGACGTTCCAGCCGCTCGACCCAGCGATACATCGGATCCACCTCGGCATCTTGCGCTTTGAGCGGCGCGAATACGATGCCGCCGTGGCCGGGTACGCGGGTCCAGCGCAACAGCTCCTGGTCCTCGTTACGCATCCGGCGATGCAGTTCCGGCAGAATCACCGTGTCGAACTCCAGGCCCTTCGCCTTGTGGATGGTCATGAGTTCGATGCCTGCCGGTCCCGGCACCGGGCCCGCCTGCTGCGCTTCCTGCTCGCCGCGCGGGCGTGCGAACAGGCGCTCCAACTGCTCTTCGAGCCGCGCCACGTCCGCCAGGTCGCCAGCCACCTCGATTTGTTCCAGGCGTTCCAGGAAGGCTTGCGCATCGTCCAGATCCTGCTCGCGCTGCAGGCAAGCCGGTCCACCCAGGGAGTTCCAGGTGCGCTCGACCCAGTCGCGCAGAGAAACGCGGCCACGTTCATGCAAGGCGGTGCGCAACACCGCATGAACCCGGCCGATGCGTATGCGACCCTGGGTGCCGAGCGCTTCCGGCCAGCCATTCTCCAGCTGCGCTTGTGCCAGCAGTTCATTGATCGTGTGTTTCCGATCCATGCCGACCAGGGCATGCAGGTCGGCCAGGCTCAAGCCACACCATGGCGCACGCAGCACGGCCAGCCAGGCGGTGCGATCGGCCGGATGCACCAGCGCGCGCGTCAGCGCAATCAGATCCTGTACCACCGGCCGGGATCTCAGCAGTTCGATCTCGATGGCCTGGAAATCGATCGAGGCGGCGCTCAGCGCGGCGGCGATCTGCTGTACGTGCGGGCGCGCCATCACCAGAACGGCGATGCTTCCCGCCGGATCGAGCCGCCGTGCCTCGCGCACGATATGCACTACGCGCAGCGCCTGCGCCGAAGCATCCTCATCGAGCGCCGCATGTACATGCACGCCGACCGGCAACGTGTCCGCCTCCGGCGATCCATCCTGGTTCGGTGCCAGGCCCGCCGATGTCAGAGCCGAATTTCCGTTTTGAGCCTGATCGGCGGGTTCGGCGTCGCCGCTGTGTATCGCGATATTGGCATCAGCCGCTCCGCGTACCGCCTCGCTGGAAGGATATGCTCCGCGTACCGCCTCGCTGGGACTGTATTTGACGGCACCCTGCTCCGGATCATCCCGCGGCGACAGTACTGAAGGAAAGACCTGGTTGACCCATTCCACCAGCGGGCGCAGCGAGCGAAAATTCGCCGTGAGCCGCAGCGGCTCGAGTTGCACCGTGCGCAGTCCCTGGCGGCGCAGTTGTAAAAACAATCCTACTTCGGCCTGGCGAAAGCGATAAATCGACTGCATGGGATCGCCGACACAGAATAGTGTGCGCCCGTCGCCCGGCGTCCAGCCCGCCGTCAAGCGTTCCAGCAGATCGAACTGCGCAAACGAGGTATCCTGGCATTCGTCGATGAGCAGATGCTGCAGCCGGTAGTCGAAGGCCAGCGCCAGGTCGGTCGGCGCCTCGTTCGTACCCAGCGCCCGCAGTGCCCGCAGCGCGTTTTCCAGGTAATCGGCCTTGCCTTGCGCCTGAAACACCAGTTGCAGTTCGGCCACCGCAAGCGGCAGCACCGTGAGCAAGGCCTGTAGAACGCGCCATTGCCCGGTCGAGTAGTGCGGCGCGGGCAACTCGCGCAGCAGCGCAAGATATGCGCACAGGTCGGCATTCTCGGCCAGCGCGGCGAGCGTCTCGCGCATGCGCGATTTCATCGCGGTATCCTGCGGCGGAAAGCCCTGCCTGACGTTGACCGATTTGTAGACCTGGCCTTCCTTGCGCAGGAATACTTCCGTGACGGCCAGCCACGCCTGCAGGCACTCGCCGCGCGCTTCCAGGGCCGTCGCGCCGCTCGCACTGTTTTCCACACAGGCTTCGAACAGCGCGCGCCGCCCGGGCGGCAGGTCGGCACCCCGCAACAGATTCGCGGCGGCATAGCTCGTCAGGACCCACACCTCGGCGCGCAGCGGGGCCGGCAGTTCGGCGCACAATTGCGTCAGGTGGCGTTCGATCAGATCCGACAGCGTTTGCTCCAACATGCCGCGCAGATCATCGTGCGCCGCCGCGTTCATGATGGGATGCAGCCATTGATCCCGCTTGGCCAGCAGATCGCGCAGCAGTTTATCGAGCCGGTCGACGCGATTGCCCAGATGGATCACCAACGTTTCCAGGCAGGCCGACTCGGCCGATCCGTCACCGAGACGTTCGATGAGTCGAGCGACCGCCGCCTCGTACAAGGGATGGGTATCCTCGGCGGGCTCCAGCGCGGCCCCGGTGCCGGACAGCACCGGCAGGCGCCGCGCCAGGCCGGCATTGAGCGCGTCGATCGTCTGGATGCGCAGGCGCGAGGGATGATCCGCAAGTTGCCAGCCATGCCGGCGATCCTGTTTTTTCACCGCCGCGGCCAAGGTCCAGGTCGTACGCTTGTGCTCCTCGGGAGGTGCCGGCCCGTCCGCGCCATGCAGCGCCTGCAGGATACGATTGCGCATCTCCGCAGCAGCCTTGCGCGTGAACGTAATGGCCAGGATTTGTTCGGGATGCTGTACGGTGGTGAGCAGGCGCAGGTAGCGTTGTGTCAACAACTCCGTCTTGCCGGAGCCGGCCGGCGCCTGCACGATGAATGAGCGCGCCGGATCCAGCGCCTGGCGGCGTGCGTCTGCGTCGCTACTCATCGTCGCGCCACTCGCTCGGCGCATCCTCCCCGGTGAATGCCGGGGCATGCTCGTGGATGCGGCACATCGTGCTCAGATGGCACCAGGTGCACGCGTACGGCAAGGGATCCACCGCGGCTTCCCCGGCGACATAGGCGCGCGCCAGCTGCGTCAACGTCGATCGCCAGTGCGCCAGCAGCGCGGGCCAATCGGACACGGTTTCATCCGGGCGTATGCCCTGCGGATACGCATCCACACCCGGTCCCACCGCGGTGCCGTCGCTCCAGCCGCGATATTCCACCGTTCCCGGCGCCAGCACGATAAACGCCAGGGCGCGCAAGGAATCCTGGTGCGCCAGCGCGTATAGAGGCAGCTGAGGACGTTGCGGACGGCCGGGCCAGGTATCCAGCCATTGGCGCGGCTGGTGTGCAGTGCCGAGCTTGTAGTCGATCAGCAGTTGCCCGCCCTCGCCCAGTTCATCGATCCGATCGGGCTGCAGGGTGATCGCCAGGCCGCCGATCATGTAGGGTTCGGAGGCTTCGGCGACGCGAATACCAAAGGGTGCGCGCAGTTTCTCCAGTTCCAGCAGGCGCAGCACCTGCCCGATGACATGCTCGGTCTCCAATGCCGCCAGACGGGCGCGATATCGCAACGCCGGCCGCAGCGCCCGCGCGACATGCCGCTGCGCCGCCGCTCGCACCTGTGCCTGCAGCTGTTCCTGCGCCAGTGAGTGCAGCGTCGCCTGGGTGCCCAGCGATTTCCATACCTCGGCGAGTACCCGGTGCAGGATCGTGCCGCGATCCATCGGCTCGATCCCCAGGCCGATCCGCGCCAAGGCCGTCGCGCCCAGGCGCAGTTCCGCCTGTGCCCGAAACGGACAACTGGATTGCAGCTCGAGCGTTCGGGCACCGCCGCGCGCGGCGCTGTCCGCCAGCATCGGCGCTCGATCATCCTCGAATGTCTCCATCCGGGGCCGATGCGCGAACAGGCTGCGGTGCCAGGCGCGTACCCCGGCGAGCGGCGCGACTTCCTGAGCGCCGTCGGCAGGCGCCCAGGGCGCCAGCAGTGCGCTGGGGCGCAGTACAGCCTCCGCCTCCTGCCGGGGCCAGCTCAGCACGACCTGCGCAGCGCAACCGACCCAGCCGGACAGCCGTCGTCTGGCCTGCCGCATGACCTCCTCGGCACATGCTCCGGGCATACCTGCGTTTTGTTGTATCGACAATGGAATCAGAGGATCGGGGCTGACAGGGCCCGGGAATGAACCCGCATCCAGTCCCGCCACCCACAGAGCATCGAAGCGCATCCCGGTAACGGTCGTCGGGTCGATCACGGTGACCACGCCCGGCGGCGTCTCAGGCTCGAACGCCGTCTCGCCCAGCAACTCCTGCAGGCGCGCCAGCGCGGCCGGTAGCCCAAGAAGGGTATGTACCGCATCGAAAGTGCCGAATTCCGCCAGCGCCGCATGGAACTTATTCCGTGTCTGGTGTTCCACACCGCTGAGCGTGCGCTCGCCCGGCCACCCTGCCGCCTTCAGCCAGCCATGAAAACGTTCCGCCCATCGACTGGGCGGCGCGGCGGAGGTTTCCCCGCGCAACCGGGTGCAGACTTCGCGAGCGTGGTGCTGCAGCCGTTCGCACTGCGTCACGCCCGCCCAGCGTTCCAGTTCGAACCAGTCCCAACATTCGCGCCGCTCCTGGCGCAGCCGGCCATCGGCAAGGGCGCGCCGGTCCTGCTCGCCTTCGGCGCTGCCCAGGAAGGGCGATCGCAGCAGGCGTCCGGCATGCACGCTGGAACGGCCGGGCAAGACGAACTGCAGCACCTGCATGGCGGCCTCGACCAGCGGATAGTCCGTCAGCGGCTGCGCAGCCGCGATCGTTACCGCCGAACTCTGCGGGTCCTGTCCTACCGCCCGTCGGCCCGGCGCGAACACGTCCTCGAACACACGCCGCACCGCCGCCCGCCGGGCCTGCAGGTCCGGAATGACGATGCCGATACGGCGCACACCCTGTTGCCAATGCGCGCGCGCCCAACGGGCGGCGAGTTCGAGTTCATGCTCGCGTTCACGGGCGGTGACCACGGCGACCTGCCCGCGCTCCTCGAACGCCGTCTCATCCGCCTCGAGGAGCTTGCCATGCGCCCGCCATCGATCGAATAGACGCCGCAATGCCGGCGGCACGACATCGAAGCCGACCAGCGCCACCGGCTCATGGGGCAGCAGTGCCTGCTCGTGAGCCCAGTACAGCAGGTCTGCTTCGTCCAGGGCATTCATGGATCGGCAACGCGCCTGGAAGCCTGCACACCAATGCGCCAATGCCTGGGCCTCCGCGCCGTCGGCCTGCGACAAATCCTCCAGGGGGAGCAGATATTCCTGCATGTATTGCCAGCTGCGGGCCGCGAGTCTGGCGGCACCGGCGGGCGTCAGCAGCCCTGCCCCGGGTTCGCTGGCGCCGACCACATCGCTCCAGATCACCCGGGCCTGGGCCGGTGTCAACAGCCGTAGTGCCGGATGCTGCCCGAGCGCGCGTCTTTCGAGCCATTGTTGGCGCAGCCAGGTAGACCAATGCAGGATGCGTGGTGTACGCCAGACGAGCTGTCCCGCGGCCACGGCACGCCGGGCATGGTCCTGGACCAGGGCATGTGCCAGCCGGCGGCTGGCGGCCAGGATCGTCACCGACGCTATCTTCGGGGGCATCGTAGCCGCACCGGCAGGGAACGATGCCGCCGGCGGCACGGCAGCACACCGCTCGTTCGCCGGTGCGCCCATGATCGGGCCTATTTGGCGACGACTTTCAGTTCCGCCCGAGGTTCGGCGCGTCGATCCGCCGTTTGGGCCGTCTCTGGCTGGGTCGTCTCCGTCTGGGTTGGCAGCCGGCGGTCCGACAGGTAGCTGTCGCAAACCTCCTCCATGCGCTGGAACACCTCGGCAATCACCTCTGCATCCGGCAGGTTGGTGATGCGGAAATGCGTCTTGTAGGGCGCATTGAAACTGGTTCCCGGCGCGATCAGCACATGTTTGTGTTCCAGCAGATCCATGGCGAAGCGCTGGTCGTCGAAATCCGGCAATACGCCTTCCTTGACACCGACGAAACCATAGATGGCGCCCATGGGCGTATGTATCTGCAGGTACTTGCTGTTGCGGACACCCTCCAGGATGGCCTGGCGGGATTGGAACAGCCGCCCTCCGGGCCGCGTGAGCTCATGGATGCTCTGGTAGCCGCCGAGCGCGGTCTGTACCGCCCACTGGCCCGGAACATTGCTGCACAGGCGCAGCGAGGACAATTTGTCCAGGGCTGCCAGGTATTCGCGCGCCGGTTCCACGTCCCCGGAAAACGCCGCCCAGCCCACGCGATAGCCGCAGGCCCGGTACACCTTCGACAGGCCGGACAGGGTTGCGCACAGGGTATCTTGCACCAGCGTCGCCATCGGGATGAATTCGGCGTCGTCGTACAGGATCTGGTCGTAGATCTCGTCGCTGAACACCACCAGATGATGGCGCTCCGCCAGTTGTGCGATGCCCTCCAGGACGGCGCGCGAATACACCGCGCCGGTCGGATTGTTGGGGTTGATGACCACGATCGCCCGCGTGCGGCTGGTGATCAATGATTCCATCTCCTGAGGATCGGGCTGGAAGCCGTTCTCCGGGCGGCAGGAATAATGCACCGCCCGGCCGCGATTCAGGTTCACAGCGGCAGTCCACAGGGGGTAGTCCGGACTGGGCACCAGCACCTCGTCATCCGTGGACAACAGGGCGCGCAGCACCAGATCGATCAACTCGCTCACGCCGTTGCCCATGAAGACCTCATCCACCGTGACACCGCGGACACCGCGGCTTTGCTGCTGCATCACGATGGCTTCGCGAGCGGGAAAAATACCTTTTTGGTGGGAATAGGCCTCGCTGGCCTTGAGATTCTCGATCATGGCCAGGCGCATGGTCTCCGGGGTCCGGAAGCCGAAGACGCCTGGATTACCGATGTTGAGCGGCACGATGTCGTAACCCAAGCGCTCCATTTCGTTGGCGCGCCGCGCCAGGTCTCCACGGATCTCGTACTTTACGTTGGCGAGGCTGGAACTGGGGCGGATGGTGCGCATGGGAAAACTGCTTGGGTAAGGCTAAAGCCGGCCGGGTCGGGAGATCACATGTAAAGATAACAGAATGCATGCCCGTAGAACTGCACCTGATCACAGCTCGGCGCCTGCAGCAAGGTGTATTCCCACCGTCTTCCCGAATTGGCCGTCTTCCCAGATCGGCGGCTCCCGCGACTCAATGTTCCCGCAACAGCGAGCCGAAGCCTTCCATGCGCTCATCGATGCCGCAACCGCGCAGCGCATGCCAGTAGGTGCAGGTGTTCACGGCCAGCACCGGCTTGTCGAGCCAGCGTTCCGCCTCGTCGGCGATGCGGGCGAACGCCAGGTTCGTACCCATCTGCAGGATCAGTTCGACATTGCCGTCATCCACTTCGCGCACCGCGCGGCGCAGGCGCTCGGGAGGTTCGTGCGACATCAGCAGCGGGCTGTTGGATTTCAGGCCCAGCAGGTTGATGACCTCGAAACCCGCATCGGTGAAAGCACGGCGGACTTGGGCATCCCCCGGAGGCATGTAGGGAGTGATCAGGCTGATGCGCCGGATGCCGCCATAACGCTGAATCGCGGCGATGGCGGCCTGCACGCCCAGCACCACCTTCACGCCGGCACGCGCTTCCAGGTGGTTGCGCAGCGCCGCGGCATCCATGGAGCCCTCCCAGAATGTTTCCGCGGCCATGCCCATCACGATGACGCCGGGCAAACAGGCCATGACGGTGTCAAGCGCCGCCTCGATCGAACCGCGGACCTGTCCCAGCATGGCTTCGAATTCGTTCTGAGTCCCCACAGGGGTGTCCGGGATCATCACCCGCGTCATTTGGTTGCTGACGCCCGACGGTCGCATGGCGTCGTATTCGGGCTGTACGATCGTATTCGTCGCCGGGGAAATTACTCCAAGTTTGAGGCGCGGTGCCAGTGCGTCGGGCATGAGGGGTTACAGATCCAGCCGTGATGGGCGCAGTGTAACGGAGGCGCGGATTCGATTCCGTGCGCCGTGCCCTTCAAATATGCCGTAACCTTTAAAAACAGACAGTTCCAGGAATGAGCTCACACCGGCCGGAATTCACCGAGGTGAATCTGCATGGCGGGTTGCAGGGCAGCCAGGCTGGCTTGATCGCCTGAAGCGGCAATGTCATTTGACTCTTGCCGATTCATCCGTTAGCGTGCCCGCCGCTGCCCGGCCGGTAGTCTCGCAACCTTGCGACACCTCGACCGGGTCCCTCGCTGGCTTGTTTCACCTCCCGGCGGCCCTTTTCCGCGCCTTCGGCGCAAGACGGCCAGAGCGTGAGTGCCATGCCCGCGCGAGGCCTGCGGCAACAGCAATTCATCGTTTCAAGGAGCGCTAGTGAGCAAGATTCTCGTGGGCCTGAAGCGCGTGGTGGACTACAACGTCCGCGTGCGCGTCAAACCCGATGGCACGGGCATCGTGACCGACGGGGTGAAGATGAGCATCAACCCCTTCGATGAGATCGCGCTGGAAGAGGCGCTGCGCATCAAGGAAAAAGGCGCGGCAGCGGAAGTCATCGTTGTCGGCATCGGTCCGGCCGACGCCCAGCAGCAGTTGCGCACCGGCCTGGCCATGGGCGCCGACCGCGCTATTTTGGTGCAAACCGATGCGACAGTAGAACCGCTCGCTGCGGCCCGTATTTTTCTGCAGCTGATCGAAAAGGAGTCTCCGCAGATCGTGCTGCTGGGCAAGCAGGGGATCGACGACGACAACAACCAGACGGGGCAGATGCTGGCCGCATTGTGGAATCGTCCCCAGGCGACCTTCGCCTCCAAGGTCGAACTCGACGGCGCCAAGGCCAGGATCACGCGCGAGGTGGACGCGGGGCTCGAAACGATCGAAGTCGATCTGCCGGCGGTCATCACCAGCGACCTGCGCCTCAATGAGCCGCGCTACGTGAAGCTGCCCGACATCATGAAGGCCAAGAAAAAACCGCTGGATGTTCTGTCCATTGCCGATCTCGGCGTGAGCACCGACTCCCAGTTCAAGACCCTCAAGTACGACCCGCCCGCGGGGCGCCAGAAGGGCATCATGGTAAAAGACGTCGCGGAACTCGTGGCCGCGCTGAAACAGAAGGGGCTCGTCTGATGGCCAAGATTCTGATCGTCGCCGAACACGCCGGCGGCAAGCTCAACCCGGCAACGGCCAAGTGCGTGGCCTGTGCCAGCGCCATAGACGGCGCGCAGATCGACATCGCGGTGTTCGCGAGCGACGCGGCGGAAGTCGCCGCTCAAGCTGCCGCAATCCAGGGAGTCAATCGCGTCCTGAAGGTGGACAACCCGGCAAATGCCGAAGCCCTGGCAGCCGTGCTGGCGCCCCAGGTAGCCGCGCTCGCCGCCGGTTACAGCCATGTATTCGGCCCTTCGACCACTTTCGGCAAGGACCTGATGCCGCGTGTCGCGGCGCTCCTCGGCGTCGGCCAGCTCAGCGATATCATGATGGCCGAGTCGGCGTGGCGCTTCCAGCGTCCGGTCTACGCCGGTAACGCCATCATCACGGTCGAGGCCAGTCAGAACAGCACGCTGGTGGCCACGGTACGAACCGCCTCCTTCCAGGAGGCGCCGCAGGGCGGCAGCGCCGGCATCGAAGCGGCTACTGTCGCGGTGGATCTGCCCACTCATACGCGTTTTGTCAGCCGCTCGGCGGCGGCCACCGGCCGTCCAGACCTGCAAACCGCGGCACGTGTCGTTTCCGGCGGCCGCGCCTTGGCCAGCGCCGAGAACTTCCAGCTGATCTACAGCCTTGCCGACAAAATCGGCGCGGGTGTCGGCGCATCGCGCGCCGCGGTCGATGCCGGCTATGCGGCGAACGAACTGCAGGTCGGACAGACCGGCAAGATCATTTCGCCGGAGCTATACGTGGCAGTCGGCATCTCCGGTGCCATTCAGCATCTCACCGGGATCAAGGATGCGCGTACCATCGTGGCGATCAACAAGGATCCCGAAGCGCCGATTTTCGAGGTAGCCGACATCGGACTGGTCGGCGATCTGTTCAAGGTTCTCCCGGAGCTGGAACAGGTCCTGGGCTGATCGGCCGAAACCGCGCGGTTCCCGCCACTTCGCACAAGGCGGACCGGCACCGGCCGGTCCGCCAGCCTCAAGTCGCTCGCTCATACTACGGACTAGCCCCGTTCCTGGTTCCCACCGATCATGCCTTAAATCCGAAGGCATGATCGGTGGGAACCAGGAACGGGATGTGGCTATGCGACAGTTGTCCGGCGTCTGCAACGGCCAAAAGGAGTCCCTCGGTCCAGGATTGATTCGGGGCCGGGACCCGCCACTCCAGAACCAATTCAGCCAGAACCAGCCCAGCCCGGAACCGGTCCACTCCGAAACCGGCTCGAATCCGCTTGTCCGAGACACCGCTTGCCTGAAGCGCTGTATCAATGTAATATCATGCTATTACGCTAGTACAGCTGATCGATAAGCCGATACCGCCGCCGATAACCGTAGCAGCCGTGAAAGACAACCGCACATTGACGCCGCGCCAGAAGGCACAGGCGGAACGCGCCTTGTTCGACGCGATCCTGACTCTGCGCAGCGCGGAGGAATGTCGCGCCTTTTTTCAGGATCTGTGCACCCCTGCCGAGCTACAGGGGCCCTGACGGATCGCTGGGTTGTGGTAGGTCTACTCCAGAAAGGGGTTCCCTATCGCGAAATTCATAAGCAGACCGGTGTCAGCGTCACTACGATCGGCCGTGTCGCCCGGTTCCTGAGCACCGGCAACGGCGGCTACCTGCTGGCTGCCGAGCGTCTCAAAATCGATCGCATCCGCCAAGAACCCAAGGTTTGATCTCCTGATGATGGACAAAGCCTCCCGCCTCAAGGTCGCGCTGCAAAAAAGCGGACGTCTCACCGACAACTCCCTGGACCTGCTGGTGCGCTGCGGACTCAAGTACAGCCGCGGCAAGGATCAGCTGCTGTGCTATGGCGAGAACATGCCGCTGGACCTGCTGCTGGTGCGTGACGATGACATTCCCGATCTGGTCCAGCAGGATGTCTGTGATCTGGGTATCGTCGGCCTGAACGTAATCGAGGAAAAACGCCTGGCTTTCCAGGCGCGCGGCATCGCGCCTTTATTCGAGCAGCTCCAGGTGCTGGACTTCGGCAAGTGCCGCCTGTCGATTGCCGTACCCGACGGCGCGAAGTACGACGGTCCAGCCTCACTGCGCGGCAAGCGCATTGCCACGACCTATCCGAACATCCTGGCGCGCTACCTGCGCGAGAACGACGTGACTGCCGAGATCGTCACCCTCTCCGGCGCCGTCGAAATCGCTCCCCGGCTCGGCCGGGCGGATTTCATTTGCGACCTGGTCTCCACCGGATCCACGCTGCTCGCCAATCATCTGCGGGAAGCCGAGATGATCATGGAAAGCCGCGCCGCGATCATCAGCACCCCAGTGGCTGTCTCGGCGGAGAAGCAGGCCTGGATCCAGCGCTTGAGGATGCGCATCGATGGCGTGCAGCAGGTGAAGGAAAGCAAGTACATCATGCTGCATGCGCCGCGCGCCAAGCTCGCCGATATCCGCAAACTCCTGCCCGGCAGCGAAGCGCCGACGATCGTGCCTCTCGATGGGGCCGGCGACAAGGTGGCGGTGCATGCTGTCTGCCGCGAGAACGTATTCTGGGAAACGCTCGAGAGCCTCAAGGGTGTCGGCGCCAGCTCGATCCTGGTACTGCCGGTGGAAAAGATGCTGGCCTGAATGAGCCGATCCGATTGGAATCGATCAGACGGTCTCTAGTGGACCGACTCAAATGAGAGATTGATGTGACCGCCGAGCTACGATCACAGCTGCCCATACGCCGATGGTCTTCGCTATCCGCCCAGGAGCGATATACCGCCCTGCGGCGTCCCGCGCAACGTAATACCCAGGCGCTGCATGAGCAGGTGCGCGAGATCATCCAGGAAGTGCGCAGCCGCGGCGATCATGCCTTGGTCGACTATGCGCGCCGCTTCGACGGCGTGGAACTCACGACGCTGGAAGTAACGCCCGCGGAGTTTGCCGCAGCGCAGACCTCGCTCGATGCGGTGCAGCGCCAGGCGCTGGAGCGTGCGATCGCCAATGTGCGACGTTTCCACGAAGCCCAGCGCGCTGAACCCATTCGGCTGGAGATCTCTCCGGGCGTGACGTGCGAGCGCGAGTTTCGTCCCATCGACGCCGTAGGGCTGTATGTGCCCGCAGGCGTGGCTCCCCTGCCCTCCACCGCTATCATGCTGGCAGTGCCTGCGCTCATCGCCGGTTGTCCGACACGCATTATCTGCACGCCGCCGCGCAAGGACGGCTCCGCCGATCCGGCCGTACTCACGGTTGCACGGCTATGCGGTATCGAGCGTGTATTCAAACTTGGCGGTGCACAGGCCATTGCCGCCATGGCTTACGGCACCGCCAGCGTGCCCAAGGTCGACAAAGTCTACGGTCCCGGCAATGCCTGGGTGACGGCCGCCAAGCTGTTGGTAGCGAACGATCCCGACGGCGCCGCGCTGGATCTCCCGGCCGGTCCCTCGGAAGTCCTGGTCATCGCCGATGAGCAGGCGCACCCCGAATTCGTCGCGGCCGACCTGCTGGCACAGACAGAACACAGTGCCGATGCGCAGTCGGTGCTGGTAACCACCTCCATGGCTCTGGCACAGGCTACGCTCGAGCAGTTGGCGGCGCAAATGCCCAGGCTCGAGCGTGAACGCACCTTGCGTGAAGCCATCCAGAATACGCGCTTGTTCCTGGTCGATTCGCTGCAGGATGCATTCGATCTCAGCAATACCTATGCACCCGAGCATCTCATCATACAGATCGCCGCGGCGCGTGCCTGGGTACCGCAAGTCCGCAATGCCGGTTCGGTCTTCCTGGGGGCCTGGACGCCGGAGACCATGGGGGATTATTGCAGCGGTACCAATCACGTACTGCCGACCTATGGGTTTGCGCGTGCCTACAGCGGCCTCGGGTTGGGTGATTTCCTGAAGCGCATCACCATCCAGGAACTCACGGCGGACGGTCTGCGGGATCTGGGGCCCACGGCGCTGACCATCGCGCACATGGAAGGTCTCGGTGCGCACGCGAACGCGGTCCAGGTACGTCTGGCCTATCTGGCAACCGTCCTCCCGGATGGCGTAAGGGCGGCCGCGCGTCCCGACACCCCGCTGCGCGGCTCCGAAGGCGCATGACGTCCACTGATACCGACATGTCCATAAACAAGAATCTCGCCCTGGCGCGTCCCGAGATCCGCGCGTTGCAGCCCTATCAGCATGCCGACTGGGCGCCGCAGCTGGAGCGCATGCATGCAAATGAAATGCCCTGGCGCGCCGGCGGCGACAGCTCGTGCCCGGGACTGAACCGCTATCCCGAGCCGCAACCCAAGGCTTTGATCGCGCATCTTGCGAATTTGTACGGCGTGGCAGCAGAGCAGGTACTTGCCGGACGCGGCAGCGACGAAGGTATCGACTTGCTGGTGCGTGCTTTCTGCCGTGCCGGCCAGGACAGCATCCTGATCTGCCCGCCGACCTTCGGCATGTACAAGGTATCTGCGTGCATCCAAGGTGCCGGCGTGATCGAAGCGCCATTACGGCGCGAGCGCAACTTCATGCTGGAAACCGCAGCGGTGCTGGCAGCCTGGCGGGAAAGCGTCAAGCTGGTGTTCGTATGCAGCCCCAACAACCCGACCGGCAACGCGGTGGATCGTCGGAGCATCGAAATCCTGTGCGAACGCCTGGACGGGAAATCCTTGGTCGTGGTCGACGAAGCCTATGTGGAGTTTGCCCGGGCAACCCCGATCACCGCCGCCGACGGTATGGTCACCTCCCCCCATGCCGCCAGCGTCACCACGCTGCTCGAACGCCATACCAACCTTGTTGTGCTGCGCACCCTGTCCAAGGCCTATGCCCTGGCTGGCGCACGTTGCGGCGCGCTGCTCGCTCATCCCGCCATCATCGCGCTGCTGGCCCGGGTGATCACGCCCTATGCGTTGCCGACTCAAACCGTCGATACCGTGTTGAGCTACACGGACGGCAGACATCGCGACGAAGCGGCACAACGTATCGATGTCGTGCTGAGTGAACGCGCCCGCCTGAGCGAACAGCTTGCCCGCTTGCCGCAGATCCGCAAGGTCTGGCCCAGCGAGGCGAACTTCCTGCTGGTGGACTGCGAGGATGCCGCCGCGGTATTGGACATCGCCGCGGGTGCGGGTCTGATCATCCGTGATACCCGCTCACAGCCCGGCCTGGACGGCAGCCTGCGCATCTCGGTGGGCACCCCGCAACAAAACGATCGGCTGCTGCGCGCGCTGGCCCGTGCCGGCGGTATCGATACCAGGCTTTTCGAACGCTCGGCAGAGCCGGCCGCGCGCCGCGCCCGCGTGCAGCGTACCACCCGGGAAACCGATATCACGATCGAAGTGGACTTGGATCGCGAAGGCGCCACCGAGATAAACACCGGTCTGGGTTTTTTCGATCACATGCTGGAGCAGATCGCGCGCCACGGCGGCTTCTCCATGCAACTGCGCTGCAAGGGCGATCTGCATATCGACGAGCATCATACGATCGAGGACTGTGCGCTGGCGCTGGGCCAGGCACTCAAGACGGCATTGGGCGACAAGCGCGGAATTCATCGCTATGGGTTCGTGCTACCCATGGATGAGGCATTGGCGCAAGTCGCGATCGATTTGTCGGGACGGCCGTACTGTGTTTTCGAGGGACACTTCGGCCGCGACCAGGTCGGCCAGTTGCCTACAGAGCTGGTGCCGCATTTCTTTCGCTCCCTGTCGGAGGCTCTGGGAGCCGCCATCAACATCAAGGTCGAAGGCGACAATACACATCATATGATCGAAGCCTGCTTCAAGGGCCTGGGCCGCACGCTGCGCCAGGCAATCCGCATCACGGATACCCAGTTGCCCAGCACCAAGGGGATGCTGTGACGCGCCTGGCCATCATCGACAGCGGCGGCGCGAACATCGCCTCCTTGCAGTTCGCGATCGACCGCCTGGGTGTGTCTTCCACGCTCACCACTGATGCGCAGGTGCTGCGCGCGGCCACGCATGTCATCCTGCCCGGCGTCGGTGCAGCCGCGGACTGCATGAGCCGGTTGCGCCAGGCTGGTCTGGTGGAAACGATCCGTACCCTTACCCAGCCTCTGCTCGGCATCTGCGTGGGCATGCAGCTGCTGTTCGAATCCTCCGAGGAGGGCGATACGGTCTGTCTGGGACTGCTGCCGGGGCGGGTGCGGCGGTTCGCCGGGCGGGCGGGGTTCCCGGTTCCTCATATAGGCTGGAACCAGCTCGAGTTCGATGCGGCGAATGCTGGCAATCCTTTGCTGGCGGGGCTGAACAGCGGAGACCATATGTACTTCGTGCATAGCTACGCTGCGCCGCCGGGTCCCGTGACGCTTGCCCGAACGACCTACGGCGAACCCTTCTCGGCGTTGGTACAGCAAGGCAACGTTCAAGGGGCGCAGTTTCATCCGGAACGCTCGGCGCGCAACGGTGCATGCTTGCTGGGCAACTTCCTGCGGTTGTGAGTCTGCGGATGCTTGGATCTTCATTTTGCCGATCGGGCTGCTGCATCGACTCCTGAACCCGCGGCACCGATCGGCACTACCGGCAGTACCCATCAGCACTACCAAATGCATCTGCTCTTTTTGAAAACTCATCCATCATGGAACTGATTCCCGCCATCGATCTGCGTCAAGGCCGCTGTGTACGCCTGTTCAAGGGGGATTTCGCGGCCGAGACCGTCTACTCCGATGATCCCTCGAGTGTGCTCGAGCGTTACCTGGCGCTCGGTGCCCGGCATGTCCATGTGGTGGATCTGGACGGTGCGCGCGACGGCACCCAGGCCAACCGGGATGCCATCATCGCGATGGCGGCGGATGTCCGGGTGAAGCTCCAGGTCGGCGGCGGCCTGCGCTCGCTGGCGCGGGTACGCGACCTGCTGGAACAGGGTGTCGAGCGTGCCGTGATCGGCAGCCTTGCCGTCACCGCACCCGGGCAGGTCAGCGAATGGATGCGCGAACTCGGCCCGCAGCGCATCGTACTGGCGCTGGATGTGCGTCTGGACGGAGCGGGCCGGCCGCTGTTGACCACACACGGCTGGCAGCACACCAGCGAAGTCGTACTATGGGACGTCCTGGAATCCTATCTGCAGGCGGGGCTGCGTCATGTACTGTGCACCGATATTGCACGCGACGGCGCGCTCAATGGTCCGAACCTGGCGCTGTATGCGCAGGCCGTGAAACGCTTCCCCGAGCTGCAATGGCAGGCTTCGGGCGGCGTGGCCGCGGGGAGCGATCTGTCGGCACTGCGCGAGTGCGGCGTCGCCGCCGTCATCAGTGGCAAGGCGCTGCTGGAAAACAAGATTTCACCTGAGGAGCTGCGGCCATTCTTGCCAAACGCATCATCCCCTGCCTCGATGTAAGAGACGGCCAGGTCGTCAAGGGCGTGCGCTTCCGCGATCACGTGGTCGTCGGCGGCATTCTGGAGCTGGCGCAACGGTACCGCGACGAAGGCGCGGACGAGCTGGTGTTCTACGACATCACCGCCAGTCCGCAGGACCGTTCGGTGGATCGCAGCTGGGTGCGCAGGGTCGCACGCATCCTGGACATCCCCTTTTGCGTCGCCGGCGGCATTCGCAGCGTGGCGGACGCGGAGCAGGTTCTGGGCGAGGGTGCGGAAAAGATTTCGATCAACTCTCCTGCGCTGCAGAATCCCGACCTCATCGGCGCGCTCAGCGCACGCTTCGGAGCGCAGTGCGTGGTGATCGGCATCGACAGCCAGACGCTGGACGGCGAGTACTACGTGTATCAGTTCACCGGCGATCCCGAGCGCACCCGCAATACCGCACGTCGCACCCTGGACTGGGTGCGCGAGGTCCAGGCGCGCGGCGCGGGCGAGATCGTACTGAACTGCATGGCCAGCGACGGTGTGCGCACGGGCTATGACATCGAGCAGTTGACCGCGGTGCGGCAGCTTTGTTCGGTGCCTCTGATTGCCTCGGGCGGCGCCGGCGCACCGGAACATTTCGCCGCGGTCTTCGAGCAGGCCGGCGTGGACGGCGCATTGGCTGCCAGTGTTTTTCATTCCGGCACGATCGCCATCCCCGATCTCAAGCGCGCGCTGGCCGCACGAAACATCGAGGTTCGCCCATGACGCCCCCATCCACGACGCCTTCCTCCACGACGACGCAGAGCATGACGCTCGAACGAGTGAGCCAGCTGGCCTGGAACAAGGGCGATGGACTATTGCCCGCCATCGTGCAGGATGCAGGCAGCGGCCAGGTGTTGATGCTGGGCTATATGAACAAGCAGGCTTTGCGCGCGACTTTGACCGATCGCCGGGTAACGTTTTACAGCCGTAGCAAACAGCGCCTCTGGACCAAGGGGGAAACCTCCGGGAACTTCCTGAAGGTGGTCGATGTCGCCGCGGACTGTGACCAGGACGCCCTGCTGGTGATGGCCATACCGGTGGGTCCGACCTGCCATCAGGGCACGCGCAGCTGCTTCGCGGATGCAGTGGCCAGCGAGGCCACCCGACTGTCTTTTCTGGCGCAGCTGGAAGCCGTCATTGCGCAACGCATCGGTGACCGTCCGGAAGGCAGCTACACGGCGCGGCTGTGGTCCCAGGGACTGAGTCGCATGGCCCAAAAGGTTGGCGAGGAAGGCGTGGAGGTTGCGCTCGCAGCGGTGACGCAGGCGGATGGCGCGCTGGTGAGCGAATCCGCCGACCTGGTGTTTCATCTGGCTCTGCTGTTGCGCAGCCGCGGGTTGTCGTTGACGAATATCGTACAGGAACTGGAAGGACGCCATGTCGCCAAACCCTGATACCCGCCGCGTCACTCGCAGCGGTACGGCATGAATCTTTCTGCAGTCATCGCTTCCAGCTAACCGGTGTGCGAATCTGCCGCCCGAGCGGGACTGCGGCACACTGTCGCCAGCTGGAAACATTGCAGCGTTGTCGGGAACAACTACAATGCAGGAACAATATAGTCCTCACTTCATCTTTCGAGGTAAATCCATGGCCGAGCTTCTGCGGAAGACAGTAGTCTATGCGTTGATCGTATCGCTGCTTGGACTGGGTTCGCCGATGACGGTGCAGGCCGAGATCCTCGGCACGCTTGCCGGCTTGGAGTCGACGCGGCGCGGCGCAGACCTGGAACGCATCGGTAATGTTCTGGCGCGAGAACAGGTCCGCGAGCAGATGCAGGCACTGGGCGTAAACCAAGCACAGATCGAGACGCGTCTTGCCGGACTCACCGATGCGGAGCTCAGGACACTTGCCGAGCGGATGGACAATATGCCGGCCGGTGCGGGTCTTTTCGAACTGATCGGGGTCGTATTTGTCGTGCTGTTGATTCTAGAACTCGTTGGCGTAATCGATATCTTCAAAAAAATCCCATAAATCTTTGCTGGAGATTTCGCTCGCTCATGAGACCTCGCTCATGAGACATCGCTCATGAGGCTGTTGCGCCACGCAGCGAGCGCGTGGCTGGTCATTGCAGTCCTGTGCGGCTGCGCCTTGCAGCCGACCAAGCTTACGACGGCGAACACCTCCGATTTGCCGGCGCAAGTGGAGCTGGCGCAGGTACCCTTCTTTGCTCAGCAGCAGTACCAGTGCGGACCTGCGGCACTGGCAACGGTACTGCAAGCTGCAGGCGTATCCGTCTTGCCTGGGGATCTGGTGGAGGATGTCTATCTTCCGGGCAGAAAGGGAAGTTTGCAGCTGGAACTTCTGGCTGCCACACGCCGGCGCGATCACGTACCGTATCTGCTTGCCGAGAGCCTGCCGGCTGTGCTCGAGCAGGTTGCGGTCGGCAGGCCCGTACTGGTCATGCAGAATCTCGGGCTGAAGGTTGCGCCTGCATGGCACTTTGCGGTGCTCGTCGGTTATGACCTGCAAGCACGAACGCTCATTCTGCGATCCGGCACGACGCGGCGCTTGGTGATCGGCATGGATCGATTCATCAAGACCTGGGCGCGGGCACAATCGTGGGGTCTGATCGTCCTGGCTCCGGATCAATTACCGAAGAATCCGGACCTCGAACGTTATCTGACTGCGGCTGCGGGCCTCGAAGCCGTCGGTCGGCTGGATGCCGCAGCTCAGGCCTATGCGAGTGCTCGTGCGCAGTGGCCGCATTCCGTCTGGCCGGCCGTCGGGCTTGCCAATATCAGCTACAGAAAGGGTGATCTGCGCTCTGCCGAGGACGGCTATGTCGGGGCACTCGCACTGGATGCCGACAACATCGTCGCCCACAACAATCTCGCCGAGATTCTTGCCGGCCGCGGATGCTTCGCAGCCGCACGCGTGCACATCGCTAGGGCTGCAGCCTTGGCGACAGGCACTACGCTGGAATCCGCCGTGGCGGCGACTGCGCAGAAGGTGGATACCGCGGCATCGTTTGTCGACGATGCCGCATGCCCGCAGCCCTAGATCATGAACTCCCGCGCCGGTTCACGCAGGTTGTAGCATGAGCTCATGGCCCGACCATAGGCACCCGCCGTGGCGATCAGCAGCACATCGCCTTCCTCGCTCGGCGGCAGCAGTCGTTCGGCGCCGAGTACGTCGCCGGACTCGCAGATCGGCCCGACCACGTTGACGATTTCCGTGGGCGCTTCCTCCAGGCGGCTCAGATTCAGGATTTCATGATGCGCGCCGTATAAGGCGGGGCGAATCAAGGAATTCATGCCGGTCGCTACGCCGATGTAATGCACCTCGCCCTTGCCCTTCAACTGTGTGACCTGCGCCAGCAGTACGCCGGCCTCCGCCACCAGATAGCGGCCTGGCTCGATCCACAGCGCCAGGCCGGGGTATGCGGCCCGAAGCGCCTCGATCATGGCGGCGAAATCCGCCAGCACGATGCCCGGTTGCCCCAGCCGTTCCGGTACTCCCAGACCGCCGCCCAGATCCACGATTCGTACGCTCTTCAAGCGTCGAGCCAGCGTCGCCAAGGTCGTGCCGATCGAAGCCCAGTTGTCGACGTTGAACACGCCGCTGCCCGCATGCGCATGCAGGCCGATGACAGTGACGCCCGAGGACTCCACCAGCGACTCCAGTTCGTCGAGTTCGAACATCGGCACGCCGAACTTGGAATGTACCCCGGCGGTACGCACCTTGTCGTGATGACCGCGGCCATGACCCGTATCGATGCGTATGAAAATTTCTCGGCCGGTGAACAAATTCGGCCAGGCTTTGAGCGGATACAGATTATCGAGCGTCAGCACGATACCCTGTTGCAAGGCCCAGGCGTACTCCGAGCGCGGAGCAAAGTTCGGAGTGAACAAAATCCGGCGGCGATCGATGTCCGGTAGAATATTCAGGACATGTTCCACTTCCCGTTGTGAAACGCACTCGAATCCCAGGCCCTGATCATGGAACAGCCGCAGTATATCGGGATGCCAGTTCGCCTTCAGAGCGTAGAATACCGCATCGATTCCCGGTAAGGCTTGGAGCGCCTCGGCCCGTGACTGCAGCGTGCTGCGATCGTATACGAAAGCCGCGCCATGCTCGCGCCCCAATGCCAACAGCTCCTCCCGGCGCTGATGCCACCATTGCCCTTCCGTACCCCGGACCTTGCCGATCGGGCTGTACAGTTCCTCCCAGGTGGGACCCAACACGCGATCCGCGGTCATCTTGCGAATCGCAATCTCATGCAGCCTGGCCACCAAGCGATCGCCTTGATCCTCGTCGATCACGAAAGTGATATTGAGATCGTTGGCAGCCTGGGTGACCAGGTAGATCTTCTGTTCCTCGAACAGTTCGAGCGCCTCGCCGAGACGGTGCAGAATCGCACGGATGTTGCGGCCTACCAGGCTGACGGCCGCGCATGGCCCGATCAGCTCGACCCGGCAGATCCGCCCGAGATCCAGGATCAGGCCGTCCATGGTTGCCTTGTCCATTGAATTGGCCGCCGGATCCAGCGAAACGGTGACGTTGGTCTCGGAGGTCGATACCAGGTCGATCGACAGCCCGTGATCCTTGAACACCTTGAAGGCATCAGCCAGAAAACCGACCGAATGCCACATACCGACGGTTTCCATCGTTACGAGCGTGATGTTCCTTTTCATGGTTACCGCCTTCACCTGCGCCGCGACATTGCCGCCGTGGGCAGTGATGACGGTGCCCTCGAGCTTTGGTGTCTGGGTCGCGAACACATGCAGGGGTATGCCGTACTGCTTGACCGGCATGACGCAGCGCGGATGCAATACCTTCGCGCCGCTGCTGGCGATCTCCTGTGCCTCGTCATATTCCAGGGAGCGCAGCAGACGGGCCGCGGGCACGGCGCGCGGATTGGCGCTGAACATGCCAGGCACATCGGTCCAGATCTCCAGGCGACAGGCTTGCAGCTTGGCGGCGAAATAGCTGGCCGAGGTATCCGAGCCGCCGCGGCCGAGCAGCACCGTCTCGCCCTTCTCGTCGCTGGCGATGAAGCCTTGTGAAATCCACACGCTACCCGAGGAAGACCAGCGTTGCTGAAGCAGGTGATCGGGTTCATAGGCGCAAGTGGCCGATAGATAGCTGGCGCGCAAGCTGGCGTGTGCGCGCGGCTCGGACTTGAGCACCGTGCGCGCATCGATCCACTGTACATCCAGCCCCTGTGTAGCCAGGAACGCCGCGCCGAGTCGAGTGGCCATCAACTCGCCCTGAGCCAGAACCCGGGCACGCAGGCGTTCGCTGACTTCTCCTACCAGTGCGACGCCCGAAGCGATCTGGCGCAGCCGCTTGAACTGTTCTTCCAGGTCGGGACTGGGAATGACACCCAGATCGCGAGCGAGATCGCGGTGACGCTGTTCGATCTGATCCATGACCGGCGCCCAATCGTTGCTGATGGCGAGGCTGAGCAACTGTTCCAGGCGGTCGGTGATGCCGGACAGGGCCGAGTGAACCACGAGCGGACGCAGGCCTTCGGCCAGGCGCTCACGCAGTACGTCGGCAATGTTTTTCCAGTTGGCCGCAGACGACACGCTGGTGCCGCCGAACTTGAGCACGACCCAGTTTGACTCGGTAGCGGGTGCAGCGCCAGAAACCGCCCCTGGCGAAGAATCAGCCAACCTCATTTGTGACCCCATTAGCGAATGAACCTGAACGAACCTGATAAGGCGGTGCCCGCCTGACAGCACTCTGCGGCACCCACCCGGAAATGCCCCGCCCTCGCGGCGCGCGACTCATGGATCGGAGGTGCACAGACCGAGCGGCCTGCACGGAGCCTCCTATTCTATTCTTTCTCGAGTCTATTCTTCCTCGAAGTCGTTCAGCTCTTTCTTCAGGCGTCGGTCGGCCAGAACGTCCTCGAGTTTGCTCCAGGCCGCCTTACCTTTCTTGACGGCTGCGGCCGTATTGGGCCGGCTGCGCCGACTCACGGTATCTATGAATTTGTCATAAGTTTGCACTTCGTCGTTGTCGGCGATGAAGTCATCATCGAGATCAAAGTGCCCGCTGTCTCTCTCCATTGTGAGGTTCCTGAGAAATTTCCTGCGAAATCAATGACATCAATGATCGGTGGGACTGGAAAGCCTGCGGACTATATACGAAGCACGGCGGTTTTCAATGGCCAGGGTCGGGCAGCCTGTCGCTCCGGGGATGTGGACAACGGTCAGGCGTCAAGGTTCGCTCCGATGCTCCCGCAGGATGATCCATTCAGCGGCGTGGAGCGCTGACAACGGCGCTGTCCGGTCCCAAGGACAACCGGACGCCCCAGCCCGTCCGGAGCATCAGCCCTCTACGATCGTCACGGGCGCCCCCCTTCCCAGGCCTAACGCCTCGGCGGCGCTTTGCTCGGCGCGGGCGATTTCCACGACCCCGAAAGAGTTGATCAGTCCCAGGTAATCCCCGGGCCGGACGTCCCCATAAGTGCGCCGCAGAGCGAATCGATGGCCACCGGTGCGCACAAGGGGCGTCTGGAACCCCTCGAGCAGCCGGGCATCGATATTGGTGATGAGATTGCCGAAATGATCGATGGTGATCACCACCCCGGCCACCTGTCCTTCGCTGACCACGGGTTCGTCGACCCAGGAAGGCACGATCTCGGTGATTTCCGGACCTAGATCCACAGGCGCCGCGCGGCCGGCGGCGATTTCGGCGGCGAGCGGCGCAAAAATATCCCGGCCATGAAACGTGGCGCTGGTTGGCGGTAGATTGAAGCGCGAAGTGACCCGCGGCAGATCCAGGCGATGAATCACCGCGGCACCGACTCGCGTTACGACCGGTGCCAGCAGGCCGTTATCCGGGGCCAGAAACAGGTGGCCGTCGGCCAGCACCGCGATAATGTCGCGTTTCGTGCCGACCCCGGGATCGACGACCGCCAGGTGCACTGTTCCTTGCGGGAAGTAAGAATAGGCTCGTGCCAGCCAGAATCCGGCCTCGGCTGGCCAATAGACCGGGACCTCATGTGTAACATCGATGATCCGGGCCTCGGGCAGACGCTCGAGGATGCGGCCCTTGACGGTCGCCACGAATGGTCCCTCATGGCCGAAATCGGTGGTGATCGTGATGATGCCAGCCGGAGTAAACATGACTTCGGCCTGGCGCCCGCGATGCTTCATTGTGCCTGTATTCCTGTTGGTGCGCTGCAATTCAGCCTCGACCCGCCTTGATCGCCGTCTCAGGTGAATCCTGCCGCCGGCGCATCCCCCTGTTGTGCATACCGCTCCTCGTTGCCGCCCGATCCTTCCGCCCTGTCGTCGACAGGACCATCGGCAGGCGCATTTTCGGCCTTGCACTCATGCGCCGATAGCCGCACCCGTACACAGTTGCGTCCGGTGCGCTTGGCATCATACAAGGCTGCATCCGCACGCTGCAGCATGGCGCTGGGAGTGTCTCCAAGCGCCAGCGACATGGTGACTCCGATGCTGACGGTGATGCGCCGATCCGCCGCCCAGCGCCGCGTGTCGATCGCCATGATCTGCTGACGGAATCGTTCTGCAAGCGCACATGCCTCATCGATGCGGGTATCCGGCAGCAGAACCACGAATTCCTCGCCGCCCAGCCGTCCGATGGAGGCCGGTTCGCGGATGCCTTCCCGCAGCCTCGCGGCCACGAGCTTCAACGCTTCATCGCCTTCGGAATGGCCGTGCTCATCGTTGATGCGTTTGAAATAATCGATATCGATGATGAGCAGTGAACAGCGGGAGGCGGATTGCTTCAGCAAGGCCGGCAGACGCGACAGTACCGCACGACGATTGGGTACGCCGGTGAGTTCGTCGGTCATCGCCAGAACACGCATGCGCCGCGTCGTGCGCCATTGGTGGATCGCCAAGGTCGCCAGCAGAACCGTCAGCATCGCGGTCAGAACGATGACGGCTGCTTGTAGATGACGTGCGCGGCGCGCCTGTGCCAAGGCGTTCTGATTCGCCAGGTTTTCGCGCAGCAGCAATGCGTTCTCCTTGTCTTTGCCGGCGGTATCGAACTCGACTTTCAAGGTGGCGAAACGCTGGTCGATCTGGTTGCGAAACAAGCGTTCCGCGGTTTTTTGCGCACTCAACAGCTGCAGATAGCCTTGCTGCCACTGACCCATGGCCGCCTGCACCGCAGCCAGCTCCGAATAGGTTGCGAGCAGTTCCTGGTGCGATTCGGCCTGCTCGAAAATATCCAGCGCATGGATCAGCGCCGCTGCACTTTCCGGCAATTCGTTCAAGTGGTGCAGTGCAATGCCGCGCGCGAGCTGGATCTGGGCGTCGAGCCGGGCATCGGGCGTCCGGCGCTGCAGTTCTGCGGCTCGATCCAGGATTGTCAAGGCGCCCTTGGGATCTCCCTGACCGATAGCCACGGAGGCAAGACCGCGCAGCGCATAGGCTTCGCCGCGCTCATACTTCAAGCCGCGTGATATCTTCAATGCCTGCTGAAACGCTTCCTGTGCATTATTCCACTGCAAAAGATTCTCATGAGCACGGCCCAGATTATGGAGCGTCACGCTGACTTCGCGATACATGCCCGCCGCGCGCTGCTCCTTCAGTGCCTCCGCATAGATATCACGTGCCTGGGCATAGTCCCCCATACGGTTGTACATGATCGCAATGCCGTTGAGCGAGGTCAGGGCATGATGCGGCAATCCAATCTGTTCATAGATCGCCTGCGCCCGCTTGAGATCCATCAAGGCGGCGGCATAGCGTGCCCGCAAACCCTGCAAGTACCCCCGCGAATACAAGGCCGCAGCAAGCATTTCCCGATCGCCGGTCTGTTCCGCTACCGCGACCGCCTGATCATACAGCTCTCCTGCCCGCTCGTTGTCGCCCACGGTCTCGAGGATGGCGCCCGCGCAGTTGAGCACACCGGCCTGCAAACCCTGCCGCTGCACCAGCGGCAGCAGTTCACGGGCCCGGCCGGCATGTGCCTCGGCAACGCCACGATCGCGCTCGGAGAAATAATCACACAACAACAGTTGGGCACGTATTTCGAGTTCAGCATCGGGTCTTTGTGCCAACAGCGCCAGCGCCGCCTGGGCGTCACGACGACTGCGCTGTGGGTCGGAGCGTACGGCAGCGGCAGCACGTTCGATCAATGCCTTGGCAGGATGCGTGCCGCTTGCTGCCGCAAGTCCGAGCATGTTCATGGATACGATCGGCGTAGAGCCGCCGGGCGGCGGGGCGATGAACGCGCCGGCCGATGCGCAGATCAACGCTATCGCTGTGCGCATCGGTGCTCGAGGCCGGATAAGGACCGGCAAACGGCGCAGGATTGCCTGCAGATGCGACAGATGGAGTTTCAAGGCACAGGATGTCGATCGTAGCGAGGAGGAAGCCGAATGGTATAGGGATCCGTCCACTATTAGCCAGCGTCACTGTCGCAGCGCCACGCGCATGGCGCCGCCGCCGCCGTACACAGCCCGCTCGAGCGCCTGCGTCCCGATGGCGGTATGCTTCTGGTTGGAAGTTCTTAACCGCAACACAGCCAGAGGAGGAGATTACTTTGTTCAGCCACATCATGATTGGAGCCCATGACGTTGCAGTTTCACGCAGATTCTATGATGCAGCGCTCGGTACCCTGGGGATAGCGCCCGGTGCGGTCGATGATCAGGGCCGGACCATCTATGCGACCTCGACGGGCATGTTTATGATCACCCGCCCCATCGATGGCCAACCTGCAACCGCGGCGAACGGCGGTACGATCGGCTTCAAGGCGGGCTCCCCTGAGGCAGTCGATGCCTGGCATGCCGCAGGCCTGGCCAATGGCGGGATCGCCTGCGAAAGTCCACCGGGGATACGTGAAGGCAGCTTCGGCCAGTTATATCTTGCCTATTTGCGCGATCCTGCAGGCAACAAGATTTGCGCGCTGCACCGCCTTCGCATCTGACGGCTGGCCGGGATCGCTGTCAGCGCGGGCGCTCGACAGCCGATCAACGAATCCTCGAATCCGCATGCCTCGCCGCGCTAAGGACAGCCGCGGCGAAACCGGTGGATATCAACTACACCCGGGCGCGCCGCGCCTGTTCCCAGGCCAGGGCGGCAAGCGTCGAAAACGATTGGGCGCGTTCGCGTGCATTGGCGGAAACGGCCGTACCGCGAGCTACCCGTCCCTTGATGCCGTGGAATATTGCGGCTAGACGAAAGAAGCTGAATGTCAGGTAGAAATCGTATGCGGGAATCGATATCCGCCCGGTGTGGCGGCAATAGCTCGCGATATAGTCTTGCTCGGAGGGAATATTGAGTGCCGCCAGATCGACGCCTGCCAGTCCCGCCACGATATTCGGCGGCATACGATACATCATGGCATGGTAGGCGAAATCAGCCAGCGGATGGCCCAGCGTCGACAGCTCCCAGTCCAGCACCGCGACGACGCGCGGCTCGAGCGGATCGAAGATCAGATTGTCGCAGCGATAATCGCCATGCACGAGGCTGGTTTCATCACCGGGAGGAATATGCGCCGGCAGCCACTCGATCAGCCGCTCCATGTCGGCGTTTCGCCCGGCTGCCGTATCCTCGATGTACTGCCTGGACCAACGGGAGATCTGCCGGGAAAAATACTCGCCGGTACGTCCATAGTCGGACAAACCGATGGCTGCGTAATCCACGCTGTGCAGGCGCGCCATCGTTTCGTTCATGGCGGCGAAATATGCCGGCCTTGCCTCGCGTGCCACCTGCGAAAAACTCGCATCCCAGAAAATGCGTCCCTCGATGAGTTCCATCACGTAGAACCATGTCCCGATCACGGCATCGTCGAGACATACGCCGTAGACCTGCGGTACCGGAAAGCCGGTGGAGCGCAGCGCACCCTGTACTTGCGCTTCACGCTCGATTGCATGAGCGCCCTTCAGCAATGCTCCGGGCGGCTTGCGGCGCAGCACGTAGGAACGAGCCGGCGTCACTAGCTTATAGGTGGGATTGGACTGTCCGCCCTTGAACTGCTCCACCGACAGCGGTCCCTGATAGTCGGCGATATGCTCGCTCAGCCATCCGTCCAGCCGCACCTCGTCGAACCGGTAGGCGTTCCGGACCGCCGAGGTGCCGAGATTGGCCTCCTCCATCGCCGTCACGCCGAACCTCGCGCCACAGCCTTGAGATGTTCGCGCTTGATCTTTTTTGCCAGCGACCACTTGTGCACTTCCGTCGGTCCGTCGTAAATACGGAATGCACGTACCTCGCGAAAGACCTGTTCGACGATCGCATCGCGGATGACACCGGTGCCGCCCATGACCTGGACGCAACGGTCGGCCACGCGAAACAGGGCATCCGCAACCGCCACCTTGGTCATGGAGCTCTCGGCCGTACCCAGGGAACCGCCATCGAGCACACCGGCGCACCAATCGATCATCAGCTCAGCCTGCTGCAGATCGATAAGGTTGTCGGCCAGCTGAAATCCCACGCCCTCATGATCGATCAGCAGCTGGCTGAAAGCCCGGCGCCTGCAGGCATAGGCGGTGGCGATCTCCTGGGCGCGGATGCATGCTCCGAGCCAGCGCATGCAATGCGACAGCCGCGCCGGAGAAAGCCGGACCTGAGCCAGTTTGAAGCCCTCGCCCGGCGAGCCCAGCACCTGGTCGTGGGGAATACGCAGATTCTCGATGGTAATCACCGCATGTCCCCCGGGCATCGAATTATCGATGGTGTCGAGAACACAATCGATCTTCAGCGCAGGATTGGGCAAATCCACCAGGAACATGGTTGCCGCAAGCTTCTCCGGCGTGCCGGTATTGGCCATCACGATGCCGATCTTCGCGCCTTTGACGCCGGTGATGAACGCCTTGCGGCCGTTGATGACCCAGTGATCGCCTTGCAACTCGGCACGGGTCTTGAGCATGGATGGATCGGAGCCGGCGCCATCCTCCTCGGCGGGCTCGGTCATGAAGAAGGCGGATCGGGCGCGACCCGCCACCAGAGGCTCAAGAAAGCGCTGCTTTTGCGCCGCGCTGGCGGTCTTTCCCAGCAGGAACATATTGCCCTCATCGGGCGCCATGGTGTTGCAGGCCACCGGCCCCAGCAACGACAAGCCGGTCTTCCTGAGCACCGTGGCCGTGTCCCGCTGGCTCAAATGAGTGCCGTCCGGACGAATATGCGGCGTCAGTACCCCTGCCGCTCGAGCCTTCTCTCGAAGCTCCATGACCAGTTCGTCGCTCGGGCCATGGCTGTCGCGGCGCGGATCCTTTTCGTACGGGATGACCACCTCCCGGATGAAGGTCTCCACCTTGTGGGCAAATTCGCGGATATCTTCTGTCATGGTTTCACTCCGGTCGGGCTCGGATTGTCGGGATCGTTGGGCGGCTCAAAGGATCAAAGACTGCTCACCAGGTGGCCGCCGTCGATGACCAGCACGGAACCGGTCATGAAGCTGGATTCATCGGACGCCAGCAGCCGCAACGGTCCGTCGAGTTCCTCGAGTCGGCCCAGCCGCCGCTGTGGAATCCGCCGGAGCATCGCCTTGCCTTGTGCAGTGCTCCAAAAATCACGGTTGAGATCGGTTTCCAGATAGCCCGGCGCAAGCGCGTTGACACGAATGCCGAAACGCGCGAATTCCAACGCCAGAACCTTGGTCATCTGGATGACTCCAGCCTTGGAGACCGCGTAGGGCAGGATATTGCCCGCCTGCCGCAGTCCGGCGATCGAAGCAATATTGATGATCGAACCCGCCCTCCCCGCAGAGCGCATGGCTCGGCCTGCCGCCTGCGCCACCAGGAACATGCCCTTGAGATTGGTATCCATTACGGCATCCCAATCTTCCTCGCGCTGCTCCAGCGCGGCGGCGGAATGCACTACGCCGGCATTGTTCACGACGATATCAACGTCGCTCAGCACGGGCTCCAGCGCCCTTACGCCGGCGGAATCAGTGACGTCGAGCTTGACGCAGGTGGCAATGCCGCCGGCGGCATTGATTTGCTCCGCCACACGCTTCAGCGTGTCTTCGCGGCGCGCAGCCAGAACGAGGTGTGCGCCGGCGCGCGCGAGCACTTGTGCAAAATGCGCTCCCAAGCCACTGGATGCGCCGGTGACCAGTGCCGCCTTACCCGACAGGTTAATCATTACAGACTGTCCTAATCTGAGTGTCCTAATCTAGCAGGATTAGATTGTGGAACAATTTAATGATACAATCAAGCCTATGGTTAATCGAGCTACATCTTCGCCCGTGCATGACACCCGCTTATCCGTCACTTCCCGGGGATCGGTGCCGGTCAGTGCATCGGAACGCGTATCGTCCGGCATCATGCGAGACTTGGAGCAGCAGCGGCTGGTTCCCGGCCAGCGGCTGATCGAAACTGAAATTGCGCAGCGTTTCGGCGTTGGCCGCAACGCGGCACGGGAGGCCATCCAGCGGCTCGCAGCTATGGGGATCGTGGATCTCAGCCGCAATCGCTCACCGTCGATCCGGCGGCTGACGCTCGAGGAAACGCTGGACGTGCTGGAAGTTGCCGAGGCGATGACGGCCTTGCTGGCCCGTCTCGCCGCGCGAAACTTCGACGGCCTCGTGCATCTGCCGCGAATGCAGGCTGTGCTGTCCGAAATGTCGGATTGTGCACTCAGTCGCGATCCCGACGCGTTCAGCCGCATGAGGCGGCGTTTCTATCGGGCCTTGCTGGACATCGCCGCCAATGGCGAGCTTGATCGGCATTTCGGCGCGATGAATATGCACATCGTCTATTTACAGTATCGCTCCTCGCTCCTCCAGGATGCCCGCTTCGAGGATTACCGGAGGATCTGCCAGGCGGTCATTACTGGAGATGCCCGTAGCGCCGAAGCCGCCGCCCGGCAACACGTCAGGCGTGTGCGACACCTGATCCAGGAACTTTCGGCCGCCGCCAACGCCGCGGCATCGCTCGAGTAATGCCCGGACATTGAAGGCCGTTCGGACAGGCCTTGGGGTGGACTTTGCCCGGCACGATCTTCGCGATCTTTATATTTCCGGCGCGGTCGGTGCGGTCGGCTTCTCGACCGGAATCTCCGTCATGGTCGCCTCCGTCAGCAAAAGCACACCGGCGACCGATACGGCGTTCTCCAGTGCGATGCGTACGACCTTGGTCGGATCGATGATGCCAGCCTCGAACAGATCGACGTAGCAGTTGCGCGCAGCATCGAAGCCGATATTTGCGGGTGCTTCGAGCATCTTGTTCACGACGACGCCGCCGTCAACGGCGGAGTTCACGGCGATCTGACGTGCCGGCGCATCCAGTGCACGCTTCAGGATCTGCACGCCGGTGCGTTCGTCGCCCTCGCATTGCGCTTCCAGAGCGCCGACACCGGCAATGCATTTGAGCAGCGCCAGCCCGCCACCGGCAACCACGCCCTCGGCAACGGCCGCCTTGGTGGCGCTGATCGCATCATCCAGTGCATCTTTCTTTGCCTTCATTTCCGACTCCGCCGGAGCGCCCACGCGGATCACGGCTACGCCGCCGGATAGTTTTGCGAGCCGTTCTTCCAGTTTTTCCTTGTCGTAGTCGCTGGCCGCCTTGTCGATCTCGCGGCGGAGCTGCGCCAGGCGCGCTTGGATTGCCTTGTGATCGCCGGCACCGCCGATGAGGGTGGTACTGTCCTTGTCCACCACGACGCGCTTGGCACGCCCAAGCTGCTGGAGGGTCACATCTTCCAGTTTGAAGCCCAATTCCTCGGAAATGAGTTGGCCGCCGGTCAACACCGCCATGTCCTGCAGCATGGCCTTGCGCCGGTCGCCAAAGCCGGGCGCCTTCACGGCGGTGCTCTTCAGCACGCCGCGGATCTGGTTGACGATGAGGGTCGCAAGCGCTTCGCCTTCGATTTCCTCGGCGACGAGCAGGATCGGCCGTGCACTCTTGGCAACCTGCTCCAGCAGCGCGATGAGATCCTTCATGATGTTGATTTTGCGATCGGTCAGCAACACGAAAGCGTCCTCGAGCACGGCTTCCATCTTGTCCGTATCCGTAACGAAATACGGCGACATGTAGCCGCGATCGAATTGCATGCCTTCGACGACTTCGAGCGTGGTTTCGGTGGTGCGCGACTCTTCGACCGTGATTACGCCCTCCTCGCCGACCTTCTCCATTGCCTCGGCAACCAGCTCACCGATCGCTTGGTCATTATGGGCAGAGATGGTCGCGACCTGCTCCTTCTCCGCGGCTCGCGACCGGACGTGACTGTTCCTTGAGCGCCTCCACCGCCGTCCTGAGCGCACGATCCAGCCCACGTTTCAGATCGATGGCACTTGCTCCCGCAGTGACGTTACGCACGCCGTCGGCGAGGATGGCATGCGCCAGAATGGTCGCGGTACTGGTACCATCACCGACCACCTCACCGGTTTTTTCTGCCGCCTGACGCAGCATCTGCGCACCGAGATTTTCCTCGGGGTCGCTCAATTCCGTTTCCTTGGCAATGGTCACGCCGTCGTTGCACACCAGCGGCGCTCCCCAGGATCTTTGGATAAGTACGGATTTTGACTTCGGACCCAGGGTGATGCGCACTGCATCGGCCAGCTGTGTGGCGCCACGCAGGATCTTGTCACGAGCGGCCGACTGGAAACGGATTTGTTTGTGCGCCATATGCGTACTCCCGAAGCCCCCGGCGAATTATGCCGGCCGGTGCTACCGACGGCCTTAGGGAAAATATGCATGAGTCTGCGTATTCCTCCCTGCGGCCCAGGCTACTGCCGCAGAGCGCGCCGAGCAGGCAACCGCTTGTCGCCGGTATGCTCCGGCGCCCATGCGGGAATCGTTTGATGGTGCGCATCCGGCATCGAGTCGCGGGATTCCTCCGTGGACATGACCGCGCCGGCATGCGCATACTCGGGATCAGCACCAATCGCCGGTACGATCACCTCTGAGCGGATTTTACGGGTAGAGGGATGTAGAGAAAGATGCGTTTCAAGATGTGTTTGATGGGGATTTTTTTTGCGCTGTGGGCGGCTCCGCTGGCGTCCCAGGCTTTCGACCTTGCGCAGGCCGAGCACCTCTTCGAGCAGCACTGCGCCGTCTGTCATGGCGCCGATCGTGGCGGTTACATCGGTCCGGCGCTCAATCGTGACGAGACCACGCTCACGCGGGCGCAGATCGCCGGAAAGATCCTTGCCGGCGCACCGCCCACGCTGATGCCGCAACATCCCTCCTGGCGCGGTTCACTGAGTTCGGCGGACAACAAGATCCTTGCCGAACTCATCGCCACCCAGCCGAAGCGCAGGCTGAACTGGAGCCTCGCCGAGGTGCGCGCATCGCTGCAGGTGCTCGTCGCTGATGAATCCATGCTGCCATCCGCCCCTCGCTACCGGATCGACCATATCGATGATCTGATGGGTGTGGTTTCACGTGGCCGGCATTCGGCCGGCCCGGAATCCAAAGTTCTTTTTTATGACGGGCGCAGGCATCGCAAGGTCGGCGAGGTTCCCACCGGTTTCGCGCCGCATTTGCTGGACTTTCATCCGACCGAACCGCGCTGGGCCTATGTGCGCGATGATGCCGGCTGGGTGCACAAGATCGATCTTTATTCGATGCGGACGGTGCGCAAGGTGCGCGCGGGACTCAATGGTACGTCTTTGGCCGTTTCGCGCGACGGGCGCTACGTAGCTGCGGGATCCTATGTCCCGCACACGATGGTGATCCTGGATGCGGCGACGCTGGAGCCGCGACGCCTGATCGAGCTTCGCGGAGTCGATCCCGAGGGCCGAATGGTCGAGGCCGATGCCGGCATCATCACGGCGACGCCGTTTGCCAACTGGTTCGTGGTGGCGCTCGAGCAGGCGGGACAGGTATGGATCATCGATCTTGACGAGCCGGATCTGCCGATAAAGACGGTAAGCGATGTCGGTCGCCACTTGCACGACGGTTTCCTTTCGCCTGACGGACGCCATTTCGTCGTTTCCTCGTATGAGGATCATCTGAATGCGGTGATCGATCTGGCCGAAGCACGCATCGTTCGCAAGATACCCGCCGGCTGTCAGCCGCATCTGGGCTCAGGCGCGGTGATCCGCTGGAATGAACGTCTGCTCGGCATCGGCACCAATATCGGCGAGGCAGACTGTCGAAGCTACGAAGTGACGGTTTTCGATATGAACAGCTTCGAGGTGGTAAAGCGTATTCCCGTCATCGGCCCGACCGAATCACCGGCAGCGCATCCGAACGCCCCCTTCGTGATCGTCGATATCGTCGGCACCGGTCCGAACGCAAACAAGTTGCAGTCGGTATCGCGGTGACCGGAGCCTCGGAGCACCTGGTGGACAGCTGGTGATCTTCGATTCGCACACGCTGAAGCGCGTGAAATCGATTCCGGTGGATGTATCGGCGGGTGTTTTCTCGCGCGTCCGGGCACGTACGGTCGTGGTCGGGCTACAGCCGCCGGTACCGTAGCGCTCGTGCCGCGTGCCGCATTACGCGGCACGTAGGATAGACGGTACTTTCAAGCCGGCGCAGGCCCTTCCTCCCTGAGCGGTGCCGTCCTCCTGGGCGGAGGCCCGTCCTCTGGCAATCTCGTGTAGCCGTACTTGATACGCGTCTCACTCAAAAGGCGCGGGCCGCGGCGTCATATCGCTCGAGGGCGGCAGGATCGGCAGGATGACCTGCGGCTGATCGCCGGTGAGTGTTTTCAGGAACGCGACGATGTCGGTATTTTCTTGCGGCGTGAACTTCCGGCCCAGTTGGATACGGCCCATGATATCTACCGCCTGGCTCAGGGTGTCGGCTGCCCCATCGTGGAAATACGGATAAGTAAGCTCCACGTTACGAAGCGTCGGCACCTTGAAATTGAAGCGATCGGCATCCTCGCCGGTGACCGCGATGCGGCCTTCTTCCGGATTATCGGTCGTATAGGGCTCGACGATACCCATTTTCTGGAACGAGGTGCCGCCGAGATTCGGCCCATGGTGACAGGCCACGCAACCGCTGTTCCTGAAGAGCTGATAGCCGTTCAGCTCCTGCGCGCTGATCGCATCATCATCGCCCTCGAGCCACTTGTCGAAACGGGCGTTCGGCGTCACCAAGGTTTCTTCGAACGCGGCAATCGCCTCCGTCACTTCAGTGATGGTAAATTGCTCGGTGCCGAACACCGCGCGAAACTCTTCGATGTATTGTGGAATAGAACGCAGCATATCGATGGCTAGATCATGTGTGAACGCCATCTCCTTGGGATTGGCGATCGGTCCACCCGCCTGTTCCGCAAGACTCTTTGCCCGGCCGTCCCAGAATTGGGCGACGTTCAAGCTGGAATTGAGCACAGTGGGCGAATTGATCGGGCCCATCTGCCATTTGTGGCCGATGGAGGTCTTCAGGTTGTCCGAACCGCCCATGCTCAGGTTGTGACAGGAATTGCAGGATATGAAGCCCGAACGCGACAGCCGCGGATCGAAAAAGAGTTTTTTACCCAGCTCCACTCGCGCCGGATGGCGAATCTCCGTCGCCTGGATCGGCGAGACCGGTTCGGCGGTCCGCGTGGATGCCGGCGAGTGCGTAGATGCCAGCGCGACGGTCATGGCCAGCAGCCACGCGCTGCCGCGGCCTATTGCAGAGATATTCATTTCGAGGTCCCCGTTCTGTTCCTTTCCGCAGCGCTCCGAAGTAACCGGCATGCGCCCGCAGACCGAAAGATATCAGCTCTGTCGAATAAAGTGGACACCGTATGATCCCTCTTTCGGGCGGCCTTTCACGGACCGCGGCACCTGCCACAACACCCGTTCGACGAGCCCGGCCTGAGAAAGCACGATGCGTTTACGGAACAGGTGTTTCGCCTGCATGCTCGATAACATGCCGCGGCTCGTTCATTCAGTCGTGCGGCTGAGCTACATCATCGATTGTTTCCTCAATGGCGAAAATGAACTGACGCACACTGTCTTCGCGCATCGAAGTATCCTTGTTCGGTAATCCTGTGACTTCGATGGCGCCGATGGATGAGCCACGCTCACCCGCGGTGGTGGCGAGAAATTCGTGCAGGCGTTCATCGCTTTGTACATTGACTTGCTCTGCGGCAAGATCGAGCGCCTGACGCACCACGTCAGAGGCCATGAGCGCGACGACGTCGCTGAAGTGCAGCGTCACGCTCTTGATCGTGCGATAGATCTCGCTTTCCTCGGTTTGAAGTTCGCCTTGATGGATGTTCTTGCCTTCAAAACATACTGCAATGCCAAGTTTGCCGACGCCTGAAACGCCGCCGCGCCAGACGCCCAGCCGGTGACGATAGGAAAGATCAAAGCCGGTAAGGTTCAAAATCAGCGGACTGTCGGCGTCTTCGAACCGCGTAATGACGCGTACCGATCCGAAATGATCACCGAGAATTTCCGGCGCCAATTGTGCCAGTGCCTTGCCGAAGGCGATGTAGGCGGTGCGGAAACTTCCCGTCAAAGACGTGGGTTCGCCGGACCAGACGCTCATCAGCAACGCGGGGGGGATCAGCACGTCGATACCCGAGGCGTGTGCGGATACGACCGTGCGCGGTGCGAGTTCCCGAGTGGAGAATTCGCTCGCGACGTCGGTCAGTAGACCACGTTTGTTTAAATTGGCCTTGAACGTGTGTTCAAGCCTCGACAGATCGTAGCCTTCGGACGCCGCGAGTACATTCAAATCGCTGCGCAACGCCCGCAGCCTTTTATCGTCCACGTCCTTTGCGATCTGGCCGTCGACGCCGGGTTGAAACGGCATCGGCGCCGGACAGGACGCCGTCTTGAACGTCGGGCCGGGATTCGCTTCGAGCAGCAGGTAGGCCGCCTCGATCGCCTCGGCCTCGGCGAGGCCGTAGCTGCAATGCTTCGCGAATTCGTCCATCGCCGCAAACATGGCTTCCTGCGCCTGTTCATGCAGCGCCTGTGCGAGCAACGGTTCGATCAGCTCGATCATGTAGCGCGCAGCGAATGCCTTCCGATATTCAGCGACGGCATAGCCGGAACGCGCAATCGGAATGAAGTTCTCGGCGGTTCCAGGCTGACGGTATTCGTATACGAGATAGTCGACACCCAGACCATCCGGGTCGTTCCAAAAGTCCGCCAAGCGGCGATCGATACCCGCCTGACCCTCATTGACCCAGACATCGAGCCAGTCCTTGGGATCGAGCTTCCAGCGACGCCGCGTATAGTTGCGATAGCCGTTCCAGAAATAGTCTTCATACCGCGCCCACGCGCTCTCGCCGAAGGCGTTGAGCGAATAGTCGAGCACTCCGACCATGCCCATCATCGGGCCCATGGCGGCTTCCCAATTCGCAGCAAGCCAGGCGCGGCCCAACGACATCGATGAACTCAACGTCGCAACCTTGGCGGCGCGATCGCCGCTCTGCAGCGCATTCGACATGTTGTAGAAGAGGTTGACCGTATCGACGCCGACGCTCGCTGCATTCAGCGCTTGCGCCATGCGGGCGCCGAAATTTCTTCCCGTCTTCATGTCGCTCAATACGCGATTGACACGCTGGGCGTTGAACGGCCGACCCTGCAGCGCTTGCAGTCGTTGTGTCGCCGACAAGGCCAAGGCGCGTTCGATCGCCTCGGCCTTCGGGACGCCCAAGGCATTGCCGTAGTCGGCGACACCGTAGAGATTGGCGTACCACGACACGTTCTGATTGATTTCGCTCCAGATCGTCGCCAGTTCGGCGCGGATGAAATCACGGCGTTGCATGCGATCCTGCAAGGCGGCATAGTCCTTGGCCGAGTAGAGCAGCGCCGATGAATCGCAACTCGCGGTCTGTGCATTCGCCGCCAATGCGCCGAGGGTCAAAAGCAACGTCGCTGCCGCCGTCGAGAGGCGAGGAAAGGCGCTCATGAGCAATCCGCCGTGATGAGGTGGAATACAAACTCCGGGTATCGGCACCGCCTGTGGAAACTTGATCTATTTACGACTGGGATCCGCGTGTGCAATTCGAAATGGATCAAACCTCCAGCTACCCGGTTGCGATCCGTTCACGCCGCAAGATTTGTGCCGGATTCGGCCTCATCTCCGAACCAGCGAAGGCAGCCGCGCGGATGCCGGTTTCATCACCGGGCTGATGGCGGACAAGTACCTCTACCATCTGCAGCTGTCGGGATCACACACGTGAAATGCTGGAGCCATGCGCGCCGCGAGATCGTTGCAGCGCAGGCGTCGCCAGCGCAAGAAAATCCAGCAATGACTCCCGGTCGAGCGCCCGGCTGAACAGAAATCCTTGTCCGATCTCGATACCCAGCGCCCGCACCCGGTTTAACTGATCGATAGTCTCAATCCCCTCGGCGACGATTTTCATCCCCAGTTCGTGCGCCAGGCCGACTATCGCCTGTACGACCTTCTCGACGCGCCGGTTGCACAATAAAAGCGATGTGAAGGTTCGATCGATCTTGAGATGATCGACCGGCAGATCGGCGAGCAGGCTCAACGACGAATAGCCGCAGCCGAAGTCATCCAACGCGACGATGACGTTCCGCTCCGAAAGGCGCTTGAACAGATCCACAACCTCACGGTTATTCGCTATCAATGCCGATTCCGTCAGCTCGACATCGAGCTGTACTTTTCCGGCAGGCCAGTCCGTGCATAGATCCAGGATGGAGAGCGGCCCATCTCTACCGCGCAGCTGCACCGGAGAGATATTGATCGCAATTCGCCGCACGTCATGACCGCATTGCAGCCAATAGGCGCTATCGGTTGCTGCGCGTTCGAATACCCAGTGGCAGACTTCGTGGATCGCGCCACTTCTCTCCAAGATCGGCGTGAACACTGCCGGGGCGATCCATGCGCCACTCTCGCTGCGCCAACGCAGCAGCGCCTCCACCCCTTGGAGTTCGCCGCTATCCAATCGAAACTTGGGCTGGTAATGCAAATTCAAGCGCCGTTCGGCTACGGCCTCAAGTAATTCCCGCTTCATCCCGGCCGTCCCTCGCCGCCAGTGGCGCGAGTAGCCCATCTCAGTAAGCTCGTGCGGCCGCTCGTGAAACGAATCTCGGCGGATCGCTTTGCAGGGCATCCGGGATCCTGCATGGCACCCACCAGCCACAGCGCCTGCGCCGCCACACTGCACAAGCTGCCGATGCCTCCTCTTGGTCGAAGAACTGTACTTTCAAAGCCATCTCCCGTCGATCAAGACGCGGTTCGCACGATGCCGCTGACGCTGCCGACATCGGCGTGGATCGCCCTGTCAGTGAGTTGCCACCATCGCTTCGTGTCGGCGCTTCAAGGCGGCTAGACAACGAAGCGCCGTACGTCCATCCCAACTCTGTGGGCACATGCCTTTGGCCCATTCACCTCGTAGTACGCCCTGCACATTAGCGGTGAGTAAATGCGATGGCACCAGGCGATTGGTTCCCTGCATTACAGTGATCGGACGCTCCGTATTCTCTCGCAGCGTCAAACAAGGAATCCCCAAATAGGTCGATTCCTCCTGGACCCCTCCAGAATCGGTAATCACCAAACGCGCCGCGCTCACCAGCGCCATGAACTCCACGTAGCCGAGGGGCTCGGTGAGTCGCAGGCTGGGATTGGATTCGAGCGAAGCCCATAACCCGAACTCTACGAGTTTCTTGCGAGTCCGCGGATGCACCGCAAATAGCAGAGGTAGATATGCCGAGGTCGAATGCAGCTGTGTCACGAGGCTTACCAGCGTTTCGCGCTGATCGACATTCGACGGTCGATGCAGCGTTACGACGGCATATTCTCCTCGCCGCAGGCCGAATTTCCGTGGACCTGGCGCCGCTTCGATCTGCGGCCTCATCATCTCGTACGAGTCGATCATGATATTACCGACACGATCGATACGTTCCGGTGCCACGCCCTCGCGAAGCAAGTTCTCGTCAGCATCCGGC
The DNA here is from genome assembly GCF_001579945.1 of Steroidobacter denitrificans. NCBI lineage: Bacteria > Pseudomonadati > Pseudomonadota > Gammaproteobacteria > Steroidobacterales > Steroidobacteraceae > Steroidobacter > Steroidobacter denitrificans. Next base: position 1,666,626 of record NZ_CP011971.1, on the reverse strand, counting down.
GAGGGTGTCCACAATACATCCGAGATCGCATCTGTGACCAGCCGATTGATTTCCTCCGGCATACGTCGGTCGCTGCTGCGCAGTCCTGCTTCGAGGTGTATCACCGGAATCCATAGCTTTGTTGCTGCCAATGCGCAAGCTATAGTCGAGTTGACGTCACCAACGACGATGGTCCAGTCGGGTCTTGACCGTCTACTGCAAATTTTCTCATAAGCGACCATCACCTTCGCCGTCTGTTCCGCATGTGTGCCACTGCCGACTTCGAGATGAAAGTGTGGATCCGGCAATCTTAGATCCAAAAAAAAATTTTCCGACATATTGCGGTCGTAGTGCTGTCCCGTATGGACGATCCGCGCGTCGATCCATGGCTGTTCCGCCAACACATGGTACAGAGGCGCGATCTTCATGAAATTCGGTCGCGCCGCAGCGATCAGATGAACACGACAATTCATCGGTAGTTTGCCAAGGTGAAAAAACTCCGATTGCGCGCCATGATTGAACAGCGAAGGAGGACCGGAAGGAAGCCGTTGGATTTCGTCTACGGCAGGCGATGCAGAGCAATAATGCACTCCAGCGGCGGTTTAATGAATCGCACTGCGTTCCTCCCGCTTCCGAGAGCGCCAGAATTTGCCGGTCAGACTCGCGACGGTGTCGCGCAACATGGCCGGGTATAGCGGGCTACCCACCGGCGATAGAAAGACGTACTCGCTATCATGGACCCTTAAGAGACGCGGCCGGGCGTTATCCAGATATTGCTGTAGCATTTTCAACAACACCGGACGCAGTTCGATACGCCGGTTTTGTGACAACAGCACCCTCTCGTTCAATACGAGATCGCGTAGTTTCAGGGCCGCTATGTCGCGAGCCTCCAGACCGCAGCTCAGCATCAAGGCAACTATCATCTGATTGCGCGATGTCAGCGCGAGTTCCAGACGGCGAGCTTGACGCGGCGGTATATGGATCTTCGCTCGCGTGGTCCACCAATTGCGCATGCGCCGTCCTTGCATGGGATCGTCGTCGCGACATCCAACATCTTTGAGCCAGGCGTAAAAACGACGCATCGTACGCCGCCGGCGTACAGCAAGTGTCGGCGAACGAGCGAGTTCCTTGCTCAGATAGCGTACAAGAGCTGTGTCCGTAACATCGACCAAAGATGATTTGGAGTGACGACCGAGCCATCGTTCCAGATTTAGTAGATCCAGACGATGCGCGGCACGTGTCGCGGCGCCGATGTGGTACTCGACGACAAGCACATCGAGATATCTCTCGATCAGCGTATCTGTCAACTCACGCCAATCATCCGCAGCCGTTGAGTACGGCCTCCTCACCATCGTCCGCGGCTCCTTCGCTGCGGCAACCATAGGGACGTTCATGACCACAGAGCACCTGGTTTCGCCAAATGCTTGGGTAATGTCGATATCGATCGTTTCGATACCATGATGTCAGATGTCATTACCGCCTCCGAAGAATTCATCTGAAGAGTTGGTCAGCTTCCGTTAATAGCCATTATCTGATCGGCAGCGATTTTTTGCTTCTGATAAGGGTTCGATTTGACGGTATTACCCATAGTGCACAATAAAGAATTCCTGCCACAATTGACTCTCGAAATTGATTCTCGAGGCGCCCCTTGTAACGAACAACCGCATTCAATGTGGATGAAATCCGCCGCCTAGTTCTCAATGGTGCTCGAGGTTGGCCGGGAGGCCTGTACCGCAGGCGAATATGTTCGCAGCTCACACCGCAAGCGCACCATGTACTCTGCTATCTCGAGGCAGCTGTGCAGCGCTTCCTCCAGGCACAGCCGGTTGCAGCGCCCCAATGTCGATGCCTCCAGCGCGAGATCCAGGTTTCCTACCGCCACGTTGAGTGCGTCGTTGATGTCGTGCATCAAACCGCACATCATCTCGACGTCCATCTGTCCGCTCGAAATCACTTTGCGTCCTCCTTGTTTATTGACGCCGGCACATCTGCCAACCACTTACACTGAGCTTTCGTCCTGGCTTCGCCTTGAGATCAGACCGCTCATCTCCGTCCTTCACCGAGTACAGGTTTCTCAGGGCGGTATGAGATCCATCCGCGCGGCGACCCGGGCGAGGAAATCCCGCATTTTCTGCTGTCCCGTATCGCTCAGTGCTATGTATGATCGACGGCGATCGGATAGGTCGGGAAAGCGCTCTACCAGACCGGCAGCAAGCAGATCATCGATCCTCCTTAGTGCAGTGGTCACCGGAACTTTGGATGCCAGGCAAAGACTGGTCACCGCAATTCGCTGGCCCGTCAGTTTTGCCAGCATCAGCTCCACCAGCATCTCCCAGGCCGCGTCGGGCAGTAACGCCTCTCCAAAGATACTGCTCCGTGCTTCCTGCAAGGCCACCAGGTAACGCAGCGACTCTTGGTGCTGGGTGCGATTCTGCATGTAGGACTTCATGTCGGCACTCGCTCGTTCGGCGCCGATTGCCGCAGGCACCGTGTCCTTCGTCATCGAACCGGAAGATGCTCCCTGAGTGATCTTGCCTAGCTCCATTGCCAGCGAGCGGGCGGCTTGAGCAAGAGAGAGTAACTGTTCACCGCGGAGCGCACCGGCATACTCGGAATGCAAGCTCGACGAGTGACTCTTCTGTGTTGCCAGGCGAACAGCTGCCAGCAGGTTCTGCGGCAATACCGGCTTGAAGATATAGTCGATCGCCTCCAGACGCAGCGCCGATACCGCGGTATCGACCGACGCCTGCCCCGTCACGATGATGAACTGCAGCCATCGCCGTTCGACGAATTGCTTGCGCACCCGTTGGATGAAATCCAGCCCGTCGATCTCCGGCATGCGCAGATCCGTGATGATCACCTCGATCTGCTCATGCTCACGCAGGGCGGCGAGCGCGGCATTCGCATTCTGAAATGCGAGGCAATGCCGATCGGCCGGTATAAGTATTCTACGCAGAAGACGCAGCGAACGCGGCTCATCATCGACCAGGAGCAGCCGTGGAGCGGCCGGAGCAGGCTGATGAACTCGGCCGATCATTGCCGGCCGGAGAGCATCCCCTCTGCTTGAGTACAAATCGGTCATGATTTTCCGAAACGACGTGGCACCGGCACACAATCCTGGGTTAGACGGAGTCTTGACTCATCCTGCGCGTTCGTCTTAGGAATCTATCCATTCCATTTCCACTTTCGTGAAACTTCTGTTTCAATCTGGATGCAATACGGCGGCTGGAGCAGCGCTGCCATGGCCGGCAGCTGTCAGGGGCAGGTTCGCCAACCACGGCGTCGGCGGTTCGCCGCCTCTCAAGCGCAGGTGGCAATGCCGGCGATGGTCGATCCATCATGGATCGAGTGGCTTTCGAGCTTGAACCGATGTGCGGGACCGCTGCCTGGAGGGACGCGGCGCAACTTCGGACAGATGCCCGCCTCAAAAGCCGCCCGCAGATGATTCATCTGGCGGTGGATCGAGATGAGGTAGGGATTCGTTCCATTGCAGACTCCTTCGATCCAGCGATATGAACCGCCGAAGACGCTGTCCAGGCGCGCGCTAAAAGCGGTATCGACGAACGCCGGTGTCGCCTTCAGGAGTTCTTCCGCCGATCGACAGGCGCTGCTATCCCTGCCTGCGAGCCCTGCAATGACAAGCTCCGGATAGAGCCTGTCGCGAATTTTTTCCAGGTAGCAGCGGTCGGCCATTTGCGCGAGCAGGTCCGCAGTTCCCAGTAAATGACCCAAGGTACGCTCGGTGGCATCCGCTGTATCGATCTCATGGCTCGCTCGCTCGTTGCCTGTGTAATGAACCAGTTCGAGCGCTGCCGGAAACCGCGGCGCCAGATCGATTTCTTGAAGCACGCCGTCGAGAACTCGTACGCTGCGGGAAACGTGGATCCGGGTCAGCTCCGCCCCATGATCCACATGAGATTCGTCGGTCCGGCGCAAATAGCCTGCATCGTGGAACAAGGCGCACAGGATACCGAATAGCGCACCGCCGGCACCGAGTCTTTTATTCGCCGTCACATGAAGATCATGTCCGATCAGCAACCGGGTCATGCACAAACACACGTCGAGCGAGTGCTGTAGATCGTGGTAAGGCGTATCCAGTGGCAGATAGCGTGGATCCAGACCGGAAATGTAACGCTCGAACAGTGCGAAGGCGGCCGCCAATCGCGAGTGATCGAAGTTCGGCCATACGGATCTGCACAATGTTCCGATATAGTTTCGGACCGCGGCAGGGCACGTAACGTTCACCTCCCCCATCACGTCGAGTTCATTGCTCCCAAGCGGTCGGACGGGAGAACTTGGCTGGACAAGTTTCAACGGCGGATCCCAGGTCCATGATAGAGACCTCGGGCGAGGCCGAGTGCTACTTTTACATGACGGTGATCTTGGTGCCGGGCGATCGGATTCGAGTTGAATGCATTGCCTACGTTGTAAGGGCGCGGCGTTGCGGCAGCGATGACATCGCCGTCTTCTCAGAATAGAGAGTACGAGGGTTTACAGCACAATCTCAAGGCATTTCAGGCAGCTGAAGCGTCCGTCCGCACAGTGTCTTGTACATATTGCGGGTACGCAACGCTGCTTCGACGTATGCTCGTACCTCCTGGGTCGTGGCTTTCTTCGATAGTACGGCATCCGCGCCGGCATCCAGCAGATCGGCCCGTACTACGGGGTTATCGATCTGAGTGATTGCGATGATGGGTGTCAGGCGCCATCGCTCGTTCGATTTGAGCCAACGAAACAGCTCATCTCCGCGCATACCCTCCATGATAAGATCACAGACGATGACGTCCGGATCGATACTCTCCAAGCGACCGCGGACTTCGGCAGCGTTGGCGGAAAAGACTATTCGGCGATCCTCCCGATGCAACATTGCCGCGAGCGTCAGCCGGGCGGTCGAATCATCGTCGATGATCAGAACGATCGGAATTTCTTGCGGCGGCACACTGCGCGAAAATGCCACGGCATGATTACCTGAAAACCGAACATTCGATTCGATGTGATCCATGGAATGCCTCTGCGCGAAATGAATGCTTGCAAGCCCGGGTCGATGAAAGCCTAACTATAATGGGATCCGTACGCCGGTCTCGACAAGGTGCCGGCGATTCGCATCCATTTCGACTCTATCGGCCGGAGACGGCGGCGGATCGCGTCGATGCCTTCGAGAATACGCATGACGGGTCGCCGGAACGGACGGTGCGCGGATAGAGCTGCTCGCCGAGTTTGGCGAGAAATCCGCTCACGAGAGCGTGCCCCTTTGGCGTCAGATCGACGAAATGACGCCTCGCATCCTCAGAATCCGGAGTACGAGCAATGAATTCGCGCTCGACGAGATTGTTTACTCTCCGCAATAAGGTTGTTGCTGATACATTCGATCCGGATACCATCAATCCGGATACCGAGAGCCGCTGACCGCGGCGCTGAGCGCTGGCCAGTTCCATAAGCATATCCCAGGCCGCCTCGTCGAGCCTCTCGCGCACAATACATTGCGTTCTTAATTCGCGAAAAGTGTCCATCGTCTGCAGCAATGGCACAGGCCCGATCGGACTGGAGCCCGTTGACGAAAGCATGTTCTCGGCCGATGCGAGCCTCTGCAGATGTGCAGCCAGATTCTGGGTACGGCGGATCAACTCCCCCAGGTCAGGTGCGCCGCGATCCTGCAGCCGATCAGTCGTCGCGCGCTGTTTGACACGCCCGATCGCTTCCACGATCTCCGCCGGAGTCGTCGGTTTGCTCAAGAAGTCGCATACGCCCAGGCGCATCGCCTCGACAACCATCTGTATGGATGGCTGCGCGGTTACCAGCAGCACGTAGGGTGTAGGTCGATCGAGCGCCATGACGTGCTGGACGAACTCCAGCCCGTTCATTTCCGGCATGTAGTAATCACTGAGAACCACCGTGATCTGCGGCTTCCGGGTCAGAGTTGCGAGTGCCGTATCCGGATTGGTGCTCTCATGACAGACATGCCCGGCTGACGAAAGGACTCCGCTCAGAATCCTCAGAACTGTGGCATCATCATCAAGAATGAGTATATTTTTCATGTAGTAACTCCCCTTAGACTGAGAATACGACCCGTTACGCCATCCAGGCAGCAGGTGCTGCCGGCACTGGAATCCGGATCGGATTTCCTTGTTCTTTCATCTCCATGTTGCAGTGCTCTTCAATATTGCAGTGTTTCCTTTTTTCTCATTGCATATCCTCTACTTATACTCAAAGATCAGGAAATCACCTCAGCACGGTTCGTCCGCTGTTGGGCATCTCTGGTCAAACAATGGAAGACCTCTCATGTTGACGGCGCGGAATTGTTCCGCGATCACGCGCCTTGGAATATGAACCGTTTAACAGATCCAAACTTGCTTGCGCGCACGGTAAGCGGTACAGCCGCCAGTTTCGCCAAAGTCGTTCTGATTCGTACCGCGTTAGGCGTATTTGCAGGCCTTATCCTGTACCTCCTTGAAATATGGACGGCGGAAGACGCGTCATTGGTGCTCGACGCTCCACTGGCCGCCTGTGTGGTTCTTGTCATGCTCATCGGCGTCATCGCTGGCCCTTGGAGCGCCTTGGTCGCGGGGCTCACCGCCGCGGCGCTCAGTCCGCCCGCCATCTGGCCGACGTTCACCATTCTGCTTGCATGTCCAGCCGCGGCTGAAATCCTGAGACGCGGCAGTTACCCGCAGATCGCGACGGCAATTCTGCTGACACCGTACATGCTGGCGGCCTTGTGGAATCCATCTGGATTCAATCTATCTTCCAGCCTCTTGGTTGGCAGCGGCGCCGTTTGCGTCGCAACCCTGGCGCTATTTCTGGTGCCGCGCCGCTGGATGCGCCTGAAACGCCGACTACGACCGGGTTGGCGCCAGATGACTTTCATGGCAGTGGTCGGCAGCAGTGTCGCGACGGCGGCATTACTGATAGCCGGCCGTGAATTCCCCTTGCACGCCGGCAATGAAGCCCTTGCCATGGGTGCGATACTATTGACGGCGCACATTCTTAGCGCCATTGCCGCGCTGCAACTATCGCGCGCAATCGGCAGCATCGTCTCGAACGAACAGGGCCGGCGTGGAAGAGCTAAAGCCTGCTTGCCAAGTGAAATTTCGCTGGCGCTCGGCACCCTTGCACGGCGTGCAAGGCGAGCAGCGCGGGCCGAGCGGTCGCTGCGCACGACGACAACGCACTATCACAACAGCCTCGAACAATGTCGCAGCAAGCTAGCCGCCGGCGTGCATGCGCTGCGACGACAAAACGTCATTGCACAGCAGCAAACCGTTACTCTGGAGCGGCTTCGCCGCGAGCATGACCTCGTGCTGGCGCGTTGGAACGCCATTATCGACCGGGCACCGGAAGTCACGATCATTGCGGATCGTCGCGGTCGAATCGAATACGTCAGCCGCGCAGCCTCGAACTGCCTTGGATATGATCTAGATGGACTGATAGGACAATCGGTCGACCTGCTGGCACCGTCCTTTCAGATGCTATCCCACCCGCTGAGCATCGCCGGCGATACGACCGATCCGTCAGCCGGACCGCGTATTCTCGCCGTCCAGTCCACCGAAGCGCCCGTGCAATGCGCGGACGGCAAGAACCGCGAATTCTCCATCACCGTCCGTGAGCTTACCGCCGAGGGAATGCTCGGCTATGCAATTCAACTGCGCCACGGCGGCACCACCCGCCGCGGCATACTGGCCCTGAAGCGTGCCGAGACATCCATGGATGCCGCACGACAGCAGCGAGATGCGTTCATCAGCGCCTTGAGCCACGATCTTCGCACTCCGCTGCATGGCTTGATCGCCACACTCGATATGCTGCGGGAGGAAGCGCTGTCGGTGGAAGGCAAGAAGCGCCTGCAGATCGCCCGTTCCGCGGGACGCTCGCTGCTGAAAATCGCCAACGATGTCCTCGATCTGACGCGCATCGACGGCGGATCGTTCTCGCTCGATAACCGGCCATTCGATCTGCGCCACACCATCTATCAAGTCGTCCAGGAATCGCAGGATTGGGCAAGGCGGCTCGGCCTGTTGTTATCGGCCGACATACAGGAGAATATCCCATCGGCTTTCATCGGCGATCCGGAACGCATCAAGCAGATCCTCACAAACCTGGTCAGCAACGCCTTGAAATTCACGTCGTCCGGCTCGGTTCGAATCAAGGCGTCGTACGATGGATATCGTTGCACGATCGATGTCATCGATACCGGCCGCGGGGTGCCCCAGGATAAGTACGATACGGTTTTCGAGCCATTCGTGCAGGACAATCCTTCCAGCAGGGATAGAATCGCCGGCGCAGGACTTGGTCTCGCCATCTGCCGTGGGCTCTGCAAGATGATGGGAGGCAAGATATCGCTGCTCTCCAGCGGACCCGCCGGTTCGACTTTTCGCGTAGCGTTGCCTTTGGAGATTTCCGATGAACCCGTTCCCGATGAACAGAGCCAGCGGATATTCCGGAATCCGACCGGACGAATTCTGACCGTGGACGATCACGCCGCGAACCGGTATGTCGTGCAGGCGATGCTGGAAACCATGAAGTGTCCCGCCACGATCGCCTCATCCGGTGCGCAGGCGTTGGAACTCGTGCGGGCACAATCATTCGATATCATCCTCATGGACTGCTGCATGCCGGAAATGGACGGCTATGAAACTACGAGGCGCCTCAGGCAGATCCTGCCGACTCGCATTCCGATCATAGCGATGACCGCAAACGCCTCGGAGGAGGATCGGCAGCGCTGCCTGGAAGCGGGGATGGACGATTTTCTTCCCAAGCCCTTCGGGCGGCGTGCCCTGAACGATATGTTATGCAAGTGGTTGGAGCCGCACTCCAAGCTGCAGGCGCTGGCGCTGGAGGCGACGCTGGCGACGCTGCCCGCCGTCGATGCAAGTATTTTCGACGAGCTGTGGAAGAATCTGCAATGGCAGAGTGCTCACATGCGTCGAATCAGCGACTCCTTTATCCAGACCATCCGAGCGGTTTGCGCAAGCCTCGAGCGATTCGATCAGGCCATGTTACGGCGTGAGCTGCACACGCTGCTCGGCTCCTCCGGAATGATCGGAGCGCGCCGCATCGAACGATTGGCCGGTGAGTTGCAGATGCACATACACGCTGGCCGTCGAGAGGAGGCTCAGGCGTTGCAGCGGCTGCTCGAAGCCTCAGCGGCGGAATTTGAAGGTGAATTCGTTGCGCGGCAGGCTTCCGACTGATGGTACACACCTGAGGGATCGTCAATAGATCCGTCCTGAATCCTTTCCACCGCCAGCCGCGCCTTGTATCCAATATAAAGGCATGGAGTCACAGCAGCGTCGAATAGCGAGCGAAGGGATCCATGAATGCGGCCGCCTATCCACGCGAGGTATTGGCAACGTGCGCGCCGCCGCTCGTCGTGGATCTCGACGGTACCTTGTTGCGTACGGATCTGCTTTTCGAGATGGGTGTCGCGTTCGTCCGTCGCCGGCCCCGGCGCTGGGTTCATGTGGTGCCCTGGATGCTCAAGGGCAAGGCGATTCTGAAGGCCAATCTGGTTCGCGAAACCGATATCGATGTGAGCGCGCTGCCGTATGACTCCGCCGTCATCGATTTGATTGAAACCGGCCGGGCGCAGGGACGTCGCATCGTCCTAGCGACCGCAAGCCATCGTATGCTTGCCGAGCGGATCGCTGCACATTTAAATCTTTTCGACCAGATTCTTGCTACCGAAGGCACCATCAATTTGTCGGGCGAGCGCAAGCGGCGCGCACTGGTGGAGGAGTACGGCGTCGGCGGCTTCGATTACATCGGCAACTCGCATGACGACGTTCCCGTATGGGCGGCGGCGCGGCAGGCGTGTCTCGTAAATCCCCAGATCGGCGCCGAACGGCGCGCCCGCATCCAAGGGAATATCAGCCAAGTGGTTCGCTCGAATTCCGCCTGCGCCGGCGATTGGATGAGAGCATGCCGCCTGCACCAATGGTTGAAAAACCTGCTGATCTTCGTACCCCTGATGGCCGCACACGAACTGACTGATCCCGCACAGCTTCTACAAGGTGCTCTGGCCTTTCTGTGCTTCGGGATGTGTGCGTCCAGCGTCTACATACTCAACGATCTGCTCGATCTGGCCGACGACCGACACCACCGCACGAAGCGTTTGCGGCCCTTCGCGGCCGGCCGCCTGTCGATCAAGAACGGTTTGCTCGTATTCCCGCTGCTGCTCGCCGCGGCTTTTTCCGTAGCATGGATTTTTCTTCCCTGGCAGTTCACAGGTGTGATGGCGGCGTATTACCTGCTGACGCAGGCTTATTCGCTATCGTTGAAGCGGCGCATGGCGGTGGACGTCATCGTGCTCGCTGCCCTCTATACCATGCGTATCATCGCCGGTGGCGCGGCGTTCACGCTGCCGCTGTCGTTCTGGACGCTCGCGTTTTCGACCTTCATGTTTCTCAGCCTCGCCCTGGTCAAACGCTATACGGAACTACACGAAGCACACCGCAAAGGCTTGCTCGAGAAAACACGCGGACGGGCCTATTTCCCCAGTGATCTTTACATGATCGCCTCGCTGGGTGCCGCCTCGGGCTACATGGCCGTCATCGTGCTGGCGCTATACATCCACGAGCCGGAAACCGCCCTTCTGTACGAGCGCCCTCAGCTTATCTGGCTGTCCTGTCCATTGCTGTTGCAGTGGATCACCCGGACGTGGCTGATCACCTATCGGGGGCAGATGCACGACGATCCAGTGATATTTGCGGTTCGTGACCGGGTCAGCTTGGTGATCGGTGCGCTGTTTTCGCTGGTCTTCTGGCTTGCTGCATGAGCCGCGCCCTCCACTCCTGGGGGTGCTATCCATACGCGCCCCAGACCGGCCATGTGTGTCATTGGCAAAGCGATGTGGCAGCGCACGCCGGCAACATCGTTCGCTTGCGCGGCAGCACGCTACCCTATGGCAACGGTCGCAGCTATGGAGACAGCTGCCTGGCATTCACCAGTCAAGTGCTGCACATGCGCGGGCTCGATCGTTTCATTCAAGCGGACTGGGTCAACGGCCTGGTGTGCGTCGAAGCGGGCATCACACTGGCCGAGATCTTCGCTATCACCCTGCCTCGCGGCTGGTTTCTACCGGTGACGCCCGGTACCCAGTTCGTGACCTGTGGCGGCGCCATCGCCAACGACGTGCATGGCAAGAATCATCACCGGCGCGGGACCTTCGGAGCGCATGTACTGCGCTTTGGCTTGATGCGCCATGGCGTCGAGACAGTGATCTGCTCACGCGACGAGCATCCCGATCTGTTTGCGGCGACGATCGGCGGTCTCGGCCTGACCGGCGTGATCGTCTGGGCGGAAATCCGCCTGATTCCGGTCCGCTCGAGCCAGATCGAACGCACGGTGATGCGTTTCGGGGAGCTGGCCGAGTTCTTTGCGCTGTCCGCGGAACGGGATGCTCATCACGAATACAGCGTGGCCTGGATCGACTGCCTGGCGAAGGGCCGGCGGCGAGGCCGCGGTGTGTTCATCGTCGGCGATCACGCTCAAGAGGGCGAGTTGACCGCCGCGGTGCCATCGCGATGGTACATGCCGGCCACCCCTCCCTTCTCCATGGTCAATGAGCTCTCGCTGCGAGTGTTCAATGAAGGTTACTGGCGCGCTCACCCGGCGCGGCGCACTCGAGACCGGATCGGAATGCAACCCTTTTTCTACCCGCTCGATCGCATCCTGCACTGGAACCGCATTTATGGGCGCCGGGGGTTTCAGCAATACCAATGTGTGATTCCCGAGGGCGCCGCCAAGGATGCATTGGGCGAGCTGCTGCGTGTGATCGCCGATTCAGGCCAGGGTTCCTTTTTGAGCGTGCTCAAGCGCTGTGGCGAGATCGTTTCACCCGGCTTGCTGTCGTTCCCGCTGCCCGGGGTCTCCCTGGCATTGGATTTTCCGCACAACGCCAGGCTCGAGCTGGAGCTGTTTCCGCGGCTCGACGCAATCGTCCGCGCGGGGGGTGGGCGTCTGTATCCCGCGAAGGATGCGCATATGAGCGGCAAGGATTTTCGATGCAGTTATCCGCGATGGGAGCAGTTGGAAGCTTTGCGTGATCCGGCGTTGATGTCCCGATTCTGGAAACGAGTGACCGCGGTATGAAACGCGTGATGATTGTCGGCGCGACCTCCGCGATCGCCGCTGCGTGTGCCCGCCGCTGGGCGGCCCAGGGCTGCGAATTTTTTCTGGTGGCGCGTAACGCCGAGAAGCTCGAACGAATCGCGCACGATCTCAGGGTGCGCGGCGTAGGTGAAGTGACGCTGCACACGATGGACGCCACGGACCTGAAGGCTCACCCGACAATGTTGAAACGCTGCATCGATACGATGCAGCGTATCGATGTCGCGCTGGTTGCATACGGAACGTTGCCGGATCAGTACGCCTGCGAGCGCGATGTGAGTACCGCCGTGCAGGAGTTCAACAACAACGGCGTCTCGGTCATCGCGTTGCTGAGCCTGCTGGCCAATCGGTTCGAAGCGCAGGCCCATGGCACGCTCGCAGTGATCTCCTCCGTCGCCGGCGATCGCGGCCGCCCCTCCAATTATCTTTATGGCGCGGCGAAGGCGGCGGTGTCGGCCTTCTGTGAAGGACTGCGGGGGCGCCTGTTCAGAGTGGGTGCACACGTCATCACCATCAAACCCGGTTTTGTCGACAGTCCCATGACCGCGGGTCTGAAATTACCCAGATTACTGGTCGCAACGCCCGATCAGGTGGCCCGGCGCATCGTATCCGCTATCGAGCGCCGGGTTTGCACCCAGTACACGCCGGGCTACTGGGCATTGATCATACTGATCATCAAAAGCATCCCGCAACCGATCTTCAAGCGGCTGAAGCTCTGATGCGAATGAGTGCGCAATACGCCGCCGCCTCTGTAACGACTCGACTAGCGAGCTCGGCCTCGCTGATCGTCCGGTACATGCTGTTTGCGTTGCTCGCGACCTTGGCGAACCTCGCCAGCCAGTGGACCTGCCTGGGCATCTATGACGGAGCCCACGGCCTGTATCCGGCCATCCTCACCGGCACGGCCGTCGGCCTCATCGTCAAGTTCTGGCTCGACAAGCGCTGGATCTACTCCGAGGCAGCGGCAGACATCCGGAAGACCGGCGCGCAGTTCGTGCTTTACACCCTCACGGGCATCGCGACGACGCTCCTGTTCTGGGGCACGGAACTGTTGTTCGATCGACTCATCGGCACACAGTGGTCCAAGTATCTCGGCGCGATGCTCGGGCTGGCGGCCGGCTACACCATCAAGTATCGCCTCGATGTGCGTTTCGTATTCGCCGCGCCGTCGCCCACGCGCCGCACCATTCAACAGTAGTCCGCACAGGAACTGGATCTTTGACTCATGCCTGAATTCGGCCGCCAGGGAACCTACGACGTCGTCGCTATCGGTTCGGGATTTGGCACGTTGTTTTTTGTCGAGGGTCTGCTGCGCAAGCGCCCGCGGGTGCGCGTCCTGATCCTGGAGCGCGGACGTGCAAACTCGCATGCGTGGCAGCTTATGCACGACAAGAACTCCGATATCGATCCTGAGTCCACCTATCGTCGCGACCCGGCGCACAAGCGCTGGAACTTCACGATTGGCCTGGGCGGCGGCACGAATTGCTGGTTCGGGCATACGCCTCGGTTCCATCCGAACGATTTCCGGCTGCGCAGCATTTACGGCGTCTTGCAGGACTGGCCGGTCGACTACGTGAGTCTGGAACCTTATTACCTGGCTGCCGAGCGTCACATGTCGATCTCGGGCAGCGAAGAGATGGGCGCGATCCTGCCGCGTTCCGGACTGTTTCCATTGCCGCCGCATGTGACTACGTCGATCGATCGCATCATGCGCGCTGCGCAGCCGCAGTTTCATTTTCCCATCGCCACGGCGCGTGCCAGTAAGGCAAACGGCGAACGCGGTCGCTGTTGCTCGAGCGCGCGCTGCTCCCGGTGCAGGATTTCGTGCATTGGACCCGGCCGATTTCCTCTGATTGGACCCACCTTGGATGGGTTGCCGGCGGAGCCGCTGGCGAGGACTTTTACGCGTCCTTTTTGCGCGAAGCAAGTTTCTTGGCTTTGACACCGCGATAGCTCTCGCCGGTGAGCCCGATGGTGAGCGCGCAGTGCTGCAGTCGATCGAGGATAGCATCGGCGATCACGGTATCGGCGATCACCTCGCTCCAGTGAGCCAGCGGCAACTGGGAGGTGAACACGACGGACTTGCTGATCGATCGCTCTTCCAGGATCTCGCATAGGTCCTGAGCCTCAGTGGCGGTCAGTTTGCGACTGCCCATCTCATCGAAGATGATTAGATCGAACTTGGCGAGCTTGTCACGATAGCGAAGATACGTGCCGCTGGAGCGTGCGAGATTGAGATTCTCGAGCCACTTGGTGATGCTGGTGAACATGACGGATTTTCCGTTGGCGCAGGCGTGCAGTCCGACAGCCTGTGCGATGAAGGTCTTCCCGACGCCGGTCGGCCCAATGAGCATCAGTGGCCGCGCGTCCTCGAGCCAGTCGAGGCTGTAGATCTCTTTGATCTGGGTGCGGGTGATCGAACGTTTCGCGGTGAAGTCGAAGTCTTCGAAGGCCGGACGATCACGGAACCTGGCGGCTTTGATGCGATTGGCGGTTTTTCGCTTCCGGCGGTAATCAACTTCCGCTTGCACCAACTGATTGAGCAGTTCGCCGCCACTGAGCTGATCGCGGGCGGCTTGGGCGAGCGCATTCTCCAACACGCCGAGCATGCCGAGCAGTTTCATTTCAGCCAGCTGATTCTTCACGATAGCAATACTCATAGGGGTAGATTCTCCTGGGCCGCAGTACAAGAGAGGGAAGGTTCGTCGGCGGTCTGCAGCGCCGCACCACTGACGTACCGGAGCATGGGATTGCCGGGCTTGCGCACGATGTCGCGCTCGGCCTGAGGATTCATCGATTGTTTACGCGCCTGAGCGAGCAAGTCCTTGAAGTAAGGAACGCGGATCCGGTTATAGCGGCGCATGGCGGCAATCGCCGCGGCGATGCGTACGCTGGCGAGTTCGTGACCGACGAGGTTGATCTCTTTGGTACAAGCCGAGACCAAGCCCATGGCGCGACGGATATGCGCAAAGACGTCTTCGTTGAACAATTCGACGAAGAGCGCGTTGAGATCGGCGTGGATAAAACGCGACTGTGATAGCAACCGCTGCGGTGTCGCCTCGTAATAGGCATCGGAGTTCGGCGGGAAGTGTTCCTTGATCTTGATGCGTTGGCCGGTTTTCATGCGGCAGCGTGGATGGACCGCCAGACGTTCCAAGTTCAGGAAGATCTCGACCTGATTGTCGGTAAGCTTGATTCGTAGCGTTTTATGACGATGGATGTGCGGCGCGCTGTAGTAATCGCCTTCCACGGCAAGAAAGCAATCGGGATGGAGTTTCGCCTCCTTCCACTCGCCATCATCGTACTCGGTGGTCGGCAATGCCTTCAGTGCGGCCTTCTCGATGGTCTCGAAGCGCTCGCGACGTGAGACGCCAAAACGACGGTGCTGCTGGTCATTGATCCGCTCGAGGCATACCATGAGTGCTCGATTGATCTCGGCAATGGAGGTAAATCGCGAGTGACGAAAGCGGAAGCGAAAGTAGCGACCGAGGATTTTTACGAGTCCCTCGACGATCGCCTTGTCCTTCGGCTTTCTGACGCGCGCTGGAACAATCGCGGTTGAGAAGTGCGCGGCCATGTGCGCGTAATCTTCATTCAGATCGGGATCGTACAAGTGACACTTGACGACGCCTTGCCGCAAACAATCGGGCACCGTGACGTGAGGTACGCCGCCGTAATAGGCGTACATGCGTCGATGGCTGGCGATCCAGTTGCGACTCTTCATGTCCTGCGCCGCCCAGGCGAACAGCAATTGGCTGAAGCCCAAGCCGGACACGAACACGTAGGCTTTGTGGATCTCGCCGGTCTTGATCTCGTACCACTCGATCGGCTCGCCAGCGTAATCGACTTCAACCCGCTCGGCGGGCTCGAACGTCCGTGCGGTGACGCTGGCGTCACGACACTGCGGGAACTTGCGATAGAACTGCTTCCAGAAGTTCGAGTACGTCGTCAGCGTCTGCGCTTTTTCCTCCCAGATGAACTTCAGCGGATGACCGAGTCCCAGATCGTGAATGATCACCGGCCAGTCCAGCTGCGACATCCACAACGGATCCGGACTCGCTGCGATAGCATGCGTCACGCGCACGCCATCGCGGATCTCGCGCACCAGGCGGCGTGAACAACGCAATGCGCTCGCGATCTCGCGCACGCTGCGACCCTCGGCGAGCCGTCGTTTGATTTCTTCATATCTCTGCACCGTCAATTCCCTCCGCGCCACCCAACTCTCCCCGTGCGAACAAATGCACGACGATAAGCGGACTGGGCTGTGTGAGCGGGCCGAAGCCCGCGTCTGGGGTGTGAATTGCGGAACGACGCTCGCCGTAGAAGGCGCTGGCGCCACGATCGAGCGCCGGGGTGGGGCTCGGGGCTACCCCCGAAAAGGATATCGTCTGGGTTGACATCGCCGTTTCGCTCCTGAGGCCGCGGCGGCACGCAACAACGCGTGCCGCCGGGCTCCAAAAGCGGCTCCGGCCGGTGGTCCCATTCCGAGGAAATTGGGTGGGTCCATTCCCAGGAAATCAGGTGGTCCCATTCCTAGGAAATCAGGGGGGTCCAATCACAGGAAATCCTGCACCCGGTGTCCGGTGGATGCTAAATTCACCTTTGAGAACGGTTTTCGGCGACTTGCGGCGCAGCCGACGGTGGAAATTCTCACCGAGGCGGAAGTGACCCACCTGGACGCAACTGGTGATACGGTCCGTGCGGTACGCTACAGGCAGGGCGGCCAGGAGCGATCCGTACGAGGTGAGCTCATCGTATTGGGCGCCAATGCCATCCACAGCCCGGCCATTCTGTTGCGCTCAGGGCTGGATCATCCGTTCACTGGCCTCGGCATCAACGAACAAGTAGGCTATTCCGCCGAAGCATTCATCGACGGCATCGACAACTTCGACGGCGGCACGCTCACGACGTCGCTCAATTACATGCAATACGACGGCGAGTTCCGCAAGACCGGCGGCGGCGCGCTGGTGTACTTCGAAAATCGCTGGCTGTACGGACTGCGCACCGAGTATGGACGCTGGCGTCAACTCGTGCCATTGACCGTCGCCGTGGAAGACATGCCGAAAGACGCCAATCGCATCACCGTGGACGCCGATGGCATGCCGCGCGTCCTGTACGCATCCGTGTCGGAATATGCGCAGCGCGGGGTGGAACGTTCGTTCGCCGGTTTGGAGCGAATACTGGCGCCGCTCCCCGTGGAAAGCCTGAATTTCGTGCGGATGCACCCGACTGAATCGCACATCCAGGGCAGCTTACGCATGGGTCGCGATCCGTCGAGCTCGGTCGTCGACGCCCGGCAGATTCATCATCGGCTGCGCAACCTGGTCGTGGTCGGCTCGGCGGTGTTCCCTACCTGCCCGCCGGCGAATCCGAGCTTGACGGTCGCGGCATTATCGCTGCGCAGTGCTGATCTAATCGCTTGAGTGAGCATGCCATGAACGATCGAACCCGCCCGCACGCTCAACAGCGTATCGGACGCCGTAGATTTCTGGCAACGACCGCCGCATTGGTCGCCACGGCGAGTTCGGGTACGACCTGGCTGGCTTGGCGAAGCATCGATCGGCAGGCATGGATCGAATTCGTCGTGCGCAAGCATCTGCCGAATATCGATCTGGATGCGGCATCCCTGACGCGCTTCGGCCGCGAATTCGCGCACCACTACATCTTCGACAACTGGCGCAGCGGCGTCGCGCTGCGCCTGGACTACATCGCGCCGCGTATCGCGCACAGCCTCTCGACAACACAGCGCCGCGTCTCGCTCATGGAGCGGCTTGCGCTCTCCGAGTTCCTGATGGGCAGCAACTTCTTTCGCGTGTCCGATCCTTGCCGCATCCAGATCGTGTACGGCGGTCCGGTCCTGGCCTGCGGCAATCCGTTCGCGATGTTTCATACCGATTGACCATTACCCAATAGCGGAATGGATTTCTAGGACGGCCCTGTTCACTCCGTCCAGTACTTCCATGGAGGCGACAGGATCGCGTTCCTCAGCATGAGACGATCACTTTTGTCGTTGGCCCTCTTGCTGTCCGCGCACACCGATAGCAGCTCGTCGATATCCGTTCTGGCATAGAGCTTCAAGAGATAATCTTTTCGCCAGTAGATATCGCAGAGCTCCCGAAAGCCCTGAGAGAGGGTCCAATCGTGGATGGCCTGCTGGCCGAACTCGGACAACCGCACGCCTGCCGGTGTGGCATAGAGCGCCACCAGGTCGGGCCGGTAGAGATCCAGCACCGATGCATTCACACCGTGCCGGGTAACCTGGGCGCTGGCGACGCCCACATTGTCCAATGCGTTGAGCTTCGAGTGATAAGCGGCCATCCCCGCATCGCCGAACGAGAACGCGCGCAGGTTGTATTTCGCGGCGACCTTCTGCAGCGCTTTGCCGAGGTCGGCATGAGAGGCCAGCGCTCGCGGATAATAGGTCGCGGCCCATGCAAGCTGAGTGCGGCTGCCATTGGCCGTGCCGGCGAACATCGCAAGCAGGACGCAGGCCGCCGCCTTGTATAAGGTTCCCCGCTCGATTCTGTATGACGCTATAAAATCCGCGCTCGTGGAAAGATAGACGCTCCCCGGCGCTCTCGAGCCGAGATACACGAGAAAGACATACATCGGCGCGAACAGGTGGTACGCGAATCGTCCGGCGTAGTTCATTTGCAGATTCGATGTGGAATACGCCAGCACTATGGTACCGAAGAATACCGCCATGAAAGCCGCCAACTTGAGACGGCCGAGGCACAGCAGCCCGACGAGCGGCGCCAGGTACAAACCAAATTCGACAAAGCGCGCGACGCTGAAACTGACGCCATGTTTCGCGTAGAACGTATTGGGAAGGGCGCCACCGAAATGCAGCCGATGGAAGATGAGGTAGCCGAGCAGCGGCAGAGCGATCGCTGCTAGGACACCCAAAGCCCGACCCGGATGAAATCGCAGGCCGCGCAGATACGCGAAGGGCTTGCGCAAAACTTCCTTGAGATCGACTTCCGGCTCATCGATCAGAAAATAGATCGGCAGCAGCGCGGCGAGTAACCATGTTTCCGGCCTGACAATGAACAGAACCAAGGTCGTCAGGATCGCCGTACGGATCCTGTGCTCGTACAGCGCGACAAGCAGCACCGCGGTCAAGAACACGAACAGGAAGGTTTCCAGGCCGCTGTAGACATGAATCACTGTCGCCGGCAGCGCCACGAACGCAGCTGCGAGCAGCCCCGAACCGCGTGCAACCCTGCGGAACCAGTAGATGAAGCTAAGCAGTAACATCGACGAGAGAACTTTGAAGAACAACACGACATCCCAGCCCAGGCGGTTGGGAATAATGCTGAGGACGGCATATAGCGGATTGGTATACGCTTGGGTTGGATCCAATGCGCCGGGGTTATAGTTCCAGACGCCGAAGTCCACCAGGTTCTTGCCATAGCGCCAGGAGATGAACGCATCGTCGACCGTGAACCTGGAGAAGACGTAGATCGAGAGGACCGCGGCCGCGAACGCGGCATAGGTAGAGATTGTTTTCGGCTTCCTCATGATTCACCAACATCTGATACCCGCGCACACGACATCGAATACATCTTCATCTACTCTTCGCGACGTGACGACCAACGTAAAAGCGTCTGTCCTTCGCTGTCTAACCTGCATGTGCTTGATCAGTCTGTAGCCCAGAATGATGTCCCCAACTTTATGTCATTCGCTTCGAAAAATTCTCGGGACCGCAATCTTCACAAAAGTGGCACGCACGCGCCTGAAAGCGTTCCCGATGCCAAGACATAATTCTGGTATCCAGCTTTGACAGAATTTTCATCTACCAGGAATCTTCACATGCGACTGCAGGCATTTGCCTGCTCCTGACAGATCACGTCCATGAACAATGCACGGTTGGCGTGTATTACCAGAGCGTCGTTTGATTTCCTCGCGGCAAATCTGCGGCATGCTTGCGCGACTTCTGCATGCACCCTTTCACTCCAGAGAAACACCTCTTCGATCTTCTCCGCATAACGCTCTTCGGCATCCAAGGACAATGTCCAACCGACGCCCTTTGACCCTACTTCTGCCCACGGAGTGGTATCGCTGATCAACACCGGCAGCCCCGCCGAGAGTGCTTCGTGAATGACGTGCCCATAGTTCTCGCCGCGCGTCGGCAGCAAGAATAAGTCGTGACACGAGAGCGTCTGTCTCACGTTTGACGGCTGGACTGTGCCGCCGTAAATGCATTGAATGTGTTCCGGTAGCGATGCGATTGTCGTTTTGCATTCAGCCCAGTACGACGCGTCCTCTTTAGGTCCATAGACCGTGAATGTCACCGGCGTTTGCACCTGCGCCAGCACTCGAATCGCGAAATCGAGATTCTTCATCCGGCTGATCCTGGAAAGGAAGCACACTCGTAACGGAGAGCCTACTTCACGAGGTGTGCGTACCAGGCCGAGATCCACATCGTGCGCAGCAATGTCCTGGGCGATTCGAATGTCCCTCTCAATAACGTAAGGGCCAGCCCGCAGGATGTCCCGCCTCTCCAGCTCACTCGATGCCTGCCAAATCAGTCTCCGGTAGAGCCGCGCCGCTCGTCCCACGTGAAGATACGCACGTTTTTTGACACTCTTCAGGGCAAGCGCACCCTCCGACAATTCTCCCCGCGGCGCAAGCACGACAGGCGTCCTCCCCAATCTGCCGAGACGTCTTGCCAAGAGGATACGTTGTGTGAACAAAGGATCGAAGAAGCTATTCAGATAGATAACGTCAGGATCGAGATCATTCACAAGACGGCAGAGTCGTGCCACGGAGACTTGAGCAATAGACATGTATCGCACCAGTGAATCGCCCACAGCCGTCCAGTCTTCATGCGTCACGTTTGCGTAGGGCACCGCATCGCCGACGTCTCGGTCGAGCGTCACGATTCGGAAGTCGAATTCCTGCCCCAACCGCGCCACCATGTTGGCGAGCGTTCGCACGGGACCGCCAGCACGGTATCCAGGTAGGTAGTAGCGATTGAAGACAAGCACGACAGGCCGTGCAGGCGTACTCTTCATCGTTGCCTCCAGGGCAGTATCGGCGGCCCGATTCTGGCGTCGTGTTCGAGTATTTTGGAAAGATAGGCCGCGCCTGCATCAGCATCCAGACAGCGTGCCCAGTCCATCAGAGCGGACCGCCGTCTTTCATCCGGTCGCCATCTTTCAAGCATCGTCATGAGCGATACACACAAGTCCTGATCATCGTGCGCACGAAATACGACACCCTCTCCACTTGCGCGCGCAACTTCGGCACTTCCACAAGCATCGCTGCATATCACGGGCGTACCGGTGATGAGGGCTTCGGAGACGACAGCACCCCAGCCGTCATGTCGACTGGGAAGAACGAGACAGTCAGCTCTTGCCATTTCGTTCACAACCTTCGGCATCGGCAATCGGCCGATCCAACGCACTCGCCCGGGCAGCACGGACTCGGCCCGTGCACATAGCGACGATTCGATTGGCCCGGATCCCACGACCGCCAGCTCGATGTCGTCCCGACAGAGCCGCGATAATGCGGATATCAGGAGGTCGAGTCCCTTGTGCTGGACGATCTGTCCAACGTAGAGGAAACGAAATTTGGAGCGACGGGAACTGGAGGCCAGTCCTGGCGAGGAGGTGTTCGGCAGAAAGTACGCGAATGGGTATACCCGCGATTCCGGCATGCCTCGCGCGATGACCCATGAGCGGGTACGGTATCCAATCGCCAGGACACCTTCGATGCATCGACCGGACCAAGCAAACAGTAATCGGTACGCAAGACGTTTGATAATTCCTTTCCAGTTCTGATCATCTACCGTCTCCATCACGATCCACTGTCGCAACCGGCGCTTACGTAACGCGCGCTGTACGGTTTGCACGACACCGTTGCCTCGCATACCCTGGCATAGATGGATACTTTGCAGCGAGGCGCCTGCCACCAACGCTTCGGCCGCGCTCTTGTCGGGCGCGAGCACAACGCGAAGATTACCGAGAAACGGAACGGTCCAGCCCTGTCTCTCCCGCTCCTCGCTCATCCAGCGTTCCGCAACGTACGTCACAGCCCAGCCCCGGGCCAGCAACGCTGTGGCCAACGCCGCCATGTGCGGGCTAACGATTCTCTGCCAGAACCAGATTTCGCCACGCTCTGGAGCAGTCACTGGCACATCCGGAATCATGACGAGGCCTGGCAGTCGCCCACCACCTTCAATCGATTCTTTCCCGCCTGCGCGCGCCAATCGATACCCAAATCCCGTAGGTCGAAGCGCTGCCAGATCACGTCTGTAGCTGCGTTCGTCGTACGTAGCGTCACGAGCAGCGTCACGCGACCGCCGCCCTCATCACGCACCTGAACATGCTGCAACAGCTCGAAAGCGTCGTGATGGCGACCGAATACCATCGCCGTGAGCGCATGGCGATTACAGCGACGATCGACCACGAAATCACCCACTCTCACATCGCTGACGCGACAGGACAGGAATCCGATACCCCGCTCGCCGAGGAAACTTCGTGTCGTGGCGACTCCGTCCGGGACGTCTAGGACGTGATTGTTGGCCCGCGAATACCGGCCCCTGCGTGAATCCCGACAGCAGCTTGATCCACTCCGAGGCATTATGTAAGTTCCAAGGCGATTCGAATCCCGACCGCGCCACGGCTCCCTCGATATTGACGCATAACGGCTTGCTGGCGAATGCATCCGAAAAACTCACGAATTCGAATCGGCCTCCCGCTGCGATTACGGCATCACCCACGACGATCATTCATCACCTTCCCTCCAGGCACTGTACGGATCACCTCCGCGGCAGCCCCGCTCGTTGCTGGGCGAGCTCAGTGCAGCCGCCGGATGCAGCCATCGCGTGAAATGCGAGCACGATGAAGAAAAGCAGCGGCGCGTTGCGCGCGATGTCAGCACTGACTTGAGCGACGAACAGATAGTACAGACCCATGTAGAGCCATCCGCCCAGCCACGCCTCGCTCCTACGAAGCAACGCAAGCACCACAACGCCCGCTCCGATCAAAACCAGGATCAGTCCGGGCAGACCAAGCCCGAGCCAAGCTTCGATGATCCAGTTGTGCGGCCACGAGCCGAACCCTCTTCTCTGAAACTCCCCGATGCCGATACCCGAAACCGGATTATTCGAGATCAATTGCAGACTCGTCGTCCAGAGCTCGATTCTGCTGTTGGACTGGACACCGTACAGTGCAATACGACTCTCGACATTGCTCGTGAACAAATCAAAGATCTGCCACGCCGCCGTGGCGCCGAGAACGCACACCACAGACACTAGAATCAATCGACCTCCGATCGATTCTCCCCGGACTCTCGACCTGAAGACCATCACGACAGCCATACAAGCTGCGACAACTACGACCGTGACATAGACCTGGCGCGTATAGGCGTACCACGCCAGAGGCGCAGCAAGCACTATCGCTGCAGCAATCTCGGGCACCCGGCGTTGCTTGTGCCGGTCGGTAAAAATGACCGCCAAGGACATCAGCAGTAACAGCCCGGCCATCCTGGCGCTATCGATGGCGTTAAAAGTCTCGGCGCCTCGCAGCCCGATCGTCGCATCAACGATCATCGCGATGGAGTCCACCGAACTTTCAAGCAGCCAATAATTGAACGCGAATAGCGGCAAGCCGATCGCCATCGCCTCCGGCGGCGATACCTCGTTTCTGATGGCTAGCACACCCGCCAGCGCATAATAGCTGCCGTACACTGCCAGGTACTGCCATGAGAAGACGCTGTAACTGGAGAGATCCGTCGTAAACGAGAACAGCGAGTAGATCAGCAGGAATGCCAGCCACCAGGCCAGAAAACGCCGCACGCCACGGTATGCTGGCCGGGCCAACAGCGCCGGCGATGCCTTCACCGCCAGGAAGAGGAGTACGACGTCCAGCCCCATCACGAGCACTGTAGGTGTCAGGCTGATCATCTCGGCCGCCGCTTGCAGAAACGGCAGTCCGAGCAGCGCGACCGCGACCAGCACCGGCCCGGACCCGACCCTCAAGCTCGTCGCAGCGACGATCGTCCCGGTCAGAAGCACCGCCAGGGCGCCCGGCAGCAGGTTCAATCCCACCACCATCGCACATCCGAGCAACGCGAGCCGGTACGGCCATGTGAGCTCACCCCTCATCGACGCTCCACGACCTCGTTCAACAGCGCGGCCAGCTCGCCGGCCTGGCTACGGTTCGAATAGCGTGATATCAGCTCCCGGTGCCCGCGAAACGCGACGGCGCCAGTCCTCTTCCACTCGCGGTAGAAGCCGAGGAGAACGCCTTCGATCTCTTCCACCGATGTACAGCTCGTCCCGGCGTTCGTTCGCTGCAACAACTCGTCGATGCAGTCGTGATCATGCGGGATCGACAGGATCGGTCGCCCCGCAGCAATGTATTCGTACAGTTTGCTGGTGTTCCAGCCACGCATGCCGGGATGACTGGCCGACAGGAGAAGGGTGGCAGTGCGCTGATATTTGATGACCTGCGCGCGCGGCACTGCTCCGTGATCCACCACCAGGTACGCGTACGGATGCCCGGCGAACATCTCCGCCAGCCTAGTGGCATTGCCAGCACCGTAGAATTCGAGCACCACGTGCCGCGCGTCCACTGCGCGCCGGGCGATCAGTCGGCCGAGCGCGTCCAGCAGCGGCCTGAGATTCGGACGGCCGAGAACCACGCCGCCGGTAAACACGATGTTGAATCGAGGGAATATCGAAGGCGGCGTCGCCGGCAACAGATCAGGATCGAAACCGTGCGAGATCGTACGCACGACGCGCCCGTGCCGCTCCTGCAATGTCTCCGCGAAGCCCGCTGATACCGTAGTGATGGCCGCTGCGCTCCTGAGCACTCGACGCTCGTGATGCAGCCGCATGGGCAGGGTGGCCTTTACAAACAGATTCGGTATCCACTGCCACACATCGCGAAAATCGGCGATCCAGGGTCGGCCGCTGACATCAGACGCATAGCACGCAAGATCGAGAAGGTTGTCCCGCGGCACGGTTGTCCAGATCGCATCAAAGCGTTCCGTGTGCAATAGTTTGTTGACCGCATCCCGACCTGTCCGTAGGAAGCTGTAGGGGTGGAGGTACGGTCGCGCCACTCGCACGGTCTGCTCTATCGCGGCCGACAATCCGCGCGGAATGGGATAGTCCAGCTCATGGCGCACCAGATCGAACGGTAGATTAGGAACGATCGTCGGATCGTAATTGCAGTTGTCCCGGCGCCACGCACGTGTAAGCACCACGGGCTCCCAGCCGAACAACGGCAGATACTTTGCCATGCCGCCGGGACGTCGGCTTGCCGTGATACCGCTCGGCGGAAAGTGGTGCGCAATGATCAGAAGCCGCCTGCTCATGTAGCGGCCACCTGGGCGATCACTGCGCGCCAACGCCCCGCCCACGCACGAAATCCGAGCTGCGCACCGCAGGTCGCGCGACCGGCCTGCCCAAGACGGTTGCGCAACTCTGCAGAATTCACCAACGATTGCAAGGCGAGGTACAGTTCCTGCTGATCGCCGGGCTGCACTAGAAGCCCGTTGAATCCATCCAGAATGATATTTGGAAGGCCGCCTACGGCGCTGGCGACCACCGCTCTGCCCGCCGCAAGTCCTTCGATGGCGCTTAATGACGTGCCTTCCGATCCCAACGAAGGAACGACTACGATATGGTGTTCCCGCATAAGCGCCGGCATTTCGCCGTGATCGACCCTACAGTACTTGGCTCGCTCGGATGGTGGAAGAATCCTCTGCATTGCGGCGCAATCCGGACCATCGCCGCTCAGCGTGACACGCACAAGAGGATGCGCCGCCAACAGTCTCGCGGCGACGCTGACGAACAGCCTCGTGCCGCGAAAGCTCATGAAGCGACGCGCGAACAAAATCGACACCGAACCGTCTTGCGGTGGACTGTCGAGTTCGAAGAATTCCGCGCTGGCGTGGTTCGGAATGACCCACAACCGCCGCTCTCGACTATGAAAATCGGTAACGGAATGCAGCCACGTCTGGTATGCGTAATCCACGCATACAATATTGCGATGACGGCGTAAGCGCCGCAGGTTGCGCCAGTTGTCGAACGCCTTGTAGGCACCGCCAAAACGGCGAGCGAGCGCGTTCGTGGAATAATACGCCACCGGTAGATCCCAGTAGATCCCGTGCTGGATTGCGACAGATCGTTGTCGCTCGCTCACGGCTTCGTGCTGCTCGTTGGAGAACAGGAGTACATCTGCTGCGCCAAGCACATGACGTTCGACGTGATTGACGAGTGCTTGGCAGCTAGCGACCGGGTGTCCGACTGCCGTGAGGTTCTCGAACTGGTGCTC
Source organism: Steroidobacter denitrificans (assembly GCF_001579945.1). Taxonomy (NCBI): domain Bacteria; kingdom Pseudomonadati; phylum Pseudomonadota; class Gammaproteobacteria; order Steroidobacterales; family Steroidobacteraceae; genus Steroidobacter; species Steroidobacter denitrificans. Next base: position 1,640,254 of record NZ_CP011971.1, on the reverse strand, counting down.
GAACGCCTTAGCGGCAGCTTGATACACAAAAAATTCGCAGTTGCCACGCAGGGCACCGGCGAGTTGGGACATATACGTTTCGACGCCGCCGATCTCCCGTGTCCCGTCCGGGCGAGCGTATTTCGCGACGATCGCAACCACCTTCATGCGGGGAACCTCACGCAGTATTTGCGACTCATCGCATTCATAGGGTGCTCTGGACCTCCTCGAGCACCGGCAGGAAGCGCGCCTCCCAACTGCATTTGCGCGCAATCGCCTGGCATCGATCCGGATTGGGGGCGGTGGCGAATTCCTCTACAAGCCGCGCGAAATGCGCCGGATCGTCGGCGCACCCCACCACACCCGGCTTCACGTACGGCAGCACTTCTGGCATTGGAGAAGCGACCACCGGTACACCGGCGGCGAGATATTCATAGAGCTTGATGGGGTTGGTGCCGCGGATAAGGTCGTTCATCACGAACGGGATCATCGCTACGTCCGCCTTCGCCAGCAGCGACGGCAACTCTTGGTAGTCTCGACGCCCGAGCAGTCGAATGTTGCCCCGCGCCAGATACGCTCTTTGTTGCTGATCGAGCTGACAAGAACCGACGAGTTGCACTTCCCAGCCCCCCAGGCGAGCGGCGGTGGCGCCGACGAGCCGCGCGTCAAACCAGTGCTGGAGCGCGCCGATGTAGATCAGCCGCCGCGGACGACCCTTGTCGGGCATCCGAGCATCCGACTCGATGCGCATGTCGCGCGCACGAGCAAAGTGCGAATAGTCGACGCCATTGGGAACGTAACTGATCTTGTCTTTCCAGATGGCGAACTTCTCCTGCAGACGCCGGCTGACCACCCAGATGCGATCGGCCCGCTCGCACAGCGCCTGCTCCCAGGCGCGCACCTGTGCGGCATCGCCACTCCCAAATCCCTCCCAATCGTCCACGCAGTCGTAAACGAATGAGCCAGGAAGCGCACCCATTCGTGCGGGGTATTCGAGCGGCCGGCGATAGTGAACGTACAGATCGGCACGTGACGAAATGAAATCTGAGAGTATGCGGTGCTCGATCCCGCGCTGATATCGCCTAGCGAAGGCGCTGGTGGGCGGCCAATGATGCAGGCGACTGGGTGGCGAGCTACGGGAATGCACACGCGGTCGGTAGTTCAGTGTGGGCGCCGTATCCCGCATGTTCCGCTGGCAGAACACGTCTACTTCCCAGCCCATCCTCAGCATGAGCGCCGCCAGATGGTGTGGCCGCTGGGCGTAGCAATACCACAAGCCGTACAAGCTGCACTTCATCGCGAAGTCGCCCTCCCGATGTCATGGACCGCCGGCAGGAAGCGGCTGTCCCAGCTACATTTGTGCGCAATCGCCTGGCAGCGATCCGGATTACCGGAGGCGGCGCACTCTTCCACCAACCGGGCAAACTCCGTCGGATCGTCGGCGCACACGACCGCGCCCGGTTCGACGTGCGCCAATACCTCAGGCATCGAGGAAGAAACGACCGGGACGCCCGCGGCCAGGTACTCGTAGAGCTTGATGGGACTGGTGCCGCGAATCAGGTCGCTCAGAAGAAACGGGATCATCGCGACACTCGCTGCTGCCAGTAGCGACGGCAGCTCGTGATAATCCTTCTTGCCGAGAAAATGAATATTGTCCCGGTCCAGCCATGCCCTCTGGCGCTCGGCGAGCTTCGAGGGTCCGACGACCTGTATCAGCCAGTCGGGAAGTCGGCCCGCAACTTCGCCCACCAGGCGTGCATCGAACCAATGCTCCAGCGAGCCGATGTAGATCAACCGCGGCGCGCGAGTTCTTGTCTGAGGATCGGCCTCGAGTTGCGCACGCATATCCCGCGCACGGGCGAAATGAGCGTAATCGACGCCATTGGGGACATAGCGGACCTTGTCCTTCCAGTCAGAGAGCTTCTCCTGCAAATGCCGGCTGACCACCCAAATGCGATCCGCCCGCTCGCACAGGCGCTGCTCCCATTCTTGTACTGCTCCGGCTCCCACATACCCGAAGGCTGCCCAGTCGTCCATGCAGTCATAGACGAGAGGGCCAGGCAACGCGCCGATCCGTGCAGCATATTCATGCGGACGATGATAGTAAATGAACAGGTCCGCTTGCGAGGAGGTGAAGTCGGAGAAGACTCCGTGCTCGACGTGGCGTTGGTACCGTCGAGCCAGGCTCGCTGTGAGCGACGACCGGTACAACCGGCCAGGCGGCAATGTCCGATAATGCACGGCAGGCCGATGGTCCAAGGGCGGTGCCCTATCTCGCATTCCTCGCTGAGAGAATGTGTCCACTTGCCACCCGGCACGCAACAAAGCGCCCGCCAGATGATGCGGCCGCTGAGCGATGACATTCCAGAATCCGTAGAGGCTGCCGCGCATGGATTTGGATTGCATGAGCTTCATCCTCCGGAATCTCCGCCGCCAAACCGGAGCTGCCGCGCGGCGAACGCAAACGTCCACAGAGCGTGGATAATATAAGCGCCCAACAGAGCCGCCGCGATCCCCATGGCGCCGTTGTCTAGCAGCAGCCAGCTGCCCGTCACGTACACCGCTGCCCAACCAAGGTTCATGACGGCTCCCAACCACATGCGGCCGCTCGCCGCGAGGATGGAGCCCACCGGCATCTGTATCGCCACCAGGCTGGCGGTTACGACGGTCACCGCCAGCACCGGCCACTCGGCGGCGAATGAATCGCCGTAGAGCTTCATGATGAACGGAGCGCCCACACCCAGCGCGACAGCGAAGGGCGCCACGATCGCGGCGTTGGCGAGCATGCCGAGGCGCAGCACGTTCGCACCGGCCTTCGATCCCTTATTGGCCGGAGTTTGGACGGCGAGAGTTTGAGTGAGCACCGGTAGCACGATTCGCCCGGCCGCCATGGGCAACAGCAGCAAGGCGTAGTACCATTGGTTCACGACGCCAAGCACCGCCATCTGCTCCTTGCCTTGCGGCGTATTGATCAGCATTGCATGACAGATCCAATGCACCGGCATGACCATCATTGTCGACAGTAGTGCCGGTGCCGCGAAGTCACGAATCGAGCGCCATTCGCTCGCCCATCCGCGACAGATTCTGGGTATGCGCCAACTACCGAGGCAATCGGCCAACATGACACCGCTGATGACCCAGCGCACCAAAGAACTCAACACCAATCCCCACACGGCACCTGCGAGACCGTAGGAGTACGTCAGCGACACGCTCATCGGAACGGACAACAGCGCTGTATAAACGCCGGCCAGCGTGTTCTTGCGCATGGCCTCGAAGCCGATCAGGGCGCCGCTTTGATAGCTCTGCAGTGTATTGAACAGAACGGCCAGTGCGCTCAACGCAAGCAAGTCGGCTTCGCCCGGCATGTTCAAGATGTGAGTGCCGATGAAGCCGGAGCCGGCCGCGAGTATTCCGGCGATCGACAGGCCGCTGGCCAGCGCCACTCGATGAGTGAGCGTCAGAATGCGCCCCAGCCGCTGTGGATCGCGTTCCTTCAATTCGGCAACGTATTTCGTGGCCGTGACACCCAGGCCGAGACCCGCGCATACTCCTACCATGGAGAGCGTGCTCTGCAGAATCGCCAGGCTTCCGAAAGATTCCTTGCCGAGCAGCCGTACGATCACGACAGAACTGGCGAACGTCACTACCCGCTCTGCTACCGCGCCTGCCATGCTCCAGGTGGCACCAATGGCCAGCCGATACGCGACGGGCGAGGCGCGAACTCTGGAGCGAACCGATGCGATGAGTGTGTTCATATGCTCCGCAGCGAACCTCTATCGCGCCAGCTCTTGAACGATCCGTTCCGCGGCATGACCGTTGCCGTACGGGTTATGGGTCCGCGACATGCGCTCGTACAGACTGGGATCGCCTAGCAGATCCTCCACCGCTGCGATGATCGTGGTCTTGTCCGTACCGACCAATCGTACGGTGCCAGCCTCGACCGCTTCCGGACGCTCGGTCACCTCCCGCATGACCAGTACCGGCTTGCCGAGCGAAGGCGCCTCTTCCTGCACGCCGCCAGAGTCGGTAAGGATGAGATCGCATTCGTTCATCAGCCAGACGAACGGCGCATAGTCCAGCGGCTCGATCAGATGCACATTGGGCAGCCGCAGGAGAATATCGTTGACGGGCTGGCGTACGTTGGGATTCAAGTGCACTGGATAGATGAAATCCCAATCGGCGTGATTCATTGCCAGCTCGCGAATCGCCTGGCACAGATCCTTGAACCCCTGTCCGAAATTTTCCCGGCGGTGCCCCGTGATCAGCACGCGCCGGCGACCGTTGTCGTGAATGCGCGTGAATAGAGTCTCGCCGAACAGCGTCTTCCAGACGCTGCGCGGATAGGCGCCCACGCGCTCACGCATCCACAGTAGCGCGTCGATGACCGTATTGCCGGTGACGATGATCTGCGGCTGGGGGATATTCTCCGCCAGCAGATTGCGCCTGGAGCGATCGGTCGGCGCGAAGTGAAGCTCGGCGATCCGGCTGACCAGTGTGCGATTGACCTCTTCCGGGAATGGCGCACGCAGGTTCCCGGTGCGCAGACCTGCCTCGACATGCGCCACGGCGACGCCTTCATAGAAAGCGGCCAGCGCCCCTGCGAAGCAGGTCGTCGTGTCGCCCTGCACGAGAACGATGTCCGGGGATTCCTTGCGAATGACCGCTCGCAAGCCGAGCAGCACGCGCGAAGTGACGTCGAAGAGGTCCTGCCCCGGCGACATGATGTTCAGATCGTAATCTGGTTTGATCTCGAACAGCCCGAGCACCTGGTCGAGCATGCCGCGATGCTGAGCAGTGACGCAGATCCTCGAGTCGAATCCCGGGTGAGCCGCTAGGGCTCGCACCACCGGTGCCATTTTGATGGCCTCCGGACGCGTGCCGAAGATCGAAAGAACGCGTTTTTGGTTCATGACTTGTTCGCGGACGGGCTCACTTGGCGTCGTACCGATAGCCGTAGCCATAGCCATACCCATATGCGGTAGTAGCGGATCTGAGATCGTTCAGCACCACGCCGCGAAGGTTCACACCCGCCAGTTGCAGGCGCCTGGCGGCATGCTCGATCTGCCGCAGCGGATGGCGTTCCGCCTGCAGCACCAGCAGCGCGGCACCGGTAAAGCGCCCGATGATCCCGGCGTCGGCCACGGCCAGAACGGGCGGCGTGTCGATCAGCACGTGGTCGTAGTTTCGGCTGACGTCCGCGAGCATTTCCGCAAAGCGCCGATGCAACAGCAACTCGGCCGGCGCCGGTGGAATGACTCCCGAGGCTATTATTTCCAGCTGATCGACGTTGGTTGTCTGGATCACCTGCTCCAGCGCCTGCGCTCCGCCGAGCAGTTCGCTCAGACCTGGATCGCGAGGCCGCCTGACGTATTCGTGCAGGCATCCACGTCGCATGTCGCCGTCGATCATCAGTACGCGCTTGCCGGACATGGCCAGTACGGAGGCGAGATTCATCGTAATGAATGTCTTGCCTACACCCGACATCGGACCGGTGATCATCAGCACGTTGCTGTCGGCCCCCAACGTCGCGAAATGCAGTGCCGTGCGCAGATTGCGCAGCGATTCCACGGCTGGATCCTGCGGATCGGCGTCCGCGAGCACATAGTTTTCTCGCTCCGATCTGCGACGCATTCGGGTTCTGAGTTTCTGCTGTATCTGGCTGTGCAGCACCGTCGCGTACACAGGCAATCCCAGGTATCGCTCGATCAATTCGGGATCGGAGATGCCGCCCCTGAGCATGCGGGCGAGAAAGACAAAACCCACGCCACCTGCCAGACCGAGCACCAGGGCAACCATCAGCGTGCGGGGCCGGTTGGGCTCGACGATACCCAGTGGGGCTACCGCTCGATCGACGATCCTCACGTCGCCGAGTGTGCCTGCCTTGATGACCTGCAGTTGCTGATAGCTGTCCAGCATACCGGTGTATAACCGGGTGCCTACTTCGACGTCGCGCTTGCGCCGGAGGATCAACTGCTGCGTCTGCGGCAGGCCGCGTACCCGCTGCTCCAGCCGTTCGGCAAGCACCTGCAGATCATGAATCTGCGCATCCACGGTGACGATCGAGGGATGTGCAGGAGTGAAGCGGCGGATCAGCGCTTCACGCTCCTGTCGCAGCTTCGTGATCTCCTGATCGACATTCACGATCTGCTGCAGCAGACTGGCTGCCTCCCGCTCCAGGTCGACGGAACCTTCACGATTACGGTAGCGGTTCAACGCATCTTCGGCGGCCTGCAGGTCGCGCCGTACTGCTGGAAGCTGCTCATCGAGAAACGCCAGCCGCTGCGCCGCCTCGGCCGATTTCCGATCGACATTCTGCCGCAGATATTGCTTCGCGATCTCGTTGACCACATCGGCGGCTTGCTGCCGATCGGTATCCTCGAGGGTGATCTCGATGATGCCGGAGCGCACGCCTCGTTCGATCACCCGTACTCTACCCTGAAGTTCCCCGATCACCGCCTGGCGCGATCGACTCACGAGTGTGAACTGTGTCCCGGGCCGCGCATGCAGTACATCGATTTGCAGCACCAGTTCTTCGTCATCCAGCGCCACGCGCGCGAGCTTCCCTACAGGAGCGTGCAGAAGCCGCGATCCCTCCGGGTCTATGAGTTCGTAGCGGCCGTCTTCCCCGGCGATCAGCGTGAACACGCGGCCGATGTAGCGTTGCGGGATCTCGAAGTGCACGACCTCGATCACCTCACCGCCCCAGGCGAACTCCGCGAGTCCGAAAGGCGGCGGCGCGAGCTCCTCGCCGGCGTGCCGGCGCGCCATTGCACGACCTATGACGGGAAAGTATTGCGGTTCGGCGTATACCGTCATTTGCAGGCTATCCACGGCCCGGCCGAGCACCATGCGCGAACGCAGTAGCTCCATCTCCCCTGCCGCTTCTGGCGCCTGTTGGCCGAAAAGTGCCGCGACGTTATCGAATTCCGCGCTGAACGCACTCTTGCCACGCTCGACCTGAACCAGCGCGTTCGCGCGGTAGACCGGGCGCGCGAGGCCAAGATATACCGATGCGATCAACAGGCTCGCAATCGCCGCGGCGACAATGATCCACCTACCTTCGATGAGAGTCGCGAGCAGCCGGTGCAGATCGACGTCATCTCCCGCAGCGTTTACATCCGTATAGACCGCTGCCGCGGCGGGCTCCGTTCCTTTCGGCATGGCTCCGTTCGTCTGATGGTCTGGCGGATAGGGATTAACGCTCATTGGCGTCACGATAGGTTTTCAGGAGGACTGCCGAGGGCAGGATCTGACTGATTACGCGGTTCCAGCGTGTAATGCTGGCGGTTCCCACGAACACGATGTCGTGCGGCTTAAGTTCGAAAGCATCGGCGAGCAACAAGGCATCCGCCGAATCCGCATTGAGATGAAAGACGCGGGCGGACGAGGTTTCGTCGCGGCGGATGACATACACTTGTCCGGAATCGGCCGTGTTCTGATTGACGCCGCCCGCCACGCTCAACGCTTCCGCTAGGCTCATGCGACCGCGGATCATCGGCGCCGCCTGTGGATTCCAAACCTCGCCCATCACGAACACTTTGCTTTCCTCGATGCCCGGGATGTACAACACATCCTCATCTTGCAGCAGCACGTTCTGTGCCGCATCGCCGTGCTTGTACATCGACAGCAAATCCAGAATCACCGTGCGGCCGTCACGGGTGAGCGACACGCGGCGCATATCCGCCTTGTCGGTGAGTCCACCGCTGCGGCTGATCGCCTCGGCGATCGTGAGCGGCACGTCGTTGATCGGCTGGATCCCCGGCTGGCCGATTGCCCCGATCACGTGAACGCGCTGGCTACGATATGCGGCGACTCGCACGTCGAGCTGCGGGTTCTCGATGTACTTGGACAGACGCTTCGCCAGTAGCTCCCTTAGCTCGTTCGTGGTCATGCCGGAAACATGCAATCGGCCAATGTATGGGTAATAAAGGCATCCCTCTTCATCGACGATTTGCCCCGCCGCATCAGCGGCGCGGTACTCGCCGGCCGGAATGGTCAGTTCCGGATGCTCCCAAACAACGACGGAAAGAACGTCACGCGGACCGATGCGATAAGGTCCGCGTTCTTTACCGGTCAACGCCTTCGGCGCATCTACATCGCTCGCCTCCTCGAGCTTCGAGATCAGCGTCGGCGTGATCGGCACATATTCCACCTGCAGACCGAGTTCACTGTCACTCGGCATCAGCCGCGCCGCTGCTTCCCGGAAGCTTCCGGTCATCTTCATTCCTGGCGCCATGACGCACCCGGCCTGCAGCAGAGCGCAGAGAACCAAAACAAGCCTTCCCACTATCTTTCCATCCAATATCAATGGCGGCCGCCGCCATACAGGACATGCTTCGCGGCCACGTCATCCAGGGCTCTACGCGTCCCGACGCTTGCGGGCAAGCGCTGAATTAAGTTCACTGCCGGAGGACACAATATCGAGGCTATCCCCTGCCCTCGATTCATGTGATTGCTACGAGAGCACCAAGCTAGCATCGATGAGATTCGTCCAGCCTGGTGATTCATCCATTCTGAAAGTGATTCGTCGAAGAGTTCATTTCGAGGGTACCGATCTGGCCTGGAATCATGTTATTGGATTGGCATCTGTCGATACATCATTCCAGATGGTTTGAATCCGAATTGGATTTAGAAAACTACACCATGAAATTCCTATAACAACGGCAAATTTTATTGTCGGCATATGCGTCCACGCGCTTCATCCAGAGCAAATATATCCGCAATGCATCTTTCCCTTCGGCGCAAGACGAGGGATCTCGTTCATCATTGAGGGCTGGCGATGGGACTGAAACCTCGCCATTTCTTACCCACTCCCGAAATAGGAAGGCTCGATAACATGCAGTCGCTTCACCTTGACAGATTTTATCCAGACAATGGACAGATTCTTTTATCCTCGCTCCTTTTTCGTCTTCGCTCCACATCGCTGCGCGGCCTGTTGACAGGTGTCGCCGCAACGGTCGTCATCGGCTGCCTGACGGCAGGCAGCGCCTCAGCGGCGACCCAAGGTCAGCGGGGAGCGACCTCGACCGGTTCGCTCGGTGTATCTCTTACCGTTCCCACCCTCGCGCGTGTCTCCAAGCTGGAGGACATTCAACTCGGGTCCTGGACAGGCGCCGGAGATCTGACCGGCAGCTCAAATGCAATCTGCGTCTGGACCAACAGCGGCGTGTACAGCATCACCGCTCAATCGCAGAATGTGCAGGGTAATGACTTCAACCTGCGGTCGAACAGCGGCAAGCTGGTTCCCTACAAGGTGCAATGGGCGCAGAGTGGTAATCAAACCAGCGGCCAAGCACTCAATCCAAACTCGCCGCTCACCGGTCAGAATACCAATGCCCAATCCATCGACTGTTCGCAGGGGCCCAACGCCACGGCAGGCCTGTTCGTCAATATTGCCGAAAACGCTCTCAGCGCTGCCGGCGAAGGGGCCTATTCCGACACGTTGACGCTAGTGATTACGCCGCTTTAAGGGCATCTCCGGCGGGTGAAAGTAATAAAACCGTTCCGGCTGTCAGCCGAGGCTATCATTACCACGCATGGCGGTTGATTCCGGTGCCGGCACTGACGCAGTTTGCAATGACGGCGCCAGTGCCGGCACCCTGATCATCACCGTCTCATAACTACATCGGCGACCCATGCGGCTATTGCTTCTCGCTCCGAGCCTGCATTGCGCTGTCGTCTGCGCCGCGGTATTGCTATGTGTACCCTGCTGGGCACAGTCGCTTCGTACGATTCCGCCGCCGGGCTTCGATGATCTCGACGACCCGCAAAGAACGCTGATCGATCTCGTCATACTCGGGCGCACGATTCAAGGGGTCGCTGTCGCCCTGCAAGGCGCCACGCTACGCTTCGAAGAGCCGCTACGACTGCTGGCGGAAATCAAGGAGATCGATGATTCTCAACAGCTTCTGCAAACGCTGAGCGGGCCGTTGCCGACCAATGAACAGCTCGTGTGCCACGCGCATGCCGCCGACCAGGAAAATTGCGGACGGCTGGAGCCGCGCGTCGCCGGCATCATCTATGATCGCGAACGTTTTCGCGCCGAACTCTTCATCAATGCAGCCTTCGTCAGATCGGAGGTCGGTGTCGATATCTTTCTTCCCTCGCCGCCAACGGAAGAGTTCGCATTCTCGCAACTGTTCGGCTCGGCTTCCGGGTCGATGGACGGTACCACCCGGATTTCGCTTCATCAGGAACTGCAGGTGGGCGCAGGCGCGACTCGTCTGGTGGCAAGCACGTTCCTCTCCAACGAGGAGGCGCTGCTGATCGATGCATTGCGCCTGGAGCATGATCGCAAGCTGTGGCGCTATACCCTGGGACGCTTCTTCGCACCATCGCTTGCCGCTATCTCTGATCTCAATATGCTGGGCATCTCCATTCGTACGCACACCGACGGGCTGGTGGACAAGAAACTGACGGATCCCGACCAGCTCGCGGTCTTTCTGAATCGACGCGCGCAGGTCAGGGTTCTGCGTGAGGGGCGGGTCCTGTTGAGTCAGACGTTGGCTCCCGGACACCAGACGGTCGATCAGCAGCGCTTGCCGGACGGTTCGTACCAGGTGACGCTACAGATTCTCGAAGAAGGTTCCGCGCCTCGTGAAGAGGTTCGATTTTTTGTCAAGGAATACGACGTACCCAGCGCTCGAACGCCGTTCTACTTCTTTGACGCTGGCCGCATCGTGAACTTTACGCGATCACGGCTCGATGCCGACGATCCCATGTATGCATTGCGCGTCGGAGCGCGTTGGCGAGTGGCAAATAATTTGGCACTGGGTGGGGATTTGCTCGGCGGCACACAAGCGCAGCTGGCCGAGTTCAGCGCCTCGCGTCTCGGCGAACACTGGTCGGCTCGCTGGGCGTCTTTCGCGTCGAACTTTGGGAATTTCGGCATCGATTCGAGGCTCACCGCGCACACCGGGCAGTGGCACCCCTCATTGATGTTGCGTAAAGTCTGGTCAGGCGATGGCGCTAGCGCCGACAGCTTCATTTATGAACTAGCGCGCAGCCAGACACGAGCGAGTATCTCGCTTGCGGGTCCCATCGGCGAGGCGATCCTCTCCTCTAGTTTTTCGCTCAGCGACAGCCAGTTCGGCCGCTCGCACAGCGCAAGCATGCATCTACGCTATCCATGTTCGCTGAACGGCGCGCTGAACTCGGATATCCTTTTCGATATCGGGTACGCTGACGGAACGGTTGTCGCTTCGCTGGGGCTCACCGGCCGCTTCGGACGGCCCTCACGCACGCTCGATGTTACATCAGGCTATCGGATAATCGATGGCCGCCGGAGCGCCGGCCCCACGGATCACTCCGGCGATTTCCAAACCGCGTCGCTCTCCGGATACTTCGAACCCTCCGGCGCGCACCGCATCCAGGCAATGATGGCCGCCGATCGCACTCCTGATGGGCATAATCTCCAAGTGCAGGGCGACTACCAGGGCGGGCTGGGCCAGCTGTCCGCCGCTTCGAACGTCGGGCGTCTGGGCAATATCTCCACCGCTTCGTATGACGTCAACTTTCAAACCGGACTCTACGCCACACGATTATTGAGCACCGACCGGGCCTTCGGTATGGGCGGCAGCTCGGGAAATGCCGCAATCCTCGTAGGGATCGAAGGTTCTGCGCCCGATAACATCTTTCATGTCTATATCGACGGGGTCGAACGCGGCGCGCTACGCGCGCAGGAGCAGCTCACGGTCACTGTTCCAGCCTATCACACCTATGACATACGGATCTCAGCGACCGGCACACGCGCCGTGACCTACGACCAGGGCGCCCGACATGTGACGCTGTTTCCGGGCAATGTGGCGCACTACACCTGGCGTGCGGCCGTCGTCATTCCAGCCTTCGGAAGAATTATCGGATCAGATGGTGAGCCATTGCGCAATGTGCAGATCAAGGGCGCTGCTATCACGGTCTTCACGGATGAGCGAGGCTACTTTACGGCCGAACTTCCAGTCACGGCTACGCTGCGGTTCCTGCATCCGCGTGCTGGATGCGAAATACCGGTAACCATTGATGATCCCAGCGCCTTGTTCGTCCGCCTGGGCATACTGCGCTGCTCCGGTGCCGGCCTTGCTCCGCAAAAGACGACTCTCGATCATTCAAATCGTATTACAAGGCCGTGACGATGTTCGTTCGTGTCATATCGCTGCTGACCGCCTTGCCGCCGGCGCTCTATGCCCTGCTCTCAAGTTCACCCGCGCACGCACAGATGGTGCTCGACAAGATAGAGGTCGAATTAGGTGCAGAACGGCGCTACGACGACATCGAAATTACCAATTTAGGAACCGAGCCTCTCTATATACAGATCGCCCCCAGCCGGATACAACATCCCGGGCGCCCCGACGAGAAACGCATCTCGCCACGCGATCCGGAGTCGCTGGGCCTGCTCGTCACGCCGATGCGCCTGATCGTGCAACCTAGGGAACGCCATCGGGTGCGCATCGTTGCGCTCAATCCACAACCGGTCCTCGACGAGGTTTTTCGCGTCGCGATCAAACCCGTGGTTGGCAGCATCGAGTCCGATCAGACAGCGGCGGTCAAGGTGGTCGTAGCTTACGACGTGCTAGTACTGGTGCGCCCTGCCGACGCCAATGCGGATATCCAAAGCCGGCGCACCGGCCATGTACTGATGATCGAGAACCTGGGCAACTCGTGCGCAGTGCTGCACGATGGCCGTCAATGCGACGCATCACAGCAGGACTGCCGCACGCTACCGGCTCAACGCCTTTATGCGGGCGGCAAGTTTCGCGTGGAACTACCGTTCGATACCCCTGCGACGTACACGGTGCGCTTTCGCGGCGATATGAAGACACGGACATTCTAGCGAGAATGCCGGTGAGCAAAGTAATATCGCACCTGTTTACCCTGCGATCCGGTGACGGACCGTTCCTTCGACGAACGGGTTGCCCACTGAAACGGCATCGTCTACTCGCGGCCAGAGTTCATAGTAATGCCTCTGGGATGATCCGGATCGATGCCCTTGAACAACGCCACGTGAAATGCTAACAACTGCAGCGCAACGCTGTAGACAACGGGACACTGGATTTCTGCCAGCCTCCCCGGCATCGCAATCGAGGCAACTTCCTCCTTCGAGATCAGGCCTGAGTCGGGGTCGGCGAACACAACGACCTGACCCCTTCGGGCGCGGACCTCCATCAGATTGGATTTGAGTTTCTCCAGGACCGTATCGCACGGTGCCATGGCAATCACCGGCATTGCGGCATCCACCAGTGCTAGCGGTCCGTGCTTCAGTTCGCCGGCTGCGTACGCTTCCGCCTGGATATACGACACTTCCTTCAGCTTTAGCGCTCCTTCCATCGCGACGGGATACATGATGCCGCGTCCCAGTAAAAGCATATGGCGTTCTTCCGCCAAGCGCCGGGCCAGTGAACGTATCGCCGGCTCGAGCGCAAGCGTTGCTTCGATCACCGCCGGTAACGTCAGCAACTGCGCCACCAGTTCACGCTCCCGACATGAATCATCCTCATATCGGCGCACAAGGGCGCCGATGAGTACGCCGAGCGCCACCAGTTGGGCGGTGAACGTCTTGGTTGCGGGTAGTGCCAGCTTTGCGCCTGCATGTGTCAACAGAACCAGGTCAGACTCCCGCACCAACGTACTTTTCGGCGCATTGCAGATCGCGAGCGATGCGATAAAGCCGCCTGGTCTAGCAAGTCTTGCCGCCGCGAGCGTGTCGGGCGTCTCTCCCGACTGCGACAGTGCCACGAGCAACGATCCTCTTGGCGTTACCGGTTTTCGGTAGCGGTATTCACTCGCTACTTCGATACTGCACGGCAACCTGCAGATCTGTTCGATGAAATACCGCGCTACGACTCCGGCGTGATAGCTTGTACCGCACGCCACGATGTGCACATGTTCGGTACGATCGAACACTGTGCCGGCAGCTGAACCGAAGGCAGCCTCGATCACTCGCCCGTTCGTCACGCAACCGGCCAGCGTGCGGCTTACAGCGCCAGGCTGCTCAAGGATCTCCTTGCGCATGAAATAGCGATAGCCTGCGTTGTCCCGCTCCATTACGCCACTCCGGCAGTGCCGCGCGGTGGCGCATCGACACCACTGGATGCGCCGTGATGAAGCGGCTCGTCTCCAGCCTTGTCCATCGGTTCGCCTTTCAGGCCGCCAGCCGATTCTACCTTGCCATGAACGGCCTTCTGCAGGATCTCGACCATGCAACTGGCCATGTGCGCCCTGGAAAAATCGGGCGCCGCATCAAGCGCTGCCTGACGCAGGCGCAGCCACAGATCGCGATCGTCCGCCAGCGTTTCGATGGCAGCTGCGAGATCATCGGGTTGCTCCGGCTGTACGATCAATCCGCATCCGGTCCAACGGACAAGCTGCGTCGCCTCGCCTTCCGGAAGACTGGCGATGGTGGGCACACCGTTACCCATCGCTTCGAACAACTTCGAAGGGATCACCGTGGCGAATAGTGGATCGTCTCGCAGCGGCATGAGCGATGCATCGCAGATGCTCCAAAGAGCACCCATCGCCTCCTTGGGTTGCCTAGGTATCAGGTGCACATTGGCAAGCCCACGCTGCTGAACGATACGCTCCACTTCAGCACGGGCGGCCCCACTCCCTGCAAAGACCAATACGATGTCCTTGCGGGGCGCCAACCTTGCCGCTGCCTCCAGGACGCGCGGCAACGCATGGGCCATGCCATGTGTTCCCAGGTAGCCGACCACGAACTTTTCTTGCAGACCATACTGCTGCACGATATCGGCTGCACGTGGCCGTGGCCAGCACCAGGAGAGATCCGCCCCGTTAAGGACCACGTGGATCTTTCCATTATCGATCCCACGCCCGACCAGATCCTCCCGAAACGCCTGCGTCACGGATACGATGACAGCAGCACGCCGATACAGAAACAGTTCCAGCCTCTCCAACATGCGCATGGCAAATCCAGGACGCATGGCGCCGACCGCGGCGATCGAGGCGGGCCACAAGTCGCGCAGTTCCAACACGAAGGGAAGACGCCTGAGCGCGGCGAGCATCCACCCACCAACAGCGCAGAAGAACTGCGGAGTCGTGGCCACGACGACATCCGGACGACGTTCGAACAACCCGGCAAACACCGCTGCGGCTGCGAAGCTGAGATAGTCCAACGTGCGTCTTACAAAACCTTCGTTTGCGCTGATGAACGTCTTCACGCGAATGACTCGAATACCATCGACCGTTTCTGTCGTATGCCAGGCATTTCGATACCCTTTATAGACGCGGCCTTCCGGAAAATTCGGCGCACATGTGATCACGGTCACCTCGTGACCGGCCGCCACCCAGTACTTGGCATGTTCGTGTATCCGGGCGGCCGGAGCGTTGGACTCCGGCGGAAAGTTATCCGAGAGAAACAGGATCCGCATGATATTCATCCTCGGGCATGAGTGGCGGCGCATCGGGTAACCCTGCCATATGGAGGTCCGCCGTCCAGGAGGGAGGCGGTGGTGCTAGCATTACGGCGCGCAGCGCCAGGAGATCTGCGTAGAAAATCGTCGTGCGCGCGATTGCACCTCCAAGCGCCGGTTAGGCAGCGCAAGACCAAAGCGCGGATGCCAGGTACCTAAAGTCGACTCGATCGCAGCGCCTGTCGTGGAAACCTGTATGCGGTAGTCCGCTCCCCGAAGAACGGCTCCGTTGCGTCCGATGACGACATCGACATCCGGATGTACGATCAGCATGGCTTGCGCGATATTAAAATCGCCGCAGATCGAATCCTCGATCCGCAGAGACGTATCGGTGAGTGACCAATGGCGCATATGCATAAGTCCACGGGAAATTCGTTCATAGCCGTCATGGGAGGCATGCAGGCACAGGACGTCTTCGTCAGCGTTCCACCTCACGTTCTGCGGACGCGCCCGGCGGGCAACGCGGAAACTGCCCCATACTTCCGAGGAGTCGTGACCGTCGATCACGACGGTATTATGGGACGCCGTGCCACGCTGGCGCAGACGCAGTGGACCCGGCTCGTAGGTGGACACTCCCCCATTGACGAACACTCGATGTCCAAGCAGCGATAGCTCAAAACTCAGCGTATCGGCATGTGCATGACCGGGCTGATGGTCCGGACCGATGTCACCGACATCGGCGATCAACACGGCGGCACCGCGCTGCAACCGTACGTACCCGGAATGCGCGAGCGCCTCAATGGGCCGGATCTCCTCGTTCTTCACTCCATCGAGCTGCGTCACGACCGTGCTGGCGTAATCCTGCAATTCACAATAGCGGGAGGCGATACCCATGACAGCATCGTTGAAGAAAGCCAGGTCACCGTCTGGATGGGTCATGATCCGCATCCAGCGCAGCATTTCATACGCGATGGCGCGCCATCTATGCACACGTGCCGTATCCAGTACACCGGGAAAAACATTGGCCAACTGCAACAGATCTAGTACATCGGCGAGCACGATTGCGTGATACATCGGACTGCGCTCGACATGTCCCCCGTCGGGTAGGATCTGCTCAGTTAGCTGCTCGTCCAATACGCGCACACCCCTGTGCAACCAATGCCGCGCTTCCCGTCCGGTAAAAAATGTGCCCGCAAAGATGAGTGCCTTGGCGTTTGCCAGAAGATGGTTGCCGAGCAAATGGAACTCCATCCGTCGCGCCAGCCATCGCGCCTGCGTTGCGAGGCTGTCCAGTGCTGCATCGGACAAGGAGGCGCCGGCCAGCACCCACTGGATCCAGTTCGTGATCCTGAGCGAACTCGGATAAGGATCCCACCCGATGCCGCTGCCAGCCGGATTCTCCGCAATCCAGCGATGAATCAGCGCCTCATGCCAGGCCCGTCGATCGTCCGCGCCGTCTGCGAGAAGGTCGTCGAAGTAATGGAGGTTATAGAGCCACAGCTTCGGCACCTCGCCATTAGTCCACTGCGCCGGTTCACGCAGCGTGCGCTCCACGTTGAGAAACTGGAAGCGGCAAGGCCCGGTCATCGAGGGCTTACGGGGCATGGGGCACCAGCGCTGCGAGTGGAGGCGACGCGCAGAGGCAGGACGGCGAAACGGCTTCGGCTTGCGCATTTTAAACCAGACCCGCCCGTAGATCTGTACCGGCCGAAGATATCTCACGGTGTTGATCGTGAGCCGAAATGTTCGCAAGCTCTCACGCATCGCTGCTCAGTTCGCTAGACGTACAGCTGCTCCGTAGGAGGTCATTCAAGGAAACAGTGGCGGTATCCTTACCGGTTGCGGACTGCATCGCGCTCTTCGATCCGGCGTGCAGAGCTTCCGTCAAACGAATCGAAGCCGCAGTCACTTCGATGAGCTCATGGAGCGGCGTAGGCGCGGTACCACCGCAGCGCAATTCGCGTATAAATTGAAAAACCGCCGCCCGGGCGCCTTTGTCCTGGCGCCAGAGACGCATACCGACACCTTTTCCCCATCCCCAGCCTTTCAGGACGCGAAAGTTGTCCAGCTGCAGTACGCGTCTGGCGCAGAACACTTCGACACGTTCCTTCGGAAAGCTCTTATGTCCACTCGATACGTAGTGAATGGTACCGACCGAGCCGTCCGCAAACGTGAGCGCCAACAGCGCGGTATCCGGTACCGCGCAGCTCCCGGATCTTCCTGTGGCCAGTGCCGCCACGGCGGCTATTGGATGACCGGACAGGCAGCGCAGCAGATCCACGTAGTGGCAGGCCTCGCCGATGATCCGGCCGCCGCCCACGCGCCGGTCTTGCGTCCAGTGCTCGGGAGGAATGTGTCCGGCGTTCACCGTCACCACGAAGGTCTTGGGTTCAGCGATCGATTCGAGCAACTCTTTCATTCGCCGGACATGCGGAGAGAATCGGCGATTGAAGCCGACCATCAGCAGCTGCGCCGGACGTGCCGCAGCCTCCCGTTCGATCTCCGACAGCTCCGGCAACGTGAGGCACAGCGGCTTCTCGACGAATACATGCTTTCCGGCACGCAGAGCGCTCAGGACGTAACGCGCGTGCGAGTCGTGACGCGTGACGACCGCAATCGCATCGGCCGCCGCATCCCCGATCACCTGAGCAGCATCCGTGGAGGCTTGCATGAACCCGTACTTGCGGCCGTAATGGGCGGCGCTTACGCCGGTGGCGCTCACGATGGTGTGCAGTTGCGCTCCGGCGGCTTTGAATGCGGGAATCAGTACCCGTCCGGCATAGGCGCCCGCGCCGATAAAGGCGATCGCCGGCTGCCCAGCCCGTGAATGCAGGCCATCCGGACTGCCACTCAATACGATGGAGCGCGGCAAAGTGTCCGGCTGCGGAGTGCCCGAAATGTACTGCAGCACGATGCCAAGGGCCCTTGGATCCTCCAGACTCCGATACGCCTCGCTCGCCTGTTCGAGCGCAAATCGATGCGAGATCATCGGTTCGAGATTCAAGGTGCCGCTCGCCATCAGATCCAGCACGGCTTCGAAGTTACGTTGCTGCGTCCAGCGCACAAACCCAACGGGATAATCCCGACCATGCTCCTCGTACTCGGGATCGTATCTACCCGGACCGTAAGAGCAGCTCACCTGAAAGCTGAGTTCCTTCTCATAGAAATCCGCGCGCGACAACTCGAGTCCGGTCACACCGACCAGTACGATTCGACCGCGTTTTCGACACATAGCCGCGGCCTGCGAGACGGGCTCACTGCTGCGAGTGGACGCCGTGATGATGACGGCGTCGATACCACGACCTCTGGAGAACGCGACTGCTGTGCGGACCGGATCTTCCCCGCGCGAGAGATCCACGGCGTCAGCGCCAAACTTCCTGGCCAACTCCAGACGATGCGGATCGAAGTCCACGCCCAACACGCGGCAGCCATGTGCACGCAGCAACTGCACGCATAACAGTCCGATCAGCCCGAGCCCCGTGACTACAACGCACTCCCCGATCGTCGGCGCCGCGAGCCGTATGCCCTGCAAGCCGATCGCCGCCGGTACCGTGAACGCCGCATGATCGTCCGCTACAGAATCCGGGACCCGGGTGCACAGATTCTTCGGTACGCAGACGATCTGCGCATGCTTTCCGTTGCTGACCACACGATCCCCGATCGATAGTCCATCAACTCCTGCGCCTACCTGCTGAATCGATCCAACGTTGCAGTATCCGAGCGCCAGCGGCTCGTCCAGCTTGGCCCTGACCGTATCCAGCGTAGTCAGCACTCCGTCCGTGTGCATTTTTGCAAGCACCTCGCGCACCTTATCCGGCTGCTGACGCGCCTTCTGTAACAAGTTGGCCTGTCCGAATTTGACCAACATACGTTCGGTGCCGGCGGACACGACCGTGGCATGTGTGCGGATCAGAACCTTTCCCGGCGAAATGGCCGGCGCGGGTACTTCGCAGGTGCCTATTTCACCCGTATCGAGTTTCTGAAGAATCTGTTGCACGCGATCATCCAAGTTCGATTCAGGTCGCTCGACCGTTCATTACTGCGCTCCTTGAGCGAGACCACTGCAATCCTTGCAAACGCTCCATCCACGCCACGACGCCCGTACGGATCGCGCACAGGCACCGGGTGAACTGCTCCTCGTCGCCGCCGAGCGGATCATCGATTTCCACGCCCTGCCAGTGCCCCAGCATGTGCACCTTCCCGGTGTGCGCCGGAAAGTCCCTGCGCAGGACGCTTCGATGCGCCTGCTCCATCACCAGGATCAGATCCGCTGCATACACGTCGGCGAAACGCAGTCGAACCGCCTGACGATTTTGATCTATCTGCACGCCCGCCTTCCGGCACGCCTTGACCGCCCATTCATGCACGGTCGCACGTTGCGGGGTAATCAGTCCGCGCGAAAATACGCGTACTTGTATACTGTTTGGCGTAGCCAGACGGCTGAGTACCGCCTCGGCCATAGGGCTTCTGCAGACATTTGCAGTACATACCATCAAGATTCGTAACGCGATCGAATCGGAAGCATCGCAGAGCGTCTCTTTCATTACAGTTAGCTCGAACCGATACGTTCGATCTGCACAAGCGCATGTGTGCTCATATGACGAAGGCTGTGAAATCCAGCGCGAGAAGTCGCACTGCACGCGATCGCAATGCCATATCCGTATTGCCTCGCAAGTGTATTGACGATACCGACTGACGCGGCACAAGTCTGATTCAAATTGGTTCTTTCTGAGCCCTGCCCGGAATCGAGGCGGTACCGCACGTCTCCCTGCGGGTAGGCATGGGAATGCTTGTGGCAACCTTCGCTTCCAGAAAAGTCATTCCATCTCGAACTGTTCTACCCGGTGCGGACCTCTGCGCTTGTTTAGGCTATGCGTGTCTCATCAACCCAACGGATTGGCGGATGCACAGCGGTAATTCGCCGCCGCACACAGCAAAGAGCCACAGTTCTGCATGCTGCACGCAGCTATCGTCTTTATCAGCACGGTTGTACTCATCCTGATCCTGCTCCCGATTGCACCGGTGCTCGGCTTCATAGACCGCCCCGGTGGACGTAAGCGGCATGAAGGTGAAGTCGCTGTGATCGGTGGAATCGGTATGTTCGGCGGTTATGCAGTGGGCGTATTGTTGGCGCCCTATCAGACTCAGGCCTCGCTACCGGCTCTGCTGAGCATGAGTATGCTGTTTGCTGTCGGGATAACCGACGATCGCTTCGAAGTGCACCCATGGTTGCGTCTTGCGGTTCATCTGGCCGCAGCTGCGATCCTGATAGGCTCCGGTGGGGTAGTCATCGAGCGGATTCTCAGCTGGGAAGATGGATCCTTCATCGGCCTTGACGCATGGGCGCCGGCATTTACCCTGCTGGCCGCGATGGCCGCCATCAATGCCTACAATCTCGTCGATGGCCTCGATGGGCTCGCCGCCGGACTCGGCCTGCTGTCCTTGGTGTTTTTTCTGGTGCTATCCTGCCTTGCAGCCGGCCCCCAAGAGTTGATTATTGCAATTGCGATCGCTGCGGCCCCACTAGCGGCCTTTCTCGCGTTCAATGCTCCATTTTCGTTCAACCGCCGGTTTCGATGCTTCATGGGAGATGCCGGCAGCACGATGATCGGGCTATGGGTTGCGTGGTTCGGCATGCGTATCAGTCAGGGCCCAGTGATGCTTGCACAACCCACGACCATACTTTGGATGACCGCGGTGCCCATCATGGAACTCATCGTCAGTTTCGCGCGCCGTCTCGCAGACGGACGGTCCCCGCTATCGGCGGATGCGGATCACTTCCATCATAGGTTGCAACGCGCCGGCCTCTCCGGCCGCGCGACCTGCGCGGTCCTTCTGGGTATTACCGTACTGTTCGCAGGATGCGGGTTTTTGATCGAACTCTTCAAGGTTGACGACCTGATCTCCCTCGCCCTATTGCTCACGTGCTCTACGGCAACGTGCATCGCATTACGAAACCCCGAAGCATGCAAGGGCGCGCTGCTGCGCCTGCGTGGCGAACGGTATGGAGATACCGAAATTCACCGGACACGGTTTCTATGATTCTCACCGGCATACGCAGCTCCGCCGGTGCTGCGACACTCAGGGGCTTGCTACAGTACTTCTGGCGTCCGCGGATGATTTGTATAAAGTTCATCCGAAAAAACGGATGAAGGAGACTCGATCTTCAAACCAGCTTATCTACACGGTTTTCAGATCGGCCATGACATGCATACCGGGAGTACGACGTCGGCACTCTGGCGGTCTCGACAAGGCACGGAATATAGCCGCGCAATAAAGGCACATGCGACATTCGCCGACTGAAGAACTGCTGAAGAATGATTCCGCCACCGCGTTATCCCAGCAGTTTCCTCGGCGGCTCATGCTGGGTTCCAGATGATTGGCTTTGCAGCGCCGAGGTCGGGGACTTCCACCGCTTTGCTCATCCAAGCGAGCTGATGGGCTTTTTGGATTTGGTATCCATCGCGATGATTCCCGACACTAGAGTGTAGGCAGCCCCGCGATGGACAGATGAAATGCAGTAACCAATCCGCGGATATCAGCATGATCCATCCTCGCCATGACTGCCTGCGCGTCGCGTTGCTACTGCGCTTGTTTGCTAGGTTAGATCCAACATCGTGGTATAGAACGCGAGAAAGAGGGCGTTGTGCCAGTTGACACGTCAGGCCATATCAGTCCGGGTCTTCGTACATGTGTATGTTCTTGACGTGCGAAGGCTGAGCGCCCGCGACTCATAGAGCAAAAATATCAGGGAGATTTCTGGCGCCTTGCAGAATCCGCAGGATCAGGGCGCCGTCCTCGAAGGGCTCAAAGAAAATGACGTAGTTGCCGTGCGCACAGCTGCGCAGCTTCGCGCCGAGTTGGGGGCGAGCTACGTAGTGGAGCGGCCCGTCTGCGATCTTCTCGCAGTGTTCGCGGATTTCGCGGATGAAAGAGACTGCACGTCGCGGATTGTCGAGCACGATGTAGTCGCCGATCTCTTCAAGGTCGGCTTCGGCCAGTGGCGTGAAATAGGCGCGCACTTGCTATTTCGGCTCTTGGGCGGCTTTGGCGTATTTGCGCTCAAGACGGTCGAGAATGTCAGTAGCAGGCCGGGGTTTCCCACTCTGTCGGCCTTTGTCGATTTCACCGCGCAGGGCGTCGAGAGATGCCTGTCGCCGCTGCTGCTCCTGCTCCAGCAGACGCAGAGCATCCCGCAAGACTTCGCTTGCGCTGACGTAGCGGCCTCCATCGACCTGCCTCCTTACGAACTGCTCGAAGTGTTCACCGAGGGTGTAACTTGATGGCACGGTAGTCACCGTTGAAAGCTGATGAGTATCTTAATATATCATAATATGATAATGTTGCGTAATCTGACCGGCATGTCGCTATCGGTCTCGATCGCGTACCCAATCGGCCGCCCCACCTAAATGCGACAGGCTCACTTGCGCGTCACCCTCCCCCTGAAGGCTGAGCCATTTTCGTCAAGCATTCAGCAAGCACATCATCGTGCGTCGTCACTCTGGCCACCGATCCCGGCCGCCATGCCAAGATCGGTGCCCGTCCTGCACCCACTTCACCACAGGAGACAACCTATCGAAGCAAATCCGCATCATTTTCCATCCATGCAAAACCTCCGCCCGAGCTTTCAACAGAAGGCACGGCGGAAGCCTCAGACGAGGCAGCAGGCTCCGCTGAGCGCCTGTCATGCCGGTGTCCTCTGCCAATTTCAGAATGCCGCTGTTCTTGGCAATGTCGCCAAGGACAGCGGCGATGTATGCTGGATCGTCGCCGGCTTCCTCCAGCGAAAGAGGGTGCATAGCCTGTCGCGCCATCGTGATACTGGCGATGTTGTCGGTGTGGGAGGCAAGCAGTGAGGGGCAAGAACGATCTACGTGAGCGAGATCTCTGGGCGCGATTACGCTTTAAAATTATCGGTGTGTTGTTGGCGGCCCCGCCGGCGGCGGGCGAAGCCCTGCGGGCGCAGTACGCTGAGCATCCTTTGTGGAACGTACAGCTCCTGCATGACAACCTGCGCATCGTCCTCGCCGTCGCCGATCCACCCGTGCCATGTCCCTCCTATGCGAGCGTGCGGCGGTATCTGAAGGCCCATGGCCTGACTCGCAAGCGCGCACCTCGTCGTGGCAACGACGAGATCTGCGCCGGCGCCGAGATCCTCGTTGAACGCGAGATCAGAAGCTACGAGGTCCGGTACGTCTTGCAACTGCTACATCTAGACTTCCATCATGGCTCGCGCAAGGTCCTCACCCGCGCTGGCGAGTGGATCATCTATTCGCGGCTCGCAGGCTTTGAGTTCGCTCTTGAGCAAGCTCGGCACGACGCCGGTAGACGAAACGAAGGTTCAGCACCGCATCGATGACGTTGATGACGATGACGATTTCGTCAGCCGCTACCTTACATGAGGCGCGTGTGAGGCCAACCCCGTGGTTCAATCGTTGAACACTTCGCGAAATACCTCTGGCCGACGAGCAGCAATAGCAAGCAGTGAGCGCGCCGCCCCAGAAGGCTGACGCCGGCCTTGTTCCCATTCCTGCATCGTGCGCGCAGACACGCCGAGCAGGTCCGCAAACTTCTGCCGCGACAATCCGGAACGCGCACGCGCCTCTGCGATCGCCGATACCGGTACACGGTGAACATGCCCGGCCTGGCCGGCCTTCATCTCGCGTACCGAGGCGAGTAGTTCGGCGCCAATATCGCGTTTTGCATCGCGCGCCCGTAGCGCGCGTTCACTCATCTTTTTTGCCATCGATCGTCCTCCGAACTTTGTCGAGCGTCTTTGCGTTGATGTCATCACGAACACTCTTCGCGTAGATCAGCAGCAGATAGATCACGCCATCTGCCAAGCGGTTGTAGTGGATGACACGAACACCGCCACGCTTGCCCATGCCTGAACGTTTCCAGCGCACCTTGCGGCAGCCGCCGGAATCCTTGATCACATCTCCGGCTTCGGAGTTCTCGACCAGCCACGCCACGAATTCACCGCGTTCGTCCTCATCCCAGTAGTCCGGCCAAAGCCGCGTAAAGGTCGGAGTTTCGATGACGGTGTACATGTGAGCGCAGTATGCGTCAATGCCGCATATGCGTCAATGCCGCAGTTTGTGGGATTGGGGAAGCGCAGGTGAACCGCGCCTCCGAAAAGAAAAACCCCGGCCGCGGGCACCGAGGCTGTAAGGGTTGCATCCACGCGGGTTACTGGTGCGCCAGTCGCCACCTCGCGCGCGCTAGGACGCGCAGGAACCGAGTACGGTTCGGATACCTTACTTGAGGGGGCGGTTCCGATTTTTTCTCGCGGCCCATGTTTATGCGAGACAGCAGCGTCTCCTGCAGCTTAGCCCACCCAGGTGAACTACAGTTGACACAATGTGAACTATGGTTTACAGTTCGCTCATGGTCGAGCTGATCAAAACCGCCACTTTCGATGCCTGGCTTTCAGGCCTGGGAGACCTCGCGGCGCGGGCGCGCATTCAGCTTCGGCTGGATCGTCTCGCGTTGGGCAATCCCGGTGATGTGAAGCCAGTGGGCTCGGGCGTGAGTGAGTTGCGGATCGACTACGGCCCCGGCTACCGGGTGTACTACACACAGCGCGGCCGGGTGATTGCCGTGATCTTGTGCGGCGGCGACAAGCGCACGCAGGACAAAGACATCAAGCAGGCGATCAAAATCGCCAAACAGTGGAAGGGTTAAACCATGGCTACCAAGCGAAAGACTGCAAAGGAGACCTTCTCCCGCTACGACACTGCCGACTACCTCAAGAGCGAAGATGATATTGCTGCGTACCTGGACGCTGTCATGGAGGACGCCGCGGACGATCCAGCGCTCATTTCTGCGGCACTCGGCAACGTGGCTCGCGCGTACGGCATGATCAAGCTCGCCAACGACACCGGCCTTACGCGCGAAGGGCTCTACAAGGCGCTCGGCGCGGGCGGCAATCCCACGCTTGCAACCGTGGTCAAGGTGATGAAGGCTCTCGGCATGCGGCTGAGCGTGTCGAAAGCGGCGTGAGCGCATGGCTGCACCCCGGGCGTCAAACAAAAAACCCCGGCCAAGGGCGCCGGGGCTTGAAGGTGTGCCAACTGGCACGGCTGCCTAGCGCGCCAGACGCCACCTGGCACGCGCTAGGACGCGCAAGAAGCGGGCACGGCTTCTGATGCCTTTAACACTCTGCCACGGCTGGCCAGCCTCATGCGCAGCCATCAGTGCATTCAATGCTTAAGCCCGACGCACCGATAAGCGAGCGAGCGCTGTCGCGAGCGTTGAGAAACAATCGCGTTGGCGAAAAGCATCCCCAGCTGTTCGGCTGTGAGCCGTTCACGCCGCATGACCTGCGCCGGACGGCCGCCACGCAAATGACCGCGCTCGGCATCGAGCGCCTACACGTCGGCAAAATTTTGAACCACAGCGACAGCGGCGACATCACGGCGGTCTACGATCGCCACAGCTATTGGAACGAGAAACAACGCGCTCTCGCCATATGGGAAACGGAATTGCGCTCGATCATTGATGGCAAGCTAAGCAAGGTCGTCCCGATCGCGAAAGCACGCGGATCATGACGATCTCGGCGGCATCAGCAATGCGGCTGATCGCTTGTCCCCATTGATGCTCGCGCTTAGCCGATGTGGACCGGCACAGTCTGCGCACCCTAGATAGTGGTGCAGTAGACATGCCATCGCATTCCCGCCGACCGACCCCGGAGCAGATCGCCGAAGAATTGGATGGACTGATAGAGACGCGCGACGTAGAGCGCGCGACCGGTTACACTCGCCGATGGATATCAGAGCTGATCGCGCGCGGGCGCTTTCCGCCGCCGGACGTGCGAGGCCGGCTGGGCTCTGCACATCGATGGCGTAGATCTACAATCCGTCGTTATCTCCAGTCCATCTCGGAATGATCGTCAATTTAATGAGCTAGCAAGGCCCCTCGAGGGAGGCTAACCAGGGTTGCGGACCGCGGGGAACACGACGCCCACCCAGGGCCAACTTCGTCACGCGCGATCCCTACTTCAGGGGACAGAGTGTATTGTTTTGTGTAAACTTTCGCTCCGGGCGCATGTCCATAGAGTAGGTTCCGATCTAGGGAGTACCGCAAGTGGCTGATTTTACGGGGCGTCTCTCGCATGCCCCCCTAGTATATGCGCTGTGCCAAATCCGGTTCGCGCCGGTCCTGAAAATGGCCCAATACGTTCCCGACATTCAGGAACGGCTCCGATCACAGTACGAAGAATTTGAGGAGGAGCAGATCGCCGACGTAGCGATGCAGCCGAGAAGCAAGGCTATAGCCTTGAGGAACGAGACTCGCTGGCGGTTCGAACGGGCGGATGCTCGTAGCGGGTATATCCTCTACAACGCGTCGCTGACATACCATACGACCGCGTACACAGACTTTGAGGAATTCGTTCCTGAAATAGTCAAAGGATTCTCGACGGTCGCCGAGATTGCGGGCATCTCCCGCATGCATCGAATCGGACTCAGATACGTTGACCTGATTGCAGATCAAGGGAATGCTCCTCTGGAAGACTATATCGATGCTCAGTTAAGGGGTTTCGAACTTGATGGTGTCACAGAGAAAATCTCGCAATACGTCGTGAGCGGCGCAACGGTGATGGGGCAGATCCTCTTTCGTGCGACCAAAGGTGTGCTTGATGCCGCCCTTCCGCCGGACTTGCTGCCCTTAGTACTCAAGCCCGTCCGCATGCCTGACCCCAACAAACGCAGCCTTTTTTTGGACACGGATCATTTCATTGAAGGTGCCGAATCAATGCCACGGATTGAGCAGCTTGAGCAATTCCTTCGTGAACTGAAGAAGCCGATTGCATCGGCGTTCAAGCGCGCGATTTCTGACAAGGCGGTCAAGGAGTGGAAGTGATGGCTCACCCGAGCGCAGCGCATGTCGAGGAATGGGATCGAATCCACTCTGGGAGCGGACAGCAGAGCATGCTCTACGGGTCCGCGTTCGATCCGTTTGCGAACTCATCGTCCAGTGGTCCGCATCAGGGTATGTCCGTCGTGATTGCGGCAGCAATCCTCTCGAGTTTGGTCATGCAGGGATATCACGCCTCCGATGTTGAGACGCCGTTCAAGCAGTGGCGCATGCAGTTCCGGTCGGGTCCGGATTACCCGCATCGCGAGAACGATCAATCGGCGTCGCTTGTAACCCGATCGCTCGAAACTTTGGAAAGTCAGCTACAGCTGACTAAGTCTCAATTGGCGTCCGCGCTGCAGGTCGAGCGCGCGACGCTTTACCAGTGGTTTCGGGGTGTGCAGCCACGTTCACGGGCGCGGGACCGCATTGTGGCACTTGAGCACTTTGCAGGAGAATGGGTGTCTGCGGGATTGGGGTCGGCACGTGCGTCATGGCACATGCGTACTCCAGGGGATGTGATGTCCCGAACTCTCGGAGAGATGCTTAGTGCAGAACACTTGGATATGGAAGCACTTCGACGGCTCATACGGGCAGCCACTGCAGGTCCATTGGAATTAACTGAGCTTAGGGGCATTGACGGATTTCCTGCCGAAGACGCTTTAGAGCAGCGTCGTCGTCGTCGGGACAAATATGCACCGAGCTATGCCGACAAAGAGTGATCTCGCTGCAGAATGGCGATCGATCATAAACAAATCCATGAGTTCGGATGGCTCCAAGGGAGTATTTTTTCCCTTGCTGATTCAGCGGAACTGATCGCATCTGCGCATTGGCATCCTTTGCCCGAGGGACACGAGCTACCGGCTGGAACTCGGCTTGTAATTGCCAGCCATAGCTGCGACGTAGTGAGCCCGAGCGCCATGGAGCGGTACATAGAAGTGTGCCCAGCGGCACCACTGCCGACCCAAGAAACGCTGGGACAGTTCGGTTACGCACGCGACCCGCGACGGCTCCGAATAGCCGTGAATATTGAGGGACAGGCCGTGCTTCACGAGTTGTGCGCCCCCATGCGATTTGTAGTCGGACGCGCAGTTCTCGCGGAACGTAGGCCTGATCCCGATGCTTGGATAACCGAGGAGGACCTTGACCACTACACCTTCTGGCTGTCGGCCCGCGTACGAAGACGCTCGTTTCCCAACGCGCTAGACCAAAGGATCGGCACAGATAGCCACAAGCGTATCCGAAAGACACTTAGCAAGGTGGAAAGCGATATCGAAGCACTGCTGTATTCACTTTCCACTGAGAAGGAGTTGGGCGAGGAAGAGACCTATCGTATGCGGGTGATCCTGCTGGCCAAGCCGGAAGCCGCGGCGAATACCGCCAAGCTCGAAGTGTTAGAGACGGTCCGTGACAAGATCGAGGAGATTCTGTCCGACAAACCCGGCGTCGAAGTCGAAGTGGTGGACTTGGCGAGTAGTGCGCGCATGTCAGTTGCCACTGCTGCCAGTTACAAGAACTGGGGCTTCGAGGATTTAAGTCTCGAAGCCGACATTAAGCCATAACGGGGTAGCGTGGAGGAACGACGTGGCCGGAAAGCCCAACTGCTAACGCCGCCCTCGCCGGCATCGACCGCGTGCAACCGCGTGCAATTGAGCGCAGTCGGTGCTTATGTCGCTGATGAACTGACCGCCACCATCCAGCGCGAAACGACTCGGCGCGTCACACGGCAAATACGAACCTTAATATGGATAATGCCACCGCCCATTGCCCAGAGGCGGCTCAATCTACCAGCAGTTCACTGCTGCCGGCATCGTCTTTATTACATTGGGCCGTCACTGCCACCGCAGTGACGGTCCACGAAACTGCAGCAACAATCCGGTCGGGCGACGTTTCGCATTAAACGTCGCTCACATGATGACCACCAAGCAGACTCGTCCCCGACCAATCTGCCGGCGGAGACAATCACCGGCAATCCGGCGCTGGGGCATCAAGCGCCACATCATGCAAGCACCAAGCCGCTGACGCCGTACCCAATCGGCCGCCCCACCTAGACGCGCCAGGCTCACTTGCGCGTCGCCCTCCCAAGAGGCTGAGCCACTTTCGTCAAACATCCACCCGGTACGTCATCGTACGTCGTCACTCTCAGCACCGATCATGGCCGTATGGCTGTGATCTGGGCGCCGTTCTTCACCCCACTTCACCACAGGAGACAACTTATCGAAGCAAACCCGCGTCGTTTTCCATCCATGCAAAACCTCCGCCCGAGCTTTCAACAGAAGGCACGGCGGAAGCCTCAGACGAGGCAACAGGCTCCGCTGAGCGCCTGGCCCTTGCCCCTTCGGGGGATCTCGCTTGCCGCGAGTTGGCATCAACACTGACCGCTCGTCACTCAGCAGCAAATTTTGTAATGGCCCTTGAAGGAACACAATGGACAATCTGACATATACGCTGCGCCAGCTGTGCGACCGGAATCGAGACGGCAGTCATGCTACGCAAGGCGACCGAGAAAGCTGCCTGAAATTGATGGCTCGACAGCTCAAGGAGGCAGGCTTCCGACAGATGAAGGCGACCTCGCTGAATGGGAAGCATGTCGAAGCGCTGCTTGAACGCTGGCGGAGCGACGGACTGTCGGCGGGCACGCTCAAGAACCGTCTTGCACATCTGCGCTGGTGGGCCGAGAAGGTCGGCAAGGAAGGACTGATACCGTCCAGCAACGTCCAGCTCGATGTTCCGAAACGAGTGTTTGTCACAAATGAGAACAAGGCGGCCGAGCTTGCCGACAAGCTGGGCAAGGTCAGCGATCTGTATGTTCGCGTCAGCTTGGAATTGCAGCGGGCGTTCGGGTTTCCTCCTTGATCATCGTCGCACCTCCGCCGTATCGAGTCGAGCGATCGACTGCCCGACTCGATCCCGAATCACGGCCAGCGCGTCGCTCACATCGAAGTCGGCGTCGTGGTTCGCGGCGAACTGGACGGCGATCAACAGCGCGTGCGTTTTGTGGAGGTGGCCAAGCTCTGTTCCGACCGCCGCTTTCAGGCGGCCAGGATCGACGGTCGCCGCCTTCATGGCGACACCATCGAGCGGAGCTTCGTGCGGACAGATCCGATTTGTTCGCGCAGAACCAGCATTGAGAGCTGCTTCCGGCGGCTGCCCCGCTCGCGAGCCTTGAGCAGTTCCGAATCGGCGTGATGACCAAGGAAGTCGAAGGCGAGGTGAAGGACGGCGAGGTCCCATTGATCGAGGGCGCTCATGCGACACCCCCAGCGCCCACACGGTCGAGGGGGTGAGCCTCCGTCGCAATCCGGGCGCGGATCGAACCAATGTCACCGACAAACCAAAACAGGCACCCGCGAACCAGTCGCGGGATAATGGGCACAGCCATGACTCTGATCTCCAAGGGATCAAGTTGTGGTCAGGGCCGTCGTCGGTGTCTCACCACCGGCGGCGGTCCGCTCTTTGCTGAGAGCTGACTGTAGCCGGAACTGTAGCCGGAAACAGAAAACAGGTGATTTCAGGCTTAAAGAGGAATCACCAGAAAAGCGCTTATTGGCTTGTTTTTACGGGGTTTTTAGATTGGTCGGGACGAGAGGATTCGAACCTCCGACCCCTTGCACCCCATGCAAGTGCGCTACCAGACTGCGCCACGTCCCGACTCGGCGGCGGATGCTAAACAGCCCCGTGCCAACTTGCAACTATACTTGTGCGGCCGCTTCCCGCAAGCTGCCGGCTACGAAGATCATCTGCCTGCCGAGGCCGTCTGAGCAGCAGGCGCTTCAGCACCGGGAACGGAAACGAGAATGAACGATGACTTGAAATATCTGCGTGACAGGGCCGATCTGACCGACCTGATCAACAAATACGCGACGGGGATCGACACCCGCGACTGGGCCCTGTACCGATCGATCTTCGCCGACGAGGTCGACATCGATTTCTCGTCCTACGACGGCCAGCCCGCCGCGCGCATGAGGGGCGACGACTGGGTCGCCGCCGTGCAAATGCTGCTGCCCGGCTTCGATGTCACTCAACATCTGCTGGCCAACATGGTATTCGATATCCGTGGCGACACGGCCACGGTCACCGTCTACATGCAGGCTGAGCACTTTCTGACCAACGGCCTGGGCGATTCGAGCCACACGTTGGGCGGCTATTACACTCACCGGATCAGGCTAGGCATGGACGGCTGGAAGATCCACGGCGTCACGCTGAACGTCACATGGAACCGTGGCAACCGGCATGTGTACGAGCTGGCCCGCCAGCGCGTCGCCGAGCGCCGCAAGCTTCCGGTAGCCACCTGACCGCGATGCGGGATTTATGTCTGCGCCGCGGCGGCTAGCGCCGCAGAATCCGCAGCACTTCCTCCAGTTCGGTGCGCAGCTGGCGCACGATCTGCTGCGCCTGGGTGAGATCGTCGCGGGCTTCCTCGCCCTGCAGGCGATTGCGCGCGCCGCCGATGGTGAAGCCCTGTTCATACAACAAGCTGCGGATCTGGCGGATGACCAGCACGTCCTGGCGCTGATAGTAGCGACGGTTGCCGCGGCGCTTCACGGGCTTGAGCTGAGGGAATTCCTGTTCCCAGTAGCGCAGCACATGCGGTTTCACGCCACACAGGTCGCTGACTTCACCGATCGTGAAATAGCGCTTCCCCGGGATGGGGGGTAATTCGCTGTTATTGCCTGCTTCCAGCATATGCTTCCACTCGTGCCTTGAGCTTCTGTCCAGGCCGGAAGGTCACTACGCGACGTGCGCTGATGGGAATTTCCTCACCCGTTTTCGGATTGCGCCCCGGGCGCTGGTTCTTGTCGCGAAGATCGAAGTTGCCGAACCCGGAAAGTTTCACTTGCTCTCCCGTGGACAGGGAGGCGCGCAACTCCTCGAAAAACAGATCCACCAGCTCACGCGCCTCACGCTTGTTCAGCCCGAGCTGATCGAACAATGCTTCTGCAATCTCTGCTTTAGTCAGTGCCATGCTATTTGTCTCGAATCGTGGCATCGAGCTCCCGACCTAGTTCTTGAATGACTTGTGTCACGACAGTGTCGGCTTCGTCGTCGGTCAAGGTTCGGGAAGTATCCTGTAAATGCAGGCCTAAGGCTATGCTTTTCTTGCCATTCTCGATCTGTTTGCCACGATACACGGACAGTATCGTCAGTGTCTTGAGCAGGCTTCCCGCATGGCTGCGCACACTGGCCAGAAGCACCTCTACCGGAAGCGATTCCGCGATGATCACGGCAATATCGCGGCGGATGGCAGGGTATTTGGAAATTTCGACAAACTCCGGCACCGCCGCTGCCAGCCCCGCTTGCGTCTCCAACTCGAAAACGAACACGGGATATGTCAAATCAAGCCGATCGAGATGTGCCGGATGCAATGCGCCCAGCCAGCCCACGGGCTGTTCCCTGCGCAGGATGCGAGCGCTTTGCCCCGGATGCAGCGCTGGATTCGGCTGGGCCACGAAGCGGAATTCATGACTTGCGCCGGTCAAGGCCAACACGGCTCCGAGGTCGGCTTTCACGTCGAAAAAATCCAGCTTCGATGTCTCCGTACCCCATTGCTCCGGCAGTGCCGCACCCGAGGCGATGCCGGCAATGACCTCCGTCTCCGCACCGGTATCGCCCGCATAGCACCGGCCGACCTCGAACAGACGAAGGCGTGACTGTTGGCGACGCTGATTGCCGGCCGCCGCTTGAATCAGCCCGGGCCACAGCGATATGCGCATGACGGCCAGTTCCGCGGAAATCGGATTGCGCAACGCCAGCGCTGCACCGGGCAACAGCGCCGCCTGAAATGCAGAATCCGTGAAGGCATAGGTGATGGCTTCCTGATACCCCCGGTCGACCAGGGCATCTGCCGCGCGCTCCTTGCTCAACCGTGTTTCGGTCCAGGGCTGCACCTGCTGCGCGGCTTGTTCCGCACGCTCCGGAATCCGATCGAAACCTACCAGTCGTGCGATCTCCTCGATCAGATCCTCTTCGATATGCAGATCGAAACGCCAGCTTGGAGGCCTCACCTGCCAACACGGTGCAGGCAGGGTATCCTCGCGGCATTCAAGAGAACGCTCGCTCGAATCCCGATCCGGTCCGGGCGTCTCCTCGAGCTGCATGCCGAGCGATTCCAGCAGTGCGGCCACCGTCGCCGGTGCCAGCGTCATGCCCAGTACCTTTTCTACTCGCGCATGACGCAGCGGGATCGACGACACGGCGGCTGCAGGCCTGCTGCCGCGCGTCACCGACACCGGGCCCGCCAGCCCGCCGGCATGCTCCAGCAACAAGGCGGTGGCGCG
The DNA here is from genome assembly GCF_001579945.1 of Steroidobacter denitrificans. Lineage (NCBI taxonomy): Bacteria > Pseudomonadati > Pseudomonadota > Gammaproteobacteria > Steroidobacterales > Steroidobacteraceae > Steroidobacter > Steroidobacter denitrificans. The sequence continues at coordinate 1,606,779 of NZ_CP011971.1, read as the reverse complement.
TTCGATCGCCCGTTCCTGCAGTTGCGGATCTACGCCACGCTCGAAGCGCTGGGAGGCATCCGTGATCAAGCCACGGCGCCGGCCGCGCCCGGCAATCGCGTCCGGCTCGAAGAACGCCACCTCCAGGAATACATCCTGCGTGGCAGCGCCGATGCCGGAGTCCGCGCCGCCCATCACGCCGGCCATGCCTAGCAATTTGCGATCATCGGCAATCACCAGCACGTCGGGGGTCAGCTCGACGATCCGCTCATCCAGCAGCCGCAGTGCTTCGCCGGCCCGTGCATGGCGTACCACGATTGCACCTTCCAGATGCGCCAAATCATAGGCGTGCATGGGCTGACCCATTTCCAGCATCACGTAGTTCGTGATGTCCACGACCGCACCGATCGGCCGCAGACCGGCACGGCGCAGCCGCTCCTGCATCCACAGCGGTGATTTCGCCTCGGAACGGATGCCTCGGATGATTCGGCTCACGAATTTCGGGCAGGCCTGCGGCGCTTCCAGCCGCACCTCGAATCGATCCTGGATGCGCGCCTCCACGGACGCGATGGCGGGCGGGCGCCAACTCTGACGGCGGCATGCCGCCACCTCCCGCGCCACGCCGGCGATGCTCATGCAGTCGCCCCGATTCGGCGTCAGGTTGATTTCGAGAACCGTGTCATCCAGCGCCAGCGCCTTCACCAGATCCTGACCCGTGACGAGATCCATCGGCAGTTCCATGAGTCCGGAGGACTCCTCGCTCAGACCGAGTTCACGCGCCGAGCACAGCATGCCGGCGGACTCCACGCCGCGCAGCGCCGCCGCTGCGATGCGCATGCCGCCCGGCAGGACCGCGCCGACAAGGGCCAGCGGAGCCTTCATGCCGGCACGCACATTCGGCGCACCGCACACGATCTGCAACGGCTCGCCGCCGCCGGCCACACGGCACACGCTCAATCTGCGGGCGTTCGGATGCATTTCGACCGCCAGGATCTCACCCACCACGACGCCGCTCAGCGATGGCGCCACCGGATGGATGCCCTCGATCTCCAGGCCCGCCATCGTCAGCGCATGCGCCAGCGCCGGCACGTCATCGCCGGTGTCGACCCAATCCTTCAGCCAATGCAGTCCGATCTTCATAGCGATATTTCAGTCAGGCGAACTGCCGCAGGAATCGCAGGTCGTTCTCGAAGTACAGGCGGATGTCGTTGACGTTGTAGCGCAGCATGGTTAAGCGATCGATGCCCATGCCGAAGGCATAGCCGGTGTACCGTTCCGGATCGAGGTTCACGGCACGCAATACATTCGGATGCACCATGCCGCAGCCGGCAACTTCCAACCAGCCGGTGTGCTTGCACACCCTGCATCCCGCTCCGCCGCAGGCGACACAGGAAATATCCACTTCCGCGGACGGCTCGGTAAACGGAAAATACGAGGGACGTAGGCGCATTTTCACGTCGCACTCGAACAATGTATTCATGAACTCGTGCAACACCGCTTTCAAGTTCGCGAAAGTGATGCCTTCGTCGACCACCAGACCTTCGAGCTGGTGAAACATGGGGGTATGAGTCATGTCGGAGTCGCAACGATACACGCGTCCCGGCACGATGATGCGGATCGGCGGCCGATGCTGCTCCATGTAGCGCACCTGGACCGGTGAGGTGTGGGTGCGCAGCAGCCGCCCGTCCGAAAAATAGAAGGTATCGTGCATCGCCCGCGCCGGATGATTCGCGGAAATGTTCAATGCCTCGAAATTGTGCCAGTCGTCTTCGATCTCCGGCCCATCCGCGACGGCGAACCCCGCGCCGCGAAAGATCTGCTCGATACGCCGGCGCACCCGCGTGACCGGATGCAGTCCGCCCACGCCCTGCCCACGGCCTGGCAGGGTGACGTCGATGGTTTCATCGGCAAGGCGCGCCGCCAGCTGTCGCGATTCGAGTTCGGCACGGCGCGCCTCGAGGGCGGCGATCAATACTTCCTTCGCCTCGTTGATTTTCGCGCCCGCCGTACGCCGGACATCCGGCTGCAGAGTACCGAGCGACTTCAGTTGTGCAGTGATTGCACCCTTCTTGCCCAATAGGCGCACACGGATCTGCTCCAGCACCTCCCCCTGCTCGCAAGCTGCAATCTGCGCACGAGCGGACTCGACCAGGGCGTTCAAGTCGTATGGATCTGACATGGCGGCATCGGACATGAAGCGCTCACTGATCTACCGAGCGTGGATCCCGTACACGCTCTCACGCGCCGGGAAACAGGACCTGTGCGCGAAAAAGATCCCTAAAATTCCCCCAAAATCCCCGGAGGGCTCCCTCCGGGGATCCAAGCAGGGATCAGGCCGCGACCGCCTGAGTCAGCTTGCCGGCTTTTTCCAGGCTGTCCTTGGCCTTCTGCGCGATCACCGCAAACGCGGCCGGATCCTGCATCGCGATATCCGCCAGCACCTTGCGATCGATCGCCAGGCCAGCCAGATTCAGCCCATCAATAAGCTTGCTGTAGGACAAGCCATGGACGCGCGCCTCGGCATTGATGCGCGTGATCCACAGCGAGCGGAAGTTGCGCTTGTTGGTTTTGCGGTCGCGATAGGCATACTGGCCCGCCTTGATGACGGCCTGCTTCGCGGCGCGGAACACCTTGCGGCGGGCGTTGTAGTAGCCCTTGGCCTTCTTGAGAATCTTCTTGTGACGGGCGCCGGCAATGACGCCCCTTTTAACGCGTGCCATAAGTCACCTCCTCAGGCGTGCGGCAGCAGCTGCTCGAGCCGCACCAAATCTTGTTTAGCCACCATGCTCGGCGAACGAAGCTGACGCTTGCGCTTGCTCGGCTTCTTGGTGAGGATGTGACGTCGATGGGACTGGGTCCGCTTGAACCCTTTGGCAGTCTTGCGAAATCGCTTCGCCGCTGCCCTATTCGTCTTTAACTTAGGCATTAGAAATGAGCTCCTTGGCTCTGTTTTTACTAGCCTTTTTAGGGCGCAGCTTGCTGGTTCCCGCACCGCCGGCAAGGCCCGGCAAACGCTCGTGCCGAGCGCCGTGGTGGATTCAGCTTCGCTCACGCTCTGGAAGGCGGGACAACGCCCGTCAGCGGCGAACCTTACGGTTACATCCGGTGATCTGGACGTTGTTCACTTCTTGTACGGGCTTCGCCCGGCACCTGCGCGCCGAACCCACCCGTTGCGCACTGCCTCGCGCTTTCGCTGCAGGGCGGTACGACTTTCACGCTGCGGCAGCCGGATTTATGCCCCGGCTGCCGCCTCGATTCACTTCTTTTTGGGGCCGAACATCATCACCATCTGGCGCCCTTCCATCAGCGGATTCTGCTCGACCTGCGCATAGGGCGACAAGTCCTGCTGAACGCGCTGCAGGAGTTCGCGGCCGACTTCCTGGTGGGCCATCTCCCGGCCCCGAAACCTCAAGGTGACCTTGGCCTTGTCGCCTTCTTCCAGAAAGCGAATCAGGTTACGCAGCTTCACCTGATAATCACCATCCTCGGTTCCTGGACGAAATTTGACTTCCTTGATCTGGATCTGTTTCTGTTTGCGCTTCGCTGCATGCGCCTTCTTGTTCTGTTCGAACAAGTACTTCCCGAAATCCATGATCCGGCATACCGGCGGTTCCGCCGTCGGTGAGACCTCGACCAGATCCAACCCGGCGCTTTGCGCCATTTCCAGCGCTTCGAACCGGGAGATCACCCCGGCCTGATTGCCTTCGGCGTCGATGATGCGCAGTTGCGGCGCGGTGATTTCGTCATTGCGCCGAATACGCTTATTGATAGGAGCAGCGATGCGTCATACCTCCAAAATAGTCCGGCCGCGGCTGGCAATCTCCTCGGCAAGTTTCGCGGCAATACCACTCACCGGCATCGCCCCGAGGTCCTTGCCATTGCGTGTGCGCACGGCCAGAGAATGAGAATTTGCTTCGCGATCGCCGGCCACCAGCAGGTACGGGACGCGTTGCAGCGTGTGTTCGCGGATCTTAAAGCCGACCTTTTCATTGCGCAAGTCCGAGATGACTCGAAGCCCCTGATTTTTCAGGGTTTCAGTGACCTCGCGCACATAAGCCGCCTGGCCGTCGGTAATGTTCATCACCACGGCCTGCACCGGCGCCAGCCAGGTGGGCAGACGTCCGGCGTGATGCTCGATCAAGATGCCCGTGAAACGTTCCAGGGAGCCGAACATGGCCCGGTGCAGTAGTACGGGGACGTGTTTTTGGCTGTCCTCGGCGATATAGCTGGCGCCGAGGCGGCCGGGCAGATTCAGATCCACCTGCAAGGTGCCGCATTGCCAATCCCGGCCGATGGCATCGCGCAGCACGAATTCCAGCTTGGGACCATAGAAGGCGCCCTCGCCCGGGTTCAGGGTATAGGGCAGGCCCGTAGCCTCGACCGCCTTTTTCAGCGCCGTCTCGGAGCGCTCCCAGATCTCATCGCCACCCACCCGGCGTTCGGGGCGATCGGCGAATTTGATGGTTACATCCTCGAAGCCGAAATCCTTGTAGATATCCAGGATCAGCCGCGTGACTTCCACGCATTCCTCGACCAGCTGGTCATAGGTGCAGAAGATATGTGCATCGTCCTGGGTGAATGCGCGTACCCGCATGAGCCCGTGCAGCGCGCCGGAGGGTTCGTAGCGGTGTACCTTGCCGAACTCGCAATAGCGCAGCGGCAGGTCGCGGTAGCTCTTCAGGCCATGATTGAAGATCTGGATGTGCCCGGGGCAGTTCATCGGTTTCAGGCAATACTTTCGATCGTCGGGCAGATCGGTGTAGTACATGTTCTCGCCGAACTTCTCGATGTGGCCGGAAGCCTGCCACAGCTTCACGTCCATCACTTCCGGCGAATTGACTTCCTCGAAACCGGCCAGCGTCTGGCGTTCGCGCATATAGGCGATCAGCGCCTGGAACAAGGTCCAGCCCTTCGGATGCCAGAATACCGCGCCCGGCGCTTCTTCCTGGAAATGGAATAGATCCTGCTCCTTGCCTAGCTTGCGATGATCGCGCTTCTCGGCCTCCTCCAGGCGATGCAAGTAGGCCTTCAGCGCCTTCTCGTCGGCCCAGGCCGTGCCGTAGATGCGCTGGAGCATTTCATTGCGTGAATCGCCGCGCCAATAGGCGCCCGCAATCTTCATGAGCTTGAACGCCCGCAGCTTGCCGGTGCTGGGCACATGCGGCCCGCGACACAGATCCACCCAATCGCCCTGGCCGTACAGGCTGATGTCCTCGTTCGCCGGGATGCTCTGGATGATCTCGGCTTTGTAGATCTCACCCTGGTCCTTGAAGAATTTCACGGCCTCGTCGCGCGCCATGACCCGGCGGGTAACCTTCTGATCGGCCTGGGCCAGTTCGCGCATGCGCGCCTCGATCGCTTCCAGATCCTGAGGCGTGAACGGGCGCTGATAGGAAAAATCGTAGTAGAAGCCGTCCTCGATCACCGGACCGATCGTCACCTGGGCATCCGGAAACAACTGCTTGACCGCCTGTGCCAGCAGATGCGCGGTGGAATGGCGGATCACCTCCAAGCCTTCGGGATCGCGCTCGGTCACGATCGCAAGCGTCGCGTCGCGATCGATCAGGAAAGAGGTGTCGACCAGCACACCGTCGACCTTGCCCGCCAGCGCCGCCTTCGCCAGTCCGGGGCCGATATCCGCGGCGACCTTCTCGACCGAGACCGGCTCCGGGTAACTACGCTGGCTGCCGTCGGGCAGGATGATGACAGGCATTTGTGAAGATGTCGGCTTGGGTCAAAAGCGGCTCGCACCGCCGCATTGGATCTAGACGAACCAAACGACGCGTCATGAACCCCTCATGACGAGCGTACAGGTCGGCATCCATCCTCGAGCCCGGTACCGGACACCCGAAGAATGGTGGGCGGTACAGGGATTGAACCTGTGACCCCTACCATGTCAAGGTAGTGCTCTACCACTGAGCTAACCGCCCTAAAAAGGCCGGCAAGGATAACGGTGCGCCCAGAGGCTGGCAAGCGCCGGCTCTACATTGTGTTAGCGCCGGCTCTACAGGCCGGGGTTCGCCGGCGCTCGTCGGCTGACATCCGAAGGTTGAAACAGCCCCCCGACCCAGAGGTTCATCCCCTGCCGTCCGGGGAGTGGCAGCTTGCAAAAGGCAACGACAGCGTTCAGGGCTCCAGGGCGATTTCCACGCCATGGTCCGTTTCGACCTGCACATACCGGGTGCCGATCTGGCGGTTGCGGCCACTGTTGATGGTAATGATCTCATCCAGCGGTGCTGCGTGTACATCGGCCGCGGGACGCGATACGAACAGATCGGCCTGGAACGTGCCTTCCGATTCGAAGCCGTTGGTATCGATTCCATTCGTCCCGAGCGCATCCAGTGTCGAGATGAATTCCTCCACGTCACGAAAGCGGCGCTGCACGAATGTCGCGCCGGCCAGTCGTTCTGTAACCAGTCCGAATTCGGACAGGGTCGAAGCGAGCGCATCGTAGGGGAACATGCGCAGCACGAACGAAACGACCCAGGGCGGCTGCTTCATGGCTGTCAGCAACTGCCGGTAGGTCTTGTCGGTAACATAGCCGACGCAACCGGTGGACAGGATGACGTTGGCTTGTTGCACGTGGAGTGCATCCTGCGGCGCAAGTGACCCATGCTCCAGATCCGCAATGATGCCGCGATCGATCAGCCCCACGCTGCGCGCATACTGAATGGCCGGCGCCGATACATCCAATCCGATGAATCGCGCCAGGCCGATCTCCGGCCAGCTGTCATAGAAATGTTTGTCCAGTCCCGCCAGTTGCTTCGAGCTCAATGCCGTCATCTCGTGACGCGCATAACGGCTGCGCAAGGCACCGAAGCTGAGCGGAAAGCGATGCACCGCCGCATTGATACCGTAGGAGCAGCCGACATCCAGCACCAGCTGCGCACCGCCATGACGCTGAATACGGGCATTCAGCAGTTGCCGTACCACCGGCTCGGCCAGGTCGGGAATCATATAGTCCAACGAACCCAGGACCGAGAAATACGCACGTGGATCATCACGGATGTAGATTTCATCGAAATTCGCCTTCGATGAATTGATGGCAGCAAAGCTGCTTCTCATGAGCGTGTCCCTCATGCGGATAAGTGTCTCCCACGGGACAGACGAACGTCCTTCGATACCCATGGCACGGCATGGAGCGGCTAGATTTAGCGCCTCTTCGATTGTTGGCAATAGACGAGAAGGCGTGCTCCGGGTGCAAATGGTAACACAGCTTTTACGGCAAGCGCGGAGCGATTTACATGCCGATACGGCATGACAGCCGCCAATATGCCGTTTTACGGCAATCAACTATTATTGATTTATCATCAATATGGATATCGATGAGCGTTGATTCCTGTATATGGCCCGATCGAGACGCTGCAAGCAGCAGCACCTGTCTATGCATTCAACCCAAGAGACGACTGGCGCAGTTCGCGCACTTCATCACGAAGCCTGGCGGCTTCTTCGAATTCCAGATTGCGCGCACGCTTCATCATCTCCTGCTCGAGCTTCTTGATCTTGCGCTGTACCTGCGCCGGCGTCAGCGTGGAATAATCATGAGCAGGCTCGGCGACCCGACGGACGGGTCCGCGCTCTGCACCGGCGTATGCACCTTCCAGAATATCCGTAACCTCCTTGGTGATGCCGCGTGGAGTGATACCGTGCAACTCATTGAACTCGATCTGACGCGCGCGACGCCGGTTGGTTTCGGCTAACGCACGCTCGATCGAACCGGTACGGCGATCCGCATACAGAATCGCCCGTCCATTGAGATGCCGTGCGGCTCGACCGATCGTCTGGATCAGCGAGTTTTCCGATCGCAGAAAGCCCTCCTTGTCGGCATCCAGGATCGCCACCAGCGATACCTCGGGCATGTCCAGGCCTTCGCGCAACAAGTTGATGCCCACCAGCACATCGAACCTTCCCAGGCGCAGATCCCGGATGATCTCCATGCGCTCTACGGTATCGATATCGGCATGCAGGTAGCGCACCTTGACGCCATGTTCGTCCAGGTATTCGGTAAGGTCCTCCGCCATCCGTTTGGTCAGGGTCGTGATGAGCACTCGTTCATTGTGCGCAACGCAAATTCGGATCTCCGAGAGCACATCATCGACCTGGGTGCGCACGGGACGTATTTCGACCGAAGGATCGATCAGGCCGGTCGGACGCACCAGCTGCTCCACGATCTGCCCCGAACGCTCCAGTTCATAGGGTCCTGGCGTCGCCGAGACGAAAATCGTCTGCGGCGCCAGCGACTCCCACTCATCGAAGCGTAGCGGCCGGTTGTCCAGCGCGGAAGGCAACCGAAAGCCGTACTCGACCAAGGTTTCCTTGCGCGAGCGATCGCCGCGATACATCGCGCCTAGCTGCGGAATCGTCTGATGGCTCTCGTCGACGACCAGCAGTGCGTCGGCAGGCAGATAGTCGAACAGGCAGGGCGGCGGCTCGCCTGGACTGCGACCGGACAGGAAGCGCGAGTAGTTCTCGATCCCGTTGCAATAACCGACTTCCCGAATCATTTCGATATCGAAGCGCGTACGCTGCTCCAGGCGCTGCGCCTCCAGCAGCTTGCCGCCGCTCTTCAGGACCTGCAGGCGCTCATGCAGCTCCTCGCGGATTGCGTCCACCGCCGCGATCAGACGTTCGCGCGGAGTGACATAGTGCGACGAGGGGAACACGGTATAGCGCGGTACCTTGCGCAGGATTTCGCCCGTGAGCGGATCGAACAGTTGCAGCGCCTCGACCTCATCGTCGAACAACTCTACACGCAAGGCTTCGCGCTCGGATTCCGCCGGAAAGATGTCGATCACGTCGCCGCGTACGCGGTAGGTGCCCTGACTGAGATCCAGCTCGTTGCGCGTGTACTGCATGTCCGCCAATCGACGCAGGATCTTGCGTTGATCCAGCCGATCCCCGCGCGACAGATGCAGCACCATCGACAGGTAGGATTGTGGGTCGCCCAGACCATAGATTGCCGAGACGGTCGCGACGATGATGGCGTCAGAGCGTTCCAGCAGCGCCTTGGTTGCCGATAGGCGCATCTGCTCGATGTGCTCGTTCACCGAGGAGTCTTTCTCGATATAGGTATCCGAGGAAGGCACGTAGGCCTCAGGCTGATAGTAATCGTAGTAGGACACGAAGTACTCCACCGCGTTGTGCGGGAAGAACTCCTTGAACTCGCCGTAGAGCTGGGCCGCCAAGGTCTTGTTGTGCGCCAACACCAGGGTGGGACGCTGCAGTACCTGGATGACGTTAGCGATCGAAAAGGTCTTGCCGCTGCCGGTCACGCCCAGCAAGGTCTGGTGCGCCAGACCCGAACGCAGCCCCTCCACCAGCTGCGCGATAGCCTGGGGTTGATCGCCCGCGGGCTGATAGCGCCCATCGAGCTGAAATGCAGACGTGCGGGGAGCCGTATCCGCAAGAGGTGCCGTCAAGGTGCGTGTCTCAGAGCCGCCGGCGGCATTGGCCGCCGCCGGACCGCCATTGGCGCCGGCCGATGGCCGGCGACCGGTTTTGGGACGACGTGAGGCAGCTTTAGACACGGAGAGATCGATGGGGGCTCAAGGTGGAATCGGCAAGGATACACTCCTTCGATGTTCCGCTCATGAAACCCAAATCGATGAAAATCCAGCCCTCAAGCGCCGGACCATACCGCGCTCGGGCCGATCTGGCCGGATCAGTTTAGAATGCAGCCTGTTTCCGCCGATATTCCCTGCGATGCTCGAGGTTCCCAGTGAGTTCAACTGTTTCACGGCGTGTTCAGCGCGTCAGACCGTCCCCGACCGTTGCGCTCACCGGCCGCGTGGCACGCCTCAAGGCGGAGGGCCGGGACATCATCTCGCTGGGCGCCGGGGAACCGGATTTCGACACCCCGGCACACCTCGCTGCAGCCGGCATCCAGGCCATTCGCGAAGGTCACACCCGTTATACGCCGGTGGATGGCACGGTGGAGATGAAGAATGCTGTCATCGCGAAATTCAGGCGCGACAATAGACTCGAATACCAGCGCCAACAGATCCTGGTATCGAGCGGCGCCAAGCAGATCCTGTTCAACCTGATCATGGCGCTGATCGACCCGGGCGATGAAGCCGTGATTCCCGCGCCTTACTGGGTGTCCTATCCCGACATGGTGATGCTTGCCGAGGGGGTGCCGGTCACACCCTTGGCGGGCCGCGATCAGGGCTACAAGATCACTCCGGCACAACTCGAGGCCGCCATCACGCCTCATACGCGGCTATTCATCCTGAACAGCCCGAACAACCCCACCGGCGCAGCCTACACCGCTGCGGAGCTGCGCGCGCTGGGCGCCGTGCTGGCCCGGCACCCGCGCATCATCATCTGCACGGACGACATCTACGAGCACATCTACTGGGCGCGCGAGCCCTTCATCAGTCTGGCCCAGGCATGCCCCGAACTCTATGAGCGCATCGTCACCGTCAATGGAGTCTCCAAGGCCTATGCCATGACCGGCTGGCGCATCGGCTACTGCGGCGGACCAGCGGCGCTGATCACTGCCATGGCGACGATCCAGGGCCAGAGCACCTCCAATCCCTCCTCTATCGCGCAGAAAGCCGCCGCCGCCGCATTGAACGGCGACCAGGCCTGTGTACGAGAAATGAACCGTCATTTCCGGGAGCGCCACGATCTCCTCGTGGCCGGATTGAACCGCCTGCCAGGCGTATCTTGCCTGGAAGGTGCGGGAACATTCTATGCCTTCGCCAATGTGGAACGGGCGATCGAGATGATCGGCGTCGCGGACGACACGGCATTTGCCGAACATCTGCTCGCCACCAGCGGCGTCGCTGTCGTGCCCGGCAGCGGTTTCGGCGCCCCCGGCCATGTGCGTCTTTCGTTCGCCTGCAGCATGCAGACCCTGGAGGAAGCGCTGCGGCGCATGGGCAAGACGCTTGGGACAGGTATCGGATAGAACAAAAAGCCGGCGGCGTCCTCGATTAAGGCGAGCTGCCGCCCCCTGACAGGTAGTTTCCGGGCTCATGACCGTCCCCGGGGGTAACCCTGCCCGCTCAGGATCCCGTGTATTGCAATTACGTCTCATCCTGCCGGCCGGCGTCCTTGACACCCCGGAGCGCATTACGCAAAATCGCGCGCCTTCGCCGCCCTCTAGTTCCAGTGTCTAGTTTCAGCGTTCCCCGGTAGCTCAGTGGTAGAGCGACGGACTGTTAATCCGTTGGTCGCCTGTTCGAATCAGGCCCGGGGAGCCATATAAATCATTAACTTACACGAATAGCGAGTGTCCAATATTACGCTCGGTTCAATGCTATTTTTCTGCTGAAAATCAAGGTTCACCGCGGCTGATATTGGACGGATCAGCCAACGTCAATTCGCCCCGCCTCATACCTCCGCTCGCAGCTACTGGCACCCGCACTGCGTGTGATATCACCGCCAAGGCATGCGCCTCGCCTCGGACGATATGCGCAGTGTAAAAAACACCGACGCCATTCCGGATGAATTACCAGACTTTGGGCGTAAATAACAGACGTTGCGGAACAACGCCATTTAAATTCTTGGTTTAAACCTACATCTTAAATGTACACCTATAGACATTCCTGCCGTATATAGGCAATGATTACGCGTCGGAACTATTCCGACTCGGTTGTCGAACTGCGAACCACGCACGGGAACCGATGCCAATGAGACTGCACACTAAAATACGTGTTGGTCAAGCTCCTGAGGATGTGCTGATGACCGCATTGGTCCATGGCGAATTCGACGCCGTCACTCATGGCACCGAATTAATAAATCTTCGCCGCAATTTGAAGCGAGCCCGATATAGAGTCTGGTCGGCTTATGCGATGCTTGGGTTTCTGGGCTTGGTTCTTGGTGGCTACGCGCAATTCTTCCCGTTCTACGCTAGACGCCGGCTACCCGATCTCGTTGATGCGATGACGTCTGCCAAAGACGAAGAGTCTCTTGAGCGAGTTCGAGACGTAATGCTCCTAACACGACAGGTCATGCACGTGCTCCGTCCTGGCAGTATTTTCAAGAGCAAGGCGTCGCGCGTAATCGAAGACCTTGATGAGCATCTAGACTCCATAGACTACGTTCTCGGCAACCGATCCCGGCTGGATGCCAGCATGCTCCAGTTGGATCAGTGTGCATGACTACAGATCGCTGCCCGACTTCGACAGCGATCTAGAACAACTAAGAAAAAAATATCCGCACGTTGAAGACGACATCCGAGAGGCATTGAAGCTTGCCTTAGCAGGAAAAGCTCCTACGTATCCAATACCGCTGTTCCCTGGGCTTGTTAAGATCAGGATCGCCTCAGCAGACCAGAATCGAGGAAAGCGGGGCGGGTTCCGAGTGATCTACCATAGCGGAGTTTCAGGCCCATGCCTGATATCGGTGTACGCGAAGGCGCAGTACGAGCAGCTCCCAATTGCCGAACTCCGCCGGCTTGCCGCAAAGGTCGCTGCGTATAACAAGCAAGGATCGAAGTAGGTCTACCTCCCCTCCGCCCTCGCCCTTTCCAGTGCGGCCAACTGCATCTGCCGCGCCTCGACATCCTCGATCAGCTGCGCGTCCAGGTACGCCCGATCCAGCGTCCCGGCCTGAATCTGGGCTGAGACCTGCATCGCCCGCTGCAACAGGGTGTTCATCAGCATCAGGCCGGCGGTGAGTAGTTGCTCGTTCATGGCGTCGCCCTCGCGGTCAAATATGCCTTCCTGCTCGCCGCCATAGCCGATCATCACCTTCGGCTCATCGAACTTGCCATCAATCACCTGGTCGATAACGAAGACCTGCCCAGCCTCCGGCTGCGGATCAACGAATACATCCACGTGCTCGCCGGTGTTGTCCTCGGTGCCGCGGATGTAGCCGTAGTGGTCCTTCATCTTTCGCTCCCACTGCACGGGAGCATCCGGTGGAACGGCGGATCGAGTCGATCGGGTTCTCGATCGAGATGTCGAGCCCCTGTATCCGAACCCTGCTCCCGGCCGCGGATCATCACCTCCCATGTCGGCCTCCCATGTCGGCCACGCGCCCGCTCGGCATTGGACAATAACTATTCCTCCGCGGTCCCCGGCGGTTCACTCTGCAACGCTCGATACAGCAGCCAGGTCGGCCAAAGCGCGATCAAAAACACCAATGTCGTCACCAGGAATGCATCGCGAAACGCCTCGGTACGGGCCTGGACATAGAGCGCCTGCCCCAGATACCAGAGTGCCGCCGGAACACGGTCACCCGCCGATAGAGACATCTCCTTCATCAGGTCTACGGCTTCGCCGATGAATGCGGCAGTAGCCGGATTGTGAGATGTCTGCAGCACGGCCAGAGCCTCGCCATGAAAGACCGTGCGCCGCTCCAGCAGCACCGCGAGCAGATTGACGCCGAACGCCCCTCCCAACTGGCGCATGAAGTTGACTGCACCGGAACCCTGCGATATCAATGAGCGCGGCAAGACCTGCAGGGAAGCCACGTTCAGAGACGGAAACATGACACCCAGGCCGAGCCGCGTGAGCACGGTCAGCCAGGTCAGCCACACGAAGCTGCTATTGACGTCGAACTTCGCAGTCAGATAACTGGCGAGCGCAAAGATCAGCAGCCCGATGGCAATCATGAGTGCCGGAGGCATTCGATCACTCAAGTGGCCCGACAAGGGAAAGATCGCCGCCAGAATGAACCCTGCCGGCATCAGCATCAGCCCCGCTTGTGTCGGGGTCAACCCCTGTATCGTCTGCACTGCCAAAGGCAGTAGATAGGTGGAGCCAAACAGACCGGCGCCGATGACGAAACTCACGAACGCGCTTGCCGCGAACGGTACTTGCTCGAACAGACTCAGAGCAAGCATCGGCTCTGCCGTATGTCGCTCCCAGAAGACGAAGGCGACGATGGCGCCGGCGGCGATGGCGAGTTGCAGCAGGATGGCATCGGAATCCCAGCCCATACGCTGCCCGTTCGACAAGGCGCTCAGCAGCAGCAGCAGAAAAAGACACAGCAGGGCGAAACCGATCCAGTCGAAGCGCGGCCTGCTCTTTTCCTGCTCGCGGGTCGGCAGGAAGAATGCAGCCAGCACCACACCCAGCGCACCAAACGGCAGGCCTAGATAAAATACATAGCGCCAATTGAAATTGTCGATGAGCAGGCCGCCTACCCACGGGCCTAGAGCTGGCGCGAGAACGACACCGATTCCGAAGACCCCCATCGCTCTGCCGCGCTGGTGGAGCGGATACACCTGGAACAGTACCACCATGGCCAGCGGCTGCACGATACCCGCTGCAGCACCCTGAACCACCCGCGCCAGCGTCAGCACGCTATTGTTCGGTGCCATACCGCCGAGTATCGAACCGACGCCGAAAAGCAATAGAGAGGCGACGAAGGTCGCGCGCAATCCGAAGGCCCGCTCCGCCCATGCGCCCAATAGCATGGTCGCGGTCATGGCGGCGAGGAATCCAGTGGAAAGCCACTGCGCCTGGACCTGATCGATGCCGAATGTCCCCATCACATCGGGAATAGCGACATTCACGATCGTTGCGGACAGGATGACGGCGGTCGCGGCGACCAGCGCCGTCACCGTGGCCAGTGTTCGGTATGTATCGCCGTAACGCTCGAACAGTGCTTTAGTGGACGACATTGCCGGTAGTGGCGTCGATGGAAACTTCGACCATCATGCCCGGGCGCAGCAGATCATCCTGTTGCGCCACCGCGATACGCACCGGCAGACGCTGCGTGACTTTAGTGAAATTTCCGCTGGGGTTGGGATTGGGCAGCAAAGCGAACTCACTGGTCGTTGCCTGCCCCAAGTGCGTCACCTTGCCCGTGAAGCGGCGGTGTGGATATGCATCCACCGTGACTGTCGCGGATGCCCCGATCTTGAGCCGATCGAAATCTGTTTCCTTGATGTTGGCGTCCACCCACACACGTTTGGGATCGTGATACATCAGCACGCGCATGCCGGGAGAGACATACTCGCCAGCCTCTGCAAACGTTTGATCGATGACCCCGTCGAATTGGGCATGGATCGCGCGTTTGTCCAGATCGATCAGTTGCTGCTGACGTTGGGCGGCCAACGCCGCCTTCTGCGCCTCCAGCATCGTGATCTGCCGCTCCAGTACCACCGCCTGCGCTTCCTCGGCCTGTACCGAGGTCAGATTGGCGCGCGCCGTGTCGATGCCGGCTGCAGCACGTAGTTCCTGTTGCTGTGTGCTGATGAATTGCGCACGAGTCGTGTCCAGGAGCTGCGCCGATACCGCACCGGTCTTGTAAAGCGCCGACAGCCGCTCGAGTTCATCGCGTGCGTTGTCGCGCTCTGCCATTTTCCCATGGCGATCCGCCTCGGCAGCCAAAAGCTGTGAACGTGCCGCCTGCAATCGGCCGTTCACCTGCCTGCGTACCATGTCTTGTTGGGCGCGCAACTGCGCCTGCTGTGCGGACACCGCCTCCATGCGCGCCTCGATCTCGCGCAACTGCAGCCGTGATTGTGATCGGTCGATCGCAGCCAGCAGGTCACCCTTGGACACATGCTGGCCGACCACCACCGGTATGGCGAGGAGCCGCCCGGTTACTTCGCTGCTGAGCACCACTACATGCGAGGCGATACGCGAATCGGTCACATGGATATGGGTCGCCCGATGATGCAACCATATGCCGAGCGAAATCACGCCGGCCATCAGCGCGATCGCCATCGCGATCCGGCGTAGCCGCAGGTTCGCCGTGCAGCCCGGGGGAAACCATGAAAAACCCTGGAGCCGTCGGCGTGGCGCGCTGGAGTCGCACTCGCGAGAACATGACCGGGCAGCTTCGATCTTGAGTACAGGGTCGGCCCCGGCGGAAGGGATATGGGGTTCAGTGACCAGCATTTCGGGATTTTCCCAACGAACCCTCGAGCCGTGCGCCGATATGTCTCAGCACCGTCAGGCAGGCTTCCAGATCCGATGTATCCAGATCGCCCAGGATGTCCTCACGCACTTCACGGGCGATCTGATTGATTCGCTCCAGTACCGGCTGCGCCGCCGGCGTCAACGCGATCAGCTTGACCCGACGGTCATCCATGGTCAGGCGCCGCTCGATGAGTCCCTTCTTTTCCAGGGCATCGAGCAGCCGTACCAGGGTGGGTCCCTCGACACCCAGGAGCGCGGCCAGCTCCGTCTGCGTGATCAGTCCTTCGCATCGCGACAACTGCAGCAGCGTGCTCCAGCGTGCGAAGGTCAGGCCGCAACCGGCCAGACGCTCATTGATACGCGTGCGCCAGCGGCGACTCACCCAACCCAATTCACGTGCGAAGGACTCTCGTAAATCCATCTATAATTCCAGCAAAATCAATAATTTGAAGTCACGCTTGTAGTTCGCCGACTATAGCAGGGATTAATGATAGCATGCTAACAAATAGCTTATTACTGTCTTTGCCGCCTGACCGATCGATCCTCCCCAGGCGCTCAGCCGAAGACCGTATCGAGCACCATCATGACGCAGAAGCCTCCCAGCAACGAAAAGGTCGCCAGTTCCTGATGCCCGCCGCGATGCGTCTCTGGAATGATCTCGTCGCTGATGACGAACAACATCGCACCGGCCGCCATACCTAGGATCCAGGGCATCGCCGCGGCGGCCAGCCAGGTGGCCGATGCGCCGAATGCGCCGCCGACCGGTTCGACCAGTCCGGTAAGGCAGGCAACCCAGAAAGCCTGTGACCTGGCGTAACCGATCGCCGACAGGGCTGCGGCAACCGCAAGGCCTTCCGGAATGTTCTGCAGGCCGATACCGATGGCCAAAGACAGACCCTTGCCGAGGTCTCCGCCGGCGAAGCCCACGCCCACCGCCATGCCTTCGGGAAAATTATGTAAAGTGATGGCCAGTACGAACAACCAGATCCGTTCCATCGCCTTGTTATCCGGTCCCTGTCTGCCGATGATGAAATGCTCGTGCGGCACGAAACGATGAATCAGGAACAGGCCCAGCGCACCACCGATCACTCCGGCGACCACCAGGCCGACCGCGATCAGACGACTGTCGTACTGCGCTTCACCATACTCGATCGCTGGCTGCAGCAGGGAAAAGAAGGTTGCCGCAAGCATGACACCCGCCGCGGCGCTGAGCAGTCCGTCACTCATGCGTGCCGTGGGACGCTTGAACAAGAGCACTCCGATCGCTCCCAGCGCCGTGCCCATGCCCGCGGCCAGACTCGCGCCAAACCCCATCCAGAAGATCGTGGAAGACTGCACGTTCGATTTTTCTCCTTTACCGTCCCGTCATGCCGTATGAGTCGGGACTGCGGATCCATACTGATTTTCGCAGCATGTGCGATGAATCAGGATGAAGTCTTTCATGCCGCGCAGCCTGAGCCGCATCGGCTTCAGTCAAACGTTCAGTATCTCATCGGCGGCGCTATCTGGCATCAGCGGATGCAAAGCAAGGCGACGGCATTTGCGTGAGGACCGGACTGGCACTGTCCGGCCGCTCCCGGCATGATCGCATCATGGCTTCTCAGATCCTGAGGATCAGGGCATGACGATACGTGAACGACTCATCGAATATCGAGACGGCGACGCCGGCCTGGAAGGCTTCTTTTGTTATGACGAGTCGCGCCACCAACCGTTACCGGCAGTACTGATCAGTCACGCCTGGGGAGGCCGGGACGAATTCGTCGAACGCAAGGCACGCCGGCTGGCCTACCATGGTTACGCCAGCTTCGCGCTGGACATGTACGGCAACGGCCGACGCGGCAGTTCTCCCGAGGAAAACCAGTCGCTTATGGAACCGTTCATGCAGGATCGGGCGCTGTTGTCGCAGCGTATCAATGCCGCACTCGCAGCCCTCAAGGCGTTGCCGCAAGTGGATCCGCGCCGGGTGGCCGCCATGGGTTTCTGCTTCGGGGGGCTGTGCGTGCTGGATCTGGCGCGCAGCGGTGCGGAACTGCGCGGTGTGGTGAGCTTTCATGGACTGCTCAAGCCCACCGGACTAACGGCTGCGAAGATCTTATCGAAGATCTTGATTCTGCACGGCTATGACGATCCGCTGGCGCCACCGCAGGATGTGCTGGCCATCGCTCAGGAATTCACCCGGGCCGGCGTCGACTGGCAATTGCACGCCTATGGCCACACCGTTCATTCCTTCACCAATCCGGCAGCGAACAACCGGGAGATGGGCATGCTCTACAGCGACCGCGCCGATCGCCGCTCCTGGAAAGCATTATTGCAATTCCTGGAGGAGGTGCTCCGGTAAGCCGGCCGGACCGATCGTCACGGAACGATTATTCTCGGATCGATCGGTCCGAACTCCGGCGGTCGCGAGTATCCCGGGGATTTTCCTCCACCAGGATATCGTCAATCTGTCAGGACGAACGTCACCTTCAACACAACCTTATAACCGCTCACCCTGCCGTTCTCGATTGTGACCTCCTGATCCTTCACCCAGGCGCCCTTCAAGCTTTTCAAGGTCTTATTCGCGCGGTCGATGCCCTGAACGATGGCATCCTCGAAGCTCTTGGGACTGATGCTGCTGATCTCGGTGATGCGTGCGACGGTCATTACATTCTCCTCGTGCTCCTGCGGCGTATCGTTTCCACAGGGCGGTATGGGCCGGCGGGTCTGAATGGATGTCCGGGGCGCTGATCACCCCGGACATCCCGATCATCAATGAAGGACCTCGATGATTCCGATGACAGCGATCGTCAGAGCGTATAAAGGAATGCGACCAGGTCCTGTTTCTCGCTTTGGGTCAGCCTCGTACCCAGGATGAGATTGAAAAACTCCACGGTGTCATCGAGCGTAAGCAGCCGGTCATCATGCAGATAGGGCGCCGAATCCTTGATGCCGCGCAACGGAAAGGTCTTGATTGGACCATCGGCTGCAGCGGCTCTACCGTTGATCATGCGCGCCCGGTAAAAGCGCTCCGTCTGCAGGTTATGCATCAGATTGTCCGTATAGAACGGCGCCATGTGACAGGCGGAGCATTGTCCCTTGCCGAAAAAAACCTCCTCGCCGCGCCGTTCCTGCGCAGAAGCCTTGGCCGGATCCAACCTTCCGAGGAGATTCAGCTTTGGTGCCGGCGGAAAATCCAGCAGTTCCTGAAACTCAGCCATATCGTGCACCTGGCTGCCGCGCTCCAACACGTTGACGCCCTTCTTGACCGCTATCACCGTATCGCCATCGAAATACGCAGCGCGCTGCTCGAACTCCGTAAAGTCTTCGATCGTCTTCAGTGCCCGCTGGGAGCCGAACAGGCGCTGGATGTTCACTCCGCGCAAGGTCGGCGTGGCGATACGATGCCGGAACTGCTGTGGCCGGATATCACCGACCAGATGCGTGGCGGCGTTGGTATGACCATTGGCATGACAATCGAAACAGGCGACACCTTGATGGGCATGCTCGCTGCGCCGGTCGCTGGTTTGATTGAACTGTTGCTGCGGAAACGGCATGACCAGCAGTCGCAAGCCCTCGAGCTGCTTCGGATTCAGAATACCGCCGAAGAGTTCATAGAAATTACGATTCGTGACCAACCGGCCTTGCGAAACGTCACCGAGATCCGGGCGCGTGGTCAAAAATATTGCGGCAGGAAATTCCGGTAGAAAGTGATCGGGCAGATCGAAATCGAGATCGAAGCGGCTCAGATCGCGGGCTTCCTGTCGTTTGATCTCATCGATCATGAATTTAGGAAACACCATGCCGCCTTCGGCATGAATGGGATGCGGCAAGGGTAAAAAGCCTGCCGGAAAGAGATCCTGTTGATGAATCTCCTCTGGAGTCATTTCGGATAATTTCTCCCAGGTCATTCCCGGGGGAAGCTTGACCCGTACACCTGCCTGTACCGGTTTGCCACGTGTCATCGTGACACCTTGTGCGGGTCGGTTCGAAAGGTCATAGCGGCTTTCCAGCAACGCCTGGTGGCGGGCAGCGGCAGCCGGTTTCTCGGCTCGAAGCTTCTTGGCGAGTTCCGCGAGTTCGGCGTCGTTCGCCACCGGCATGTAACTGGAGTCGGCGCGTTGTGCGATATTCGCCGTTTTCAGTTCCTGACTCAGTCTGGCGGCCGTATCGGACTGCTGCGCCTGGATCGCCGGCATGGCGAGCAGGCACAAGCCTCCTATTACCCATATTGAGCGTGTCATTCCCGTACCCCCTTCGTTATGCAGTGAACGAGGTCCACCGACAGCATTGACTGTGTTGTCAAAATGTGTTGTCAACGAGACTATCGAAAAACACGCACCTCCCCGCCCCCTCAGAGTACGCCGGAGCGGTGGTAGCATGCCTCACAACGAGTTCATGCCGCATTCGTGCATTTGCGTACAGGAACAGGACGCGCCGGCGTCGTTTGGCGGATCGCCCGTTGGGGATCGCCCTTTGGATGGATCAACAGGCCGGCGCGCGGGGGACGCGCCGCGCCATATTCAATATCGATGCATGCTCAGCGCGCGCGGGAATCCAACCGGTCAGCCAGGGCCACGAGATATTCGCCGAATTCCCCGCCCAGGCTTTCATGTTTCAAGCCGTACTCCACGGTGGCCTGCAGGTAGCCCAGCTTGCTGCCGCAGTCATAACGCCTGCCTTCGAATTCATAGGCGTACACGGCTTCCTCGTCCAGCAGCGCGGCAATCGCATCCGTCAACTGAATCTCCCCCCCGGCGCCGCGACCGATGGTTTCGAGCTTCCGGAAAATGGAGGGCGACAGCACATAGCGTCCGACTACCGCCAAATTCGATGGCGCGCGCTCAGGCGCGGGTTTTTCGACGATTTGGGTCACTCTGCTGAGCCGGCTGCCGCATTCCTGGGCCGCGACGATGCCGTATTTGTTCGTTTCGGTATGAGGCACGGTTTCCACGCCCAACACGCTGCCGTCGCGCTCGCCGTGCACGGCGGCCATCTGCTGCAGGCACGGTGTTCCGGCATCGATGAGATCGTCCGCCAGATGCACGAAAAACGGCTCGTCCCCCACCACCGGCTTGGCGCACCAGACGGCATGCCCCAGTCCCAGCGGCGAGGGCTGCCGGATATAGATGCAACTGGCCCAGGAAGGCACGATCTCCTTGAGCGATTTAAGCAGATCAGACTTGCCCTGCTCCTGCAGCGCCTCCTCCAATTCGTGATCGCTGTCGAAATGGTCCTCGATCGCTCGTTTCGAACTGCCGGTGATGAACACCAGCTTGGTTGCACCCGCCATGAGCGCCTCTTCCGCTGCATATTGGATCAACGGCTTGTCGACGATCGGCAGCATTTCTTTGGGACTCGCCTTGGTGGCGGGCAAAAATCGCGTGCCGCGGCCGGCCACCGGAAATACTGCCGTTCTGATCCGTCCTATCCGACTCACTATGCACCTCCGCCATCAGCAAGCCGCGATGATATCGCAAGAAAGTCAGGTATTTCGTGTGCCACGTCCGTTACCGCCCAGGCGCCGGCGTGCGCGGCGTCCGGGCGGTGGCGAAGATATGGGCGTATCGCGACGGGCCGGTGGCAAGGCGGGGTCGGCCGCCTGAGCGATCAAGCAGGCGATCAACATGCGAATGCGGCGGCGTACGAGCGGCGTCGGCCGGCTGAATGACATGGAGGCTCCCTCCCCGATGCGGCATCCCTGATCCGTATGAACGGATCGAAGTATGTGGCATCGGTGATCGCCGCAGAAGGACGTATTTCTACGCATTCGGGATCAAAATGCGCCGGCATCCCCCTCTCTCCGGACTGTCCGGCGAGCAGGTTGTCTGCCGGTGTTTAGCGGCGCTGCATGCCAGGCATGAGATCCAGCAGCACGACCGGCGCGAATGCATCCCAGCTACGGCAGCCGGGGCATTGCCAGAAATGCGAACTGCTCGCGAAACCGCATTCGACGCAGCGATACCGCTGGGTGCGCCGTAGAATGCGGCCCAGCGCCGTGGCGAGTGCGCCGCGTTGTGCAGAATCGAGTAGTCCAGGTTCACCCGCCAGCGCATGCACGATTTCGCCCAGGCTGGGATCTTCGCGCAACAGATCCGGTAGGCAGTCGCGTACCACGGCCTCATCCTCCAGGCCCGCCACGATCGCTGCATATGCCAGTTCGGCGCGCGCCGCCGGCTCTGAACGGATCCGCTGCTGCACTTGTTGTTCCAGGCCGTCCACGCCGCCATCGCGTATTGCACGCACAACCCGCGGCAGCGCCAGCGCCAGCAGCCGGGGATGCAGTTCCACCACCCGCTGGCACAGGGTGGCGGCAAGCAGCGGTTCATGCATGTCCAGGGCGATATCAGCGCGTATCAGGGCGCTGCGCGGAAAATTGCGCTGCGCCTCGCGCGCCCGGTGCAGGTAGGCGCGCGCCGCATCGAAATCCCCTACCTCACGCGTCTGTTCCGCCAGTTCGCAATAGTAATGCGCAATGGCGGTCGGATGCTCCGGGGTCGCCACCCTGGTCAACCGGCCATGCACTTCGATGGCATGTTCCCAGTCACGCTGCTGTTCATAGATACGCAATAGATAGCGCAACGCTGAAATATGCCATCTGCCGCCGTCGGACAACTGTAGAAACAGCTGTTCCGCCCGATCGAATAGTCCCGCGCTGAAATAATCTTCGGCAAGCGCGAACATCGCATGCAACCGATGTTCCTCGCTCAGCGCCGGTCTCGCCATGATGTTCTCATGCACACGGATCGCGCGATCCATCTGCCCGCGGCGGCGGTACAGACTGCCCAGCGCGAAGTGAGTCTCCACGGTATCGTTATCCACATCGACCATGTGCAGGAACACCGCCAGCGCCTTGTCCGGCTCCTCGTCGAGCAGAAATCTCAATCCCCGGAAATACTCTTCCGATAGGCTGCGAGCTGCCGGGCGAGACTGCGGCTCGCCGGCATCCATGGCATTGTGTGCATTGCGGAACGAGGCACTGCGCAGTGTCGAACGCCGCCCCAGCAGCCAGCCGGCCGCTGCTGCGATGAACGAGCCGCCGATCAATACCAGCGGAGGCGCCACCAGCCAGGATTCAGCCGGCATCATCGGCCGTCTTGTTGGACGATGAACTGGATTCGGCCCGGCGCAGCGCGCGACGCAGGCGACCGCGCTCCTGGAGCAACGCGGCGATCCAATAGGCGCGCGACGCCAACCCGGCCAGCAACCCGACGGCCAGCGCGACGACCAGCACCAGCCCCAGCGGTGCCGTAATACGGATGAAGGCCAGTTCCAGATCCACATGCACGGGATTCATGGCAGTGATCAGCAGCGCCGCCAGGGCCAGGACGACGACCAAGGACAAAAAAAGGACTCGGCTCATGATGATGACTCTAGCCGAGATTATTCATGAAGGGCAGGCCAATCGGTTTTTGGGCCAGCGAGTCTTGGGTTGCGGGCTGTTGGTCGGCGAGTTCCGATCGGCAGGTTTCCAGCCGCGATTTTCCAGGCAGCAGGCTCTCGTCCGGGTTGCGAACGATCAGTCGCGGATGGGCATGTCCGCGCCGGCGTTGACGCGCTCGCGCAGATCCTTGCCCGGCTTGAAATGAGGCACATATTTGCCCGATAGAGCCACGGTCTCACCCGTCTTGGGATTACGCCCCTGGCGCGGCGGCCGGAAATGCAGCGAGAAGCTGCCGAAGCCGCGGATTTCGATGCGTCCGCCCTGAGCCAGCGCATCGCTCATGATTTCCAGAACCTGCTTCACCGCCAGTTCGACATCCTTGGCGGGAAGATGCTTCTGTTTGGCTGCGATGAGCTCGATGAGTTCCGATTTGGTCATGCTCGGGCCCGTTGTTGTTCTAGCGCCGGCGCCAATCCGACTGTATTGTCGCAGGCATATAGTGAACGTGGCGGCGGAGATCACTCCGCCGCCACGTCGGTACCGCGATCAGGAAGCGTCCTGGCCTCCGATTTGCTCCTTCAGCAGATCACCCAGGCTGGTGCCCGTAGAAGACTCGCCGGTGCGATAGTTCTGCACCGCCTCGGCCTCTTCGTGCATTTCCTTGGCCTTGATCGACAGGGCGATGGTACGGCTCTTGCGATCCACGTTGGTGAATTTCGCCTCCACTTCCTCGCCGATCTTAAGCACGGCACGCGCATCCTCGACGCGATCGCGCGACAGTTCCGAGGCGCGCAGGTGTCCTTCCACACCGCCGCCTAGATCGATGATTGCACCCTTCGCATCCACTTCGCGCACGGTGCCGGTGACAATCGTGTTCTTGGGATGTTCGGCGATCCAGGTCGAGAACGGATCTTTCGCCAGCTGCTTGATGCCGAGCGAAATGCGTTCGCGCTCGGGATCGATCGACAGCACCATGGCTTCCAGCTGCTGGCCCTTCTGGTAATTGCGCACGGCCTCTTCGCCGGGAACGTCCCAGGAGATGTCGGACAGATGCACCAGACCGTCGATGCCGCCGGACAGGCCGATGAAGATGCCGAAATCGGTGATGGACTTGATCTGGCCGCTGACCTTGTCGCCGCGATTGAAGTCGTCGCAGAACTCCTTCCAGGGATTCGACTGGCACTGCTTGATGCCCAGGGAAATACGCCGGCGCTCCTCATCGATATCGAGCACCATGACTTCCACTTCCTGACCGATGTGCACGACCTTGGACGGATTGACGTTCTTGTTGGTCCAGTCCATTTCCGATACGTGTACCAGGCCTTCCACGCCCTCTTCGATCTCCACGAAGCAGCCGTAGTCGGCGATATTCGTCACTTTGCCGAACAGACGCGTACCGGTGGGGTAGCGGCGGCCGATCTGCTGCCACGGATCATTGCCCAACTGCTTTATCCCCAGGCTGACACGCTGGCGCTCCCGATCGAACTTGAGAATACGCACATCGATTTCATCGCCGACCGTGACGACTTCCGAAGGATGCTTGACACGCTTCCAGGCCATGTCGGTGATGTGCAGCAGGCCGTCGATACCGCCCAGATCGACGAATGCGCCGTAATCCGTGAGGTTCTTGACCGTGCCCTTGATGACCACGCCTTCCTGGAGCTTTTCCAACAGTTCGGTCCGCTCGACGCTGTACTCCTGCTCGACGACGGCACGGCGCGACACCACGACGTTATTGCGTTTCTGATCGAGCTTGATGACCTTGAATTCCAAGGTCTTGCCTTCCAGATAGGAAGGATCGCGCACCGGACGCACGTCGACGAGCGAACCCGGCAGGAATGCGCGGACGAAGTCGATCTCGACCGTGAAGCCGCCCTTGACGCGGCCGTTGATGATGCCTTTGACGACTTCCTGCTGCTCGAACGCCTCTTCCAGGCGTGACCAGGTGCGCGCCCGCTTCGCCTTCTCGCGCGATAGCCGGGTCTCGCCCGAGCCATCCTCCACGCTGTCCAGCGCCACTTCCACATCATCGCCGACAGCGACTTCCACTTCGCCATGTTCGTTCTTGAACTGCTCGACCGGGATCACGGCCTCGCTTTTCAGGCCGGCATTGACGAGTACCACATCGGGCCCGATGGACACGATGCGGCCCATCAGGATCGCACCCGGCTTTATTTTCTGTGAAGCCGGGCTCTCTTCGAACATCTGTGCGAAGCTTTCAGTCGTAAAACTCTCGGTCGCTACACTTTCAGTTGCTGCACTTTCGGTCATGGGTGTTTCCGGGGCCTGTCGCCCGCTGTCCCCTGCGATCGTCCCGTCCCGCAAGGGTCTGATGAATCGAACCGCACATCCGGCGCGGTACCATAAAGAATCTTCGTCTAAAACAAACGCCGTGCAGCCGCCAGCTGCAGCACCCGTTCGACGACCGCGTCGATCGTCATCGAGGTGGAGTCGACGACAACGGCGTCGTCGGCGGGTTTCAGCGGAGCGATCGGCCGGTCCATATCGCGTCGATCACGCTCGGCAATCTCCAGTGAAAGGGCGGCGAGGTTAGCACTGAGCCCCTTTTGTTTCAACTGCTTATGACGCCGTAACGCCCGCTCCCGGGCGCTGGCGGTCAGATAGATCTTGAGTTCGGCGGCGGGAAAAACGACGCTGCCCATGTCCCGCCCATCGGCCACCAGACCCGGCGCGCCGGCGAATGCCCGCTGGCGCTCCAGCAAGGCGGCTCGTACTTCCGGCATGGCGGCCACTACGGAGGCGCCTTTACCGATATCCTCGCCGCGGATGGCAACACTGACCTCCACGCCGTCCAACCAGATCCGCTCCACCCCGTCGCTCCCCTCGTCGAAACGCACATCCAGGTGCAGAGCCAGATAGGCATGCCCGGCAGCGTCGCTGATCGCAAGACCCCGCTGTCGTCCGGCGTAGGCCACCAGCCGATACAATGCGCCGCTGTCCAGCCACCGCCAGCCCAACTGCCGAGCGAGTCGCCGGGAGATCGTTCCCTTGCCGGAGCCGCTGGGACCGTCGACGGTGATGATCGGCGCGCCGGCCACCTGAAAATTTCCGGGCGGCGTCTTCAGGGCACAGCCCGCAGATGCAATCCGGCGGCCGTTGCGATAGCGGGAAAATCGGGAAAGGAAGTGGCCACATTGGCGACATCGTCGATACGGATCGCAGCATTCGCCCGCAAGCTTGCCACCGCGAATGCCATGGCGATGCGATGGTCGCCGTGACTGTCGATCGTGCCACCCGCGAATACCGCCTCGCCGGCGGGGGCCTCGGCCGGCCGGCCCTGAATTCGGATGCCGTCGGGCAACACTTCGCAGCTCACTCCCAGCGCCGTCAATCCCTCGGCCATCACCGCGATCCGATCGCTTTCCTTGACGCGCAACTCCTCGGCGCCGGTCACCCGCGTCTCGCCCTGTGCACAGGCGGCAGCGATGAACAAGGCGGGAAATTCGTCGATGGCCAGCGGCACCAGGTGTTCGGGAACATGGATGCCCTGGAGGCGCGAAGGCCGCACCTCGATGTCGGCCACCGGCTCGGCCCCGGCGGAACGATGATTGATGAGGCGCAGATCCGCGCCCATGAGCGCGAGAATATCCAGCAATCCGGTACGCGTCGGATTCACACCGACGCCGCGCAGCGTCAATCCGTTTCCGGCCGCGATCGAGCCGGCCACCATGAAGAAAGCCGCGGAGGAAAAATCACCCGGCACTTCCAGAGAACGCGCCACCAGCCGCTCCACCGGCGTCATGTGCACCTCGCCATGCGCCGCCTGCACCGGGCAGCCGAAACTTTGCAGCATGCGTTCGGTATGATCGCGCGTGATCCCCGGCTCGATGAGCATGGTCGCCCCTTGGGCATACAGTCCCGCCAGCAGTATTGCCGATTTGACCTGTGCACTGGCGACCGGCAGCGTGTAGCGGATGCCCTGCAATGCGGCAGCTCCGCCGATTCGTACGGGAGGCCGGCCTTGATCGGTGTCGATGCGTGCTCCCATCAGTCGCAGCGGCGCCGCAACCCGTTCCATCGGCCGCTTCATCAACGAAGCATCGCCGATCAACTCGCTGTCGAAGGTCTGCCCCGACAGCAGACCGGTCATCAGCCGCATCGCGGTGCCGGAGTTCCCCAGATCCAATGCCCGGCCGGGCTGCCTCAGCCCCCGCAGGCCGACCCCGTACACCCGCAGCGCCCCGGGCGCGAACTGCTCGATGCGTACTCCCATGGTGCGCATGGCTTTCATCGTGGCGAGACAATCCTCGCTTTCCAGGAAGCCACGCACCTCGGTCGTACCTTCGGCGATACTGCCGAGCATGAGCGCCCGGTGCGAGATGGATTTATCGCCCGGGATGCGAAAATCGCCGCCGGCGCGGCCGGCGGGCTGGGTGATGTAATGCGGCATCGGTCAGTGCAAAGCCTGTTGCAAGGCAGCCAGCATACGCTCGTTCTGCGGCTGCGTTCCGATCGTGATCCGAAGATGATTCGGCAGTTGATAGTTGCCGACAGGCCGTACGATGACGCCCTGGCGCAACATGGATTCATACACCGCCTGCGCCGGCCGGCCGCAGTCGATCAACACAAAATTGCCAACCGAGGGAATATGGCGCACACCCAGCGCTTTGAAACCGGCACATACTTGTTTCATGCCGCTGCGGTTCACGGCGACCGAGCGCGCCAGATGTTCACCGTCTTCCAGGGCCGCGCGGGCTGCGGCCAGGGCGAGCGAATTCACATTGAACGCCTGGCGTACTCGATTGAGCATACCGGCCACCGCCGGATGAGACAGCGCATAGCCGATGCGCAGCCCGGCCAGTCCATAGGCCTTCGAGAAGGTTCGCGTCACCACCAGGTGGGGATAGGCGGCCAGCCAGCGGCTCGCGTCCGGAAAGGCCTCATCCTGTGCATATTCAATGTACGCCTCATCGATCACCACCAGCGTCGAAGGGGGCACGGAACCAATGAATCGCTCGAGTGCGGCAGCTTCCAGCCAGGTACCGGTCGGATTGTTCGGGTTGGCGATAAAGACGACACGGGTGCGTTCGCCGACCAGCCCGGCCATGGCATCCAGGTCATGGCCGAGCGCCATCGGGGCATCCGGCGGCCGGGCCGGCGCAACGCGGGCCGTCGCGCCGCTGGCCTGGACGGCGATCGGATAGACAGCGAAGCCGTACTGCGAAAATACCGCCTCGCTCTGCTGCGTCAGGAAGGCCTCGGCGATCATGACCAACACATCGTTCGAACCGTTGCCGAGCGTGATGCCGTCCATCGGCCAGTCATGCTTGGCTGCCAGCGCCCGCTTCAGCGCAAAGCCGCTGCCGTCCGGATACAGGCCGATATCACCGGCCGCCGCCGCGATCGCTTCCAGGGCGCGCAGCCCCGGTCCCAGCGGATTTTCGTTGGAGGCCAGTTTGATACTGCCGCGGATGCCGTATTCGCGTTCGAGTTCCTCGATCGGCTTCCCTGGTACATAGGGTGCCAGGGTAACAACGGCGGGTGCGGCGAACTCGGCCGGATTGCCGGCCAGAACCCTGCTCATAGCACGGCGCAGGGATAGGAGCCCAGGATCCGAAACAAGGAGGCCTGCTTGCGCAATTCCTCCAGGGCCTGTTTCAGAGGCGGTTCATCGGCGTGTCCCGCCACGTCGATGAAGAATACGTAATCCCATTTGCGGCGGCGCGAGGGACGCGATTCGATCCGGGTCATCGTGATGTCGTGGCGCGCCAGCGGGCCGAGCAACTGATGCAGAGCACCGGGTGCCTGGGTATCGCCGGCCGATACCAGCAAGGTCGTCTTGTCGTTGCCGCTGGCGCTGAACAGTTTACGACCGATGACCAGAAAGCGCGTGGTATTGTCCGGGCTATCTTCGATATCGGGTACGAGGATATTCAACCCATAGACTTCCGCGGCTGCCTGCCCCGCGATCGCCGCCGTGCCGTCCTCGTCACGCGCCCGCCGCGCGGCCTCCGCGTTGCTGGCGACCGGCATCCGTTCGGCATTCGGCAAGTATTCGTCGAGCCATTGACGACACTGCGCCAGGGACTGTTGATGCGAGCAGACGCGTGCGATGTTCTCCAGGCCCGACATGCGTCCCATCAAGTGCTGCTGGATGCGTAATTCGACTTCGCCGCAAATTTTCAGCGGCGAGGAAGGAAACATGTCCAGGGTATGATTGACCGTGCCTTCAGTCGAATTCTCGATCGGCACCACGCCGAAATCCGCATGCCCGGACTGCACTTCCTGAAATACTTCATTGATCGCCGGCAATGGCAGCGCTCGCACCGAATGTCCGAAATGCTTCAATACCGCCTGCTGTGAAAAGGTTCCTTCGGGCCCCAGGAAGGCGATCTTCAAGGGTTCCTGCTGCGCCAGGCAGGCCGACATGATCTCCCGAAACAGACGCACGACCTCCTCATTGCGCAACGGCCCCTTGTTGCGCTCGATCACACGGCGCAGTACCTGCGCTTCGCGCTCGGGCCTGTAGAAGTCCACGGCGCTCAACCCTGCGGAGCGCTTGGAACGGCCCACCTGTTGGGCGCAGCGGGCGCGTTCGTTCAACAGTTCGTGGATTTGGCAGTCGATATCGTCGATCCGTTCACGGATGCAATCCAGGCCGTCCGCGCTGCCGGCCGGCGCCGGGCTTTCCGGACGCCCCCTCCTTGCATGCGGCGGCGCATGTCTTGCAGCACTCTTGGCCGGCCTGGATCCGACCCGCGGGGAATCCGCGGCGCTGGAAGCCGCTCTGCGCCTGGAGGATTTACGCCCGGCATCGCCTGTCATGCGCTGTTTCGCATCATCATATCCCGCGTCATGGTGCGCACCCTGCCTGTATCAGGCCCCCGGATCCTGCCGGCCGTTGTGCCCTGCAGGGTGCGGATGGTGAGCACGCCCTCGATGCCCTGCAAGGCGCCGATGACGCTGTCGGGAATGCCTCCGTCGACGTCGATCAGGGTATAGGCCAGTTCACCGCGGAACTTGTTGAGCAGATCGGCGATATTCAGATTCGCCGTGGCCAGCGCCGTGGAAATCTGACCGACCATGTTCGGCACATTCTCGTTGGCTATCGCCAGACGGGAGCCTCCCGAGGCCCTCGGCATGACCGCCTCCGGAAAATTCACGGAATGGCGTACATTGCCGTTCTCGAGAAAATCCCGCAGCGTGTCGGCGACGATGATTGCGCAATTCTCCTCGGCCTCGCCCGTGGATGCGCCCAGGTGAGGCAGCGCCACGACCTTGGGGTGGTCCTTGGACCGCGCGCTGGGAAAGTCGCAAATATAGGCGCGCAGCGCTCCGGCGTTCAGAGCATCCAGCACGGCCGCCTCGTCCACGATACCGCTTCGGGAGAAGTTCAGAATCACGCCATCCTTCTTGAACAAACGCAGGCGCGCGGCGTTGATCAGATTGCGGGTATCCTCCAGCAAGGGTACATGCACCGTCACCATGTCGGCGCGCGAGAACAGGTCATCCAGTGACAGCGCTTGTTCGACGCCCGAGGATAATTGCCAGGCACGCTGCACGGTGATTTGCGGATCGAAGCCCAGCACCCGCATGCCCAGCGCATGCGCCGCATTGGCGACTTCCACGCCGATCGCACCCAGACCGACCACGCCCAGGGTGCGTCCGGGCAATTCATAACCGACGAATTTCTTTTTTCCCGCCTCGACCGCCTCATCGAGTTGTTTATCGCTCAGCGATAGGCCTCGTACATATTCCCAGGCCTGGCAGATGTTGCGCGCCGCCAGGAACAGCCCGGCGATGACCAGTTCCTTGACGGCGTTCGCATTGGCTCCGGGTGCATTGAACACCGGAATACCGCGCTTCGACAGGGCGCCAACCGGAATATTGTTCGTACCCGCTCCGGCGCGACCGACCGCCTTGAGGCTACCGGGCAGTTCCATGCGATGCATGTCCGCCGAACGTACGATGATGGCGTCAGGATTCGTGAACTCCGAGGCCACCTCATAACGCTCACGCGGCAGGCGCTCCAGCCCGCGCACGGAAATGTTGTTCAGCGTCAGTACTCGGAAGGTGTTCATGCATGCCTCCTTTCGAACTCCCGCATGAAACCAACCAGGGCATCGACACCCTCCATCGGCATCGCATTATAAAGACTGGCACGCATGCCGCCGACGGACCGATGGCCTTCGAGCGTCACCAGTCCAGCTTCCCTCGCCTCTGCAATGAAGGTCTTGTCGAGTTCGGGCCGGGCGAGCGTGAACGGTACGTTCATCCAGGAGCGAGCTCCCTTGGCCACCGGGTTGGCATAGAACGATGAGTCGTCGATCGCCTCATAAAGCTTGGCCGCCTTGGCCTGGTTGCGCTTTCCCATGGCCTCCAGCCCACCCTGCCGCCGCAACCATTGGAACACCAGGCCCGCCACATACCAGGCATAGGTCGGCGGGGTATTGAGCATGGAGCCGTCCTTCGCCATCGCCGCGAAGTCCAGGATCGTCGGCGTGCCGGCTCGGGCGCGTCCGAGCAGATCCTCGCGCACGATCACCAGGGCCAGCCCTGCCGGACCGATGTTCTTTTGCGCCCCGGCATAGATCAGACCGAATTTCGAGACGTCCAGCGGGCGCGACAGGATCGTCGAGGACAGATCCGCGACCAGCGGCACCTCGGCATTGGTGTCGGGAATGAAATGGAATTCCACTCCGCCGATCGTTTCGTTCGGCGTGTAATGCAGATAGGCCGCATTCGGGCTGCGCTGCCAGCTCTCCTGCGCCGGAATCGACGCATAGGGCTCACCGGCGTTCGCCGCCACGTTGACATTCGCATAGCGTTTGGCTTCGCCGATCGCCTTCTTCGACCAGGCGCCCGTATGCACATAATCGACGACACTGTCGGGACCGGCGAGATTCATCGGGATGGCCGCGAATTGCGCCGTCGCGCCGCCCTGCAGGAACAGCACCTTGTAGTTGGCCGGCACCTGCAGCAGTTCGCGCAGGTCCGCCTCGGCCTGTGCGGCGATCGATACGAACGCCTTGCCGCGGTGGCTCATTTCCATTACCGACATGCCGGTGCCGTGCCAGTCGAGCATCTCGTCACGGGCCTGTTCGAGCACTTCGAGAGGAAGGACCGCAGGGCCCGCACTGAAATTGAATACACGCATGATTGCAATACTTGGTCGTGGGTGACTAAAAAATCGTCATGAGCGGCTGAACGAGCGGTAGCCGAAAATATACCGCGGGCTTGCCGATGAAACTATTCGGACATGTTTTCCTCGTCGCCCATCATCTTCGCACCGGCTTCGCCTTCGGCCACATCCTCGCCGCCCTCGGCGAGGATGCGCTCCAATCCGACCAGCCGGTCACCGTCATCGAGACGAATCAGGCGCACCCCCTGGGTGTTGCGCCCCTGGATCGATATTTCCTCGACGGGCGTACGCACCAGCGTTCCGCTGGAGCTGATGAGCATGATCTCGTCCTCGGGCCTGACCAGCAGTGCGCCGACCACTCGGCCGTTGCGCTCGCTGACCTGCAGGGCGATGACGCCCTGCCCGCCGCGGCCATGCACCGGAAAATCCTCGATGGCCGTACGCTTGCCGTAGCCCTTCTCGGACGCCGTCAATACCATGCCCTGCGCATCGACGATGATCAGTGAGATCACTTCCTCGCTTTCCGGCAGACGAATGCCGCGCACACCGGCTGCGGTCCGTCCCATGGGGCGCACGTCAGCTTCACTGAAGCGCAGCGCCTTGCCGCCGCTGGAACACAGGACGATCTGCCGGCTGCCGTCGGTCATGTCCACGCCGACCAGGCGATCATCACCATCCAGTTCGATGGCGATGATACCGGCCTGGCGCGGCCGCGAAAACGCTTCCAGAGGCGTCTTTTTCACCGTTCCACGGGCTGTCGCCATGAAGACGAACTTATTTTCCTCGAATTCATGGATCGGCAATACCGCGTTGATGCGCTCGCCCTCCTGCAACGGCAGCAGGTTGACGATCGGCCGGCCGCGCGAACCGCGGCTCGCCTGCGGCAGCTGATAGACCTTGAGCCAGTACAGCTTGCCGGCACTCGAGAAACACAGCAGCGTATCGTGGGTATTGGCCACGAACAGCTTGTCGACGAAATCCTCGTCTTTCACCGCCGTCGCCGCCTTGCCGCGGCCGCCGCGGCGTTGCGCCTGATAGTCGGTCGCCGGCTGGGCTTTCGCATAACCACCGTGCGATAGCGTGACCACCATATCCTGCTGCTCGATAAGATCCTCGATCGTCAGGTCGGAGTGGTTCTGCAGGATTTGCGTGCGCCGGGCATCGCCATACTTGGTCCGGATCTCCTCGAGTTCGGCGCGGATGACCTCCAGCAGCCGTTCGGGACGCGCCAGGATATCTTCGAGATCCCGGATGAGCACGAGCAGCTCCTGATACTCGCCGACGATCTTGTCCTGCTCCAGTCCGGTCAGGCGATGCAGACGCAGATCCAGGATCGCTTGTGCCTGCACATCCGAAAGCCGGTAGCCTTCCAGCGTCATGCCGAACATCGTGGACAGCCCTTCCGGGCGGGTCACGACCTGTCCGGCGCGCTGCAGCAGCGCCGGCACTGCACCTGCCGGCCAGATGCGCTGCATCAGTGCGATCTTCGCCTCCGCCGGCATCGCAGAGGCCTTGATCAAGGCAATGACCTCATCGATATTGGCCAATGCTACGGCCTGACCTTCCAGGATATGGACACGGTCGCGGGCCTTGCGCAGATCGAATACCGTGCGGCGAGTCACGACCTCGCGGCGATGGCGCAGGAATGCGTCCAGCACTTCCTTCAGATTGAGCAGTTTCGGCTGGCCGTCCTGCAGGGCGACCATATTGATGCCGAACACCGTCTCCATGGGCGTGTGCTTGAACAGATTGTTCAGGATGACATCGGCCACCTCGCCACGCTTGAGCTCGATGACCACGCGCATGCCGTCCTTGTCCGACTCGTCGCGCAGACCATCGGGAGCGATGCCGTCGAGGGTCTTTTCGCGCACCAGCTCGGCGATACGCTCCAGCAAGCGTGCCTTGTTGACCTGGTAGGGCAGTTCCGTGACGACGATCGCCTGACGGCCCCGGGCATCTTCCTCGATCTCGGTGCGCGCGCGCAGATGCAGCCGGCCCCGCCCGGTATGGTAGGCGGCAACGATCTGCTGGGAGCCGTTGATGATGCCTCCGGTCGGAAAATCCGGCCCTGGAATATATTGCATCAAGCCGGTGATCGTCAGCTCGGGATCGTCGATCAGGGCGATACAGGCGCTGATGACCTCGTTGAGATTGTGCGGCGGGATGTTGGTCGCCATGCCCACGGCGATACCGGAGGAGCCGTTGACCAGCAGATTCGGTACGCGCGTAGGCAATACGACCGGCTCCTGCTCCTTGCCGTC
Source organism: Steroidobacter denitrificans (assembly GCF_001579945.1). Lineage (NCBI taxonomy): Bacteria > Pseudomonadati > Pseudomonadota > Gammaproteobacteria > Steroidobacterales > Steroidobacteraceae > Steroidobacter > Steroidobacter denitrificans. Next base: position 1,572,252 of record NZ_CP011971.1, on the reverse strand, counting down.
GTAGTTGTCGACGAAATCGACCGTTTCCTTGTCGATATCGGCCAGCAGCTCGGCGGAAATCGCCGTCATGCGGCATTCGGTATAGCGGTAGGCCGCCGGCGGATCTCCGTCTACCGAGCCGAAGTTGCCCTGGCCGTCGACCAGCATGTAGCGCATCGAGAAATTCTGCGCCATACGCACCAGCGCATCGTAGGCCGAAGAATCGCCGTGCGGGTGATATTTGCCCAGTACGTCGCCTACGACGCGCGCGCACTTGACGTAGGGACGCGAATGAACATTGTTGCTCTCGTGCATCGCGAACAGGATGCGCCGATGCACCGGCTTCAAGCCGTCACGTACATCGGGCAGCGCCCGCCCGATGATGACGCTCATCGCATAGTCGAGATACGACCTGCGCATCTCGTCTTCAAGATTGACGTGCAGGATTTCGCGCGCGATTTCAGCCATGCAGTGTTCTAACCTGCTCCGGATCCAGTACGGGCAGCTGTCCGGCAGGGCATTCAGCGCTATCGTCAGCTGGCGCGCCGAAAATCCCGCAGGCGGATCCCGCAAGCGAGCCTGCGAGTCAGCCAGATCATCCCGGAAGCGCTATATTGAAGGGTGTGATCTTAACACAACAGCGGCCGGGCCGAACGGTTCCGTCGTCCATCGGCATATACTTTGTGCCTTGGCCAAATCCCATCGTGCATGACGTTCAATGACAAAGACCTCCCCCGAGTCCTTCGCTGGTATCGACGCCAATCATGATCCGGCCGAAATCGCCCGGTTTGATGCGAGAGCGCAGCGCTGGTGGGATCCGCAAGGCGAATTTCGCCCTCTGCACGTGCTCAACCCGGTACGGCTGGAGTACGTCGACGCCGGCGCGGGGCTGGCAGGTAAGCGCGTGCTGGACGTGGGTTGCGGCGGCGGACTGCTGAGCGAGGCCATGGCCACCCGCGGCGCTGCCGTCACCGGTATCGATCTGGCCCCTCTGACGATCGAGGTGGCCGAGCTGCACGCTCTGGAGACCGGAGTGCCGGTGCAATATTTGCGCGAATCGGCCGAAACCCACGCCGCTCATCGCGCCGGCTATTACGATATCGTGACCTGCATGGAAATGCTCGAGCACGTACCGGAACCGGCCAGGTTGCTACACGTCCTGCATACGCTGGTGGCCCCCGGGGGGCACATCTTCGTTGCGACCCTGAATCGCAACCTGAAGTCCTATCTGCTGGCAATCGTGGCAGCGGAATATGTCCTGAATCTTCTCGAGCGCGGCACACATACCTATGAGCGGTTCATCAAGCCTTCGGAACTCGCGGGTTGGGCACGGGCGGCGGCGCTGCAGGTACAGGATGTCACGGGAGTCGCCTACGATCCGCTGCGCAATCACGCCAGGCTCACGGCGAACGTCGACGTCAACTACATGATGCATCTACGGCGCGAGAAGGACACGATGTGACGCTCAGCCCATGGGCCGCACTGGCGGGCGCGGCGCTGCTCGGCACGCTCGGCGGCGGCCTGATCACCGTCGTGATCACCTCGTGGCGTCATCGCCGCAGGACCGAATCCCTGCACCGCCAACTTGCCATCCTCGAAGCCCGGGTAAAGACGCAGGCGCAGTTCGAACATGATCGCCAGATGTCGCAGGAACGCACCATGGAGCAGTTGCGCTCCACGTTCGATGCGCTGGCCGGCGCCTCGCTGCGCGCCAACAGCGAATCGTTCCTGCGCCTGGCACGCGAACACCTCGGGCAGCACCAGCAATCCGCGTTGAATGCGCTGGGCGAGCGGGAAAAGGCGATCGAAACCCTGCTCGCACCCATCCGCGAACTGCTCGGCAAGACCGAGCAGCAGATCCAGCGCATCGAAAAAGAACGCGCGGAAACCTATGGAACCTTGAAGGGCGCTTTGGAGTCCGTGGCTTTCGGACAGCAGGCTCTGCAGCGCGAGACCCGCAGCCTGATCAATGCATTGCGTCGCCCCGAAGTGCGCGGTCAATGGGGTGAAATGACCCTGCGCCGCCTGGCCGAACTGGCCGGTATGATCGAACATTGCGATTTTTCCGCACAAGTCCATGTCCGGACCGCGGAAGGCGGTCTGCGGCCCGACATGATCGTGCATATGCCCGATGGCCGGGACTTGGTCGTGGACGTCAAGACGCCGCTGGATGCCTACTTGGAGGCGATGGATGCCGACAGCGACGAACGGCGCAGTCTTGCGCTGTGGCGCCATGCCCAGGCAGTCGCCGAGCGGGTGCGCCAGCTGGCTGCTAAAAGCTACTGGAGCCAGTTCGACAATAGCCCCGATTTCGTCATCCTGTTCATTCCCGGCGATCAATTCCTGTCGGCTGCGCTGGCCGAATCCCCGACCTTGCTGGAAGATGCGATCCGTCAGGATGTGATCATCGCTACGCCGACGAGTTTCGTCGCCCTGCTGAAAGCCGTCGCCTACGGCTGGCGGCAACTGTCCCTGGCGCAGAATGCGGAGACGATCCGCAGCCTGGGGCAGGACTTGTACAAGCGTCTGGCGGTGTTCACCAGCCATCTCACCCGGCTGGGGCGCAGTCTCGGCGCCGGAGTGGATGCCTACAATGCCGCCGTCGGTTCGCTCGAACACCAGGTGCTGCCCGGAGCGCGCAAGTTCTCCGAGCTTGGAATCCTGCCGAATCGCGAGATCGACTCGCTCGATCCGATCGACCGGCTGGCCCGGGAGCCGCGCAGGCGTCCGGAGGATGAAGTCCTCCTGCGGGCGAATATGGATGCCGGCCCGAGTGCCGGCGTGGATACGGAAAAATGAGGATGATCGGATGAGCGTGGTGCCGCTGGACACCTCGTATGTGAACCGCGCGGCTCCGCCCGGCTCGCTGCGATATTTCTCCTTGCTGTATACCCCGCCCGGCAAGCGTCCCGTCCTGACCGCGCTGTATGTACTCGACACCGAGATCCGCGATGCCGCCCGCAGTTCCAGTCACGACGTCGGGCATGCGCGGCTGCAATGGTGGCAGGAGGAAATGGATCGCCTGGCGCAGGGTGACCCGCAGCATCCCGCGACACGCATTCTTGCGCAAACGGCAGCCTCGGGCGCCGGATCCTCCGGGTTGCGCGAGTTGCTGGCTGCAGCAGATATGGATCTAGCCCATCTGACCTATGCCACCGCAGAGGAGCTGCACGCCTACTGTGCACGCAGCAGCGGCGGGATCTGCGAGATCATCGCCGCTCAACTCTGCGCCCCGGCATCTCTCGACGAAGCCTCGCGCAGCTTTGCGCAGCAGGCAGGCATCGGTATCCGCATGACCGAGATGCTGCGCGATGTACGCCAGGACGCCTGGGACGGGCGCGTCTATTTACCCCTGGACCTGCTCGAGCGCCATGACGTCCACTACGAACGGCTGCGCTCGCGCGACCTGGATCCCGCCGTACGAATCGTGCTGGAGACATTCGCCGCCGATGCGCGCGAGGCGTTGCAGGGGGCATCCACGGCCGCTGCCGAACTGCCGGCGGAACGCGCCGATGCGCTGCGCGCCGTGCGCGTGCTTGCCGCCCTGCATGAGCGGTTACTCGACCGTATCGCCGCGCGCGGCTACGATGTCGTCTCGCAGCGTATCGAACTGGGTCCGATCGAAAAACCGTGGTTGGCCTGGCGTGCCGCGCGGCGCAGATGACAGCTCGGCGCCGGCATGAATGTTCTGCATGTTCGATGCCGGTTGCGGTCGGCCGCGACCGCCGGCCGATCCCGTACCGATTTCTACCGTGATTTGCCCTTCCCATGATCGATCCACGCAACTACCAACCCCGCGCCGATGTGTTGCACGACCGCGTTGTCCTGATCACCGGGGCCAGCGGCGGCATCGGCAAAGCCGTGGCGTTGGCTGCCGCCAGGCATGGCGCGCGCATCATTCTGCACGGCCGCAACATACGCAAGCTCGAAGCGGTCTATGACGACATCGTGGGGGGCGGCGCGCCGCGTCCGTCCATCCTGCCGATGGATTTCGAGAAGGCCGGTCCCGATGATTACGACAGGATGGTGGCCGCGCTCGAGCAGGAATTCGGCCGGCTGGATGCCCTGTTGCACAATGCCGGCATGCTCGGGGAACGCGCGCCGATCGAACATGCCGATGTCGCGAAATGGATGCGTACCATGCATGTGAACGTGAATGCGCCGTTCATCCTGACGCGTTGCTGCCTGCCGCTGCTCAAGCAAGCGAAGGATCCGTCGATCATCTTCACCTCCAGCGGAGTCGTGCCCCGGCCACGCGCATTCTGGGGCGCCTACCTGCCATCGAAGTGGGCCAGCGACGGTTTGATGCGCATGCTGGCGCAGGAACTGGAAGCCCATCCGGCCGTACGCGTGAACAGCCTCAATCCCGGCAAGGTACGCACCAACATGCGCCTGCAGGCCTATCCCGCCGAGGATCGCGCCACGCTACCCGAAGCGGATACGATCGTGGCGCCTTACTTGTTTTTGCTCGGTCCGGACAGCCGGGGCATCACCGGCGAGACTTTCGAGTGCCAGTAGCTTTGCCGCGCCGCCGCCCGCGGGCCGAAGGGGGCATTCCGGCGCGCGCGGGTGATCGTTCCTGGGCGCGTGGCCGGGCCTGGGTATGCGGCCGGGATGCTGGCCGGCGCCCGGTGCCTGCTTCCGGCGCGCCGCTTTCCGGTACTGCAGCGCCGGCCTGTTGCGCGTGTTTGCGCATGCTCCGGGAACCCGGACGCTTGGGCTTGCGGCGATCCGGCGGCGGCCGACGCCGGGAATGCGTGGCGGCGAAATTCGCGGTCGTCTTTTGTTCTTGCGGCATCGCCAGGCCGGCGTGTGCATACAGCGCCGCCACCTCCTGCTCCGAAACTGCCCGATGCCTGCCTCGCGGCAGATCCCTGGGCAGTTCGAGGCCGGCGAAACGCAGCTGAATCACCCGACTGACCGCCAATCCCCGGCTTTCGAACAGCGCTCGCACGGCGGCACGACGATGAGCGTGAGGCGATTCGATTCTGAACCAGCGGTTCGTGCCCTCTCCTCCGGCCGCCTCGATGGTTTCGAATTCGAGCATTTCCCCGTCGTAGTTCACCGTCCGCGGCAGCGTGGCAAGATCGAAATCCGGTGCCGGCACCAGCACGCGAGCCACGTATGTCGTCGGTGTCGTCGCGGCGCGCCGCCGCAGCGCATCGGCCAGGCGGCCATCGCGAGTCAGGAGCAGCAAGCCGCTGTCACCGGTCTGCATCGCATTGATGACCAGCCATCGCCCGCCGCGTATCGCCGGCAGGGATTCCAGCACACTGGCACGTGCGCCGGCGATCGCGGCGTGATCCTGCGACGATTCGCTTTCATGGGGAGTTTCATCGGGTCCGCGTACGGAAATATGCTGACCCTGAGGTTTATGATAGATTAGCACCTGCGGGCCTTTGGACGTCTGCAGATGCGCCGTCACATCCCGGCCGTCGAGCATGACGCGATCGCCGCTCCGATAATGCTCCCCGGGAAGGGCAGCTTTACCGTTGAGCAGAATGCGTCCCTCGAGCATCCATTTTTCGATTTCGCGGCGCGAACCCAGACCATGCTGGGCAAGCACCTTGTGCAAACGCTCGGACAAGAGCTAAGAACTCCGCGGCGGATCGCCGATCATTCGGCTGCCATCGGCTGCATCGCCGTCTGCGACCAGTGTGGGGCTGCTGCGCTCGGGAGAGGCCAGGTCGTCGCTCGTTCCCGTCTGGCCGATTTCCGCTCCGATTTCTTCTCCGTCTTCGGCCGGCCCATCCACAGCCCCCTCCTGCGCATCCGCGGGCAGTTCCAGCTGCACTCCGATCGTCTCCACGTCCTTGAGTTCGGCGAGTGTCGGCAACTGCTCGAGGCTCTTCAAGCCGAAATAATCGAGAAATTCCCGCGTGGTGCCCAACAGTTCCGGACGGCCGGGAACTTCACGGTGACCGACGGTGCGTATCCAGCCGCGCTCCTGCAAGGTGCGCATGATCGTCGAGCTGATCGATACACCGCGGATTTCCTCGATTTCACTGCGCGTGATCGGCTGGCGGTAGGCAATGAGTGCAAGCGTCTCGAGCAAGGCACGCGAGTAACGCGACGGCCGCTCCTGCCACAGCCGCGAAACGATGTCGACGTAGCGCGGGCGGACCTGGATCCGCCAACCGCTCGCCACTTCCAGCACCTCGATGCCGCGAGATTCATAATCACTCGAAAGGGCCTGGAACGCCGCATCCAGTTGCTCCTGGGTCGGCCGCTCGCGCTCCTCGAAGAGTTCCAACAGCCGTGTCTGCGTAACCGGCCGGCCGGCCGCCAGCAGCGTCGCCTCGATGAGGTGCTTGAGATCGTCTTGATTCATTTCAATGATTCCGTTTCCGGACGGTCGGCCGCACCCGCTGCCGCATCGTGATCGGGACGCGCGTCCGCAAGGGTATCCGGCCCATCCTCTTCGATTCCGCTCGTCTCAGCAGCCGTTTCCATGCTTGCCGCCTCGCTCAAGGTCACGACCTCCTCCTCATCCTCGACCTCGTCCTCTCCAGGCAGTTCCGGCTGCGCCAGCGCAGCCTCATTCTCGGCGTCGGCTGCCGCCGGGCCATTATCGACGAGCGCAAGGCGACGCGCCGAATGTCCGACACGCACATGGATCGGCGCGTAGGCCTCGGCCTGCACGATCTCGATCAACCCTTCCTTCATGAGTTCCAGGATGGCGATGAAACTCACCGTCACACCCATGCGCCCTTCTTCCACCCGGAACAGCTGGGTGAACTCGAGGAATGCCGTTTCACGCAGCGTATCCAGAATGTCCGACATGCGCTGGCGCACCGAAAGCCGTTCCCGGTTAACCTGGTGATGCGCGAACATCTCGGCGCGAGCCATCACCTCTTGCAGCGCCAGTAACATTTCCCGGAGCGATACCCGCGGCTGGATCCTGATGACCTTGCGTTCCGGCATCTCGATCAGTGCCGGCAAGGTATCGCGCTCCTGGCGATTCAACCGGTCGATATCCTCGGCGGCCTTCTTGAATCGCTCATACTCCTGGAGACGGCGTACCAGTTCGGCGCGCGGATCCTCCTCTTCCTGTCCATCCTGGGTAACCGGACGAGGCAGCAGCATGCGCGATTTGATTTCGGCCAGCATCGCAGCCATGAGCAGATACTCGCCGGCCAGCTCCAGCTGCAGATCCGTCATCACTTCGATGTAGGACATGTATTGGCGGGTGATCTCCGCGATCGGAATGTCCAGGATATCCAGGTTCTGGCGGCGGATCAGGTACAGCAACAGGTCCAACGGACCCTCGAAGGCCTCCAGGAACACCTGCAGGGCATCCGGCGGAATATAGAGATCGCGCGGCAACTGCGTCATCGGCTCGCCTTCCACCACCGCAAACGGCATCTCCGTCTGCTGCGGCGGCGCAGGAGCAGGCAACTCGGCCTCCAGCTGCGAGCCCGTATTCTCGACCAGCTTCAGTTCGGGTTTCATGATGCTAGCGATAGTTCATGCCCATGGCTTGATGAACGTCCTCGAGCGTCTGGCGGGCCACCTCGCGCGCCTTCTCGCAGCCCTCGGCGATGATGCCTCTGACCAGATCGCGATTCTCCTCGAACTCCCGGCCGCGCTCACGCATTGCACCGATCTCGGCGAGCATGGGTTCGGCGAGACGCTGCTTGCAGTCCAGGCAACCGATACTTGCCGAACGGCAGCCTGCCTGCACCCATGCCTGGGTCTGGGCGTCCGAATACAGCTTGTGCAGATCCCATACGGGGCACTTGTCCGGATTCCCTGGATCCGTGCGCCGTACTCGCGCCGGATCGGTCTGCATGGTCTTCAGCTTCTTCGCGACCACATCCGGATCCTCGCGCAGCCCGATCGTATTGCCGTAGGACTTGGACATCTTGCGCCCGTCCAGACCCGGCACCTTCGGGGTCGCGGTCAACAACACCTCCGGTTCCACCAGGATACTGCGGCCGGTCCCCTCCAGATAGCCGATCAGTCGTTCACGGTCCGCGACCGTCAAGCGGACATTGCCGTCCAGCAAGGTCCGAGCCTGCTCGATCGCCGCTTCATCGCCCTGCTCCTGATACAGCCGGCGTAGTTCTTTGTAACGCGTGCCGTTGCGGCTGCCGAGACTCTTGATCGCCTTCTCGACCTTCGCCTCGAAATCGCGCTCGTGCCCGAATACATGATTGAAGCGTCGCGCCACCTCGCGCGTGATCTCGACATGTGCGACCTGGTCCTCGCCCACCGGCACACGGGCTGCCTTGTACAACAGGATGTCGGCGGACTGCAGCAGCGGATAGCCCAGAAAACCGTAAGTGGCGAGATCCTTGTGTTTGAGCTGCTCCTGCTGGTCTTTGTAGGTCGGCACCCGTTCCAGCCAACCCAGCGGAGTCACCATGGACAATAACAAGTGCAATTCGGAGTGTTCCGGAACACGCGACTGGATGAACATGGTCGACGCTGCCGGGTTCAATCCTGCCGCCAACCAGTCGATCACCATGCTCCATACATTGGATTCCAAGTCCGTCGTGTCATCGTAGCCGGTCGTCAGGGCATGGATATCCGCGACAAAGAAGTAACACTCGTACTGGTACTGCAGTTGGATCCAGTTCTTGAGCGCCCCGAAATAATTGCCCAGGTGCAGCTGGCCCGTGGGACGCATGCCGGACAAAATGCGTTTATTGCCGGAAATATTGGCGCTCAATGCCTGTTCCTGAATGACAAAACGAATATCAGATCAAAATAAGGGGTGCGAGAGATGACACGATGCCCGCTCCCCGACGGGCTCGCCGATACCCTGCAGGAAGTCATCCATCAATATTTATATAAATATATTCAGTAAGTTACAGGTCTTTTTAAACCTATAAAATGAAATATCGACCGTGACCGTAGCATTATACCAAGCTCTTCGCCCCTGACTGGATTCCCGAACCAGGTGCCAGGCACCGGTTTCGGGAAACACCGGCCGCGTAATTTCAACGAAAGACGCTGACATCCCCCTTGCCTACTCTGGCGATGACCGGCACCGGTCCCGCCAGGTCGATCACGCTGGTCGGCTCCAGGCCGCAATTACCGCTGTCGATGACTGCATCGACCTGGTGATAGAGCCGTTCCTGGATCTCGTGCGGGTCGTTGAGCGGCAATTCATCCCCCGGCATGATCAGGGTCGAACTCATGAGCGGCTCCCCGAGCTGCGCCAGCAGCGCCTGCGGGACGTGATGACTCGGAACACGGATACCGATCGTACGGCGGCGCGGATTCTGCAGCCGCTTGGGCACCTCCCGTGTCGCCTGCAGAATGAAAGTATAGGGACCGGGCGTGAATGCCTTGAGAGTACGATACTGCTGATTGTTGACACGCGCGTAGCGGGCGATCTCCGACAGATCCCGGCACACCAAGGTGAAATGGTGGTGTTTATCGGTCTGACGGATGCGCGCGATGCGTTCCATGGCCCCCTTGTCCCCGATATGACACCCCAGGGCATAGCTGGAGTCGGTCGGGTAAACGACGATACCGCCGTCCTTGATCAACTCCACGGCCTGACGAATCAGGCGGGGTTGGGGGTTTCCGGGATGGATCTCGATATAGATGCTGCTCATTTTCAGTATGATAGCGCCCCTTTCCGCCGGCTCACGTCATGCAACTCCTGTTCGACTTCTTTCCGGTCATTGCCTTCTTTGTCGCCTACAAGCTGGCAGGCATCTATGCAGCGACCGTAGTCATCATCGCGGCGGTGATCGTACAGAGCGCCATCCAGTGGATACGCCATCGCAAGCTCAGTTCCATGGCCCTGATCTCGGGCGCCCTGGTCCTGGTATTCGGCGGATTGACGCTATGGATCCAGGACGAGATGTTCATCAAATGGAAGGTTACGGTGGTCAACTGGCTGTTCGCCGGAGGATTTCTGCTCAGTCATTACGTGGGCACGCAGCCGGTGATCCAGCGCATGCTCGGCGCCAGCCTGCAGTTCGAGCACGGTCAGCTCGAGCGCGAACAGTGGCTTAAATTGAGCTGGATGTGGATCGGTTTCTTTCTCCTGTTGGGCGTCAGTAACTTGTATGTGGCCTATCGGTTCAGCACCGATATCTGGGTGGCCTTCAAGCTTTATGGTGTGCTGGGACTGACCCTGGTATTCGCATTGTTGCAGGGCATGTGGCTGGCTGCCAGGATGCCGGTTGAGCCCCGCGCCCTACAGGACGGCCCGTCGTCCCGTCCGGCCGCAGCCGGGACGGGCATCGAGGATCCTGAATCGCCCGGCGCGGCGCATACCGGCGAATCCCAATCATGAACGTTGCTTGTGAAAACACGGATCGGATGACACGTATCCGCGACACATTACGCGATGCCCTGCACACCGACCGGATCGATCTAATCGATGACAGCCATCTGCACGCCGGGCACGCGGGAGCGCGGGACGGTCGTGGACATTTTCGATTGCACATCGTGTCCGATGACTTTCAGGGACTGCGCATTCTGCAGCGCCATCAACTGGTCTATCGAGCACTGGATGCGCTCATGCAAACCGATATCCATGCCCTGAACATTACTGCCCACACGTCCGAGGAGGCAGGCGACGGAGTGCGGCGGTGACGTTGCCGTCCTTGCCCAATCCAGCAATTCGACAAAATCCGATCATCAGCCCACTCAGAGGATTTCATGAAGCACCGTATTTCCCTCCTTGTACTGGCCGCACCGCTCATGCTGCTCATTGCCTGCGGCAAGAACGGCGCGAGCGATGCCGCCGAAAACGGCGATCGCGTCGCCACCGTGAATGGCGAGATCATCAGCAAGGCCGAGTTTGATCTTTATCTCGACAACGTCGGGCGCCAGTCCGGCCGCGATGTGCAGGAAGATCAGCACTCGCAGTTGCTCGACCAGTACATCAGCATGAAGCTTGCGGCCGAAGCGGCCGAGAAGGCCGGTATTACCAAGGATTCCAAGGTCGCCAACCAGATCGCATTGGCGCGCATGAACGTGATCGTCGATGCCAGCCTGCAGAAATACATCGATGAGCATCCGGTCGCCGACGAAGAACTGAAGCCCGAGTATGATGCGCAAGTCGCGGCGATGCCGCACGAGTACCATGCCCGCCACATCCTGGTCGATGAACAGTCGGACGCCGAAGCCATCACCCGGCAACTCGAGGGCGGCGCAGACTTCGAAAAACTCGCTGCGGAGAAATCCAAGGATTCTTCCGGCCAGAGCGGCGGCGATCTCGGCTGGTTCACGCTCGAGACCATGGTGAAACCCTTCGCCGACGCCGTTGCCGCGCTGCAGCCCGGCCAGCTCACCAAGCAGCCTGTCAAAAGCCAGTTCGGTTGGCACATCATCAAGCTGGAAGACTCGCGAGTCGCGACGCCGCCCGCCTTCGATGAAGTCAAGGACCGGGTCAAGATGCTGCTCCAACGCAAGAAGCTCCAGACTTACCTGGAAGATCTGCGCAAGGCAGCCAAGATCGAAAAGTCGATCTAGCGTCTCCCCAAGATCCCGCCTCGCAGGTCGCGGCGGGATCCACTCGCAGCCTGTCGCTGCAGCTCATTGAACACCGCTCCTGGGTAGATACTCCCGCTCAAGGGTCTTACCCATCGTGAATCCCGAAGGCACGGTGGGTAAGACCCTTGAGCGGGAATACACGCCATCAACCGATCACTCGGCCCAGCAACGCCAGGAACGCCGCCTCGTCCAGCACCTCCACCCCCAACTCCCGCGCTTTCTGCAGCTTCGAACCCGGCTCTGCACCTGCCACCACATAGCTTGTCTTTTTCGACACGCTGCTCGACACCTTGCCACCCAAGGCCACGATCCGCGCGCTTGCCTGATCGCGGCTCATGCTCGTCAAGGTACCGGTGAGTACGAAGCTGCGGCCTGTCAGGGCTCCCTCCCCCGCGGAGGGGCGGCGCGGCGTCTGTACGGGCCAGTGGACTCCCTGTTCACGCAGGGCCTCGATGACCGCGCGGTTATGCATCTGCTGCAAGAAGGTATGAACATGGCTCGCGACCACCGGACCGACATCGGGCACTTCCTGGATATCCTCCACGCTGGCCCGCTGCAAAGCCTCCAATGATCCGAAATGCTCCGCCAAGGCGGCCGCCGTCGCCTCCCCTACGTCACGGATACCGAGTGCATACAGGAAGCGCGCCAGTGTCGTCGACTTGCTGCGCTCCAACGCCGCGATCAAGTTCGCCGCCGATTTCTCTCCCATACGCTCCAAAGAGGCAAGTTGCGGCGCCGTGAGCCTGAACAAGTCCGCCGGACTGCGCACCGGAGCGCCATCGATCAGCGGTGTGTCGATCAGCTGATCGATGATCTTGCTGCCCAAGCCATCGATATCCAAGGCGCGCCGCGCGGCGAAATGCCGCAGGGCTTCCTTGCGCTGGGCGGCACAGTACAAGCCGCCTGAGCAGCGCGCGATCACTTCGCCCTCGGCGCGTTCCACGTCCGAACCGCACACCGGACAAATTGTCGGCAATGCCACTTCCTGCGCCGTGGATGGACGGCGTTCGAGGATGACCTTCACCACTTCCGGAATCACGTCTCCGGCCCGGCGGACCACTACCGTATCGCCGATACGTACATCCTTGCGCCGCACCTCGTCCATGTTGTGCAAGGTCGCGTTGCTGACTGTAACGCCGCCGACAAACACCGGCGCCAGGCGCGCCACCGGTGTCAGCGCACCGGTGCGCCCCACCTGGAATTCCACGGCACGCACCACGGTGTTTTCCTCGTGGGCCGGAAACTTGTGCGCGATCGCCCAGCGTGGCGCTCGCGCCACGAAACCCAGCTCCCGCTGCTGCGCATAGCAATCGACCTTGTAGACCACGCCATCGATTTCGTAGGCCAGGCTGCTGCGAAGCGCCGCCATTTCGCGGTAGTAGGCCAATACGCCCTGTACACCGCGCACTTGCTTCACCAGCGGCGAAATCTTCAATCCGAACTCCCGCAGTCGCTGCAGGAGTTCGTAGTGGCGCGCCGGCGGCGTCCAGCCTTCGCTTTGCCCGATACCATAAAAGAATACATCCAGCGGACGGGCGGCGGCCAACTGCGGATCGAGCTGGCGGATGCTGCCTGCCGCGGCATTGCGCGGATTGACAAAGATCTTCTCGCCCTGCGCCAGCGCCCGTGCATTCATGTCCTTGAAACCCTGCACCGGCATGAATACCTCGCCACGCACCTCCAAGCGTAGCGGCGCGCCGGCGCGCAGCGCGATCGGCACGGCCTTGATCGTGCGCACGCTATGGGTGACATCCTCGCCGCGCATACCATCGCCGCGTGTGGCGGCTTGCACCAGGCGACCGGACTCGTAAAGAAAACTTACCGCTAGACCGTCGAGCTTGGGTTCCGCTGCATATTCGATCTCCTCGCTGGTTTCCAGCCGCTCGCGGAGCCGCCGGTCGAATGCAATCACATCCTCCTCCGTGAAGGCGTTGTCCAGCGACAGCATCGGCACCTGATGCGTCACCTCCGCCAGTTGACCGACAGGATGAGCACCTACCCGCTGGGTGGGCGAATCAGGCGTAATCAGCTGCGGATCCTCGGCCTCCAAGGCGCGCAGCGACTGCATCAGCCGGTCGTACTGCGCATCCGAGATTTCCGGATCATCAAGTACGTAGTAGCGATAATTGTGATACTCGATCCGGCGCCGCAATTCGTCGGCACGCGCAAGCATCCGCGCACTGGGGGATTTTGAAAAAGGCATGCCGGAATCCTGCCGGTGGCGTCCTGAGCAGGCGGACAGGCGTCAGCTCGAGGGATGACGTCCACCCGCCGCGGCAGGCCGTTCGAACTCGCGTATCTCCTGGCGCAGCCGCTCGATACGATGTACCGTCAGCGGCACGCCGCGATCGTCCTGCAAGGTGCCGCCGAGACATTGCTGCAAGCGCCTGGCACAGGCCACCAGCTCGTTCAGCGCATGCATCCCAGGAACCGGCCCGGGCAGTTGCGCAAACAATGTGATACCCGGAAACTCGGTTTCAGCCATGAGTTCCGGTTCGAAGATACCTGGTTCGACCATGCTTGCGACGCTGAAAATACTCGCCCCATCATGCAGCAGATGAAAGACCTTGTACTTGCCGTGCTCCAGGCCTTCCTGCTGCAACGTTTCCAGTAGTTTCGCTCCGTCCAGCCGCTGCGGCGCCGCCGACAGGCGCAGAGACAGGATCTTGCGCCGTTCGATACGCCGCGGCGTTTGCGTCTCGGCGAAAGAACCACTCGTCGGCGTTTGCGCAGCAGCGCTCGGAGAAGCGCCCGAGCCGGGCGTCCAAGAAGCGCCTGGAGAGTCCTCCGGAGAGGCGCCGCTACCGGCCGGCGCATCATGAGCGATGTTCCTTGCCGCCTGATCCGCAGCCGATGGATCGTCAGCAGAGGATGGCGGATCCTCGGCCGGCGCGGGCTCGCTGAAGGTCGGTTCACGTCGCAGCGCCGGGCGTGCGATCGTCGCCATGTACGGATCCACTGTCGCGGCGTAGTTGCCGGCGGCTGCGGCGGCCGGCGGAGCAGACATCGCGCCGGGAGGGGGTGGCGCGTTGTCCGGAGCGGCGGCGGTTGGGGCAGCAGGTTCTGCGGTATGCGCACCCGTCGGGTGCAGGCCGGGCTCCGCCCGTGCCGGCATATCGAACTCCGCGGCGGTGCGGCGGCGCCCCCACAGATAGATGCCGGCCAGCAGGACGATACCAAAGCCGATCAATATCCAGCGCAATTCGCTCATAGGTCTACATGGCCGCCATGCGTACCGCTTCGTCCACATCCACCGCGACCAGGCGGGATACGCCGGGTTCGTTCATGGTAACGCCGATCAACTGGGAGGCCAGTTCCATGGTCGTCTTATTGTGCGTGATAAAAATGAACTGCACCCGCTCCGACATTTCCTTCACTGTGGCGCAAAATCGTCCGACATTATTATCGTCCAGCGGCGCATCGACCTCATCCAGCAGGCAGAACGGCGCGGGATTCAATTCGAAGATGGAAAAGACCAGAGCAACGGCGGTGAGCGCCTTCTCGCCTCCCGACAATTGGTTGATCGTGCTGTTTCGCTTGCCCGGGGGGCGCGCCATGATGGACACGCCGGCATTGAGGACATCCTCGCCGGCCAGCTCCAGGTAGGCATGTCCGCCGCCGAACAGGCGCGGAAAACGATCCTTCAGTCCGGCATTGACCTTGTCGAAGGTATCCTGGAAGCGGGAACGCGTCTCGCGATCGATCTTGCGAATCGCCGTGTCCAGCGTTTCCAGCGCATCCGTCAGATCCTTGAACTGGCGATCGAGATATTCCTTGCGCTCGGACTGCTCCTCGAATTCGGAGATCGCCGCCAAGTTGACTTGGCCCAGCCGTTCGATCTTGCCGCCAACCTCCGCCAGACTCTTTTCCCACGCGTCGATTCCGGCTTCCGGTTCCATTTCCTGATACACGCTTTCCAGGTCGAAGGAAGTCGCCTCGAACTGCTCCAGCAACGACTCGCGGCGCACCTTGAGCGCTTGCGCAGCCAAGCGCACATCCTCGAGGCCGGCACGGGCATCCTCGACGGCAGCCTCGCTGTCCAGGCGGCGCTGATCCAGGCTGCGCATACGGCTCTCGGCTTCCTCCAGCGCGTGGCGCGCAGCGCTCAACTCCTGTTCCACCTGCATGCGCTGCTGCAGCGCATGTTCCAAGCGAGCCGCCAGTTCCTCCAGCGGCGCCTCGCCTTCGGCAAGCTGTCTGGTCAGTTCCTCGCGACGCAGCAGCATTCTCTCGAGCTGCTGCTGCAGACGCTCGAAGCCGCCGGAAATCGAGGTCAGCGCCGAACGCTTCGACTCGACCTTGATGGCCACCTCCTGGGCGCCGTCGCGGTCGGCCTGCGCCTGCCGGCGCTTTTCACCGAGATTTTGGCGCAACACTTCGCGTTCCGGCTCGAGCCGGCCACGAATCGCTTCGAATTCCACCATGGCATCCATGCCCTCCTGCAAACCGCCACGCGCTTCGGCAAGAGCCTCGGTGCGTTCCTGGTGGTCGCGTTCCAGTTCCTGTGTTTCCGCCTCGATGCGGATGATTCGTTGAGTCATCTGCTCGGTCTGGGCTAGCGCATTCGCGAGTTTTGCACCGCGTTCGCTTTGCGCGCGATGCAGCTGATTGGCCTCGCTCTGCAGGAAATCACGCTGGCGCTCGTGCTCCGTCAGCGCCGATCGGGCTTGCGCCAGTTCGTCCTGGACTGCCTCGCGCCGGCGAGCCGCCAGTTCCACGTCCTGACGCAGCTTACGCATTTCCTGCTCTCGCTCGATGACGCCGGCATGCACATCCTGATCGCGGCTGACACGCAGCCACTCCCGCCCGATCCACAGGCCATCACGCGTGATGACGGACTCGCCGGCCCGCAGGTCGCGGCGCTTCTCCAGTGCCTGTGCCAGGGTATCCACGGCGATGATGCCCGTCAGGAATGCGGCCAGCGCAGGCGGGCCCTGCACGCGGCCCAGCAACCGGTCCGCATCCTCGGCATGACGCTCGCCGGCGCCATCGCGAAAGAACGATACAGCGCCGGCCTGCAAGGTGTCGATCTGGCCGGCAATCCCATCGATCGCATCGACCGACACCGCCTCCAGATACGATCCCAATACGGTCTCGACGGCACGTTCCCAGCCCGGCTCCACGACCAGTTGCTGGGCGAGCCTGGGACGCTCGTCCAAGGCATGTGCAGAGAGCCATTCGCCGACCTTGTTCTGCGCCAGGCCCAGGGCGGCGCGCTGCAAGGCTTCCAGCGACAGCAGGCGCCCCTGACTTTCCTGCAGCGTCCGCCGGCTGCGGTCGTCCGTGGCGACCAGCTCGCGCTCACGCTCACGCTCACGCTGCAGCGCCTGCACCACCTCGTCGAGTTGCGCGGCTGTCGTCTCGGCGCGAGCCGCGGCTTGCTCCTGTTCCGCCGTCAGCGCGGCAATGCGCTGCTCCAGCTCGACGGTGCTCAGCCCGGCGCGTTCCCCGGCCAGGCGCTCCCGCTGAGCGGCCAGCCGCGCCAGCTGGTGTTCCAGTTGTTCGATACGGGCGCGTTCCACCTGCGTCGTTTCGCTGGCGGCGCGTGCATCGCGATTGAACGCCTCCCAGCGTTCCTGCCAGTCCTGCATCGCCCCTTCGGCCTGGGACAGTGCCGCGGCGGAAGCCTGTTCGCACCTGCGTGCCGCCTCCAGATTCGGCTCCAGTTCCTGGAGTTCTGTGCGCAGTTCATCGACTCGTGCCTGATCGCGCGTCAGGTGCAGGCGTGTTTCCTGGGCGCCCTGATCGGCCTGCTCGAAATCCCGCTTCTGGCGCTGGCGCAGTTCACGGGCATGTGCAATCGCCTGCTCGCCACGGGAAATTTCCGCACCGATCTGGTAATAGCGGCCCTGCACGGTGTTGAGCGCCTCGGATGCTTCGGTGAACTCTTCACGCGCAGTCTCGATCGTCGCCTCGATGGAACGCAGTTCGGCGATCAAGCCCTGCATCGCCGTATCACGTTCGCTCAACAGGCCTTCCTTGCCGTGCGCGTCCTGCTCCAGCGAGCGCAGGCGCAGCGCCAGCAGTTCGGCGGTGAGCTTGCGCTCGTCCTGTTTGAGGCTTTGATAGCGCCGTGCCGTGGCCGCCTGGCGCTGCAGATGGCGCAGCTGCTTTTCCACTTCCTCGCGCACATCATTCAGGCGATCCAGATTCTCCCGGGTATGAGAGATGCGGTTCTCGGTCTCACGGCGGCGTTCCTTGTATTTGGAAATACCCGCAGCCTCCTCGATGAAACCGCGCAATTCCTCCGGACGTGCTTCGATGACGCGCGAAATCATGCCCTGCTCGATGATGGCATAGCTGCGCGCGCCCAGGCCCGTGCCCAGGAAAAGCTGCGTAATATCCTTGCGGCGGCACCGTGCCCCGTTCAGGAAATAGGCCGACGCGCCATCACGGGATACGACCCGCTTCAGCGAGACTTCCGCGAACCCCGCATACTGGCCGCCCAAGCTGCCATCCGAATTGTCGAATACCAGCTCGACCGAAGCGGTGCCCACGGGCTTGCGCGAACTAGAGCCGTTGAATACGACATCGGCCATGGAATCGCCGCGCAGATGTTTTGCCGAAATCTCGCCCATCACCCAGCGGACGGCATCGATGATATTGGACTTGCCGCAACCGTTCGGTCCGACGACCCCGATCAGATTGCTCGGAAAGTTGACGGCGGTAGGATCCACGAATGACTTGAATCCAGCCAGTTTGATCTTGCTGAGTCGCATCGCGCCTCGTTGAACTAGACTTATGACCGCAGTGCGATCGACCCTGGGCGGCTCTCAGGTGATATCCCGGCGATCGCTCGCACCGGCCAGGGAACGGCGGAGCGTAGTGTATGTGAAAGCGGCAGCCGTGTGGACCACACCTGGAGTCCCGCGACTCCCGGGGACGCTATCGACAGAGGCCCGCAGGCAAGGACTGGAACTACTATTTCAGTCCCTGTCAAGCCCGCATCCCCAACCCTGTACGCCTCATGCGGCGTCTGTATAATCCCGCCCTCTTCTGCAATCGACCGTCCGGAACCGCCGGGCGGAAGCGTCGAGGAGGCTCCTAGGTGGCAGCGAAGAAACCATCTGTAAAGGCGAAGGCCAAGAAGAGCGCCGTCAAGAAGGCCGCACCCGCGAAAAAGGCGGCTGCCCGGAAATCCGGGACACCGGCCCGTGCCAGGACGGTCCCGCACAATCGCTCCGCAAGCAAGCCTGCTGCCAAAAGCAGTCCAGCGCCGGCTCGACCCGCAAAAGCCGCTTCCGCCAAGCGGCCTGCCCAGCCGGCTTCAACCGTCCCCAAAACGATAGCGCCACCAAGCCCCGTGATCCCACACTCCATCGGCCCCCATCACCTCAGCTCCCATAACGATGATTCGGCCGCCGATACCGACGATCTCGAGCAGGAGTTATCCGGCCTGAATCTGCTGTCCGGTCCCCGCAACGTCAAACCGTACATCCCTCAGCGCGATGAACAGTACATGAGCAAGGAGCAGCTCGATCACTTTCGCCAGATCCTGGATACCTGGAAGCGCGACCTGATGCAGGAGGTGGACCGTACCGTCTTGCATATGAAGGATGAGGCGGCGAATTTTCCCGACCCGAACGATCGGGCGACCCAGGAATCCGAGTTCAGCCTGGAACTGCGGACCCGTGACCGCGAACGCAAACTGATCCGTAAGATCGAGGAAGCCATCAAGCGCATCGACGACGGCAGTTACGGCTATTGCAACGAGACCGGCGAGGAAATCGGTATCAAGCGGCTGGAAGCCCGTCCGGTCGCCACCTTGTCCGTAGAGGCGCAGGAACGCCGCGAGCGTCGGGAAAAGCAATACGGCGACCGGGACGATCGCTACCGCTGAGTCCGGCCGCATATCGATGTCCTGAACCGGAGGCGGGAAACCGGACGTCCGTGCCCTATCGCGGCCGCTTCGCTCCCTCTCCGAGCGGGCATCTGCATTTCGGTTCCCTGGTGGCAGCCACCGCCAGCTATCTCAGTGCCCGTCAGGCCGGCGGTGACTGGCTGCTGCGTATCGAGGATCTGGATCCGCCCCGGACCGTACCCGGCAGCGCCGAACAGATCGTGACCACCCTGGAGGCGCTCGGCTTTGAATGGAATGGATCCATCCTATATCAAAGCACTCGGGTCGAGGCCTATCAGGCGGCGCTGACACGATTGCTGGATCTCGGCTTGGTCTATCCCTGCTCCTGCAGCCGCAGTGAGCTGCTCAGCGCACAGGGCGCATCCAAACCCGGCGGCACCTTGCGTTATCCCGGCTTTTGTCGCCATGGCCCCCGCCAGCGTTTTCCGGTCGAACCCATGGCGATACGCCTGCGCGTCGAGCCGATACCCATACCCGTCGAAGACCAGATCCAGGGAATCAGGATTTTCGACGTCGCCGGTAAAGTCGGCGACTTCGTGATCCGGCGCCGGGATCGGCTGTACGCCTATCAGCTGGCCGTCACGGTCGACGATGCCGCTCAGGGAATCACACATGTCGTGCGCGGCATCGACCTCTGGGACAGCACTCCTCGACAGATGATACTGCAATGAGCCCTGGGTCTACCGACACCGGAGTACGCACATGTGCCGCTGGCAACGGATGCAAATGGCGTCAAACTGTCCAAGTCGGCGGGCGCCGCAGCCATCGACACGCGCACTCCCACCTGGCAGGTGTGGCGGGCGCTGCAGTTTCTTCGGCAGGACCCCCCGCCCGAACTTCGCATGGGCGGAGTCGATGCATTATGGGAATGGGCGATTCAACACTGGCGAATGCAGCCCCTGCGCGGCCTGCAGCAAGCCATGGTGCGCGATCCACCCCACGATTCAGCCTAGGAGGGGAGGTGCGTTGGGCAAAACGCGAGGATGAGAGCATGACTACACTCGAATCACGATCGATCCTGAGCCCCAGGCTGTCACGGGGGATCCCGATGAGCGAGCCCCCGGCGAGCGAGCCGAGAGTCATCAAGAAATATCCGAACCGCCGCCTTTACGATACCGTCGAGAGCCGGTATATCACCTTGGTCGACATTCGCCGGCTGGTGATGGACGAGATCGATTTCGTCGTCATCGACAAGAAGAGTCGAAGCGATATTACCCGCTCCATCCTGCTGCAGGTGATCACTGCACAGGAGCATACCGGCCAGCCGCTGATGAGCCGGGACTTCCTGGCGCAAATCGTCCGTTCCCATGGCGGCTCGATGCCCGGCCTGGTAGGCAGTTATCTGGAACAAAGTCTGAAGCTGCTGTCGAGCCAGGATCTGCACGAACCTTCAGAGGGAGATGGCGGCGACATGATCGGCGGCCTGGCGCAAATGCATCTCGAGCGCTGGCGCAGGCTGCAGGACGATCCGCTCAGGACCATGAGCCGAACAGCCGCGGACCCGCCGGAAGACCGGGCCGAGGAGCCTGCAGCGGGCCACAACTGACCCCTGCATTCGCGGTCAGCCGGTACTACTGGACCGACTGACCGGCGGGCGATAAACGGCTGAGCCGGACCCTTCGTTTTCCCGAAGGGCCGGTAGAGTCGACGGTGTACGCGCTCTTCAGCCTGCCTCTATGCTGCGCATGCTCAAACGCACACGACCCTGGCGGTCGACTTCCAGCACCTTGACACGTACTACATCGCCTTCCTTGAGTTTGTCGCTGACGCGCTCGACACGCTCCTCGGAAATCTGCGAAATATGCACCAGTCCATCCTTGCCCGGCAGAATGGTGACGAATGCGCCGAAATCCATCAGGCGCGCGACGCGCCCCTCATAAACCCGGCCGACCTCGACCTCGGCCGTGATCAGTTCGATACGCCGCTGAGCTTCGCGGCCCGATACGCCGTCGACCGAGGCGATCTTCACCGTACCGTCGTTCTCGATGTCGATCGACGTGCCGGTCTCCTCGGTGATGGCGCGGATGACGGCTCCGCCCTTGCCGATGACTTCACGAATCTTTTCAGGGTCGATCTTCATGGTGATGATCGAGGGCGCCCATTCGGACATGGTTGCACGGGCGGCGGGCAGCACCTGGTCCATCTGCTCCAGGATGTGCAGGCGGCCGGCCCGTGCCTGCTCCAGCGCGACTTGCATGATTTCGCGGGTGATGCCGTTGATCTTGATATCCATCTGCAGCGCCGTCACGCCCGTGCGTGTACCGGCCACCTTGAAATCCATATCGCCCAGATGATCCTCGTCACCCAGAATGTCGGTCAATACCTGGAAGCGCTCGCCCTCCTTCACCAGGCCCATCGCCACCCCGGCCACCGAGGCCTTGAGCGGTACGCCGGCATCCATCAGCGCCAGGCTGGTGCCGCACACGCTGGCCATGGAACTGGAGCCGTTGGATTCCAGGACTTCGGACACGACCCGAATCACATAGGGGAAGGTCGTCATGTCGGGCATGACCGCGCTGATACCGCGGCGGGCCAGATTGCCGTGACCGATTTCGCGGCGCTTCGGCGAGCCCATCATTCCCGTCTCGCCGACACTGAAGGGTGGGAAATTGTAATGGAGCATGAACGGCTCCTTACGCTCTCCGGCCAGTGCATCGATGATCTGCGCATCGCGCCCGGTGCCCAGGGTCGTCACCACCAGCGCCTGGGTCTCGCCGCGCGTGAACAATGCCGAGCCATGCGTACGGGGCAGGACGCCGGTCCGTATCGACAAAGGACGTACGGTCTTCATATCGCGGCCGTCGATACGCGGCTCGCCGGCCAGGATCCGGCCGCGCACGATCCGGTATTCCAGATCCTCGAATTCCGTCGCGACCTGCCCCGGCGTGTATGCCGGGGTCTCGCCGGCGCTCAGCGCCGATACGGCCGTCTCGCGGATTTCCCGGATGCGATCGCGGCGGGCGGCCTTTTCAGTGATCTTGTAGGCTTCCGCCAGCGGCGTCTCGGCGTTCGCAGCCAGGGCGGCCTGTAAAGCTTCATTCGCGGGCGCAGCCTGCCAATTCCAGGCCGGTTTGCCGGCTTCGGTCTTCAATTCGCCGATCGCCCTGATCGCAGCTTGCATCTGCTCATGGCCGAACATGACGGCGCCCAGCATCACTTCCTCGGACAGGCAGTCGGCTTGCGATTCCACCATCAGCACGGCCTCGGCGGTGCCGGCGACGACCAGATCGAGCTTGGAGGTCTTGAGTTGAGTCGATGTCGGGTTGAGCACGTACTGACCATCGCTATAGCCGACCTTCGCGGCGGCAATCGGTCCCTGAAAGGGTGCGCCGGACAGCGCCAGGGCCGCGGAGGCTCCCAGCATCGCCGGGATGTCCGGATCGATTTCCGGATTCACGGAGATCACGGTAGCGACGATTTGGACCTCGTTCAGAAATCCTTCCGGAAACAGCGGGCGAATCGGCCGATCGATCAAGCGTGAGGTCAATGTCTCCTTCTCCGAGGGACGGCCTTCGCGCTTGAAGAAACCGCCGGGAATACGGCCCGCGGCATAGGTCTTCTCGACGTAATTGACGGTCAGCGGAAAGAAATCCTTCTTGGGATCGGCCTCCTTGCGCGCCACGGCGGTGACCAGCACGACCGTGTCGCCCATGGTGACGTAGACGGCACCGTCGGCCTGCCGGGCCATTTCGCCGGTTTCCAGGGTGACCTGGTGCTGGCCGTATGCAAAGGTCTTCTTGATTACGCTCACGATCTTTTTCACCTATGCCCGGCCGAGGCCGGGATCAATGCTTGCGTTGGGGATGACATGAACGCCCGGCGGGCGGTATTTGTACGAGGCAAGCCTGGTGAGGAGCTCCTGGGGAGATCGTCACCATGGCAGGACGAACGGCCGGGCGGGGCAATACGAGGATCAATGCGGCTGCGCGAAAGGCCGGCTGGATGGACGCCGGCACGGCGTTCAGCGGCGCAGGCCGAGACGTGCGACCACGTCCTGGTAACGCTCGGGTGCGTTGGCCTTGAGATAGTCGAGCAGCTTGCGGCGCTGATTCACCATTTTCAGCAGGCCGCGGCGTGAGGCATGATCTCCTTTATGGGCGCTGAAATGCTCACCCAGACCGGTGATACGCGCCGACAATAATGCGATCTGCACCTCCGGGGAACCCGTATCGGCACTGCTGCGCCGGTATTCCGCGACAATTCCGCCCTTTTGCTCGGTCGACAATGACATATCTGCCCTATTCCTCTGTGCCGACCGGACGGACATCCGCCCCTGAAGCCGGTTTTCTCAAGTTGCATAGCTGTTTTGAAGAGGCGCGCATTTTACTCGTGCGGCCCAGAATCTCAACCGTAAGATCATGTAAAATCGGGATCTACGGTCCCTGAAACGATCTGTCCCGTGAATCTGCGCTGCGCCTTCGCGAATCCGGACCTCGCCGATCGCTACGGCCGCGAGCCGGCGACGGCGGCATCTTCGGGTCCACGAACAATCGCCCCGGTCTGATCCGTCCGCCCGCGGCACCCGAAACCAACCCCAAAAAACGTTTTCCCGGTCCATAAGCGCGCATGTCGTCGGCGACGGGAGCGCCTGGAACCAGGAGGCTCTGCCCCTGCAGCAGCTGATGTTCGCCGGCGCGATCCAACTCGATCCGGGGCAGATCCTGGAATGCGCTGTCGGCGCCCAGCAGGACGGCGTCGCGTTCCGATGGAGACAGCGCCTCCAGTTCCGACAGGCTATACATATGCAGCCCGTCGAAAGGATCCAGCGACAGACGGCGCAGGCTTTCGACATAGCCCAGGGTGCCCAGCGCGCGGGCGACATCCGCCGCCAGAGTACGAATGTAGGTTCCCTTGGAACAATATACGTCGAACTCGAGCGTATCCGGCGTCAGCCCGATACGCTGGATGCGATGAATGACGATCGTGCGCGCCGGGCGTTCCACCGACTCTCCGCGGCGGGCAAGTTCATACAGGCGCTCGCCGGCGTGCTTGAGTGCTGAATGCATGGGCGGGATCTGCTGCTGCTCGCCCATGAAACGCGCCAGGGCGGCATCCACGGTCTCGATCGTCAGCTCCGGAATGGCGGCGTGCTCCACGATCGGCGTTTCTGCGTCGCCTGATTCCGTACGCGCACCCAGCGCCACCCGTACCCGATAGGTCTTGCCGGCATTCAACAGCCGTCCGCACACCTTGGTCGCTTGCCCGAAGCACACCGGCAACAGCCCGCTGGCCAAAGGATCGAGACTGCCGGCATGGCCGGCTTTCCGGGCGCCGAACAACGTCCTGACCTGTTGTAGCGCGGCATTGGAGGACAAACCCAGCGGCTTGTCGAACAGCAGGATGCCGTCGACTTCACGATGAAAACGGTGTGATTTGGACACGTGATTATAGACGTCTGCGTAGCGATCAAGGGGCGTGCACGCGCTCAGCGCAGCATGCCGTCATGTCAGACGCCGTCGGGCTCTAGACCGTCCTCGGCAGCACGACGCTCAGGGGTAGGCTCAGGATGTTCGGCCGGCGGAATTTCCTCGGCCGAAGATTCGACGTGCCGCGCCTGATCGTCATCCACCGCCTGTCGAATCAACGCCGTAAGCCGGGCGCCGGTTTCGATCAGTTCGTCGTGCACAAAACGCAACTCCGGACTGTGGCGAATGCCCAGTACCCGGCCCAACGGGCCTCGTAGCATGCCCGCGGCGGAGGTCAGAATCTCCTGCGCCGTGGCGGGGTCGGCTCCCAGCACCGAATAATAGACTGTCGCATACCCCAGATCCTTGGACATGCGGACCTCGGTCAAGGTCAGCATGCCCAGGCGCGGATCGCGCAGTTCGCGGCGTATCAATTCGCTCAGCACCTGCTGAGCCTGCTGTGCGACACGGCGACTGCGTGGATAGGACTTGCTGGACATAATTCGAATCAGCGCTGCGGAATCATCGGATCGAGGCCGGACCGCAAAGGGTACCCGGCCTCGCTCCATCGTACGGGCTTGAGCTCAGTCCATCGTACGGGCGATCTCGATACGCGAATAGCATTCGATCTGGTCGCCGATACGCACGTCGTTGTAATTCTTCACGCCGATACCGCATTCGGTGCCTGCGCGAACCTCGTTGACATCGTCCTTGAAGCGGCGTAGCGATTCCAGGCCGCCTTCGAAAATCACGACATTGTTGCGCAGCACACGGATCGGGTTGTTGCGCCGCACATAGCCGTCCACGACGATACAGCCTGCAACGGTTCCCAGCTTGCTGGAGTGGAAAACCTCGCGCACTTCGGCCAAGCCGACGATCTGCTCCTTGATTTCCGGGGCCAACATGCCGGAGAGCACCTGCTTCACATCGTCGATCGCTTCATAAATGATGCTGTAGTAGCGAACATCGATGCCCGATTCCTTGATCATGTTGCGAGCCGTACTGTCGGCACGCACATTGAAACCGATGATCCGTGCGCCGGACGCCTGCGCCAGGGTCACGTCGGACTCGGTGATACCGCCCACACCGCTGCCCACGACCTTGACCGCCACCTCGTCCGTGCCGAGATCCGTCAACGCATCGTGCAAGGCTTCGGCGCTGCCCTGGACATCCGCCTTGATGACGATCTGTACTGTTGCAGCCTTGCCGTCGCCCATCTGGGACAGCATATCCTCGAGTTTCGCCGGCCCCTGTTTGGCCAGCTTGGTGTCGCGATACTTGCCTTGCCGGTAGAGAGCGACCTCGCGTGCCTTGCGCTCGCTTTCCACGGCCAGCAAATCATCACCGGCCTTGGGCGCGCCCGAAAGGCCGAGCACGACGACCGGCAGTGACGGACCTGCTTCGCTGATCGCCTGTCCATTCTCGTCGAACATGGCCCGAACCCGCCCGAACTCCTGACCGGCAATGATCGGATCGCCGGGTTTGAGGGTGCCGCGTTTGATCAGCACCGTCGCCACCGCGCCACGGCCCTTTTCCATGCTGGACTCGACGACCACGCCCGCTGCCAGACCTTCGCGTGTCGCCTTCAACTCCAGCATATCCGCCTGCAGCAGAATGGTATCGAGCAGCTGATCTATGCCTTCCCCGGTGCGCGCCGAGACATGCACGAACAAGGTGTCTCCGCCCCATTCCTCGGGCAGCACGTTGTGCTGGGACAATTCATTCCTGATGCGCTCCGGATCCGCCTCGGGTTTGTCCATCTTGGTTATGGCAACGACGATCGGCACCTCGGCCGCGCGCGCATGCTTGATCGCCTCGACCGTCTGCGGCATGACGCCGTCGTCGGAAGCCACCACCAGAACGACGATGTCCGTGACCTGGGCGCCGCGCGCGCGCATGGAGGTAAAGGCCGCGTGACCCGGCGTATCCAGAAAAGTGACCACGCCCTTGGGTGTTTCCACGTGATAGGCGCCCACGTGCTGGGTGATGCCGCCGGCCTCACCGGCGGCGACCTTGGTGCGGCGGATATGATCCAGCAGCGATGTCTTGCCATGATCGACGTGACCCATCACGGTTACCACCGGCGGCCGCGCGATCAGTTCATGGCCGGCATCCAGCGCCAGCAGTTCATCCTCGATCGCACTTTCCTTCACGACGATCGCCGTATGGCCGAACTCCTCCACGACGAGCACTGCCGTATCCTGGTCGATCGGCTGATTGATCGTTGCCATGACTCCCATGTTCATCATGGTCTTGATGACTTCATTCGCCTTCACGGCCATGCGCTGGGCAAGTTCCGCCACGGTGATGGTTTCGCCGATCTGCACGTCGCGCTTGACGGGCGAAGCGGGACGCTCGAAGCCGTGCTGGGTCGTGACACTGATCTGCGCCGGACGCCGCGAGCGGGTCGCCTGATGCTGCTTCTTTCTCTTGAAACGCGCGCTGGCGTCGCTGGAAACATGCAACTCTGCACGGCGTTGCGGCGTGTCGCGCTGCGCGGGCGCACGTGCAGCCCTGGCGGCGGCATCGGCCTGCTGCTGTTGGAGGCGGCGTTCGCTTTCGGCGCGTTCGATGGCGGCGTCGGCTTCACGGCGCGCCTCCTGTTCGGCCATTTGCAGGGCCAGTTCACCGGCCTGGCGCCGCGCTTCTTCCTCCGCCATCGCCTGCGCACGCAGCATAGCTTCGCGGGCCTCGGCTTCCAGCCGCTCCTGCTGCTCGCGCATCTCGGGCGTCGGTACGGCCACGACCTCCTCAAGCGGCGTCTCGGGCTGCACCGGGACGTCTTCTTCGAACGGAGCCGGCGGCGGCGCTGATACCGTGGAAATCTGTTCGGGGCTGAGCGCAGGCGCCTCCTGAACCGGCGGCGCGGCCTGCACGGAGTCCTCGAGTGCCGCGAGGGGCTGTTCCTGCGCGAGGGGTTCCTGCTCCTCCTTGTATACACGCGCCCGCTCCTCGAGCACGCTGCGATTCAGATAGGTCTTCTTGCTGCGTACTTCGACATTGACCAGGCGCGCACGGCCCTGTGCAGAGGCGACCTTGATCTCCCCTTGCGATTTACGCCGCAGCGTAATCTTGCGAGGCGCAGCCGAATCACGCGTACGGCCGTGCGCGCGGCGCAGGAACGTCAGCAGTTCCATCTTGGCGTCATCGCTGATCGTATCGTCCGCGCCTGACACGCGGATGCCTGCCTCGTCGAGCTGCGTCAACAGACGCTCGACGGGTACTTTCAGTACCTCCGCAAACTGGCTAACCGTGACATCCGCCATGAACCCCTCCTGCTACCCGACTTAAGCCTGTCCAGCGGCTTCGAACCAGTGCTTGCGCGCTGCCATGATGAGCGCGCCCGCACGCGCGGCGTCGATTCCATCGATCTCCAGGAGATCGTCGATCGCCTGTTCCGCGAGATCCTCCCGCGTCACGATTCCCCGGCTGGCAAGCTCCAGCGCCAGCTCCGTGTCCATGCCTTCGAGCTCGAGCAAGTCCTCAGCCGGCTCGGCGGCATCGATTTCCTCCTCGCTCGCGATTGCCTGCGTCAGCAGCACGTCACGAGCACGATTGCGCAGCTCTGTGACGATGTCCTCATCGAACTCCTCGATGCTATTGAGTTCGGAAGCAGGAACATAGGCAATTTCCTCGATCGTCGAGAAGCCCTCCTGCACCAGAATTTGCGCCACATCCTCATCCACATCCAGTTCGGACTTGAACAGATCGACCAACTTCTGCGACTCGCCCTCGCTCTTGGCCTCCGCGGCCTGCTGGGTCATCACATTCAATTCCCAGCCCGTCAGTTCACTGGCGAGACGAATGTTCTGTCCGCCGCGTCCGATCGCCTGCGATAGCTTTTCCTCGGTCACGGCGAGATCCATGGAATGCGCATCCTCGTCGACCACGATGGAAACCACCTCTGCCGGGGCCATGGCGTTGATCACGAACTGCGCAACGTTTTCGTCGAACGGAATGATATCCACGCGTTCGCCGGCCACCTCGTTGGAGACGGCCTGCACTCGCGAGCCGCGCATTCCCACGCAGGCGCCCACGGGATCGATCCGGCTGTCATTGCTCTTCACTGCGATTTTGGCACGTACCCCGGGATCACGAGCGGCGCCGAGAATCTGGATCAAACCCTGGCCTACTTCGGGCACTTCCAGCTTGAACAGCTCGATCAGGAACTCGGGTGCCGTACGCGTCAGGAACAGTTGAGGACCACGCGGCTCGGAGCGTACGTCCTGCAGGAAGGCCTTGATACGGTCCTGCGCGCGCACCGGCTCGCGCGGGATCATTTGGTCGCGTGCGACGAATCCTTCGGCGTTGCTGCCTAAATCGACGAACACACCATTGCGGTCGACACGCTTGACGATGCCGGATACCAGCGTGCCTATCCGGCTCTGATACTCCTCTACAACTTGAGCACGCTCAGCCTCGCGCACTTTCTGGACGATGACCTGCTTGGCGGTCTGTGCGGCAATACGCCCGAAGGCCACGGACTCCATGGGCACCTCGACGTAACCGCCGACTTCCGCATCGGCGGAAATATCGAGCGCGTCCTCCAGGCGCAACTCGCTGTCCGGAAATTCCAACTCGGTGGAATCATCCGCGAAAACCTTCCATCGCCGCCAAGTATCGTAGTCGCCGGTCTTGCGATTGATGGAGACACGCACGTCGGTGCCCTCGCCGTGGCGCTTGCGCGTCGCAGACGCCAGCGCGGCTTCGAGCGCCTCGAATATGATCTCCTTGTCGACGCCCTTCTCGTTCGAGACTGCATCGACCACCATCAATATCTCTTTGTTCATCGTGCGAACTCCATAGACATCCAGTCACAGCGGCGGGACGAGCCGCGCCTTGTGTATGTCATCGATCGGCAAAGTGACGGTCTCCGCGCCGCAGGCCCCATCGTCCAGCTCGAGCGTGACGCACTGCTCCGCAACTCGCAGCAGACGCCCTACGAACCTCTTGCGACCGTCCAACGGCTGCATCATTTCGAGCTTCACCCGCTCACCTGTGAAGCGTTCGAAGTGCGCCGGTCTGCGCAGCACGCGATCCAGGCCCGGCGAGGAGACTTCCAGCGTGTACTCGCCCGGGATGGGATCCGCCGCATCCAGGGTCTCGCTGACCGCCCTGCTCACCCGCTCGCAATCCTCCACCGTAACGCCTGCGGGAGTGTCGATATACAATCTCAGCAAGCCGCCGCCGCGCGATACATACTCCAATTCCCACAATTCATAGCCGAGGCCGGCGACGATCGGACCAAGCAACTCGCTCAGCTGATCTCTTAGCACCTGACACCTCCGATACGGCTCGAACCCCTCGTGGAAAGGCCCCCGTAGACCCGTTTTTCCGGCCGCAGAAACAAAAAATGGGCCCAAGGCCCATTCTCAACGGCTGTCCATGCGCTTGCGACGCCTGGCGCCTATGCGACGCTCAATCAAAAAAGGCCCTGCAGCGGGGCCCTTGGCACGCCGAAAGCGTGGTAGCGGGGGTAGGATTTGAACCTACGACCTTCGGGTTATGAGCCCGACGAGCTGCCAGACTGCTCCACCCCGCAACAGAGGGCGCAAATTATAAGGATCTATACCGGTCAATAGCAAGAACAATCGTAAACTTATGCCATCAAGGCAGCACCCGTGCGCACAAGTCCAGGAGCAGCGCCGGGAAGATGCCCAGCACCAGCACCGCCAGCCCGTTGGCGCTCAGCACGGTACGCAGCGTTCCGCCCGCCGTGATCTCGAACCGCTCGGCGGGCGGCTCGTCGAAATACATGAGTTTCACCACCCGCAGGTAGTAGAACGCACCCACCACCGACATCAGCACGGCCAGCACCGCCAGCCAGACCAGGCCGACATCGAGCACCGCGCCGATCACGGCGAGCTTGGCCCAGAAACCGATGAACGGCGGCACTCCGGCCAGACTGAACATCAGCAGCAACATGATCGCCGCAAACCAGGGACTGTGACGATTCAGCCCCTTGAAATCCTCCAGGCGATCGGCCTCGAAGCCCTGGCGCGACAGTACCAGAATCATGCCGAAGGAGCCCACGGACATGATCACATAGGTCAAGGTGTAGTACATGGCTGCCTGGTAGCCGTCGTTCGTGCCGGCGAGAATACCCAGCAGGATGAAGCCCACGTGTGAGATCGTGGAGTACGCCAGCATGCGCTTGAGATTCGTCTGTGCGATCGCAACGACATTGCCGACCAGCAGCGATAGCACGCAAAGCGCGATGAGCATGTTCTGCCAACTGGCCACGAGCGCATCGAGCCCCTCGGCCAGCAGGCGTATCGCCAGCACGAATGAACCGATCTTCGGCGCCGCACTGACGAACAAGGTCACCGGCGTCGGAGCACCGTGGTAAACGTCGGGCAGCCAGGAGTGAAACGGCACCGCGCCGAACTTGAAACCGATACCGACGATAATGAAGGCGAGAGCGAAAATCAGCCCGAGATTGGCGGCTCCGACCTCGCGCACGGCCAGCGCCAGTTCATCCAATTGCAAGGTGCCCGTCAAGCCGTACAGCATCGAGAAACCGTACAGCATGGTGCCCGAAGCGATCGTGCCCAGCACGAAATACTTCATGGCGGATTCCGCCGAGACGCCGGACTCGCGGTCGAAGGCGACCATCGCATACAAGGACAGTGACATCAGCTCCATGCCTAGATACACCGTCAGCAGACTGCCGGCCGAGATCATGACCATCACGCCCAGCAGCGCCACCAAGCCCAGGACGAAGTATTCACCCCGGAACAGGTCACGCAGTTGCAGGTACTCGCGCGAATACACGAAACAGACCGCCACTGTGCCATAGGCGAACAGTTTCAGTACATCGCCCATGGGATCGGCTAGGAAAGTGCCGTCCAGGGCGCTCACCCTGCCCTCGACACCGAAATTCAGAGTCACCCAGGCCGCACCCGCCAGGCTCAGCAATGACAGGACATAAGTTACCCAGCGGGTACGTTCGCTCAGGAACACGTCGATGAGCAGAATGACGCAAATCGCCGCCAGGAGGAAAATTTCCGCCGCCGCGGCCTGCAGCCCCAATCCGGCCCCCAGCGTCCCCGCTCCGATATTTGCTAAAGCATCCATTACCGGCACTCGCTCGAATTCATGATTTAGATCGCAGCGCTCTTACAACTTCGAGATCGTGATCTGCTGCACCAGGTTCTCGATGGTGGGGCGCATGACATCCAGCAACGGTGCCGGCCAGACGCCCAGCAACAGAACCGCCACGGCCAGCACACCCAATACGATGAACTCGCGCGCATTGACGTCCTGCATCGCCGCCACGTTCTCATTCTTCACCGGTCCGAAAATCACGCGTTTCACCAGCCATAGTGAATAAGCCGCGCCCAGGATCAAGGTCACCGCCGCGAAGAAGGCATACCAGAAATCCGCACGGAAGCTGGCGATGATCACCAGGAACTCGGCCACGAAGCCCGAGGTGCCCGGCAGGCCCGAATTCGCGAAGGAAAACAATACGGCAAACGTGGCGAACACCGGCATGGTATTGACCACACCGCCATAGGCGCTGATTTCACGGGTGTGCATGCGGTCGTAAAGCACGCCCATGCAAAAGAACATCGCACCCGAAATCAAGCCATGGGAAACCATTTGAACCATGGCGCCGTCGAGCCCCATCGCCGCCCCGCGCACGTCACCGTTGACGCGCAGCAGTTCGAACGTCAGGAATGCGCCCAGGGTGACGAAACCCATGTGCGCCACCGAGGAATAGGCGATCAACTTCTTCATGTCCTGCTGCACGATGGCCACGAAGCCGATGTAGACGATCGCTATCAAGGATAGAGAAATGATCAGCCAGTCCAGCGTCGCACTCGCATCCGGAGTGATGGGCAGCGCGAAGCGCAGGAAGCCGTACCCGCCCATCTTGAGCAGGATGGCTGCCAGAATCACCGAGCCGCCCGTGGGCGCCTCCACGTGCGCGTCCGGTAGCCAGGTATGCACCGGCCACATCGGCACCTTGACCGCAAAGGCCGCGAAAAAGGACAGGAAGATCAGAATCTGCTCGTTCAGGCCCAGCGGCATACGCTGGAAATCGGCGATCGAATAGCTGCACTGCCCCAGGTCGCAGCTTTGCAGGTACATGTAGATCAGCGACACCAGCATCAGCACCGAGCCGAGAAAGGTATATAGAAAAAACTTCAGGGTTGCGTATACGCGCCGCGGTCCGCCCCAGATACCGATGATGATGAACATCGGGATCAGCATCGCTTCCCACAGCACATAGAACAACATTGCATCCAGTGCGGCAAACACGCCGATCATCAAACCTTCCATGAGCAGGAAGGATGCGAAATATTGCCCCGGCTTTTTTTCGATGATCGACCAGCCGGCAATCACGCACAAAGGCGTCACGAAGGTGGTCAACAGGATCAACGGCAGCGATATGCCGTCGATTCCCAGGGCATACCAGATATTGAACACCGGAATCCAGGAGCGCTCCTCGACGAACTGCATTTGCGCCGTGGACGCATCGAAGTTCGTGTACAGCAAGGTCGAGATCGCGAAGGTCGCCAGGGTGGTCAGCAATCCTACCCATCGACCCAACGCGATGCCGCGATCGCCGAGAGCCAGCATGAGGAGGCCGCCGAGGATGGGCAGCCAAATGAGTACGCTAAGAATGGGCCATTCAAGTTGCATGGGCGAACTGCATAGTTAGACGTTGATTAGCGCAGCACGTACCACGCGAGCAGTGCCGACAATCCAGCGATCATCGCGAACGCGTAGTGATACAGATAACCGGACTGCATGTGCCGCATGACCACCGACAACCAGCCGACGGCACGCGCGGAGCCATTGACGGCGAGGCCGTCGATCAACGCCTCGTCGCCAGCCCGCCACAAAGCAGTCCCCAGGCCGCGGCCGCCGCGCGCGAACACGGCCTGGTAGATTTCATCGAAATAGAATTTCTGCATCAGCAGCCGATACAGCCACGGTGCCACTGCGGCGATTCTCGCCGGCAGGTCCGGGCGCTTGATGTACAGGTACCAGGCGGCCGCCACGCCGGCGAAGGCCAGATATGTCGTCGGCGCCCGCATCGCATGCAGCACGAAAGCCGCCACGCCATGCCAGGACTGCGCCAGATGCCCCAGCACATCATGCCGCGGCAGCACGAATATCGCCGAACCGAAAAAATCACCGAATAACAGTGGGCCGATCGTCAGACCGCCGATCAGCAGCGACGGTATCGCCAGCGCGATCAGCGGCAGCTTGATCGACCAGAACGCCTCCCGCGGCGGTCCGTCATGGCCATGATTGCCACCGTGGTCGCCGCCATGCGAATCATGAGCGTGCGGCTCATGATGGACCTCGGCAAAGCGCTCGGCTCCATGGAAGGTCATGAATATCAGACGGAAGGAATAGAATGCCGTCACGAACACGCCCAGCAGCACGCATCCATAGGCATAGGCCGCCCCGGGAATGCTGGAGGCGTGCACCGCCTCGATAAGGGCATCCTTCGAAAAGAAGCCCGAGGTACCTGGGAAGCCGATCAAGGCCAGCGAGCCGATCAGCGCCGTCCAGTAGGTGACCGGCAGGTATTTTCTCAGCCCTCCCATCTTGCGCATATCCTGCTCGTGATGCATGGCCACGATCACCGAACCGGCAGCCAGGAACAGCAGCGCCTTGAAGAAGGCATGGGTCATGAGGTGAAAGATCGCGCCCGCATAGGCCGACACACCCAGCGCCACGGTCATGTAACCCAATTGAGACAGCGTCGAATAGGCGATGACACGCTTGATGTCGTTGTTCACCAGGCCCAGCAACCCCATGAAGAACGCAGTGGTCGCGCCGATCACCAGCACGGTCGATAGCGCGGTTTCCGACATCTCGAACAGCGGCGACATGCGCGCCACCATGAAAATACCCGCGGTCACCATCGTCGCCGCATGAATCAAGGCGGAGATCGGCGTTGGACCTTCCATCGAGTCCGGCAGCCACACATGCAACGGCATCTGCGCGGACTTGCCCATGGCGCCGATGAACAGGCAAATACATACGACGGTGACGGCCTGCCATTCCATGCCTGGAATGATCTGGATGACATTGGCAGCGATCGCTTCGCGCTGGCCGAACACGGTCGCATAGTCCAGCGATCCGGAATAGTACGCCACGCCGGCAATGCCCAGTACGAAACCGAAATCACCCACTCGATTGACCAGGAAGGCCTTCAGGTTCGCGAAAATGGCGCTGGGCCGCGTGTACCAGAAACCGATCAGCAGATAGGAGACGACGCCCACCGCTTCCCAGCCGAAGAACAGCTGCATGAAGTTGTTCGCCATCACCAGCATCAGCATCGAGAATGTGAACAGCGAGATATAGGCGAAGAATCGTTGGTAACCGGGATCCTCGTGCATGTAGCCGATCGTATAGACATGCACGCACAACGAGACGAATGTCACCACGACCATCATCAGGGCCGTCAGGCGATCGACCAGGAAGCCGACCTCCATACGCACACCGTCGCTGACCAGCCAGGTATAGATGCTCATGTTCACCGGCTCTGCCCCATCGATGAACAGCAGCTTGAGTACCCAGGCCGAGAGCAGGAAAGACACCGTGACACCGGCGATCGTCACGCAATGCGCACCGATCCGGCCGACGAGGCGCATGCCCAGGCCTGAGACGAGAGCGGCGATCAGCGGCGCCAATACGATCGTCAGCAATGTGGATTGGGAAATCATCAATGCGTATCCAACTTATCGTTGTTCATCCAGCGTCGTCGTTCATCCAGTGTCGTCACCGGGGCCGTCACGCCTTCCCGTCAGCCCTTCATGGTGTCGAGTTGCTCGATATCGATACTCTTGCGCTCGCGGAACAGCACTACCAGGATGGCCAATCCGATCGCCGCTTCTGCGGCCGCCACGGTCAGGATGAAAAACACGAAGACCTGTCCATGCAGATCACCGAGATGATGCGCAAAGGCCACGAAATTGAAATTCACGGCCAGCAGCATCAGTTCGATGCACATCAACAGCAAAATCACGTTCTTGCGATTCAGGATAATGCCCGCCGCGCTCATCGCGAACAGCAGACCGGCCAGCATCAATACGTGTTCCAGTGGAATCATGACCAGGGCTCCGTCGATGCCGGCCGCGCCTTGGGTAAACGCGGCTCGGCAGGCATTTTCACGATGCGTATGCGGTCGCGCGCCCGTACGGCGACCTGTGCACCGATATCCTGAACTTTCAGATTCTTACGCCGGCGCATCGTCAGCGCGATGGCGGCGACGATCGCGACCAGCAGGATCACGGCGGCCAGTTCGAACGGGTACAAGTACTTCGTGTACAGCAATTCACCCAGCGCCGCCGTATTGCTGTAGCCCTCCACGGCCAGGCTTGGGGCAGGCGGCGACGGCTCACGGCCGAGTGTCTTCACCCAGACGACGCTGCCGATCTGCGCGATGACGATCGCGGCAATCAGGATGCCCAGCGGCGCATGACGCATGAAGCCGGAGCGTACGGCGGCGACGTCGATATCCAGCATCATGATCACGAACAGGAACAGCACCATGACGGCCCCGACATAGACGAGCACCAGCACGATCGCCAGGAACTCCGCCTCCATCAACAGCCATAAGACCGCGCTGTTGAAAAATGCGAAGACCAGGAACATGACGGCGTGCACGGGATTGCGCGCGGTGATGACGCCCAGCGCCGCGACGACCAGCACCGCGGAAAAGGCGTAAAAGAGTATTTCGGTGATCGACATGGTGCCTTCAACGATAACGTGCATCTGCGGCCTTGTCGGCCGCGATCATGGCTTCGTA
Organism: Steroidobacter denitrificans; assembly: GCF_001579945.1. Classification (NCBI taxonomy): domain Bacteria; kingdom Pseudomonadati; phylum Pseudomonadota; class Gammaproteobacteria; order Steroidobacterales; family Steroidobacteraceae; genus Steroidobacter; species Steroidobacter denitrificans. The sequence continues at coordinate 1,535,768 of NZ_CP011971.1, read as the reverse complement.
ACGCTCGCCGATGGCGAGCAGCTTGTCCTTGGTCATGATGTTCTCACCGCGGTTCTCCATGTGATACTCATGGATCCGCGTCTCGACGATAGCATCGACAGGACATGCTTCCTCGCAGAAACCGCAGTAGATGCACTTGAACAAGTCGATATCGTAGCGGGTCGTGCGGCGCGTGCCGTCGGCCGAGACATCCGACTCGATCGTGATGGCCAGCGCCGGACAGACCGCCTCGCACAGCTTGCAGGCGATGCAGCGCTCCTGTCCGTTCGGATAGCGGCGCTGTGCATGCAGCCCGCGAAAACGCGGCGATTGCGGCGTCTTTTCCTCGGGATACAGAATGGTCACGTTCGGCCGGAATATGAACTGGCGCAATGTCACCCACATCCCGACGAACAATTCGGTCAGGAAGAATGTCTTGAAGATGCTGGCTGGTGTTTTCACGACTGCACTCTCAACGCGTCCGTAGCGGAAAAACCGTCAGGACGACCATGGCCCGATCTTGTAGATCAAGAAGACGGCCTCGACGGCGATCCACACGAGCGTGACCGGGATGAAAACCTTCCAGCCCAGCCGCATGATCTGATCGTAGCGGTAGCGTGGAAACGTCGCGCGAAACCACAGGAAGCAGAACAGGAAGAAGGATATTTTCGCGAAGAACCAGAAAAAGCCGGGCGCTGCCAGCCAGGCCGGCACCGGATAGCCCTCGAACGGCGAGAGCCAGCCGCCGAAAAAGAACACCGAGGTCAACGCCGCGATCAGAATCATATTCACGTATTCGGCGACGAAGAACACAGCGAACGCCATGCCCGAATACTCGACATGGTGCCCGGCGACGATCTCCGACTCGCCTTCCACCACGTCGAACGGTGCGCGGTTCGTCTCGGCGACACCTGAAATGAAATAGACCACGAACAGCGGCAGCAGCCACCACACGAAGTAACTGAACACGCCGCCGCGCTGGGCCTCGATGATGGTCCCGAGATTCAGCGAACCGGCGGCCATCACCACGCCGACCAGCGCAAAACCCATGGCTATCTCATAGGCGATCATCTGCGCCGCCGCTCGCATCGCTCCCAGAAACGCATACTTGGAATTCGTCGCCCAGCCGGCGAGAACGACTCCATATACCCCGGCGGACGTCAATGCCAGGATGTACAGCAAGGCCGCATCGATGTTCGCCATCGTGAAACCCGGCCACAGCGGCATGACCGCCCAAGTCGCCAGTGCCGGAGTCAAGGCCAGCAGCGGAGCGATGAGAAACAGGAATTTGCTGGAGCGTGATGGAATGATGATCTCCTTCACCATCAGCTTCAGCACGTCCGCGAACGGTTGCAGCAGTCCACCCGGACCTACCCGGTTCGGTCCGATGCGCGCCTGCATCGAGCCGATCACGCGGCGTTCGGCCAGAGTCAGGAACGCCATCGTCAAAATGACGCTGATAGACAGCACCACGGCGACGAGGCCATACCAGACGATTGCCTGGATCCACTCCGGCAGGAAGGCCAGCAGGCTTGCGGCAAATTCAGGCACCAGATTCACGCCTCAGTCCCTCGCTCTAACCCGCTCTCGGCTTCACGAGCATCGCGCGTGGCCTGCAGGGCGCTTGATCGCCGCACGATGGCGTCGATCTGGTAAATGGCGACATCCAATCCGGATGCGTCAACAGCGGATGCTTTGGGGCCGGATTCTGTCTTGCCGGCGTCCGGCGCTGCCGCGGTCGGCATGAACTCCGGTGCCTGGTCGACCTGTTCACGCAGTTCCTGGATGATCTGCTCCGAGCTGGTGTAGTCGAACCCCGGCAAGTCCAGCAGATTCGCGAGCACCCGCAGAACCTTCCAGCCCGGCCGCGATTCGCCGACCGGTGAGGCCGCACCGGGCACGCTCTGCCAGCGGCCTTCCAGATTCACGTAGGTACCCGATGTCTCGGCAAATGTGCCGATCGGCAGAATGATATCCGCGTACTCCTTCGCGCTGGCGTAAGGCGACAAGGCCACGACACACTCGGCCGCCTTGAGCGCTTCCAGCGCTGCGCTCGAGGCGATATCGTGTACCGGCTCGATCGCGCCGAATACGATATAGGCCTTCAGGTGCGCGGCAAACATGCCGGCGATATCGAGTCCCGCGGGATCAGGAGCCCGCCCTGCCACACCCCGATGCGGCAGCATGCCGGCCAGGCTCGCACCCACGGCGTTACCGCCCTCCGGCAAGTAGCCCAGGGTGGCACCGGTCAGTTCCGCCAGTGCAGCGGCGATGCGACGCAGATCTGCGAATACGGGGTCGCGCTGGGCAATGGCGCCCAGCAGGATCAAACGGCGTTCACCCTCGCATAATTGCCGGGCGATCGCTTGCTGTTCCGGCGAAGGCTGCAGGTTCTCGATTTGACCGGCAAGCAATGTCGGCGGTGTCTTGCCGCTGGCCGCCGCGGCGGCAACGCCCAGCAGATGAGCCAGCAGCCCCGGAGCCTTGCTCGAGCCGGTGGACCGGCTGTCGGGCTCGGCATCCGCCTCGAGGTAGCCCGCCACGGGGAACATGTATTCGTAGCGGCGCGGATTGATGAATGCGACGTGGCCGCCGGCCAGTGCCGCCTTGCGTACCCGATGAGCGATCAGCGGCACTTCCTTGCGCAGATTCGATCCCACGATCAGTATCGAGCCGGCTTCCTGCAGTTCAGCGATCGAGCAGCCCAGGCCCGGGTACAGCGGATCGCTCGCCTGATCGCGAAAATCGCTGCGCCGCAGGCGATGATCCAGATTGCCGCTGCCCAGACCGCGCGCGATGCGCGTCAACAGATACAGTTCTTCCATGGTCGAACCGGGGGCGCCGAGCGCGCCGAGCTGCGCGGCGCCGTCACGCTTCACGATCTGGCCCAGACGTTGGGCGGCCTTTTCCAGCGCGCTCTCCCAATCGACTTCCTGCCATACGCCGTTTTCGCGCAGCAGCGGCTTGAGCAGCCGATCCTCGCTGTAGATGCCCTGGTAGCTGAAGCGGTCTCGGTCCGCGATCCAGGTTTCGTTGATTTCCTCGTTCACCCGCGGCACCACGCGCATCACACGTCCGCGCAGCACATGCGCATAGATATTGGTGCCGACTGCGTCGTGCGGGGATACCAGCGGATGCTGGGTCATTTCCCAGGCACGCGCGCGATAGCGAAACGGCTTGTTGTTCAGCGCACCGACCGGACATAAATCGATGATGTTGGCCGACAGTTCATGATCGACGCTTTTCTGGACATATGTGCCGATCTCGGTCATCTCGGCGCGGCCGATCGTGCCGAGTTCCTGGTAACCCTGGATATCCTGGGTGAAACGCACGCAGCGTGTGCAATGAATGCAGCGCGTCATGTCGGTGGAGATCAGCGGGCCGATGTTCTTGTCCTTCACGACCCGTTTGCGCTCGGTATAGCGCGAGATACTGCGTCCGAACCCCAGCGCCAGATCCTGTAATTCGCACTCTCCGCCCTGATCGCAGACCGGGCAGTCCAGCGGATGATTGATCAGCAGGAACTCCATCGCGGCGCGCTGCGCGGCGATGGCCTTCGGCGACTTGGTGAATACCTTCATGCCCTCCGCCACCGGGGTAGCGCAGGCAGGCAGCGGCTTGGGTGCCTTCTCGACCTCGACGAGACACATACGGCAGTTTGCCGCAATGGCGAGCTTCTCGTGGTAACAGAAACGCGGGATGTAGACATCCTGCACATCCGTGACCTGGATGATCATCTGTCCCTTGCGAGCCTTCATGGGCACGCCGTTGACTTCGATATTGACCAGATCGTCACTCATGCATCAGTCTCTTTCCAACCCGCCTTTCGGCGCCGCGGCTTGGCGGGCGAGATAGGCAAGTCCAGTTGCAGTTTGGGCATCTCAGGCAACGCTCTGCCGATCGCGCTCGACCATGCTGTGGCCATGCTCGACCATGTATTCGAATTCATGCCGATAGTGCTTGATAAAACTCTGCACCGGCCATGCTGCGGCATCGCCGAATGCGCAGATCGTGTGACCTTCGATCTTGTTGGCCACTTCCACCAGCATATCCATATCCTCTTGCCGCCCTTTGCCTGCGACGATTCGCTTGAGCACCCGGTTCATCCACCCGGTTCCTTCCCGGCACGGCGTACATTGCCCGCAGGACTCCATGTAATAAAAACGTGAAATGCGTTCGAGCACTCGTACCATGCAGGTGGTCTCGTCCATGACGATCATTGCGCCGGTACCCAGGGCCGAACCGACCTTGCGCAAGCCGTCATAGTCCATGGTCACGTCCATCATCATTTCGCCCGGCACGACCGGTACTGAGGATCCGCCGGGAATGACAGCCTTGAGCTTGCGCCCGCCAAGCATGCCGCCGCACAGCTCCAGCAGATCCTTGAACGGAATTCCCAGCGGCAGCTCGAGATTCGCCGGCTTGTTGACATGGCCGGACACTGAGAAGATCAAAGTGCCGCCGGAGTTGGCCACGCCGAGATTGGAGAACCAATTCGCGCCCTTGCGCAGGATGGTGGGTACCGAGGCGTAGGTTTGAGTATTGTTGATGGTGGTCGGCCTGCCGTAGAGACCGTAGTTGGCCGGAAACGGCGGCTTGAAACGCGGACGGCCCTGCTTGCCTTCCAAGGATTCCAGCAGTGCCGTCTCCTCACCGCAGATATATGCGCCCGCCCCGACGAAAGAATACAGATCGAAATCGATACCCGAACCCAGCACATTTTTGCCGAGCAGGCCTGCGTCATAGGCTTCACGCAACGCGGCGTCGAAGCGCGGCACGGGTTCGGCCATGAACTCGCCGCGCATATAGTTGTAACCGATGGTGGCTCCCATTACATAACCACCGATAGCCATCCCCTCGATCAGGGCATGCGGGTTGTAGCGCAGAATATCGCGGTCATGACAGGTGCCTGGCTCGCTTTCATCCGAATTGCAGACCGCATACTTTTGCCCAGGCGAATTGCGCGGCATGAAACTCCACTTCACGCCCGTCGGAAAGCCGGCGCCGCCGCGACCGCGCAGACCCGAGGCCTTGAGTGCCTCGATGATCTCCTCGCGCGGCGTGCGTTCGCGCAAAATGCGCTCCCACGCTTCGTAGCCGCCGATGCTGCGATAGGTGGCAAGCTCCCATGAACGCTCTTTGCCGAGCGGCTCGAAGCAAACCAGGTTTTGGGGGTATTTCTCGCTCATTGCTCGTTTCTGGCTACTCGTTTCCGGCCGGCTTTCCACCCGGAACCTCGGATCGCCGAATTCGGCGACTCCCGCGCATCGTCTTGATCACCTCAGGTGTCGTGTCCCGCGGACTTCGCCATGTGGTCCAGGATGGCGTCGACCTTCTCAGGGGTGAGATTCTCGTGATACACGTGATCCACCATCATCATGGGCGCGTTGTTGCAGGCCGCCAGGCACTCCTCTTCCTTCTTGAGGAAGAACCGTCCGTCCGCGGTGCTCTCCCCTTCCTTGATACCCAGGCGTTTTTCGACATGCGCCAGAATCTCGTCTCCGCCGCGCAGCATGCAGGAAATGTTCGTACATACGGAGATGTGATGACGACCGACCGGTTTGGTCTCGAACATGGAATAGAACGTCGCCACCTCGTAGACCTGGACCGGTGGTAATTCCAGATAGTCGGCGACCTGATCCATCTGTTCCTGCGTCAGATAGCCTTTCTCGTGCTGCACGGCGTGCAAGGCCGCTATGACTGCGGAACGCTTACGATCCGCCGGAAATTTCTTCAGCCAGCGATCGATTTCTTGACGAATATGCTCGGGCAGTTCGGCGCGATGCGATGCGGCACCGCTTTCGCCGTTCGAGCCGCCGATATCGGCCGTGTCATTACTCGTAAGTTCACTCACCGGTCGATTTCCCCGAAAACGATGTCCTGGGTGCCGATCACCGCCACGACGTCCGCGAGCATGTGGCCCTTGACCATCTCTTCCATCGAGGCCAGATGCGCAAAGCCCGGTGCGCGGCATTTGAGGCGGTACGGCTTATTGGCGCCGTCCGATATCAGATAGACCCCGAACTCGCCCTTGGGAGCCTCCACTGCGGCATAGGTCTCGCCGGCCGGCACACAATAGCCTTCGGTGAATAGCTTGAAGTGATGAATCAGGGACTCTATGTCGTTCTTCATCTGGACGCGGCTGGGCGGAGAGACCTTGTGATCGATCGGCATGACCGGTCCGGGATTGGCTCGCAGCCAATCGATACATTGGCGAATGATCCGGTTCGACTGGCGCATTTCCTCGATGCGAACCAGATAGCGATCGTAGCAATCGCCGTTCGTGCCGACCGGGATATCGAAATCCATCCGGTCATAAACTTCGTAAGGCTGCTTCTTGCGCAGATCCCACTCGATACCCGAGCCACGCAGCATCGGCCCGGAGAAGCCCAACTGCAGCGCACGCTCCGGGGGAACCACCCCCACATTGACAGTGCGCTGTTTCCAGATGCGATTGTCGGTCAGGAGATCTTCGTACTCCTCGATGGCCGCGGGGAAGCGCGCGGTGAAATCCTGGATGAAATCCAGCAAACCGCCACTGCGGCGTTCGTTCAAGGCATCAGCGTCTTTTTGCGAACGCCACTTGGAGGCCTGGTACTTGGGCATCGTGTCCGGCAGGTCGCGATACACGCCGCCCGGCCGATAGTACGTGGCATGCATGCGCGTTCCCGACACCGCCTCATAGCAGTCCATCAAGTCTTCACGCTCACGAAAGCAGTACAGGAATACCGTCATCGCGCCGATATCGATCCCGTGCGCGCCCAGCCACATGAGATGATTCAGAAGGCGGGTAATCTCGTCGAACATCACGCGGATGTATTGCGCCCGCAGCGGCGGCTCGAGGCCAAGCAGTTTCTCGATCGCCAGTACGTAGGCATGCTCGTTGCACATCATGGACACATAGTCCAGCCGGTCCATGTAGCCGATCGACTGATTGAACGGCTTGGATTCGGCCAGTTTTTCGGTGCCCCGGTGCAGCAGCCCCACATGCGGATCAGCCTTCTGGATGACCTCGCCTTCCATCTCCAGCACCAGGCGCAGCACGCCGTGCGCCGCCGGATGCTGCGGACCGAAGTTCAAGGTGAAATTCCGAATCTCAGCCACGATACTCGGCCTCTTTCTGAAATCCGGCAGGCACGTCATTGAGCTCGGCGTCGTAGCGATTGTCCTCGCGGATCACGCGCGGCACGAGCGTACGCGGCTCGATGGTCACCGGTTGATAAACGACGCGTCCCTTGGCAACGTCGTACTTGACCTCGACATTGCCGATCAGCGGGAAATCCTTGCGGAATGGATGGCCGATGAAGCCATAGTCCGTCAGGATACGCCGCAGATCGGGATGTCCCTTGAACAGGATGCCGAACAAATCGAAGGCTTCTCGTTCATACCAGTTGGCGGATGCCCAGATGCCGACGACCGAATCGATGAGCGGCGGTTCGCCCTCGCTCGCAAAACAGCGCAGACGCAGGCGCACATTCCTGCTCACCGACAACAGTTGATAAGTGACCGCGAAACGTCTGGTGATCGGCTCGGGGTCTTTCTTGCCGATGCGATTCACACCGCGGCTGAATCCGGTGGCGGTCGCTGCCGTTGTATTCCATTCGTCGCGGCCATACTCCAGATAATCCACGCCCGCCAGATCGATCAGCTGCTCGAACGCAAAGTCGGGATGATCACGCAGTTCCCGGCAGATGTCCTGCAGTTCCGCCGCATTCACTTCATAGGCAAGTTCGCCAGGCAGCGCCGGCAGCGCGGTGAGCCGCTGGGCGAAATGCGCCCCCACTCTCGAGGCCAGTGTCTCGGTGCGTTCAGTCATCGGCGAAGCCTTAACGGGCGATCGTACTGGTGCGGCGAATCTTGTTCTGCAGTTGCAGCAGGCCGTAGAGCAGCGCCTCGGCGGTCGGGGGACAGCCCGGCACATAGACATCCACGGGAACGATACGGTCACAGCCGCGTACGACCGCATAGGAATAGTGATAGTAGCCGCCGCCATTGGCGCACGAGCCCATCGAGACGACCCAACGCGGCTCAGGCATCTGGTCGTATACCTTGCGCAAGGCCGGCGCCATCTTGTTCACCAGCGTACCGGCTACGATCATGACGTCGGACTGGCGCGGACTGGGCCGAAACACGATGCCGAAGCGATCGAGGTCGTAGCGTGCCGCGCCGGCATGCATCATTTCGACTGCACAGCAGGCCAATCCGAAGGTCATCGGCCACATGGAGCCGGTGCGTGCCCAATTGACGATGGCATCCAGCGTAGTCGTCATGAACCCACGCTGCGCGACCGCCGCGTCGGACGTCTCCGCCGTAGGTGCCGTCAATCCCATTCCAACGCCCCCTTCTTCCATTCATACACGAAGCCGACGATCAAGATCAGCAGGAACACGCCCATTGCGGCCAATCCCAGCATGCCGGTGGCATCAAGCGATACGGCCCAGGGAAACAGGAAGGCGATTTCCAGGTCGAATACGATGAACAGGATCGCCACGAGGTAATAACGTACGTCGAACTTCATGCGCGATTCGGAGAACGCCTCGAATCCGCATTCGTAAGCGGATAGTTTCTCGGCATCCGGGCGATGCGGACCGAACAGGAAACCCAGTGCGACGAGCACCACGCCCAGGCCGGTGGCTACGCCCAGGAAGATGAGAATGGGTACATAGTTCTGCAGCATCATTGCGACTTCACCACGCCAGGGTCAGGTGGCGGGCGCGCATTGTATCAGGAGGGCGACGTGCGGTAAGCCTTCCGAAGCAGATTCAGTGCCGAGAATATGGCTTTTACGCAATTCCCTACGCAATTCTCCGAGTGCCTTGCTTTCAAGGCGGTTGCCGCTTAAGCGGGTCGCAACCGGCTTGGCTGTACCCTCGGCACGAGGTCCAGCCAAGATCGAAAGGCAGACTACCGAAGCGCCTGAAAAACTGGTGCGGATGAGAGGACTCGAACCTCCACGGATTGCTCCACTACCACCTCAAGGTAGCGTGTCTACCAGTTCCACCACATCCGCACTCTATACATATGCGCACTCGTCTCGAACCCCGCTCGCCAGCCGTCGGCAGGCAGCCGGCGCGACGAATATCATTCGAGACCCTGAGCTTCGACGGCCAAGGCCGTCGCTCGCACCTCGCTCAGTTCTTCGCGGTGCCGTCGCCCGACACCGGCAAGGCCGGCAGATCTTCAGACGTATCGGGTGACGCATCCGGCAGCTGCGAAGCATTCGGCACTCGATCGATCGGCGGCGACTCCAGGGACGACTGCACGCGATCGATCACGCTTCTGGGCGCCTCGGGGGTCTGTCCGCCGAGATAGGCCAAAAACAGGCTGGTCGCGATGAACAATGCCGCAAGTGTCGCCGTCATGCGGGTCAGAAAGGAGGCTGATCCGCGCGCACCGAACACCGTGCCCGAAGCGCCTGCGCCGAAACCTGCCCCCGCATCGGCGCCCTTGCCTCGCTGCAGCAGCACCAGGCCAACGATGCCCGCTGCGAGCAGCACATGAAATATGATCGTTGCCGTGTGTATCCAGCTCATAGTTTATTCCGGCGATAATACCGCCCGGACGTATGCGTCAGCACGCACACTCAAGCGGCCGGCGCAGCTGCACATATTTTCAGAAACTCATCGGCAGCCAGAGAGGCTCCGCCGATCAAGCCGCCATCGACGTCCGGCATCGAAAAAATTTCGCGCGCATTCGCCGCCTTTACGCTGCCGCCATACAGGATCCGCACGCCGGCCGCGATATTAGCATCTCGCGCGCCGACTTCGGCTCTGATGTGCGCATGCACTTCCTGAGCCTGCTGCGGCGTAGCGTTCTTGCCGGTGCCGATCGCCCATACGGGCTCATAGGCGATGACCGCCGTGCCCATGGCTGCAACCCCCGCCACGTCCAGCACTGCATTCAGCTGACGGGAAACGACCTGATCCGTCAGGCCCTGCTCGCGCTCTTCCAGCGTCTCGCCCACACATAGTATAGGCGTCAGGTCCTGAGCCCGGGCCGCGAGGAACTTACGGGCCACCAGCGCATCGTCTTCCTTGTACAGCGCGCGCCGTTCCGAATGTCCCACGATGACATACTGGCAGCCGACATCCTTCAGCATGGCCGCCGACACCTCACCCGTGAACGCACCGACCGCTTCAGCGCAGGTGGACTGCGCGCCCAGGGCGATACTCGAGGATTTCAGCAGTCGTGCCGCTTCCCACAGGTACACGAACGGCGGACACACGGCGACCTCGACGGATGCTTCCGCGGGCATGCCCAGCAGCAGGCCCTCGATCAGCTCCGCGTTCTCCGTACGCGACCCGTGCATTTTCCAATTTCCGGCAATGAATGGCCGCCGCATCGGCATACCTCGACGATCGTTGATCCTGCGGACATGTGTTGCCCTGCCGCGAACGGAGAGACCGCTTATGGCGCCCGGCCGTCCAGCCACGAAGGGCGCGGAAGCTTAGCGGTGAAGCCTGGCGAAATCAAACTTGGTCCGTTGCCGCGCGGCCGTCGGCCGGCCGCGCCATCGATGAGTCAGGCGGCGGTGGTGGCGGCTTTCGCCACCGAAGCCGCCAGATCCTTGGCAAGGTCACGAACCTGCCGTTCATCGCGGCCTTCGACCATGACCCGGATCACCGGTTCGGTACCTGAAGCACGCAGCACGATGCGCCCCGTATCACCCAGCAAGCGCTGCGCCCGGGCAACGGTGTCCTGGATCGCCACCGATGCATCCGGGTCGATCCGGGAAGTCACGCGTACGTTCTCCAGCACCTGCGGATACCTGGACATCGGCGCGGCCAGATCGGCGAGGCTGCGGCCGGTGCGCTGCATGATGGCCAGCACTTGTAGGGCGGCGATCAGCGCATCTCCGGTGGTGGTGTGATCCAGGCACAATAAATGACCGGAGGTCTCCCCGCCCAGCCTGCCCCCGGTTTGCCGCAGCAGTTCCAGAACATAGCGATCGCCGACTTTGGCCCGCCGAAAGTCGATGCCCTCCTTCCCCAGCGCATGCTCCAGCCCCAAATTGCTCATCACCGTCCCCACGACCGGACCTCTCAGGGTACCCTGCTCACGGGCCGCGCTGGCAATGACATAGAGCAGCTGATCGCCATCCACGATGCGTCCGAGATGATCGATCATCACCAGCCGGTCACCGTCCCCATCCAATGCGATGCCGACGTGCGCCTGTACCCCCGGGACGGTCAGCTGCAACAGTCCCGGCGAGGTCGAACCGCAATTGAGATTGATGTTGCGGCCGTTGGGAGAACAGCCGATCGGCACGATTTCAGCACCCAGATCCGCCAGAATGCGCGGACCGACCTTGTATCCTGCGCCGTGCGCGCAGTCGATCACGATCTTGAAGCCGCTCAGGTCCAGACCAGGCACCGTGGTCATGCAGAAGTCCTGGTACTGCACGCGGGATTTATCCACGCGCATTGCCCGGCCTAATTTCGCGGAACAGCGCGTCAAGGGCGGTTCATCGAGATGCTGCTCGATAAGCAACTCGATCTCGTCGGACAACTTGCCGCCGCTGGCATCGAAAAACTTGATGCCGTTATCGTCGTACAGATTGTGGGAAGCACTGATCACCACCCCGAAATCGCAGCCGAAGCGCCGTGTCATGTAAGCGATGCCCGGCGTCGGCAGCGGGCCGATCAGCTTCACATCCACACCCGAGGCGACGAAACCCGCCTCCAGCGCCGCTTCGAACATGTAGCCGGACAGCCGTGTATCCTTGCCGACCAGCACGCTGCCGCCTTTGGGCGCCAGGGCCCGCGCTGCGGCGCTTGCCAGCTTCAATGCAAATTCGACCGTCAGCGGATGGTCGCCGACGCGGCCACGCACCCCATCCGTTCCAAAATAGCGTCGAGCCATCTTAGGTTTGCCCCTTGATCCAAGATTCAGAATTCCTGCGCTCGGGCGCGTATCCTGCCTGGCGCAGCGCCTCGATCACCCGCAGAGCGTCGCAGCTCTCGGCCACATCGTGTGCACGCACGATGCTTGCGCCGGCAAGCACGCCGGCAACCGCACCCGCCAAACTTCCGGCAAGACGCTGCTCCACCGCTCGTCCCAGTAACTCACCGAACATCGACTTGCGTGATACGCCGATCAGCACCGGCAGACCTTGCCGGCACAATTCCGGCAGCGCGGCCAGCAACGCCAGATTGTGTTCCAGACGCTTGCCGAAGCCGATGCCGGGATCCAGCACCAGGCGATCCCGAGAAATGCCTGCCGCCAGGCAGGCGCGTACCCGCTCGTCCAGGAACGCTCCCACCTCTGCCACGACATTCGTGTAACGCGGTGTACGCTGCATCGTGCGCGGTTCACCCTGCATATGCATCAAGCATACGGCCGCAGACGTACACGCCGCGGCCTCCAGCGCACCCGGTTCACGCAGCGCACGTACGTCGTTGATCATCACGGCGCCGGCCTCGACCGCGGCTGTCATCACCTCGGCCTGGCTGGTATCGATCGAAATCGGCACCCGGCTACGACTTGCCAGCGCCCGAACGACCGGTACCGCTCGGCGGATCTGTTCGCCGGCATCAACTGCGCCGGCACCTGGTCGAGTCGATTCCGCACCGATATCGATCAGCCCCGCCCCGGCCTCGGCCATACGCAAGGCATGTGCCAGCGCGCACTGTGGATCGAGATGACGGCCGCCGTCCGAAAAGGAATCGACGGTCACATTGACAATGCCCATGACCACCGGGCGCGACAGATCCAGAATCCGAGTACCGCAACGAAGCTGCATGGGCGCAATATGCAAAAAGAATAGATCGGAAAACGGACGATATGCCCGGACAGACGTGCAGACGACGACAGGCGTCGCAGGATCGGCCGCTATGCCGGCTCGTCGGGCACGGTGCTGCGCCGCCCGGTCACCGATGCATGTCCGTGCCGGAATGCATGCGGCCATGTGCGGGCCGATCGGTAGCGCGCACCGGCGTCCTTACCGGTCAATGCTGGCTGGCCGGCTTACCGATAGGCGCCTCCGGAGTTTCGCGATCCCGGTTCTTGCCGCCCATCGGGGGCGCCGCCGAATCATCCCAATCGGGCGGCGGCTTGGGATCACGCCCCTGCATGATGTCCTTGATCTGAGTTTCGTCGATCGTTTCATACTTGATCAACGCCTCGGACATCTTGTGCAACTTGTCGAGATTGGTTTCGAGAATATCCTTGGCCCGCCGATAATTCACGTCGATCAGGCGACGGATCTCCTCGTCGATGGCGTGCGCGGTGACATCGGAAACCTGCTTGTGCTGGGTGACGGAGCGCCCCAGGAACACCTCGCCCTGATCCTCGGTGTAGGTCAGCGGACCGAGCTTGTCCGACAGTCCCCATTTCGTGACCATGTTGCGAGCAATCTCCGTGGCGCGTTCGATATCGTTCGATGCACCGGTGGTCACGGACTCCGGCCCGAAGATCATCTCTTCGGCGATGCGGCCGCCGAACAAGGTGGTGATACGGCTTTCCAGGCGCCGCTTGCTGGTGCTGTAGCGATCCGCTTCCGGCAGGAACATGGTCACACCCAGCGCACGGCCGCGCGGAATGATGGTGACCTTGTACACCGGGTCGTGCTCCGGCACCGACAGGCCGACGATCGCATGGCCTGCCTCGTGATAGGCGGTCAACTTCTTTTCCTGATCATCCATGACCATGGAACGGCGCTCGGCGCCCATCATGATCTTGTCCTTGGCGCGCTCGAACTCATCCATCGTCACGGTGCGGCGGTTCGCGCGCGCCGCGAACAAGGCCGCCTCGTTCACAAGGTTGGCGAGATCCGCGCCGGAAAATCCCGGCGTGCCGCGAGCGATGATCTGCGGCCGCACGTCCTCGGCCAGCGGCAGCTTGCGCATGTGCACTTTCAGGATCTGTTCGCGGCCGCGCACGTCGGGCAGCGGCACGACGACCTGGCGGTCGAAACGGCCCGGACGCAGCAGCGCAGGATCCAGCACGTCCGGACGGTTGGTCGCTGCGATCACGATCACACCCTCGGTACCCTCGAAGCCGTCCATTTCGACCAGCAGCTGATTCAAGGTTTGTTCGCGTTCGTCGTGGCCGCCGCCCAGGCCGGCGCCGCGGTGCCGGCCGACGGCATCGATCTCGTCGATAAAAATGATGCAGGGTGCGTGCTTCTTGGCCTGCTCGAACATGTCACGTACGCGCGAGGCGCCGACGCCGACGAACATTTCGACGAAATCGGATCCGGAAATCGTGAAGAACGGCACCTTGGCTTCACCGGCAATCGCACGTGCCAGCAAGGTCTTGCCGGTGCCTGGCGATCCCACCATCAACACGCCGCGAGGAATTTTGCCGCCGAGGCGCTGAAACTTGCCGGGATCCTTCAAAAACTCGACGATCTCGACGACCTCCTCCTTGGCCTCATCGACACCCGCCACATCGGCAAAGGTCACCTGGACCTGGTCTTCACCCAACAGTCGCGCCCGGCTCTTGCCGAAGGACATGGCGCCGCGGCCGCCTGCGCCGCCTTGCATCTGGCGCATGAAATACACCCACACGCCGATCAGCAGCAGGATGGGGAAGGACGAGATAAACAATTGCAGCAGGAAGGATTGGCGCTCCGGCGGCGCGCCGCTGAACTTGATACCCGAGTCTTGCAAGGTACCGATCAGGGCCGAATTGTCGGTTTCGGGGTTGTAGACCGTGAACGGCTCACCGTTGGAACGCACGCCCTTGATCAGATCGCTGTTCTTGACGACCGTCACCTCGGCGATGCCGCCGTTCTTCACCTGCTGCAGGAACGTGGAATAGGAAAGCTCCTGAACCATGCCCGTGCGGGCACTGAAATTGCTGACCACCGTGGCCACGACCACGGCGATGACGATCCACAGGACGATATTTTTAGCAAGATCGTTCAAAATTCCATCCTCAAAAAACCTGTCCCACCTGCCGCCTGGCACTCCCATGGCCGGCAACCGCGCGCTTCAACCTCGAAGTGCCGTTTCGTACCGGCCCTGCCGCACCCCGGCGTCCGTGCCGTCCCGTATCTTCCGAACAGTCTCCCGGAGCCTTTCCGAAAATTTTCCAGGATCCTCGACTTGCCGCGGAACACCTTCGCCGCGGGACGTGATCGGATACTCACATAACCTTTCCGACACTATACCAACCAGGTCCGGTGGCGCCATAACCGCTTCCCGGGGGCAAATTCGCAGCGGCGCAACCTCGATGTGGCGACGCAGCAGTCCCGCGAGTCAGGACCGTCGCGCATCTGACTTCAAGCGGCGCGCCAGCAAGTAAAGTTCCGGACTGCGTTGCCGGGACGCCGCCGGCTTGCGGACCTTCACTGTGGTGAACAGGCAGCGCAGTTGCTGCATGAACGACTGGAAATGGCGCCCCTGGAACACCTTCACCAGGAAATCGCCGCCTGGCGCAAGACGGTCTGTCGCAAATTCCAGCGCCAGTTCAACCAGATGCATGGAACGGTCGTGATCCACCTCGGTAATGCCGGTCATGTTGGGGGCCATATCGGACATTACAAGTTGCGGATGATCGGTACCCACCACGGCGCCGAGCCGCTCCAAGACCTCCTCCTCGCCGAAGTCCCCTTGGATGAATTCCACGCCGGCGATCGCATCCATGGGCAGGATGTCCAGCGCCACGACCCGGCCCCGCCCCTGCAATAGCCGCGCGGCGTACTGGCTCCATCCTCCCGGGGCCGCCCCCAGATCCACGATCGTCATGCCGGGACGGATCAGGCGATCGGTATGCTGAATTTCCTCGAGCTTGAAGACCGCCCGGGAACGATAGCCCTCCTCGCGGGCACGCTTCACATACTCGTCGCTTTCATGTTCCTGCAGCCAGCGGCGGCTCGATTTGGTACGTTTCGTCATGTAGGCAGCGTCATCACCCAGGACATCCGGACGATCCCACCATGCAGTTAGCCGAAAAGCAAAAACCATCCGAAAAACAGAAAAAATATCTGCGCAGTCTCGCGCATGGACGCGATCCCGTGGTACTTCTGGGCGCCAGGTCGACCGGCGACTCGGGGCTGTCGGCCGCCGCCGTCGCGGAAATGGAGGTGGCGCTGAAGGCGCATGAACTGGTCAAGGTACGCGCCCGCGTCGGCAGCCGCGATGAGCGCAACGCGATGTTCGCCAGCCTTGCCGAGCGCACCGGCAGTACCTTGGTGCAGCGCATCGGCAATGTCGGGGTCTTCTATCGGCCGCACCGGGACAAGCCGCGCATCATCCTGCCGGCCGAGTAACGATCCTTATCTCGGCAAAGTTCGGTCCCGAACATCTGCTCCAGAAGGACAGCCCTGCTGAACGGCCGGGCTGCCCCGCCACCAGGCTCCTCGTCCCGGCCCCCGATCAAACGTACCTGACCGCCACGATTTCATACGAACGAATGCCACTCGGCGCGGCCACATCGACGACATCGCCTTCGGACTTGCCGACCAGCGCCCGCGCGATCGGCGAGGTCACCGAAATCAGTCCACGGCCGATGTCCGCTTCGGCTTCACCGACGATCTGGTAGACGACCGACACGCCGCTGTCCTGATCCTCCAGATCGAGCGTCGCGCCGAATACAACCTTGCCGCCGGTCGACAGGCGCGAGACGTCGATGATCTCGGAATTGGACAAATGCGCCTCGAGATCCTTGATGCGTCCCTCGATGAAACTTTGCTGTTCGCGCGCAGCATGATATTCGGCGTTTTCACTGAGGTCACCGTGGCTGCGGGCCTCGGCGATGGCCTGGATGACGCGCGGGCGATCCTCGCTCTTGAGCCGCTTGAGTTCCATGCGCAAGCGCTCCGCGCCCGCCAATGTCAACGGCATCCTCTTCACGAGGCCACCTCCCGATGCAAATCCTGCAGACGATTGACGTCTACATCGTTCATATGTGCAAGCGCATCGCAGGTCGCCAGACCTGCGGCCATGGTCGTGTAATAGGTAATGCCTCGATGCACCGCCTCGCGCCGAATCGAGCGTGATTCAAAGATCGCCTGCTTCCCCTCGGTCGTGTTCACGATCAGCGCAATCTCGTCGTTCTTGATCATGTCGACGATATGCGGACGGCCTTCGCGCACCTTGTTCGCGGTCCGGCATTCGATCCCGGCCGCCGAGATGGCCTGCGCCGTACCGGCCGTTGCGACGATCTCAAAGCCCCACGCCACCAGGCGGCGAGCCAAGATCACCGCTGCTGGCTTGTCGCGTTCGCGTACGCTGATAAGACATACCCCGCGGGTCGGCAACGAGACACCGGAGGCGAGTTGCGCCTTGGCATATGCCTCGCCGAACGAGCGGCCCGTACCCATCACTTCGCCGGTGGATTTCATCTCCGGCCCGAGGATCGGATCGGCTTCCGGGAATTTCGAGAACGGGAACACGGCTTCCTTCACCGCGAAATATTTCGGCAACCGCTTGCCCGTCACGCCCAGATCCTTCAGTTTCGCACCGGCCATGACGCGCGCGGCCACCTTCGCCAGTGGCACGCCGGTCGCCTTGGATACGAAAGGCACCGTGCGCGAGGCTCGTGGATTAACTTCCAGAATATAGATGACGCCGTTCTGGATGGCGAACTGGATATTCATCAACCCGATGACGTTCAGGCCCCGCGCCAGTTTGCGTGTCTGTTCGCGCAATTCTTCCTGGGTTTGCGCGCTCAGGCTGTTCGGCGGCAATGAACAGCCGGAATCGCCCGAATGCACCCCCGCCTGTTCGATGTGCTCCATGATGCCGCCGATATAGACATCCTCACCGTCACAGATGGCATCGACATCCACTTCCACCGCCAGATCCAGGAAACGATCCAGCAAGACCGGACTGTCGTTGGACACCTTGACGGCATCCGTCATGTAGAGACGCAGATCATCTTCGTTGAAGACCACTTCCATGGCACGGCCGCCCAGCACATAGGAAGGCCGTACGACCAACGGAAAACCGACGGTGCGCGCCATCGCGATCGCCTGGTCCTCGGTGCGCGCCGTGCAATTAGGCGGCTGCTTCAGATTCAATGTCTGCACCAGCTGCTGGAAACGCTCGCGGTCCTCGGCTACATCGATCGAATCCGGCGTCGTACCGATGATCGGCGCACCGGCTGCCTCCAGCTCCCGGCACAGTTTCAAGGGCGTCTGTCCGCCGTACTGCACGATCACCCCTTCGGGCTTTTCCTTATCGATGATTTCCATGACGTCCTCAAACGTCAGCGGCTCGAAGTACAGTCGGTCGGAAATATCGTAATCGGTCGACACCGTCTCGGGGTTACAGTTGACCATGATGGTCTCGAACCCCGTCTCGCGCAGCGCCAGCGCCGCATGCACACAGCAGTAGTCGAACTCGATGCCCTGACCGATGCGATTCGGACCGCCGCCCAGAATCATGATTTTCCTGCGATTCGTGGGCTCCGCCTCGCACTCCTCGTCGTAGCAGGAGTACATGTAGGCGGTCGATGTGGCGAATTCGGCGGCGCAGGTATCCACGCGCTTGTAAACGGGCCGGATGCCCATAGTCGTGCGCCGCCGGCGCACGCCGGCTTCATCGATGCCCAGCAGGACCGCCAGCCTTCGATCGGAAAACCCTTTGCGTTTGAGCGCGCGCACGCGCACACGATCGAATCCGGCAAGGCCTTGTTCTTGCACCAGCGACTCCTCGCGCACCAGGTCGCGGATCTGGGCCAGAAACCAAGGGTCGATGTGGGTCAGCTGATGTATCTCCTCCAGCGGCAGGCCGGCGCGGAAGGCATCACCGACGTAGCGCAGGCGATTCGGACCGGGCATGCGCAGTTCTTCGTACAGCAGATGCAGCTCATCTTCCCCCAGCGGCAGGCTCAAAATGGGATCCAGTCCATCGATGCCGACCTCCATGCTGCGCAGGGCCTTTTGCAGAGATTCCTGGAAGGTACGGCCCATCGCCATGGCTTCGCCGACCGATTTCATCTGGGTGGTCAGCCGGTCGTTGGACCCGGGGAACTTCTCGAAAGTGAAGCGCGGGATCTTGGTCACGACGTAGTCGATCGTGGGCTCGAAGGATGCCGGTGTCGCGCCGCCGGTGATATCGTTCCTCAACTCGTCCAAGGTATAGCCGACCGCCAGCTTCGCGGCGATCTTGGCAATCGGGAATCCGGTGGCCTTGGAGGCCAGCGCCGAGGAGCGCGATACCCGCGGATTCATCTCGATGATCAGCAGGCGGCCGTCCTGGGGATTGAGCGCGAATTGGACGTTCGATCCACCGCACTCCACGCCGATCTTGCGCAGCACCGCAATCGATGCGTCGCGCAGACGCTGGTATTCCTTGTCCGTGAGCGTCTGTGCCGGAGCGACCGTGATCGAGTCCCCGGTATGCACGCCCATCGCATCCACATTCTCGATCGAGCAAATGATGATGCAATTGTCCTTGTGATCGCGTACGACCTCCATCTCGTACTCTTTCCAGCCGATGACGGATTCCTCCAGGAGCACCTCGCAGGTCGGCGAAGCCTCCAATCCCCGCTCCACGATGGTGACGAACTCCTCGCGGTTGTAGGCAATACCGCCGCCTGATCCACCCAGGGTAAAGGACGGACGGATGACCGTCGGAAAACCGATCTCCACTTGTACCGCCAGCGCCTCCTCCATGCTGTGTGCGATGCGCGAACGAGGCGACTCCAGGCCGATTTCACGCATCGCGTTGCGAAAGCGTTCGCGATCCTCCGCCATATCGATCGCATCGCGAGACGCTGCGATCAGCTCCACACCATGCCTGTCCAGTACGCCCTCGCGTACCAGGTCCAGCGCGCAATTGAGAGCCGTCTGCCCGCCCATCGTCGGCAGCAAGGCGTCGGGGCGCTCCTTTTCGATGATGCGCTCGACAGTGCGCCAATCCACCGGCTCGATATAGACGGCATCCGCCGTCTCCGGATCGGTCATGATCGTGGCGGGGTTGGAGTTCACCAGGATGACGCGGTAACCCTCCTCCTTGAGCGCCTTGCAGGCCTGGGCTCCTGAATAATCGAACTCGCAGGCCTGGCCGATGACGATCGGTCCGGCACCGATGACCAGAATGCTTTGCAGATCTGTGCGCTTGGGCATGAGTCAACCTTCGGCGGCGCGCCGGCTGTCGTGAGCGCCGTTGTCGGCGTTACCGCGCCCGCGGCCCTGGGAAAGCCTGTCGATACGTTCGTGCATCAACTTGATGAAACGTCCGAACCCCAGCCGCACATCGTGCGGCCCCGGGCTGGCCTCGGGATGGCCCTGGAAGCCGAACGCCGGCCGGTCGGTCCGCTCGATGCCCTGCAGAGAACCGTCGAACAATGAGCGGTGGGTAGTGCGCAGGTTCGGCCCGAGGCTGGCTTCATCGATCGCAAAGCCGTGATTTTGGCTCGAAATCAGCACCTTGCCAGAACTGATATCCAGGACGGGGTGATTGGCGCCATGATGGCCGAACTTCATCTTGATCGCTGTCGCGCCGCTGGCCAGAGCCAGCAGCTGATGTCCCAGGCAAATGCCGTAGATGGGAATATCGGTGCGCAGAAACTGCTGGATCGCCTCGATGGCATAGGAACAGGGCGCCGGATCGCCCGGGCCGTTGGACAGGAAGATGCCGTCGGGCGCCAGATCCAGCACTGTCTGCGCCGGTGTCTGGGCCGGCACGACCGTCATACGGCAGCCCTTATCCGCAAGGCTGCGCAGGATGTTGCGCTTGATGCCGAAGTCATAGGCGACGACATGCAGCCGCTGTCCGGGACGCGGTTTGGGGCCGATTTCGGCACCCCAGTTCGTACCTTCGTTCCATTGATAGATCCGCCGGGTCGAGACCGCCTTGGCCAGGTCCATGCCCTTGAGGCCCGGAAATCTCCGTGCAGCGTGGATCGCCGCGTCCGGATCGGCTTTCTCGCCCGTCATGATGCAACCGGCGAGCGCGCCCTTTTCGCGCAGGATACGCGTGAGCTTGCGGGTATCGATATCTGCGATCGCCACCAGTTTGCCGCGCTCCAGGAAGCTTTCCAGCGACTCCGAGGCGCGCCAGCTGGAGTACATGGCCGGCAGATCGCGAATGACCAGACCGGCGGCGAACACCATCGCGGCTTCCAGATCTTCCGGATTGGTACCGGTGTTGCCGATATGAGGATAGGTCAACGTGACGATCTGCTTGGTATATGACGGGTCGGTAAGGATTTCCTGATACCCCGTCATGGCGGTGTTGAACACCACCTCGCCTGTCGTATTGCCTCTGGCCCCGATCGAGCGGCCATGAAAGACGGTACCGTCTTCGAGCGCCAGCACCGCGGTCAATGCAGCAGGTATGGTCACATGGAACTCCGTCGTCGATCGTTTCAGACACGCATACGGAAAGCGGGATGAGCCTTCAGGGCCGATCCCGCGCGAAGAAATTTCACCGCGTGCTGAGGGTCAGGAGTCTACGCGAGTCGGGCTCTACGGTCTATCGAAAACCGAGGACATCGCGCATCGAATACAGGCCCGACGGCCGGCCGATCAGCCAGCGCGCGGCCCGTACCGCGCCGCGCGCGAAGGCCAGCCGGTCGCTGGCGCGATGGGTCAACTCGATCCGCTCGCCGATGCCGGCAAAACTCACCGTATGTTCGCCGACGATATCGCCGCCGCGAAAGACCGAAAAACCGATATTCCCCGGCCGGCGTGCGCCAGTGAGACCATGCCGGCCGTACTCGGCGACCTGCTCGAGTTCCACGCCGCGGCCGGCGGCGGCGGCGGCGGCCAGACCCAGCGCCGTGCCCGAAGGCGCATCCTTCTTGTCGCGATGATGGGCCTCGAAAATCTCGATGTCGTAGCGTTCGTCCAGCTGACGCGCCGCCTGCTCCACCAACTCCAGCAACAGATTGACGCCGACACTCATATTGGGCGCCATCACCAGAGGAATGTGATCGGCCGCCCGCACGATCCGGTCGCGAATCTCCGAAGCATGGCCGGTCGTGCCGATCACCAGCGGGCACCGAGCGGCCACGCAGGCGTCGAGATTGGCGCCGGTCGCCTGCGGCAAGGTGAAATCGATCGCCACGGCCGCGCCCTGGATCGCCGACGCCGGATCGGCCAGGACTGCGACGCCGCGCGCTGCGCCCTGGGCCGCCGCACCGGCATCCATGCCCACCCAGCGGCTGTCGGACGAAGCACTGGCGCCGCTCAGGCGGATCCCACCGGCTTCGTCCATGGCCAGCAGCAGCGCCCGGCCCATACGCCCGCTGACGCCCAACACCGCCATAGGCACCGGATCGTGAATCCGGTGCCCGGGGTCATTCATGGAGGCGTTCATGGATTTGGCTCATGGAATGACGTATGAGATGGTATCGGCCACATGAATTCCGGCCTGGATCAATTCCGGATAGTCTCGAAGAATCGCTTGACGCCGTCCATCCAGGAACGCTCACGCGGGCTGTGGTTGTGGTTGCTGCTATGCACCGATGCCTCGAAGCGGCGCAACAGATCTCGTTGCTCATCGGTGAGGTTCACCGGCGTCTCCACCACGACGCGGCAAAACAGATCGCCGGTTGCGCCGCCGCGTACCGGTTTGATGCCCTTTTCACGCAGACGAAAAACCCGCCCGGACTGCGTCTCACTCGGCACCTTGAGCTCGACATGGCCGCCCAGAGTCGGCACCTCGATCTTGCCGCCGAGCGCCGCCGTGGCAAAGCTCACCGGCACTTCACAGGACAAGTGACTGCCGTCGCGTTCGAAGATCGCGTGTTCGCGCACGCGGATCTCTACATATAAATCACCTGGCGGCCCGCCGTTGCGGCCGGCCTCGCCCTCTCCCGTCAGGCGGATGCGGTCACCGGTGTCCACGCCTTGCGGGACCTTGACCGACAGCGTCCTCTGGCGACGCACGCGCCCCTGTCCCAGGCAGGTATCGCAGGGCTGAGTAATGACCTGACCACGCCCCTTGCAGCGCGGACAGGTCTGCTGAACAGCAAAGAAACCTTGTTGCATACGCACCTGTCCGGCGCCATGACAGGTCTCGCAGGTCGTAGTCTGGGAGCCTTCCGCCGCACCGCTGCCATTGCAGGACTCGCATTCTCCAAGCGCAGCGAACTCGATCGAGGCGGAATGACCGAAGACCGCCTGTTCCAGATCGAGCTCCAGTTCGTAGCGCAGATCCGCGCCTCGGAAGGCCTGACGTCCGCCGCGGCGGGCGCCGCCGAAAATATCACCGAACACGTCGCCGAAAATATCGCTGAAGGCGTCGGCGCCGCCGAATCCGCCCGCGCCGCCGCGCGCTGCCAGACCCTCGTGGCCATACTGATCGTAGATCGTCCGCTGCTGGGGATCGGACAGCGCTTCATAGGCCTCCTTGGCCTCCTTGAATCTTTCCTCGGCCTCATGGTCGTTCGGATTACGGTCAGGATGAAACTTCATCGCCAGGCGGCGATAGGCCTTCTTGATCTCCGCCTCGCTCGCCGTGCGGGCCAGGTCGAGCACCTTGTAATAATCACGTTTGGACATCGTTATCCGTCTTGTCGAACATTTCATCCGGCTCGCCGGCGGCGCAATCTCATCCTCTCGACACCGGCATCCTCCGGCAGCTGACCTGCGCCTCCTGGAGGCGCCTTTCTGGGGGCGCCTTTCTGGGGGCGCCTCGCCAGAGGGCAGCCAGCTTCCCCGACAATCCGGTCTGCAGGGGATCAGGCAGTCTCTACCGCCAACCCGAAAGATCCGCCCTTGAGACTTGGCTCGGGAGGAGAAATCCAGCCCTGAGTCCGGGTTCGGGAGATCGGCCCTGAAACCTGGCTCGGGAGACCGGCTCCCGAGAGCCGATCCTGCGACCCGACCCTGCGACCCGATCTGGAAAAGCTGGGGCGGCGACCGCCTGGCATGCGGCCGCCGCGGAAGGATCAACCTTCCTTCTTGTCCTTGACCTCCTCGAACTCGGCATCGAGCACATCGTCCTTGGCCGGGCCGCCGCCCGCCCCGCCCGCCCCGCTCGCATCTGCCTCGCCGGCTGCCGCTTCTGCCTGAGCGTAGGCCTGTTGCGCGATCGTCGCCGAGGCCTGCGCCAGGGCATTGGCCTTGGTATCGATCACATCCTTGTCGTCGCCATCCAGTGCTCGCTTGAGATCGGTCAGTGCCGATTCCACATTGGCGCGATCGGACGCCGACACTTTCTCACCCAGGTCCTTGAGAGTCTTCTCAGTGGTGTGCACCAAGGCATCGGCCTTGTTGCGCGACTCGACCAGTTCCCGGAACTTACGATCTTCCTCGGCGTGCGACTCGGCATCCGAGACCATGCGCTTGATTTCATCCTCCGACAAGCCGCTGGAGGCCTTGATGACGATCTTCTGTTCCTTGCCGGTGGCCTTGTCCTTCGCCGACACGTTCAGGATACCGTTCGCGTCGATATCGAATGTCACCTCGATCTGCGGCAGGCCGCGCGGTGCCGGCGGAATTCCCTCCAGGTTGAACTGGCCCAGCGACTTGTTGTCGCCGGCACGCTGGCGCTCGCCCTGCAGCACGTGGATGGTCACGGCGCCCTGATTGTCATCGGCCGTCGAGAAGGTCTGATTCGCCTTGGTCGGGATGGTCGTGTTCTTTTCGATCAGTTTGGTCATCACCCCGCCGAGCGTCTCGATGCCCAGCGACAAGGGTGTCACGTCGAGCAGCAGTACGTCCTTGACCTCGCCGGACAACACACCGCCCTGAATCGCAGCCCCGACGGCCACGGCCTCATCCGGATTGACATCCTTGCGCGGATCCTGGCCGAAGAAATCCTTGACAGCCTTTTGAACCAGCGGCATGCGCGTTTGGCCGCCGACCAGGATCACCTCGGAAACATCCTTGATCGATGCGCCCGCGTCCTTCAGCGCGGTGCGGCAGGGTCCGATCGTACGCTGAACCAGGTCCTCCACCAGCGACTCGAGCTTGGCTCGGGTCAGCTTGATGTTCAGGTGTTTCGGACCGGAGGCATCGGCGGTGATATACGGCAGGTTGATTTCGGTCTGCTGGCTGGAGGACAACTCGATCTTGGCCTTCTCGGCCGCCTCCTTCAGGCGCTGCATGGCCAGCGGATCGCGGCGTACGTCGACGCCGCTTTCCTTGAGGAACTCCTCGCCGAGATAGTCGATGATCCGCTTGTCGAAGTCCTCGCCGCCCAGGAAGGTGTCACCATTCGTGGCGAGCACCTCGAACTGGCGCTCGCCGTCCACATCCGCCACCTCGATGATCGATACGTCGAACGTGCCGCCGCCTAAATCGTACACGGCGATCTTGCGATCGCCGCCGAGCTTGTCCATGCCATAGGCCAGGGCCGCCGCCGTCGGCTCGTTGATGATGCGCTTGACGTTCAGGCCGGCGATGCGCCCGGCATCCTTGGTAGCCTGACGCTGCGAGTCATTGAAATAGGCCGGCACCGTCACGACCGCCTCGGTGACCGGTTCGCCCAGAAAATCCTCAGCCGTTTTCTTCATTTTCATGAGCACCCGCGCGGAGACCTCCGGCGGAGCCATTTTCTTGCCGTTGGCTTCGATCCAGGCATCGCCGTTGTCGGCCTTCACCAGCTTGTAGGGCACCATTTCGATGTCCTTTTGCACGACCTCGTCCTGAAAGCGACGGCCGATGAGCCGCTTGATCGCGAACAAGGTATTCTGGGGATTGGTCACGGCCTGACGTTTGGCCGACTGGCCGGTCAGTACCTCATCGTCTTTGGTGAACGCGACGATCGAAGGCGTGGTGCGATCACCTTCGCTGTTCTCGATGACCCGCGGCTTGCCGCCGTCCATG
The DNA here is from genome assembly GCF_001579945.1 of Steroidobacter denitrificans. Taxonomy (NCBI): domain Bacteria; kingdom Pseudomonadati; phylum Pseudomonadota; class Gammaproteobacteria; order Steroidobacterales; family Steroidobacteraceae; genus Steroidobacter; species Steroidobacter denitrificans. Next base: position 1,510,114 of record NZ_CP011971.1, on the reverse strand, counting down.
ATCGCGACGCACGAGTTCGTCGTGCCGAGGTCGATACCAATGACTTTACTCATGACCGATAGCTCCTGAATCTTTACTTGGCTTTCAGTTCCAGTTCGAAAACTTTGAAAACACGTGGGTTGAAATACAAACCGGCAATGGTTTTCCGGCGAAGCTTCACCCTCTGCCGGCAACCTGGCCTATTGATGGCGTGTTAAATGCGGTTGTCCCCAGGCGCTTTCAAGATCGTCACGAACGATAGGATGGGGAATACATGCGACGGGATCGAAAATGAGGCATGTCGGCGTCTGTCTGGGCGCCTCGCCATCGTGCAACCGCCGTACCCGCCGACCGCTACGAACCCGGGACCTACGAACTCGGGATCCACAAGCCTGGATCCGCCCGAACGGCAGCCGTCTGTCTCGGCCCGGGGGATAGATGCCTGCCGGGAGGGCGATCGAATCCGAGACCAGGAGCACCCTTCGTAGAGCAGCCAAGACCCAGACCGCGGTCAAATCTGATAAATTACTTTCTATAAACACTATAACCTATTTATTTATTAATTATTTTTAGCAACGATTACACGGGCCGGACGCAATAGCCGGCCGTTGAGCTGATACCCTTTCTGAATGATCTGCAGCACGGTATCGGTGGCATGTTCCGCAGACGGCTGGGTCGCCATGGCCTCATGGAGCTCGGGATTGAACGGCTCGCCCGCCGGTTCGATCTCGACGACGCCGGCTTGCTCGAAGGCTTTCACCAGCAGCTTCAGAGTTGCCGCTGAACCCTCTCGCAAGGCGTCCGCCGTGCCGGCGCTGACCACACCGGCCTCCAGGCTGTCCTTCACGCCGATCAGTTCATTGACGAAGCGCTCCAGCGCGAACTTGTGCGCCTGTTCCACGTCACGGGCCGCCCGCTTGCGTACATTCTCGACTTCGGCCAGCGCGCGAAGATACAGATCCTTGCTTTCCTGAGCCCGGCCTTCCGCGGCAGCCAGCGCAGTCTGCAGTTCGGCGACCTCGGGGGCCTCATCGGCAAGTCCTGATGTCTGTGTCGGTCCGGTACCCAGGGTGCGCTCCGGCTCATATGGATCGGTCATTGTTTCTGGCTCTCCCAATCTCGACATTCGACGACAAAAATATTCCACGACCGCTTCGGCGCCAGGCGTCCAAGAATCGCGGCCAGGGAGGAATTCGGGGGAATTGCGGGTCAGGCGCGCGAATTCAAGGCCGATCCCAGCAGCTTCGCCGTGATATCGACGATCGGAATCACCCGCTCATAGGCCATGCGGGTAGGGCCGATCACCCCAAGGACCCCGACGACCTCCCTGTCCAGCGTGTACGGGGCCGTGACGATACTGCACTCGTCCAGTATCGTGTAGCCCGATTCCTGGCCGATGAAGATCTGCACCCCTTCGGCCTTCAAGCTCTGATCCAGCAGATGCAGGATGTCACGCTGCTGCGTGAAGGCTTCGAATAGCCGACGCAGCTTCTCCACGTTGGACAGTTCGGCGAACCCCATCAGGTTCGTCTCTCCGGCCATCACATATTCCATGCGGCCGTTGACCGGCGTATTGACGACATGCTGAGCCAGGTGGATCGCATCCAGCATGGTTCGATTCAAATGCTCGCGCGTTTCCTTGAGCTGATTGAGCAGATGCTCGCGTACCTCGCGGAGTTCCTTGCCACCGAATTCCTGATTCAAATAGTTGGACGCATGGCGCAGCTCGTCGGGACTATAGTAGCGATCCAGATGCAGGATGCGGTTCTGAACCTCTCGTCCGTTGACGATCAGAATCGCCAGCACCCGGTTATCGGACAGGGGAACGAATTCGATCTGGCTCAAGGATGCATGGCTTTGCCTGGGCAGGGTGACGACCCCGGCCAGACGCGTTACGTTCGAGAGAAGCTGCGATGCGGCGGCCACCAGCGCCTTGGGGTCATCGGTGTGTTCGTCCAGGCGTGTCTGGATGGCGGCGATCTTTTCATCTTCGAGCGGCTGGAATTTCAGCAGCGTATCGACAAAGAATCGATAGCCCTTATCGGTGGGCACGCGTCCGGCGGAGGTATGCGGGGATGCGACGAAGCCCAGTGCCTCCAGGTCCGCCATGACATTGCGGATCGTGGCGGCGCTCAGATTCATACCTAAGTCGCGCGACAGCGTGCGCGATCCGACTGGCTGGCCGTCGCGTATGTAGTGTTCGACCAGCATCTTCAGCAATTGCTGGGCGCGATCGCTGAGCAGCTCGTCTGTCGTGGTCTGCGAGGACATCGTCATCCGTCTGTTATGCTACGAACATAATACGAATACGGTATTTTTCGGCAAGCTAACATGCCCCCTAAACCTGTCAAGCCGAGCCTTGAACATGCGCAGTCATCCTGACCGTGCTAAATAATGCCTCATGCCCAGCGCCACCGACATTTTCCAGACACTGGCCCTCATCGGCAACGATCGCGATACCCGCGTGGTGGAGTCCATGCAGATCCTGGCTACGCACCTGCACAGCCGAGGATGCCGTGTCATGGTGGACGCCGGCTGCTGCGTCGATTTCGGCGAACTCGCCGTCGAGCGCCATCCGGAAAACCAGTTGGCCTATTTGGCGGATCTGCTGGTGGCTATCGGCGGCGACGGCACGATGCTGCATGCCGCACGTCTCGCCTCGCCCCGTACGACGCCGGTGGTGGGCGTCAATCGTGGACGGCTGGGCTTTCTTGCCGACATCGGTATCGCGGAAATGCGCGAGCGGCTCGACGAAGTCCTGGCGGGGCGGCATGTACGGGATCGCCGCGCCATGCTTCAGGCGACGCTGCTGCCCCCGGGAGCCATCGCGCCCCTTCCTGCGGATCCGAATCTGCCCAGCCGCAGCGGCCATGCACTGAATGATGTCGTGCTGCAGAAATGGCAGACCGGCCGGATGCTCGACTTCGAAACCTGGATCGATGGGCGTTATGTCAATACACATGGCGGCGACGGCATCGTCGTCGCCACGGCAACCGGCTCGACAGCCTACGCCCTGTCCTGCGGCGGACCGATCCTGTATCCGGAACTCGATGCCATGGTGCTCGCACCGATTTGTCCACACACGCTGTCCGACCGGCCCATCGTCGTGCGCGGCACATCAACGGTGGAGCTGCGGCTGCTACCGCGGGCCGACACCCAGGCTCAGGTGCTCTGCGACGGCTGCTCGCTGGGGGAGCTGGCCCCCGGCGGCCGGCTGGTAATCCAGCCGGCACCCGAGCATGTCATACTGCTGCATCCCGCCGATCATGATTATTACCGTATCCTGCGCTCGAAACTGCGCTGGGGCCGCGGCGATCGCGCCGCCGAACAATTCTCCGATTGACGTCCGCCCTCATCAGGGCTCCTTCGCCAGACATCGGCCGCCACCATGCTCGTTCATATCCAGATCCGCGATTTCGCGATCATCGACGCCGTCGAACTCGGATTGGGTCCGGGCCTGACGGTACTCACCGGCGAAACGGGGGCCGGCAAATCCATTCTCGTGGATGCCCTGCTGCTGGCCTCCGGCATGCGCGCCGGCACCGAAGTGATACGTCACGGAGCCTCGCGCGCCGAAGTGTCCGCTACATTCACCATCCACGGCAATGAAGCCGCCAGCGCCTGGCTGGCTGAACAAGCGATCGATCACGATGGCGAATGTGTATTGCGGCGCGTAGTGTCTGCCGACGGGCGCTCGCGCGCCTATATCAATGGACAGACCATGCCGTTGCAGACGCTGCGCCAGCTCGCCGAGGTGCTGCTCGACGTCCATGGACAGATGGAATTCCAATCGTTGGTACGCCGGGCGGCCCAGCGTGAGCTGCTGGATCAAAGCGCCGATCATCGGCAACTGCAGAATCTGGTCGCACAATGCTGGCGCGCGCGCAGCGCTCTACTGGAGGAGCGGGAACGATGCGCCGCAACGGCGCAGGGCCGCGAAACGCGCCTGGAGCTGCTGCGTCATCACCTCCATGAACTGGAGGTGATGGAGCCCAAACCCGGGGAGATCGAAGCACTGTCGGAGGAGCGCCGACGATTGTCGCAGCATGGCCGTCTGGCCTCCGGCGCCCGCGAAATCATGCTGCTCCTGCGCGAGGCAGAAGATTTCAATGCCGAGCAGGCGCTGGCCCGAGCTCTACATCTGGCACGCGGGCTTGCGCAGCTCGATGGGCGCTGCGAGCCCATGCCGGGATTGATGGAAGAAAGTCTGATTTGTTTGCGCGAGGGTATCGATACCGTCGCGCACTATGAATCCAATCTCGACGCCGATCCACAGCGTCTGGAATGGCTCGAGCAACGCCTGGCGGCATTGGAATCCATTGCCCGCAAACACCGTGTCGAGCCTGGCGAATTACCGCTGCTGCGCCTTCGCCTGGAAGAGGAGCACCGGCAATTGGAGGCGCTGGAAATCTCGCTGGAACGGCTCGATCAGCGCCTCGAAACCGCCCAGCGAGCATTCCAGGAGGCCTGTGAGCGGCTCAGCGCCGCACGGGTCGCCGCCGCACGACGCCTGTCGCGGCAGATTACCGTTCTGATGCAGACCCTGGGTATGCCCGGCGGCGAGCTGCGTATCGATGTACGCCCCCTGCCCACCGAAGCACAGGGTCTTCACGGCGCCGACGATATCGAATTCCTGGTCAGCGCAAATCCCGGGCAACCGCCGAAATCGCTCGCCAAGGTTGCCTCCGGCGGCGAACTTTCACGCATCAGCCTGGCGATCCAGGTCGCTGCCGTCCAGAACGATGCCCTGCCCTGCCTGGTTTTCGATGAGGTAGATGCGGGTATCGGCGGCGGCGTCGCCGAGATCGTGGGTCGGCAGTTGCGCGCCCTCGGCGAGCGAGCCCAAGTGTTGTGCGTCACTCACCTGCCGCAGGTGGCCAGCCAGGGACACGCCCATGTCAGAGTCACCAAACTGATCGACGGCAAGAGCACTCGCACGGCGCTGCGACTTCTGGATGCCGAGGAGCGTGTCGAGGAAATCGCCCGCATGCTTGGCGGCATCGACATCACCGAGAAGGCTCGCGCGCATGCGGCAGAGATGCTGCGCCCCGGCAGTCCCAAAAAGGCAAAAACCGGCAATGCCAAGAAGACAAGACTCTAATAAATCCGGCTTGAGGATCAGATGCGTACCGGCGGTTTGAGGATCAGATCCGCCGACCGGTCAAGTCGGGTCGGTCAAGTCAGGTCGATTTGAGGATCAGGTTCACCGCTCGGACTTGGCCGGTCGGTTGGGACAGTTCTCCCGCTTGCAATGCCCATACAGGATCAGGGAATGATCCTTGATCTCGAATTGCAGGCGTTCCGCAATCGCCTGCTGGCGATCTTCGATTCCAGCGTCCATGAACTCTTCGACTTTGCCACAGTCGAGACACACGATATGGTCGTGATGCTCCCCCAGATTCAGCTCGAAAACGGCAGTCGCACCTTCGAAATGATGCCGGGTCACCAGTTCGACCGATTCGAACTGAGTGAGCACCCGATACACGGTGGCCAGGCCAATATCCTCGTTAGATTCCAGCAGGCGCTTGTAGATGTCCTCCGCGCTCATGTGCCGCGGCGTCGCGCTGCCTAGAATCTCGAGAATCTTGACGCGCGGCAGTGTGACCTTGAGTCCGGCCTTGCGCAGATCGCTGCTTTCCACGTGCTTCACCCGTCCTGTCGACACCGCTGCGGCTCCAACGGCTTTTGAGTATCATCCCCGCCCATCGCTCTGCAACCTGCCGGGGCCGCTCCACACCAGTCGGACCGTATCATGACACATACGACATTACAGCCCGCTAGCGGGCATCCGCACTACCAGCATCGTGGCGGGCGTTTCTTTTACGCATCGGTCTTTCCATCGGCCGGCGCACTGGCTGCGCTGGTCATTCTGCTGATACTGGCTCTATCAGGCTGCGTGTATCGCATCGACATCCAGCAGGGCAATTTCCTCGACCAAGAAGACATCGACAGAGTTGCCGTGGGCATGACCCGCGTCCAGGTACGTGCGCTCCTGGGCACGCCCATGGTAGCCGATCCCTTCCACGAGGAGCGCTGGGACTACGTGTACTACTTGAAACAGGGACGCCTCAAGAAGCCCGAGTACAGACATTTCATCGTACGCTTCGATGCCGCCGACAAGGTAGCGAGCATCGAGTATCCCGCCAAGGGCAGCCGCACCAGCAATACCCAGAATGAAGCAGCAGACCCGAGCGATCGCAACGCCCGGAGCGACAGCCCGGCGGAGCTCGCCCGGAGCACCTGACGGGGTGCCGACCCAGGCATCACCATCGGCCGCACGCCGCCGCATGTTACTGCGACCGGCAGGTAGTAACCGTTTGACGTCGGGTGGCGGCCTGGTTCCTGGCGGCAACTTGACGGCGATTCTCCTTGGGATCGATCAATAGCGGACGCAGGATCTCCACACGGTCCTGAGCGGCCAGAACATGGCTGGGAGGCACGAGGCGACCGTAGACGGCACAGGCCTCCGGTGCGGCACCGATTTCCGGAAATCGATCCAGCAATCCAGAAAGTGTCACGGCCTCGGACGCCGTTGCCCCCTCCGGCACATCCAGCGCCACGATCGCCTGGTAGCCGGGCAGCGCATAGACCACTTGCACTGGGATCCTCTGGTCTGGTACAGGCTCGGTGCCCATGTCTCAATTCCTCCCATACACGGCGCGCGCGCGTGCCACGAATGCATCGACCAGCTCCCCGCAATTCTTTTCGAAGGAACGTGACAGCAGCAGGGATAGCATGGCATTGGAAAACTCGAATCGTATCCATAAGCTGACCCGGGTACCGCGATCACCGATCGCGTCGAACCGCCAGCGTCCTTCCAAGGTCCGAAACGGTCCTTCCACCAGTGCAAGCGAGATTTCATGCGGCGGCGTGAGCGTATTGCGCGTCGTGAAACGCTCACGCAGGCCGGCACGGCGCATCTCCAAACACCCCACCACGAAGTCCTGAGTACGCTCGAGTTCGCGCGCGCCGTCCAGCCAGGGGACGAACTGGGGATAGCGCTCGATGTCAGCGACTAATGCATACATCTGCGCCGGCGTATAGGGCACCAGCGCACTTTTTGTTACTTCCCGCATTCGTATGCCGCGTAATCCATCCTTACCACCGATCCCTCTTGTACAATCCGCGCCCTCTATGAGCAAGAAAAAGTCCCGCGCAGATACACCTACAATCGCCGAAAACCGCAAGGCGCGCTACGACTATTTCATCGAGGACACATACGAGGCCGGGCTCGCCCTGCAGGGCTGGGAAGTCAAGAGCCTGCGGGCGGGGCGGGCGCAGCTGAAGGAAGCCTATGTGTTCATCAGGGACGCCGAAGCCTACCTGTTCGGGGCGCATATCTCGGCGCTGCCCACCGCCTCCACCCACATCGTCCCCGACCCGGTCCGCACCCGCAAGCTGCTGCTGAATCGCGCCGAGTTGGATCAGCTGGTCGGTGCCGTGGAACGGCGCGGCTATACCCTGGTGCCTCTGGAATTGTATTGGAAGAACGGCAAGGCGAAACTGCGTATCGGTCTGGCCAAGGGCAAGAAGGAACACGACAAGCGCGATACCGAAAAGGACCGCGACTGGAAGCGGGAAAAGTCGCGGCTGATGAAACATTCGGCGCGCTGACAACCGGCGGATATGCGGCCGTCCCGGCAGATGGGATTGGCATCGCCACTTGCTATTTACACTTTCGCCCCTACACTGGGAGCTACACCGGGGGCGACCGGCTTCGACGTGGGTGGCGAAACTCCAGGTGCATGCCGAGTTGTAGGTTACTCGTTAAACTGCTTACAAACTTATAGTTGCCAACGACGACAACTACGCTCTGGCGGCTTAATCCCGCCTAACCTCCGCCTGGCATGTGCTTGTGCATCCAGATTCGGGGGACGCGCTCACAAGCTCGCGATTCCGGTGTGCTCCAGGCCGGTTCGCTAAAACGTGCTGAAGCTGGCTTGGCGCCTTCCCTGCCTGTCGGGTAGCGCACGGCGAGATACAATGACACGGCTAAGCATGTAGATCCTGTAGCGTAGTGCTTGCGGACGCGGGTTCGATTCCCGCCGCCTCCACCAATAACGAAACCCCAACCGTTCTCGGTTGGGGTTTTTTCTTGCCTGATCGCGCCGGTTCCCGCGTGTTGTCAGGGGTTCCTGCATCCACGCCGGGATGTCCTGCTGGCCGTGCAGCACACGCCAGACGTCGATTTATTCGACGCATCCAGTGCGGCGGGAAAGGAGCCATTCACCGCACGCCAGTCTGCGCCACTCCTGAATGGGCGCAAATGGCTGTGCTTTTAGCCGGCGCGGGACGGACGCGGGTCGATTCCCGATTACGCATTGAGCTGGCCCCGAAGAGCAGACGAGGTTGTTTGCGCTTGCCGAATGTACTGAAGGACATATAGACGATCTGTTCATTCCTATCGTAGGCGGCGAATCGAAAAAATTACGCTTACTTATGTCGTCGTTAAAATCCGGGATCTGCGCTGCGAAATATGTGAAAAATTGATCTGTTTCCTACAGGCCCATGATCCAGAGAGCTTGCCGCGGCTGCGGCTGACAGCACCTGCCGAAGCTGTCGCCGAACAGCCCTCCACGACTCTTGTTGTGTAAAAGATTCTTGATCAGCGATGCCTCAGAGCAAGGCCGCCTGGTCGGGCGGATAGGTGATCGACGTTCCCTCGATTCGCGCGAACGGTGTCAACTTGTGCAGCCGATAATTGTTCTCCGCCAGGATCTCGATCACAGGTAGGCCGCGCACGTTCAGCGCGTCGGCAACCAGTGAACGGTGGCAGCGCCATGGCACTGCTTCAGCGCACATGATTGCAATGCGCTTACGAGCCCCCAATCGAATGAGCGACTCGAGAGCATCGTGAAACGCTTCGCTCTGCATGTAATCGGCATAGCCGCGGAAACTTTTGTTGCGCCAGCCGGCGTTCGGCGAGTCCTTGCGCGTATGCCGCAAGCCCCCGAGCGCCGGCATCGGCATATATTCCACATGCTCCACAGCCAGGCTGGCAGCCAAGCGATCGGCGTTGAATTGCGGATTGTGGCGCGAACGAGGCACTGTACGAATATCCACCAGCCACTCAATGCCATACACCTTCAGCAAGGCGACGAATCGCTCGATCGGCAGGGTCGAGTGTCCGACGGTGAAAATCGCACCATCGGGCCAGCACGCTGCCTTGGATGTAGCCCGGGTCACTCCCACGAGAAAAACTCCCAAGTCATGAGGGTGATGCTCTCCCGGCCTGATGGCAATAGAGATTGATCGCAGAGTCCACCAGCACACTCCGTGGTTCTCCACGACAAGCGGCGATCGACACCTTCCGCTGCCGCCGGTTCATCAACGCCAGCATGACCAGCGCTGCGGCACTGGTCATGCTGTGCCATCGATGCTACGAGGTCATACGACCGGTGATCGGCGGCTCTTCACGATCGCCTTCAAGCAGCGACTTGTAGACCACGCCCGCCAACATGGCCCCGATGAACGGCGCGAGCCAGAACAGCCACAACTGGCTGATTGCCCAATCGCCGACGAACAACGCGGGACCGGTGCTGCGTGCCGGATTCACCGAGGTATTGGTCACTGGAATGCTGATCAGATGAATGAGTGTCAAGGCAAATCCGATCGCCAGACCGGCGAAGCCAACCGGCGCCCGGCGATGCGTAGCACCTAGAATGACGACCAGGAACATGAACGTCATGATGACTTCGCTGACCAACGCAGCTGTGAGCGAATAGCCGCCCGGCGAGTGTTCGCCGTATCCGTTCGATGCGAATCCAGCCGTGAGAGTGAAGTCCGCCTTTCCGCTTGCGATCAGATACAGCGCAGCTGCGCCGACGACGCCTCCTGCGACCTGTGCAAGGATATAGAGAATCAGCTGGGAGCCGGGGAAGCGCCCTCCCGCCCACAGACCCACCGATACGGCGGGATTGAAATGTCCGCCGGAAATGGGCCCCAACGCATAGACTCCGGTCAAGACCGTCAGTCCGAATGCCAGGGAAACGCCCAGCAATCCGATGCCGACTTCCGGGAAAGCGGCTGCGAGCACGGCGCTGCCGCACCCTCCAAGCACGAGCCAGAACGTACCGATGAACTCGGCGGCGAGTTTCGCAAACATCGTGGACCTCCTATTCGTATTGTTCGAGTGGATCCTGAAAACTCTGCGGTGAGGATTCAACAGGCGCTCTAGCAACGCTGCAGTGGAATCCCGCAAACGAGCCTAATGCAAAGTTGCCGCCAGGTGCAACCGGCCATTGCCATCCATGTCGGGCATCGGCGCAAGACTGCCAGCTCGCTGCCTGCCCCTCCTGCGTACCACCGAATTTCTCGTGTTCTGTCAAGACCGGCAAGTTACAAAAACTGCGACTATTCCCTCAGAGGCGCAGACCGCCATCGATGTCCAGACAGCGGCCGGTGAAAAAATCATTCTCGAAAATAAACCGTACAGCATGGGCAATTTCTTCCGGCTGTCCGAGGCGCCGCAACGGTACGGGTGCCGTGAGCTTCTCCAGCACTTCAGGACGCATAGATGCAAGGATCTCCGTGCGCGTGAAACCGGGTGCAATCGAGCCGACGCGAATTCCATAGCGCGCCAGCTCCTTCGCCCACACTACACCCATCGATTCGATACCGGCCTTGGCCGCACTATAGTTCGTCTGGCCCGCATTGCCGGTACGCGAGATGCTGGAAATATTGACGATTACACCTCCATTGCCTCCCTCGATCATATGTACCGCCGCTTCACGCGCACACAGGAATGCGCCACCTAGGTTCACGCTGATAACGGCATTCCATTGATCAAGCGACATGCGACTCGTCACCACGCCATCCTTTACTTTTACCAGCAGGCTGTCTTTGACGATGCCCGCATTATTCACCAGGCCATCCAGCCGGCCGAAATCAGCGACGACTTTCGCCATCGCACCGCTCACCTCATCCTCCATTGCAACGTTCACGCAATAATCGCGCACCCGCACGGACTCACGCTCGCATTGTGCGTGCGTTGCCTCGACATCAGCCGTATTCAGATCGAACAGCGCGATATTTGCGCCATGCCGGGCGAGTTCTAGCGAAATAGCCCGGCCGATGCCGCGGCCGGCGCCGGTCACGACGACCGTCTTGTTGGAAAGATCCATAGCATCAACTGCCTTTATCCTCACTCAGTGACCGGGCTCATCCACCGGCAGACCGAGCGCGCGGCGCGCGACTACCAGGCGCTTGCGCAGCGATACCTCGGACAGGTCGAGCTCAGCGACCAGCGCCCGCAGCGTGTCATCGTTGATACGGTGGGCCTGACGTTCAGCATACAGCGTCTCACGCTCGATACGCAGTGAATCCAGGCGCAACTCCATCTCGAGCAGGTAGCGCTGGCGGCGCTGGTATGCCACCGCAGCCGATTCAGCCTGTGCCTCCGGCGTCTGCGCCACTTTCGGAGCATCGAGCATGTCGATGCGTTTGCGATAATCCTGCGTCAATAGCCCTGCCGCCTCCTGATGCTGCACGCGCCAGGCAGGATCGCCAGCTGGGGCATCCGGCGGGGGTCGGGCCAGAAATTCGATCACCGCCCGGCAGGCTGCAAGTCTGGCCTCACGATCCTCGCGTGCCGATAGCGGCTCGCCGGCCGGCGGCAGGCGGCGCAGTGCCAGCGGCAGACCGATGCTACCGATGACCAGCGTGCACAGAATCGTGCCGGTGGCCAGATAGATCAGTTGGTCGCGCGCCGGGAAAAGTGTGCCATCGGACATCAGCAACGGCACCGACAGCGCGCCAGCCAGCGTGACGGCGCCGCGGATGCCAGCCAGCGTCGCGGCCAGAGTCAGCAATGGCGAGGGCCGCTCAGGCATGTGTCCGCGTTCGTGCACCCGCCACAGGCTGCTGCGCACGCCAAGCGAAAGCCAGATCCAACGCAATCCCAGCAGACCGCCGCTGATCGCCAGCGCCTGGCCGATCGGCAGCCACCATTGTCCACCGGCCGCCTCCAGCGTGCGTCCGAGGATCGAGGGCAGCTGCAGACCCAGCAGCAGAAACGCCGCGCCATTGAAAGCTGTTTCCATCACCGTCCATACGCCTTCGGACTGGATGCGTTCGGTGATGAAGCTGCTGCGGCGCAGATCGGCGTAACTGGTCGTGAAACCAGCAGCCACTGCGGCCAGGATACCTGAAACGCCGATATACTCGGACAGCAGGTAGGCCGCAAACGGCAATAGCACCATCAATAGCACCATCTGCGTGGCAGCGACGTCGCCGACACGGCGCGTGACCGTCTCGCGCGCCACGGCGAAACCTTTGCCCAGCAACACGCCCACCCCCAGACCGCCGAGCGCCAGCCACAAGAATTCCTGTGCCGCTGCGGTCCAGGAGAAGGTGCCGGTCAGGGTCACGGCCACCGCGAACTTCAATGCCACCAGGCCGGAGGCGTCGTTCAGCAGTGATTCGCCCTGCAGCATGTGCATGGTGCGCGCCGGCATGCCCAAATTGCGCGTGATCGCCGATACCGCCACCGCGTCGGTGGGCGACACCACGGCAGCCAGCGCGAAGGCCACGCCCAACGGGATCCCAGGAATGATCCAGTGGATCAGCGTACCCAGACCGAGCACCGTGAACAGTACCAGCCCCAGCGCCAGGCGCAGGATCGGCGCCTGCAGGGCGAAAAAATCGCGTTTGGGGATGCGCCAGCCGTCGGCAAACAGCAACGGCGGGATGAACAGCGCCAGAAACAACTCTGGATCGAAGGCGATGTGCAGGCCGTCCTGCGGCCAAGACAGCAGCGCACCGAGCCCGATCTGAATCAACGGCAGCGGAATGGCGCGCAGGTAGCGCGCCGCGATCCCGGTCACGGCTCCGAGCAGGAGCACCAGCAGGACGATCTCTACCGTATGCATGACCGGTGAGTCTGACAGATGTTACAGGTATGCAAAACGCCCTCAGGCGTCACATCTTTGCGCGCTTTATCGTAAACATCTTCATAAGCCTCTTGAGCGGAAGTTGACGGTTATCCGCGCTGATGCCTAGCGTCGGATCCTGACTCTGGCGGCGGCCCGACACCCGAAGGCGGGCACGGCACGGCCTGACGGCCTCGCAACAGGCCCTTGCGCAGCAGATCAAGGTTGACCTGTGCCAGGGTGTTTCCCGGATCCAGCGCAATGACACGTTCGAACATCGTCGCGGCTTCGCCGTCGCGGCACGCCAATGCGTAAGCATAACCGAGGTTGTTCAGCACACGCGGCTTGTGCGGGGATTTAGCGGCCACGTCCTCCCAGAAGCTCGTTTCCGTGGCGTATGCGCGATTATGAGTGTATGTGGCAGCAGCAAGCACTGCAGCGACGATGGCAAGCACAAGCATTGCCGCCACGGTGGAGGATATGGAGCAACATGCAGATACTCGTGTACGCCACCGGTCGATGATGTACCAGCTCGAGAATATTACAAACCACACCGGCCCCGCCATTGCAAGATAAAGCTGGCGATCATTCACCGGATCCTCGCGTGGCAACAGCGAGTGTGTAGGCAACAACCAAGCAAAGAACCACAGCGTGGCAAACGCAAACGCTGGATATCGCCTGCGAAACGCGACGGCGCCGCCCACGAGCAGCAGCAGCAGGGCAAGCCGCAATGCGATGCTCGGTGTCAATCCGGAAGGCATGGGTAGATCCGGATCGGGGTTCATGCTGCCGAGCGCCAGCAGTTGCCCGGCGAGATAAGGAATGGCTTCTGCCTGTAGCAACAGGTTCTGCCACAGCGAGCGGCGTGACAGAGCATCCAGCACGAGCTGCCGAAAGGCCGGCAGAGCAAACAGCACGGCAGTGCCGGCAAGGCACAGTGCGAGCATGGGTGTCGACGCCCGCCACGCCACACGCGCGGCCGGAGGGTTGGGCTGCGCGAGCCACCAGCACAGCAGTATCACCGGCAGAACCAGCGAGGACTCCTTCACCGCCAGTGCAAATACGAAAAACAATGCCGCCCACCAGCGCATGCCCTGCCCAGAGGACGGGTTTTCCACGGCTCGTAGCCATGCCGACAACGCGGCCAGGCAGGCAAGCGCCGAGAGGCTGCTGGAGCGCCCTGAAATATAGGTGACAGCTTCGGTCTGTACCGGATGGAAGGCAAACAACAACGCCGTCGCCGCAGCCACACCCAGAGCGGCAGCCGGAGCGAGACCGTGCCGTAGTGAAGCCCGTTCGAACAGGCGCAACACCAGGCAGGCGTTCGCGCCATGTACGAGGATGTTCACCAGGCGAAACCCCCGCGGGCCGTGACCAAACTCATGCCCCAGCGCATAGCTGAGCTTGAGCAGGGGGCGCATGCCGGGCATCGAGACAAGCCACGCAGTGAACGACTGTACGCGCGTGTCGCGGACGATGACGAGATAATCATCAAACTGAAAATCTGCAGCCAGGCTGGGCAGGTAGAGAGAGAGGGTTGCGGCTGCCAGCGCAAGCGAAAGCCAATATCGCGCGGCGTTCAGCCCCGCAAGGTTCATTCCCCCCTGCCCTCGCGATCGGCAACTCTTGCAAAGGCTGCATCGATCATGCCCTGGGCTGTGAACCAGCGCTCGGGCGCATTCAGCATCACCAGCCACACCGCATGTCCGTCGCGGTGCGCCAGCGCGATGAGGCATTTGCCGGCCTTGCCGGTGTAGCCGCTCTTGATGCCTTCTACACCGCGAGTGCGGCCCAGCAGATGGTTGCCCGTATGCATGAACAGGCGTCGCCCGTCGAGGGTCGTGACAACGGCATCCGTGAGCGCTACCGCGCGCGCCACTTCAGACAATTGCATGGCCTCTGCGGCGACCTGCAGCAAGTCACGAGCCGAACTGCCCTGCCCGGGTGCATCCAGGCCGCAGGGATGCACGAAGTGCGACTCCTGCAATCCCATCGCGGCTGCTCTGGCATTCATCAGGGCGGCAAAGGCCGCCAGCGACCCAGCCATATGCTCTGCCAGCGCCACGCAGGCATCGTTGGCCGAACGCACCAGTAAGGCCGTAAAGGCATCACCGGCGCGCAATCGCTCGCCCGCACGTAAACCCAGGCGCGAACCCTCGATGCCAGCGGCGGTGCGGCTGGTGATGATCGTGGCATCCGGATCCCAGTCGTGCGCGAGCAGCACCAGCGCGGTCATCAGCTTGGCGAGAGAGGCCGGCGGGCGGATAGCATCCGCGTTGCGTGCCCACAGCAGTTCGCCATCAGCCACGACGAGGTAGGCGGAGGCGACGCGAGGCCATGGGTCGAGTGGCTCGGCCGCTGCTACCCTGCTACCGAGCACCAGTAAGCCAGCCGCCACCATAAACAGGATGAAATTTCCGGCGGCACGAGGCCTGGTGTCGGCGTGCTGCACGATGGCCGTGCAACAGGTCAGCGCCTGAGGATACCGCGCAGCTTGTTCAAGGATTCCTTGACGCTTTCCTTGGCTTTTTCGCTGACGGATTGCGAACCTTCGCCGTCCTGGGGATCAACAGAGCCGGCGGGCTGACCGGCCGGACCGACACCGCCGGCCGTATCGATGCCCGGCGGTGGTGCATTGCTACCCAGTGCATAGGCGCTGCAGAAATCGCGGAACTCCGGAGCGACTGAATCGGCGCCGGTGAACGCGCGTCCGGCGCACTCACGGCTTGCGAGCACATCGGCCAGCTCGGAGCAGTTGCGCGCAAGAAAACCCCATTGACCGGCACCCTGCGCTCCGCTGCAAAGCTGACTTCTGTGAGCGACGGCATCGAAGCCGCAAGCGGCGGCGGCGCTGGTGGCGAGACGCTGCTCCGACCCGAGTCTGGCGTATTCCTGATCCGTGTAAAGCAGCTGGCCAAAGCCGTCGTAGCTGCGCGCCGCGGTGCAGAAAGCCTGCTTGTCCGCGGCATTGGTGCATTGCGGATTCGTACCGCTGAACGCGCCGGCGCCAAAGACAACGCTCTGTCTGGCATTCTTGCAGATTTCGGCCTGCGCCTTGGCGATCTGCGCTTCCTGCTGTGCGATTGCCTTGTTCGCGGCGCGAGTGACTTCGGCGGCATCACACGAACCAGGTAATCTTGTGCCCTCGTAGTGCATCGTCATTTCGCCATCCTTGCTCTTTGCGATCATCTTGCCACGATACTGATCTGGCCCGTCGCGAGTGATCTCCATGGTACCTTCCATGGGATTGGGTCCCCCGCACACCATGCGAAAACTCTCGGTGTTGCCTGAGCGCTTATAGTTCGACACTTGGCAGTTGCCATCCACCGGGACCGACGGCTCATCTGCACCCTTGTCGAGCGGGGTGCAGACCTCGCTGGTCATGGCAGGCATGGAGAAGCCCTCCATGGACATCGACATCTTCATGCGCCATTTCTCGCCGGCGATGTAGCCGTCGGGCTGTTGCGCGGCCGCCAGCGTACTCGTCAGCAAGGCAGCCGTGACCATGACGGCAGCCAGGAAGGGGATCTTGACCTTATGCATGATTGCCTCGTTATGACGTAATTTTTCGACGCTGCGATTTCGCTCGGCATATACTGACGTCGCGGATGGAGCGGAGAATACTCGATCCCACCGAATCATTCGTACCGAATCATTCGCAGAGGTATTCCTTCCAAATTCCGGACCTCAACCGAGGCTGGCTATGCAACCTTCCTGAGTATCGCCCCAAACCCATTGGGCGGCCGATAACCGATGCTGGAGTGTAAGCGGATTGGATTATAAAACGTCTCGAGGTAAGCGAACACAGCGGCTCTAGCGCATACCGCAGCCTCCCATACCGAGGCTCTTACCCGGCGAAGTACCTATTGCTGCGAGAGTTCACGGGATGCACCCTCTGGATTTGAGTTGCGGAGAGCAGGATGTGTAGGACGTTGCCACGCCGCTACGGCACTCACTCGATCTACAATGCGGAGATCACTTTGTTAGACTGCCCTCCAACCACGGCCCTGCCCTTCAGCGGTGAGTCGCGGCTACCCGTGCCATGGTCGTTCGATGAATTTCCCGGCGGGACGCATATGTTGTTCCGGTCCGGAATTTCCGGATCCGCCGGACCTGCGTCGTGAATATTACCTATGGATTTGGAAAGGTTGTCGGACTCCCGTTCGATCAGGCCATTGAGCGCGTCACACAGCTCTTGCGGAACGAGGGATTCGGTGTTTTGACGGATATCGATGTCGCAGCGACTTTCAAGAAGAAGCTGGGCAAAGATATATCCCCATATCGAATTCTCGGGGCGTGTAATCCGACCCTGGCCGATCGGGCAATCGCCTTGGAACCCTCGATCGGGCTGCTGCTACCGTGCAATGTCCTCGTGCGCCAGGATGAGAAGCAACAGGTTCATGTTGAATTCATGGATCCCATTGCGGTGCTCGCTCTTGTCCAACGGGCCGATGTCGAACCTGTTGCACGCGAAGTACGAGCCAGGCTGGAGCGAATCTTAGAGGCGCTGTAATAGGTGGCATCCAATTCAGCTCGGCGTTCGCGCAATGCGCGCCGTGGATCCACATATGTTCGGCAGTATCCGAAATCTCGGAACGCCTGTGAAGTTGACGCAACTTTGAGCTGCTGGAGGCAACGATGGCACATGTAATCGTCATGGGTGCTGGTATCGGTGGAGTTCCGGCGGCGCTTGAACTGCGCAAGAAGCTCAGCAAGAAACATCGCGTCACATTGATCGGCAGTTCACCGTACTTCGAGTTCACCCCGTCGAACCCCTGGATCGCCGTGGGTTGGCGAAAGCCCGACAATGTGCGCGTGGACTTGCGATCGCCCATGGATAAAAAAGGCATCGCATGGATACCGCAGCTCGTGCAATCGATCGATGCGTCGACGAACACGCTCAGTCTCAACAACGGGCAGGTGGTCAGCTACGATTATCTGGTGATCGCTACCGGCCCTAAGCTCGCCTTTGAGGAAGTGCCGGGACTCGGTCCTGACGGACACACGCACTCCGTCTGTACACAGGCTCATGCGATGGCCGCATGGACGGCATACCAACACTTCGTGACAGACCCAGGACCGGTCGTGATCGGCGCCACACCCGGTGCCAGTTGCTTCGGACCCGCGTATGAGTTCGCAATGATTCTCGACACCGATCTACGCAAGCGTAAAGTGCGTGACCGAGTGCCGATGACCTTCGTCACAAGCGAACCCTATATCGGTCATATGGGCCTCGGCGGCGTGGGCGATAGCAAGGGCCTGATGGAGTCTGAGCTGCGAAAACGGGATATCAAATGGATAACAAACGCCAAAATCCTCGCAGCCTCGGCAAACCAACTGAAAGCGACCGAGGTGAATGAGGACGGTCAAGTCCGCAAGGAACACGAGTTGCCGATCAAGTTCTCGATGGTGATCCCGGCCTTCAAGGGCATAGATCCTGTCGCGGCGGTACCAGATCTGTGTAACCCGCGCGGACTCGTATTGATCGATGAGTATCAGCGCGCCAAGGCATATCGAAATATTTTTGCCGCCGGCGTCTGCGTCGCCATCCCTCCTGTCGAATCGACCCCGGTGCCAGTCGGTGCGCCCAAAACAGGTTACATGATCGAGTCGATGGTGAGCGCAATCTGTGAAAATATCGCCGCGGAACTCGCTAACAAGCCGGCGCAAGCGCGCGCAACATGGAATGCGATCTGCCTGGCCGATTTCGGCGACACTGGCGCGGCGTTCGTCGCCTTGCCGCAGATTCCACCTCGCAATGTGACGTGGGCGAAAGAAGGCAAATGGGTGCATCTGGCAAAGATCGCTTTCGAGAAATACTTCTTGCATAAGGTGCGGACCGGTTCGGTAACACCCATCTACGAGAAGTATGTACTCAAGGCACTCGGGATTGTATCGCTACGCGAGGTGCACAAGCAGGAGGAGTAATCCCCATTTTCAGCAGGGCTGAGAAGTAGGATTTCCGCCAGCGCCTCGGCAATGCGTTCGCTGACCAGCCGACTCGCGCGCCATCCGAAAACGCCGCGGCGGAAGCGCTTCGTGAATTCCCAGTCGCCGGCCTTGCCCATCACGTCGCCGGATACAGCTTCGGAAACCAGTGCTCGACGACGTCGATCGGGAAACCCAGCCGCAAAGGCACCTTGTGCGAACCCGACGTGAGCAGGCGTTTTTCGAGCAGAGCGGAAATCACGCGACGCGCCGTACGCTCACTCGTGTCGATCGACTTCGGAACGCGCCGGCGCTCCAGCTCTCCTGCAAGCAACGCTTCGCGCGGCACGGTGAAGCTTCGCTTCGGTGGTCGCTCCGCACTCTCCTCATCGCGCACGTAAAGTTCCTTGCGACGCTGGAGTTCTGATGGATCGAGCAACTCTCGCCTGTAGCGGATCTGGTCGAGGCAGGTCTCCAGAAAGAACCTTCGACCTTATCGTCGATCAGATTGCATCTTCGTGCTCGAACTTGCCCCGGAACGCCCTGCTCTTCGCCTGCTTACGGCGCCATCCCACCAAGTGTTCTGGCCGCCTGCTCAAGCCCGCCCAGGATGGCATCGCAGACACGCGATGAGAAGCCCTGTGGCAATTCGGCTTGCACTTCGGCAATGGCCGCGGGAGTACGAGCCAGAAGTTCTTCGATGATCGGCTCAGCGGTCGATGCGTAGCCAACCTTCTGCGCCGTGCTGTTGAAGTGCCTGCGCTGGACATCTTGCATCTCGTAGTGCCGGTTCTTGCCGAGCAAGGCCATCGCCAACTTGATCCCATACGGCGACCACTGGTTGGGACCATCGCCCAACACCGGGTACACCGACATCACATCGTACAGCGGCGTCAACTGGAAACGACCGCGTGCCAGAAGCTGGATGCTGAAATTCTTGGCATGGCCATCGGGCGCCCGCAGCAACCAGAACAGCACCTGCGCCGCCATCAACGTCCTCATGTCGGCCTCGGCGTTTACCGATTGCCGCAGCGTGCCGAACAGAGCCTTGAGCCCTGGACCGCCCTCGTTCTCATACTTGCGCAATGGCGAGCAGCCCTCGACCTGGCAAAAGTCTTCCTGTGGCAGACGCATGAGCCATTGCCCATTGGGTGCTGCGCGCCGGTCGAAACGCTCCACCACCAGCACACGTTGCCGGCCGAAGGTCGCGATGCTGGCATCGGCCACGGGCAATCCGTAGGCTTTCAGCACCCGCAAGCACAGCCATTCGTTATCGACGGACGTGCTGAAGTCCGCCCGCCGCCCACCCATCAAGCCGAGCGGAAGCTTGAAGATGTGGCTCGTCGGTGTGGCGCCACGCGGCGCCAGCCATTGCCCGCCCCACCACAGGAAAGCCGTCTTCTCCTGCGCACCGGCCAGCGAGATGCGGAAGTCCGCATCCGGATCTCGGCCCGCAGCGAAGGCCTGCGGCGAAACGGTTTCGATAAGATGCCGCTCGATGTCTTCCTCGGACAGAGGCACGCCCTCGATTTGATCGAAGTCGCTGGGCACCTCATCCTCGTCCAGGATCTGGACTGCGCCGACGCAATCGCGCCCGATGGCCTTCAGCAAGTCGAACGGCTCGGTCGAGCCCGTCCTGAATCGCTCGGCTACGCGGCGTCGGATCGCATCGCTGTCCGGCAACAGGTTGTCGAAGTAATTGGCGACCTTCTCACCCTTGACCGGCAGGTTCTGCAGATTGAACGGCAGCGATAACGACAGCGGTCGGCCGATATCAGCCCCCATCCAGCCCGAATCGTACTGCAGTTCCACCTCGCCGCGAGCGGGAATCGTCCATCGGCCCACGCGAAGACCGTTGGTCCAAATGGACAGGCTGCGGCTGTGCGATCGACGCCCCATGTCACCAATCCGTGGTCGCCGTCGACACTGCGGCCTTGGCCCGCGTCCCCACGGCCAACTCCAAGCCCAGCGCTGCACACCATGCAAGGAGTTGCTCCACGCTCAGCTCGTGGGCATTGAGTTCGAGATGAGAGACACGCGACTGGCTTAAGCCGATACGGCTAGCCAGGGCCGACTGGGTCAGCCCTTGGGCCTTACGCGCGGCCTGCAGCATCGACCCAAGTTGGCCGGCGGTGACCAGAGGATGTGACATCGCTCGCACAGTGAGTACCCGCAAATCAGATAAACGCAATATAACCGAATTACAGATATTAGTAAAATATCTGTAATTCAACTATAAAAAGATGAGAGCCCATGAATATCAAGTTGGCTTAAGTAGCTCCACAGCGAGCCACTGCATCCTCCGCGAAGCGCTAGACGGCGGCGGAACTGCCGGGTCTTGCCTATGTATTCAACTTTAATTATATTGAATACGAGACGATAATAGGAATTGAGTCATGTCCCGAACCACCACGACGACCATGACGGTTCGCCTCAGCGGCGCTCTCAGCGACTTCGTCGCTGCGAACGTCGGTGAGCATGGCGCCTACGAGAACGTCAGCGAATACATGCGGGATCTGATTCGCCGCGACAAGGAACGCCAAGAGAAGGAAGCGTTCGAGCGGCTGAAGGCCGAACTGACCCATGCCTATGCGGCCCCGGAATCCTCGTATCAGCGATTGACCGCGGCGGAGGTCATCGCGCGCAACCAGACCTGACGGCGTGACTAACGTTCACGTCCGAGTCCAGGAGTCGGCCTCGTACCGACTGGATGAGATCTACCGCTACACGAGGGACCGCTGGAGTACTCGGCAGGCCAACCAGTACATCACCGGCTTGTTCGAGGCATTCGACGGCATCGAAACCCGCAAGACGAAATCCAAGCCCATCCCAGCCGAGTTCGGCATCGAGGGCTACTTCTTTCGGCACGAAAAGCACTTCGTCTACTGGCGCCGCCTCTCAAACGGCGATATCGGCATCGTAACGATCCTGCACGAGCGGATGCATCAGATTGATCGCTTCCGGGAAGATTTCGGCGTGTGAAGCTACGTTGATCGTGACCCTAGATGTTCGGCGCCTGGGACGCCGACATCCACTGTCGAACCGCCCACCTACGCCGCCGACACATCGAATCGAACCGATCCCTTGAATGAGTGCGAGAACCGGAAATGGGATCCGAATGCGAAAAGTTCGTCATTCCACTCGATCGTCAACAGCTCTTGCAAGCCGTTGATTCGCTTGGCCAACGCGTCGCACCGCGCTGGCTTTACCGTCAGATATACCGCCACTTCGAGTGAGATCTCCGAGCGCAGCTTCCACCATCGATCGATATCTATCGAGAACAGTCGGCGCGTCCGCCGTGGCCAGCTTTCGAAATCCATCGCGGTCTATCGCTTCGCCGCACGCGATCGCGCAGCAAGACGCAGCCCGTCGGGGCACTTGAGTCGGGATCGAGAAGGGGGTGGCATCAAACGGCATAAACTGTTGTCGCCACTAGCTTTTCAGGCGATTCTTTTACCGTCACGACACGCCCTTCACGGGTAACACGGGGCTGCCAGGACAACATCGCTGCTGTTGGCGTGGCGAAGCCGCGCTCGCCGCCTGCGCCCATGGTGACCGTGGCATCTGACATTCGGCGAGATGGCGATATTTGCTGTTCAGTGAAGATCAGCGACGCCCAGTTGCGAGGGCAGGACGTCTCTCACCTCTCGATCGGGCGCGGTATCGAGCGCGGACGGTCACGAGGCGACCGGGTGAAGGACGCGGATCCTCGGCGCGAGCTTCGCGCGCAGTTCCCGATCTGCGACCCGCATGTCGTACTCGGATTGCAGGTTCAGCCAGAACCTGGGCTCCATGCCGAAAAAGATCCCGAGCCGAAGCGCGGTGTCCGCCGTGATGGGCCGCTGCCCGTTCACGAGCTCGCTGATCCGGCTCGGCGAGACGTCGATGTCCGCCGCGAGCTGGCGAGCGCTGACGCCCATGGGCTTCATGAAATCCTCCAGCAGGATCTCGCCGGGATGAATCTCCTCGAGCAACTTGGGCATGTTTCGAACTCCTAGTGGTAGTCCACGATCTCGACGTTGTGCGCTCCATCCGACTTCCAGACGAAACAGATCCGCCACTGGTCGTTGATGCGAATGCTGTGCTGACCCTTGCGGTCGGCCCTCAGCGCCTCCAGCCGGTTGCCCGGCGGGATTCGCAGGCTGGCAAGCTCGGTGGCGGCGTGGATCTGGAGCAACTTACGCCTCGCGACGCGCTCGATGTTGCGGAAGCGGGATACCGAGCGGCTGTGAAACAAGGCCTCGGTATCGGCGCACGCGAATGAGCGAATCATGCAATATGATGATCCGCGTTAGAGATTCCGTCAAGCGGAACCTATGGCCCGGAACCAGACCACCGCACGGCGGTCCGGCACCCTGAAATCGGCAGCGCCGGCCCGAGCGTCCTGGGCCTGGGGTACTGATCGAGCTTGGTTGTCGTTCGAACCGTTATCGAAGGCCCGCAGCCGTGCCGGTCGCGCCGTAGTCCGACGCTTTCTCGCGGAAATACGTACCTACAACCAAGGCCCCGACGCGCGCCACGGGACCTTTCCCCAACCGAACTCAAGGAGACGATCAAGTGCTGCCGAACACATCGTAAGGCGCTTCGCCCGCGGCGCCCCTTTCCTATCGCGGCTTGCGCGCCGCCCGACGACGAGGCTGGAGACAGCCCCGGCGGGCTGTCTCGACCCCCTCACTCCCACTCGATCGTTGCCGGCGGCTTGCTGGAAATGTCGTATGTCACTCGCGAAATGCCATCGACCTCGTTGATGATGCGGCTGGCGACCCGTTCCAGGAATTCATATGGCAGGCGCGACCAGCGCGCCGTCATGAAGTCGATCGTCTCGACCGAACGCAGGGCGATGACGTACTCATAGCGTCGGCCATCCCCCATGACGGCGACCGAACGCACCGGTAGAAACACGGCGAACGCCTGGCTGCTGCGATCGTACAAATCGTGCCTGCGCAGTTCCTCGATATAGATGGCGTCGGCCTTGCGCAGCAGATCGGCGTATCGCTTCGTGACCTCGCCCAGAATGCGCACTCCCAAGCCCGGGCCGGGGAACGGATGGCGGTACACCATCTCGCGCGGCAGTCCCAGCTCCACGCCGATGCGACGCACCTCGTCCTTGAACAGTTCGCGCAACGGTTCCAGGAGCTTCAGCTTCATGTTTTCCGGCAGACCGCCGACATTGTGGTGACTCTTGATCATCTGTGCCTTGCCGGCACGGACAGTGCCGTCGGGCATCTTGATGCCGGCACCGGCGGATTCGATCACGTCCGGATAGATCGTGCCCTGTGCCAGCCAGTGAATGCCCTGCAGCTTCGCTGACTCCTCCTCGAACACCTCCACGAACAGGCGGCCGATGATCTTGCGCTTGCGCTCGGGAGCCTCCTCGCCCTTGAGGGCCTCCAGGAAGCGTTCCTCGGCATTGACCCTGATCACCCTCACACCCATGTGCCTGGCGAAGGTCTCCATCACCTGATCGCCCTCTCCCTGGCGCAGCAGGCCGTGATCGACGAATACGCAGGTCAGCTGCCGGCCGATGGCCTGGTGCAGCAGCGCCGCCACCACCGAGGAGTCCACGCCTCCGGACAGGCCCAGCAGCACATGATCGGAGCCCACCTGTTCACGCACTCGTGAGATCGAATCGGCGATGATGTTGTCCGCGTCCCAGCGTGCCTCGCAACCGCAGATCTCTCGCACGAAACGCTCCAGCAACTGCATGCCCTGCAAGGTATGAGTCACTTCCGGATGGAATTGCACACCATAGTAGCGACGCGACTCATCCGCCATGGCGGCCAGCGGCACACTGTTCGTGGAACCCGTAGCCACAAAGCCCGGCGGCAGCTCATCGACACGATCACCATGGCTCATCCACACATCCAGCACCGCTCGCCCCTGAGCGTCCGAGTGATCGCGCAGCC
The DNA here is from genome assembly GCF_001579945.1 of Steroidobacter denitrificans. Classification (NCBI taxonomy): domain Bacteria; kingdom Pseudomonadati; phylum Pseudomonadota; class Gammaproteobacteria; order Steroidobacterales; family Steroidobacteraceae; genus Steroidobacter; species Steroidobacter denitrificans. The sequence goes on along the minus strand of NZ_CP011971.1, from coordinate 1,485,432 downwards.
CATCGAACAGGCGGCACGGTGCCACCATCGTCACCTGCGCATAACCGAACTCCCGATGCACAGCGGCCGTGACCCGGCCGCCCAGCTGCTGCGCCATGGTCTGCATGCCGTAGCAGATGCCCAGCACCGGCACCCCCAGCTCGAATATCGCATTCGGGGCCGCCGGCGAGTGGATCTGCGTGACCGATTCCGGTCCACCCGAAAGAATCACCCCGCGCGCGCCGAAGGCTCGTACCTCCTCGTCGCTCATGTCCCAGGGATGGATTTCGCAATAGACCCCGCTTTCACGCACCCGCCGTGCGATCAGCTGTGTGTATTGCGCGCCGAAGTCCAGGATCAGAATACGATGTGCATGGATGTCGACGGCCATATCCTTGGCGTCTTTGGCCTTGGAATCAGCCAGGGAATCGGCCGGAGCATCGGATGGATGCGAGTTGTTGCTTATGGGTACGGGCGGGGCGTTCACAGGAAGCCTCTTGGTTGAACGACAACGACAACGACAACGACAACGGTTTGGCTATTCGGCTGTTCGGCTGTTCAGCGGCTCAGCGGTTCGGCGTCACGGCGGCCGGTCGACCCGATCGATGCCTCGGATTACGCCAGGCATGGCACGAACACCGCTGCAAACAGGCGCAACGAACCGCCTGGGTCGACACGAATAAAACCGCACCGGCGAGCGGATCGCATCCGCCCATGAACGTCAGCTGATGCGATAGTTCGGCGCTTCCTTGGTGATCTTCACATCATGCACATGGCTTTCGCGCATACCGGCACCGGTGATGCGTACGAACGACGGACGCGCACGCAATTCCTCGATCGTGCGCGAGCCGGTGTAGCCCATGGCTGCACGCAATCCGCCGGCCAGCTGATGCAGGATGGCCACCAGGGACCCCTTGTACAACACGCGCCCTTCCACGCCTTCCGGGACCAGCTTCTCCAATTCCTCCGTGGCATCCTGGAAGTAGCGATCCTTCGAGCCATGCGACTGGGACATGGCGCCCAGAGAACCCATGCCCCGGTAGGACTTATAGGAAGCACCCTGGTACAGCTCCACTTCGCCTGGGGACTCTTCGGTACCCGCGAACATACCGCCCATCATCACGCAGTGCGCGCCTGCCACCAGCGCCTTGGCGATATCACCGGAATAACGGATGCCGCCGTCTGCGATCAAGGGAATGCCGGTGTTCTTCAAGGCAGCGGCTACATTCGCCACGGCAGTGATCTGCGGCACGCCCACGCCTGCCACGACCCGTGTCGTGCAGATCGACCCCGGACCGATACCGACCTTGACGGCGTCCACACCCGCCTCGACCAGGGCACTGGCGGCATCGGCTGTCACGATATTGCCGCCGATGACTTGCTGGTCCTTCCAGGTGCGCTTGATCTCGCGAATCATCCGCAGCACGCCTGAGGAATGACCGTGCGCGGTATCCACCACGATCACATCCACCCGCGCCTCGCGCAGCGCGGCGACCCGTTCCATCGTATCGGCCCCGGTGCCCACGGCCGCCCCGACCCGCAAAGCACCGCGCTCATCCTTCGAGGCGCGCGGAAACTCGGTGGCCTTCTGGAAATCCTTGACGGTGATCATGCCCTTGAGATTGAACTCCTGGTCGACCACCAGCACCTTCTCGATGCGATGCCGATGCAGCAGCAGCAGCACCTCGTCCTTGGGCGCATTCTCGCGCACGGTGATCAATCGTTCCTGAGGAGTCATGACGGAAGACACCGGCGAATCCAGCTTGGTCTCGAATCGCAGGTCGCGGTGCGTAACGATCCCCACGGCCTTCGAGCCCACCACCACCGGCACACCGGAAATGTTCTTGGAACGCGTCAGCTCCAGCACTTCGCGGATCGTCTTGTCCGGTGAGGTCGTGATCGGATCATGAATGACACCGCTTTCGTACTTCTTGACCCGTCCGACTTCACGTGCCTGACCCACAATAGTCATATTCTTGTGGATGATGCCCATGCCGCCTTCCTGCGCCATGGTGATGGCCAGGCGGGCTTCGGTCACCGTATCCATGGCGGCGGACAGAATGGGCAGATTGAGGCGGATTGTGGGTGTCAGCTGGGAACCAAGATCGGCTTCGCGCGGCAGGAAATCGGAGTACGCCGGCACCAGAAGCACGTCGTCGAAGGTGAGTGCTTCCTCGAGAATACGCATGCTGAAGCTCGCGAGTATCGATGAAAGCACGGCATTGTACGCCTCGTCTAAGTCGCTCGCCATGTCTGCCGAGGATTATGTCTGCCGAGGATTATTCCATGCCGGCTCGGCACCTTCCGAGCGTACGATCCCGGTCGCGCATCGCCGCCGGGAATGTCCCGGGAAACAGTACGCATCCCCAGAAGAATCCCCGGCGATCCTCGCCGTCATTCGCCGCCCTGTCGCTCCTGGCTCCGAACCGGTAGCCTTCGCCCATGGGTCACGATCTCGAATTCGATTTCTCCGCTCCCGCCCCGGCGACGCCATCGGAGCCGGACGCCGGCGCTCCAGGCGTACCCGACTCGGCCGCACCTGGAGTGGCGCCGGGGACAGACTCCGGCAGCGGCGCCGCCACGGCTCCCGGCCTGGCATTCGGATCGAGCCCCGCTGATACCCGCGATATCTACACCCCGGGCCGGCTGAACCGGGAGGCACGCATCCTGCTGGAACATGGACTGCCCTCGCTATGGCTGGAAGGTGAAATCTCCAATCTTTCTCGACCTTCCTCCGGACACTGGTATTTTTCACTCAAAGACGAGTCGGCGCAGCTGCGCTGCGCGATGTTTCGCCAGCGCAATCTCGCCGCCCGCTTCACGCCTCGGGACGGCATGCACGTGCTCGCGCGCGGACGCATCAGCCTGTACGAACCCCGCGGGGACTACCAGTTCATTGCCGAGCACATCGAAGAAGCCGGCGAAGGCGTGCTGCGGCAGCGTTTCGAGGCGCTCAAGACCAAGCTGGCTGCGGAAGGCCTGTTCGACACTGCGCGTAAGCGCCCGCTGCCCAGACTTCCCCGGCGCATCGGCATCATCACTTCTTCCACCGGTGCCGCTGTAAGGGATGTGCTCAACATCCTGCGGCGTCGTTTTCGTTCGATTCCGGTGTTGATCTATCCCGTGCAGGTGCAGGGAGCGGCGGCGGCCGGCCGGATCGCGGCCATGATCCATCTCGCCGGACGCCGCGCCGAGTGTGACGTCCTGATATTGGCGCGAGGCGGCGGCTCGCTCGAGGATTTGTGGGCATTCAACGAGGAAATCGTCGCCCGCGCAATCGCCGCCAGTCCGATTCCGATGATCAGCGGTATCGGCCACGAGGTGGATTTCACCATCGCCGACTTCGTCGCCGACCTGCGCGCGCCGACGCCCTCGGGGGCTGCCGAACTCGTCGTCCCCGACAGCGAAGAATGGGTGCGCAACATCATCGCCCTGACGCAGCGTGCACGCGCCGCCGTCCGGCGCGCGTTGTCGCAGCGGCATGACCGGCTCGCCTGGCTGCAGCGGCGACTGGCACAGCTGCATCCCGGCGTGGAATTACGTCAGCGTGCGCAACGGCTGGACGAGATCGAACAGCGCCTGCTGCGCAGCATGCGTACGCACATCAATGAACGGCGCGCCGGCATGCTGCATCTCGGCGCCGTTCTGCGCCAGCATTCCCCCGCCATGCGTCTGGCCGCGGCACGCGGACGCGTGGACGCAGCCTGTGCCGCCATGTCATCGGCCTTGCGCCAGCGCCTGGAAAGCTGCAACGCAGGTTTCGAAATCGCCGCACGCACGCTCGATGCCGTCAGTCCCCTGGCCACCCTGCGGCGCGGCTATGCCATCGTGACAAATGATGCCGGCAGGGTGGTCACGGACGCACGCGACCTCGCCCGCGGCGCGCTGCTCCATGCCCGCCTCGCCCGGGGTACCGTCCGGGCGCGGGTGGAACACATCGAGGAACCTGCGCCGTCCGCGCCGCTTGAAGCGTCGCCCGAAATCCCATCTCCCTCCGGCAGTCGAGATCGATCCGGCGACAGGAACGCCAAGACATGAATCATTGCAATGATGGCAGCCTCGCCGAAAGATCCGCCAGAATGGGCTTCCGAGCCGCCGCCCCGGGATCCTCAATGACGTCGCTCATGGCCGCGTGCCTGTTGCTGGCGAGCCTTCTGTTCGCCTGGACGCACGCCGTCTGCGCTCAAGAGGCCGCGCCCTGGCTGCCCCGTGAAAGCCGCGTGCCTGGCGGGATCGCGCTGGTGCCGCTTCCAGCGCGGATCGCCGCAGCAGGGCATCGTGCCGGAACGAGCATCGTCGCGCCGGTGGCAAGCTTCGATGGCCGCCGCACCGCCATCATCGCGCAGGGCGATCGCTGGCTTGCCGTCGTGGGCATTCCGCTCAGCGCCAAACCCGGCGAACACAGGCTTGAACTGCGTACCGCGCAGGGTCCGGCGAGCGTAGCCTTCCGGGTCGGCGACAAGCAATACCGCACCCAGCACCTGACGCTGCAGAACCAGCGCCAGGTAAACCCCAACCCGGAGGATCTCGTGCGCATCCGCAAGGAGACCGAACGCTCGGATGCTGCATTGTCCCTGTTCAGCATCGACGGCGCGCCGGCGCTGCGTCTGGATGCGCCGGTGAAGGGGCAGCGTTCGGACTCCTACGGCTCGCGCCGGGTCTTCAACGGCCAGCCCCGCAATCCGCATTCAGGCATGGATATCGCCGCCCCCCGGGGCACGCCGATCCATTCGCCCGCGCCCGGCAGGGTGGTGGAATCCGGCAATTTCTTTTTCAACGGCAATACGCTGTACATCGATCATGGCCATGGCCTGGTCACGATGTACTGCCATCTGGATACGATGCACGTTGGGCTTGGCGACCGGGTGGAGCGCGGTCAGGTGATCGGCACGGTCGGCGCCACGGGCCGTGTCACCGGTCCGCATCTGCACTGGGGCGTGGCCTTGAATCGAGCCATGGTGGATCCGGCATTGTTCCTGATGGACGCCGGTTCATAAGCCCGGCCCCAAAATCCAGAGCGGAAATTCGGATCGAATCCGCATCGATCAGCCCGGACTGGATGGAATCAGGCCGGGTGCCGCCATCTCTGCCAAGATCTCGACATCCGTCGTCACGCGGATGCCCTCGCGCAGCAGCCAGTCCCGGTTGCGACGATGCAGTTCCTGAGCCGCATCGAAACGGTTCAGGAAGACCTCGACGTGTTGCCCCTCCAAGGCCGGCAAGGACGAGCGAACGGCGTTCAACGTCCCCAGGCCGGCATCGGCGACCAACAGCACTGCATCGGGTGCCAGGCGTTCGATCAGACGCACATTGTCCGCATCGTGCGTGATCGGCGAATACAGCCCTCCGGCGGTTTCCACCACTCCCAGGTCGACGCCTGCCGGCCACACCAGCTCCGACATCAGCTCATCGAGCCACAGCGGCGAACGACCCAGGGCATCCGCCGCCATGGGCGGCGCCATCGCCAGCGGATACCCGCGATGCGGCGGGCATACCCGCTGCGGCGCCTCGCCCGAGGCCGCGCCCAGCTGTTGCGCATCCGTCAGTCCCTCGCCCTCCCGGTAGGACTGCGCCGGCTTGCGCACCGCCACGCACCGACCTCGCCAGCGCGCCTGCTCCAGCACTCGGCAGGCCGCCCAGGTCTTGCCGACCTCCGTGCCCGTACCGGCCACGACCAGCAGCCAGCGGGGTCGCATCATCCGGCTCCCAGCTGGGTCAGCGCATCACGCAAGCGCAATACCATCTCCTGGGTGTGAGCCGCCGACAAGGCCACCCGCAGACGCGCCGTACCTACCGGCACCGTCGGCGGACGAATCGCCGGGACATACACACCAAGACCGAACAGCTGCCGGGCTGCATCGATCGCCCGGGCATTCTCGCCCAGGATGTACGGCAGGATTGCGGATGGGTGGCCCGGACGCAGCAAGTCGATCAGGCTGCGCAGGCGCGCGCGCAGCGCGGCGCCTTCTTCGCTGCGATACACCGATAATGCCGCCAGCGCGGCGGCCGTGTTGGCTGGCGTCGGCGCGGTCGTGAAAATGAAGGTACGCGCCCGGTTCACCAGCAGGTCGATCATGTCGGCGGAACCCGCCACCCAGCCGCCCAAGGAACCCAGGGTCTTGGACAAGGTGCCCAGGCGTAGATATTCCAGATCCGTGCAGTTCAGCGGCCACTCGGGGCCCAGCACGCTGTGCGCCTCGTCCACGATCAGCAAGGCGCCATGCAAGGCGCACAATTCGCCCAGCGCCTGTAGCGGAGCAGCATCCCCATCCATCGAGAACACCGCCTCGGTGACGACGATCCTGCGTCCCGGCGTCGTCTCCAGCAACTGGCGCAGATGCGCCATATCGTTGTGCCGGAACACCCGCGCGCGTGCGCGCGACAGGCGGCAGCCATCGATGATGGATGCATGATTCAGCTCATCGCTGAAGATCGTGACATCCGCCGCACCGAACACTTGCAGCACCCCCAGGTTCGCCGCGTAGCCGGTGGAAAAAAGCAATGCTCGCGGTGTGCCCTTCCACTGCGCCAGCGCCGCTTCCAGTTCATGATGCAGGGAGCGGGTCCCGGTGATCAGGCGCGAAGCGCTCGAACCGCCTCCCAGCCGTTCGACCGCCTCGATCGCCGCCGCACGCACCCTGGTGTGCGATGACAGCCCCAGATAATCGTTGGAGGCGAAGCTGATCATATCGCGCGCGCCGACCCGGCCCGCGACGCTCTCACCGTCGAATGCCACGGTGGCCCGCCAGCGATCGGCGGCTCGAATCTCCTCGAGCTCTCCCTGGGCCCAGTGTGAAAACCGCCTGGGCGAGTCCATCCCCGCCCCCTCCTTCATGCGCCGGCCTCGTCGAGCACCGCGACTTCATCCAATACATCGCCCAGCGCCGCCGCCAAGGTAGCCACGATGCGCTCGATCTCAGCGGCAGTGACCGTCAGCGGCGGCACCAGAATCACATTGCTGCCCAACGAGCGCGCCAGCACGCCCCGGCGCACCATTGCCGCACAGGTTCGCCGCGCCAGGCGCCGCTGTGCGTCGTCACCGGCCAGCTCGATCGCGCACATCAGCCCGGCGACACGAATGTCCCGGGCGGCAGCGCGCAATCGCTCGCTGGCGCGCAGGCTGGCCTCCAGCTGCGCCGAACGCGCCCGCACATTGTCGAGTACATTCCATTGCTTGAGCAACGACAAATGCCGCAGGGCCACCGCCGCAGCCAGGGCATTACCCCCATAGGAATGACCATGATAGAAAGTGCGTTCGCTCAGATCCGGTCCCAGGAACGCCTCGTACACCCGCCGATTGGCCACACTGGCCGACATCGGCAGATAACCGCCGGTGATCCCCTTGCCCAGGCACATCAGATCCGGACGCAGGCCGCATTGTTCCGCGGCGAACAAGCTGCCGGTACGCCCGAAGCCCGTTGCCACCTCATCGCAGATCAGCAACACGCCGGTGCGTTCGCAGGCCTGCTGCAACTGCAGAAAATCCCCTGCCGGGGCGATCAGCATGCCCGCCGCACCCTGTACCATCGGCTCGACGATCACGGCCGCCAGACGCTGTGCATGCGTCTCCACCATCCGCGCCGCCTCGCGCAGCGCATCCTTCCGCGCGAACGACGGCGCTCGCAGTACCGGAAAACGCAATGGCTGGAAAACCTCGGTGCCGAAGCCGCCGCCACCCACGGACAAGCCACCTACGGTATCGCCATGATAGGCCTCCCCGAAGGCCAGATAGGTATCGCGTCCCTGCCCGTGCCCGATGTTGCGCCAGTACTGGAAGGCGATCTTCAACGATTGTTCCACTGCCGAGGCGCCGTCGGCAGCAAACAGGAAATGCGGCTGGTCCATCGGCACGACCTGCGCCAGCGCCTCGGCCAGTTCGATCACCACCCGGTTACCGTTACCCAGCAAGGTGGAATGCGCCACTCGATCGATCTGGTCGCGTAATGCGGCATCCAGTTCCGGTACCCGATGGCCCAGGGTCGTCACCCACAGCGAGGAAATCGCATCCAGGTAGCGCCGGCCATCCACATCGATCAGCTCGCGCCCCTCGGCCCGTTCGACGATCAGCGGCGCGTTGCGCCCATAGCACTCCATCTGGGTGAAGCCGTGCCATACGACCGCCATGTCGCGCTCGATCCAGGCAGCGGCGCCGGCATCGCTGCCGATTCGAATCTCGTTCTGCATCCGATCTGATCTCTTCACTCTCGACTGCACCCCGTGCGTAACATGAAGGTTCCGCGCCGGAGCGGCCGTGCCTCACATGGAACCCAAGAACTCTGCGATCACCGGCCGGAACCGGTCCATATCGACCAGGAATGAATCATGCCCCTGCAACGAGGGCAGCCGCACGAACGTCACCTCCCGACCTCCGGCAGCCAGCCCCTCCGCCAGCTCCTGCTGCTGTTCGATCGGAAACAACAGATCGGTCTCCACACCGATCACCAGTGCACGCTCTACCGTGAAGCGCCTGAGCGCCTCGTTCACCGAGCCGCCGTGATCGGCGAGGTCGAACAGATCCATGGCGCGCGAAATATACAAATAACAGTTCGGATCATATTGGCCGGTGAACTTTTCCGCATGATTCTCCAGATAGGACTCCACCTCGAAATCGATGCCGAAGGGATCTCCCGGCCGGCGCTGCAGATCCGCGCGCTCGCGTCCGAAGCGCAGCCCCCATTCCTTTGCCGATCGATAGGTGATCATGCCCAGCTTGCGCGCCAGGCGCATGCCCTCCACCGGAATCGCATCCGCGGCATAGTCGCCTTCACGCCAGGCCGAATCGCGCCGGATGATTTCACGCTGCAGCGAACGCAGTGCGATCGCAAACGGCAAGGAACGCGCGGCCGCGGAGATCGACACGACGCTGCGCGCCGCCCCCGGAAACAAGGCGCAATAGGCCAGTACCGTCATACCGCCCAGCGAGGGGCCCACAACCGCCAGCAGCTTCTCGATGCCCAGCGAGACGACGACCTCGTGTCCTGCGTGCGCAATATCCTCCACGGTCAACACCGGGAAGGTTAACCGGTAAGCTCGGCCCGTGGCCGGATTGATGGACACCGGCGAGGTCGATCCAAAAGGACTACCCAGCGAGTTCACACAGATCACGAAAAAACGGCGTGTATCGATCGGCCGACCCGGTCCGATCATGTCCTCCCACCAGCCCGGTGATGGATCCGACTCCGAGGAGGCGGCATGCGCGGAGGGCGTCAAACCGGTGAAAATCAGGATCGCGTTGTCGCCGCGGTGCGCCGGGTCGCCCCAGGTTTCGTAGGCGATCTCGACACCCTGCAAGGTCCCGCCGCGATGCATCTCGAACGGCCGATCCAGTTTTAGAATTTTTCTCGCCGCATTCATCTCGTTTCCTACCGCTTCACCCGCCGCAACAGCCGCCGGCGCGAGCGCGCCTGCCGGGGCGTGAGCGGGTTACGCTTGCCCTTGAACGGATTTTCATCGGAGCGGAACTCCACCCGCACCGGCGTGCCTTCCAGGTTGAAGTTCCTGCGGAACACATTGCTCAAATAGCGCCGATACGCATCCGGCACATGCTGTACCTGGTTGCCATGAACGACGATGATCGGCGGATTGCGCCCACCCTGATGAGCGTAGCGCAATTTGATGCGCCGACCGCGCACCAGCGGCGGTTGATGCTGCTGGACCGCGCTCTCCAGTACACGCGTTAATTCCGGTGTCGGCATCTCGCGCATCGATGCCTCGTAGGCACGATGAACGGCCCGCATCAACTCCCCGACGCCGGTGCCATGCAGAGCTGAAATGAAATGAATGGGAGCGAAATCCAGGAACGGCAGGCGCAGGTCCAACCCCGCGCGAATCTCATCGCGTTTGTCGGCGGGGATGCCGTCCCACTTGTTGACTGCAATCACCAGCGCCCGGCCGCGTTCGGCCACCAGCCCGAACAAGCTCGCATCCTGCTCCGCCACCGTGTCGTGCGCATCGATCACCCCGATGACCACGTTCGCGGTATCCACCGCCTGCAGCGCCTTGACGATGCTGAACTTCTCCACCGCCTCTTCCACGCGCGCGCGCCGGCGCACGCCGGCGGTATCGATCAGCAGATAGCGATGTCCGTCACGCTCGAACGGCACGTGGACTGCATCCCGGGTCGTACCGGGCTGATCGAATGCGATCAGGCGATCCTCGCCCAGCAGCCGATTGATCAAGGTGGATTTGCCGACATTCGGCCGTCCGATCACTGCGACGCGGATATCGTCCGGTCCCGCAGCATCCGCCGGCATCGTGGCCTGCACGTCCTCCAGCGCACGCTCCATCAGCGCGCGTACCCCATCGCCGCGGACCGCGGAAATCGGTTGCGGATCACCCAATCCCAGCGGGTAGAACTCCGCGGCAGCACTCGTAGCATCGAGACCTTCGGCCTTGTTCGCTACGACGATGACCTGCTTACCCAGCCGCCGCAAGTTGCGTGCGATATGGTGATCGGAAGGCGTACTGCCCGCTCGCGCGTCGACCAGGAACAAGACCCGGTCGGCATCCTCGATCGCGCGCAGGGTCTGGCGCGCCATCAGTTGTTCCACGCCCTGCGCATCATCGACCAGTCCACCGGTATCGACCACCAGGTAGGGAATGGCGCCTAGCTTGCCGTAACCGTACTGGCGATCGCGCGTCAGCCCGGGCTGATCCGCCACCAGGGCGTCACGCGTGCCGGTCAACAGGTTGAACAGCGTCGACTTGCCGACATTGGGGCGACCGACGAGTGCGATGACGGGCAACATGATGAACGATCCGACTGGAAGGAATGAACTCCGGCTCGAGAGCCGGCGATGCGCGTCTTCGAGCCAGGCTACGGCAGCGCTCGTGCCTGACCGGCCAGTGACCGGCCGTGCGACCGGCGTATGGCCGATCATGTGGCCGATCATGTGGCATGGTCTGAACGAGGGCCGAAACCGGAAGTTCAGACCGCTGTGGATCAGGAGTCTGCGTCCGGCACCGGAGCCACGCTGCGAAAGGCCAGCACCTTACCCGAATCCGTCTGCACGAACACGCCCCCATCGGCCACCGCTGCGGCGTTCGTGATGCGCTTGCCATCGGTCTTTTGACGCGCGAGGATCTTACCGTTGGACCTGTCCAGCCAATGCAGATAGCCCTCGAAGTCACCGACCACCAGCGCATCGCCATCGATGGCGGGTGCGGTCAGCCCGCGGCGCTTCATGGCGTCCTGTTCCCATTGCACTGCGCCGTCACTGCGGCGCATGGCCACGACCACGCCATCGGCATTGGTCAGATACAGGTAGCGCTCATCGAGTGCAAAGCCGCGGTAGCTGGAAGCGTCGCGCGCCCACCAGATCTGCCCGGAGTCCAGCGCCAGCATGGCCACGCGACCTTGGAAGCCGGCCACGAAAACATCGTCGCCCGAAACCCGCACGGGCGCATCGATATCGGCCAGCCGCTCCAGCTCGGTACGTCCGCGCGGCGCATTCACCACCGTATCCCATAACACCTCGCCGCTGCGCGGATCGACCGCCAGCACCTTGCCGCTGTCGAAGCCGGCAATGATACGCCCGCCCGCGAACACCGGCGGCGCAGTCCCGCGCAGCGTCAGACGCGGCACCTGCTCATTGATCGACCAGCGCTGCGTGCCGTCCGTGCTGGACATCGATTCCAAGTGGCCATCCACCGTGCGGATCACCACGCTGTCCTCCAGGATCAGCGGGCTGGCCAGCACCTCGCTACCGACCGCTCGGCGCCAGCGTTCCCGGCCGCTGTCGGCCTCGAGCGCGATGACATCGCCATCGCTGGACGCCACCACCAGCAGGCTGCCGCCGACCGCCGGTCCCGCCGATAACGGACGCTTGGTCTTCGCCAACCAATTCCGGCGGCCGTTTTGGGCATTGACGGCCATCACCTCGCCATTGTGCGCGGCGGCGTACAATACGCCTTCAGCGAGTACCGGACGCAATGCCAGGCGCAGCCGTTCGGAATTTCCGCCCAGGCTGGCGGCCCACAGACGCTGCACTTTCAGACTGGGCTTGAAGTCCACCAGCTCCGCCGGCGGATCCACTCGCTTGTCCTTGCTGCATCCGGCCAGGACGGCCATGGACAAGACCAGGATCAAGGCTGCCGCGGCGGGACGCAGAATCGAGTTGTTGAAGCCGTGCATGACGCGCTCCATCATGGCTGTCCCGGCGATCCGCCGCCGGTACCGGCACCACCGCCGGCATCCTGCAATTTCAGCTGCAGCAGAGCCAAATCGATCTGTCCTCCTCCCGCATCCATGCCGGCCGCGGACAGCGCGGCGGCATACTCGGCGCGCGCGGCGACCGGATCGCCCTTGGCCATCATGGCGTCACCGCGAATCTCGCGCATCTGCGCGACAAAGGCCCCGGCCTGATCGGCTTTCAACAGCGCCAGCGCCGCATCGTACTTGCCCTGCTGGATCAGCAACCGCGCGGCACGCAGACGAGCGATGCTCGCAAGTTCCTTATCCTTGGAGGCCTCCGCCGCGGCGGTGAGCAGCGTCAGGGCCTGGTCGAAATTACCGGCTTCGACCTCGGCCTTCGCCAGCTTCAGGCGGCCTTGCTGCACATATGCACTGGCGCCGTGATCCGACACCAGATCGAGCAGCAGCCGCTCGGCCTGCTCCACGTCGCGCCGCTCCAGCGCCGCCTGGAACTGCGCATAGTCGCGGGATGCGTCATGGGCGCGCGATTCGCGTTGCAGCTCCCAGGAACGCCATCCAAGCAGCATGACCAGACCCAGGCCGACGCCGCCGATGATCCAGCGCCAGTTCTCGCGCCACCATTCACGCAGCGCCTCTTCCTGCTCGCGATCAGACAAATAATCGTCGGCCATAAATCAATCCAGTCTCTTGGTCAATTCCTGCGGCAGTTCGTCCCAGCCGATCTCTACCTGCGGCGCCTCGACGCGCAAGGACTTCAGACCCGCGACGCGCCGGTCGGTTTCCATATCGCCGAGAATGATCGCCCAGCGCGCGCCGCTTTTGTCGGCACGCTTGAGCTGCGACTTGAAGCTGCCGCCGCCGCAATTGACTTCCAGGCGCAGCTTCGGACAGGCATCGCGCAGCCGTTCCGCCAGCATCAGGCCCTGCGCCTCGGCGGCAGCACCCGCGATCACCAAGTAGGCGTCGGGCGCCGCGGCGGACGGATCACCATGCTGCACACGCAACAGTTCCACGATGCGCTCCTGTCCCATCGCCCAGCCGACCGCCGGCGTCGGTTCACCGCCTAATTGAGTCACCAGCCCATCATATCGGCCGCCGGAGCAGACGGCACCCTGTGAACCGAGTTCCGTCGTCAGCCATTCGAACACCGTATGGGAATAATAATCCAGCCCACGCACCAGCCGAGGATTGACGACATAGTCGATACCCACGGCGTCCAGGTGCCGGCAAACTCCATCGAAGTGCTGCCGCGATGCCTCGTCCAGCGATTCCGTGAGCAGCGGCGCCGCCGCGATGAGATCCTGCAGGTCGGGATTCTTGCTATCCAGGATACGCAGGGGATTGCCCTCCAGGCGCCGCAGACTATCCGCATCCAGCCGCGACTTGTGGGCGCCGAAGTAGGCCACCAGCTTATCCCGGTATCCACGGCGCGATTCCGCCGTGCCCAGCGAATTCAGGTTCAAGGTCAGACGCCGCACACCCGTACGCCGCAGCAGCCGCGCGCTCAGCATGATCTGTTCGGCATCGATATCGGGACCGGCATAGCCGAATGCCTCGACATCGATTTGATGAAACTGACGAAAACGGCCACGCTGGGGTTTTTCGTGGCGAAACATCGGCCCGGCACACCATACCCGATGGCGCTGGTTGTGCAGCAGTCCGTTCGAGATCATGGCGCGCACGATCCCCGCGGTCGCCTCCGGACGCAGCGTCAGCGAGTCCCCGCCCGGATCCTCGAACGTGAACATTTCCTTCTGTACGATATCGGTGTACTCACCGATGGAGCGTTTGAACAAGGCCGTGTACTCGACGATCGGCACTCGGATTTCCTGATACCCGTAAGCCGAGAACAGCGCTCGCGCCATACCCTCGAGCTGTTGCCACGCGGGCGTATGTACCGGCAGTACATCGTTCATGCCGCGGGGCGGCTGGATCTGCTGCCGGGTCATTGCTTTTCGAATACCTTGGGCGCCACTTCGAACCTCATTCTTCAATCGACTCGACTTCCATCGCTGAACCGTCGGGCGCAATGATGAACCGGGCGGTATTTCTGCCCGCCCGGCGCGGGATGATGATCGCCTGACCATTCACTCGCACACTCACCGTCGAGGCATAGCCCAGAATCACCTGCAGCGGCGGTACGCCGGTGGTGTCGTATACTGTTTCCGCGGTTCCCATGCCGAACACCAACTGCTTGCCGGCGGCGTCATAGACCTCGGTCCACGAAGGACCCGTGAACGCCAACTGCAAACGCATCTCGGACGCTGCCGTGCTCCCGGGAGCCGATACGCCCTGCGGGCGGGTCGCGGCGATACCGGAGTCCTCGCCGGGCGAAGTTTCCTCCGCCGTCCCGGCCGCAAGCGCTTGCTGCGAAATCTGCTCGAGCGGACGAGCCGCCGCCGGCGCGGAGATCTCCTCGGTCATGGACGGGCCCGCCATGGAGAGGCCTCCTTCCGGAACCGCTCCGGTGACCTCGCCCGGTCTCTTGCTCGAGTCCTTTACGGAGACGTTCCGCCCATCCGCAGACCGCTCCTGATACAAACCATACACTCCCCCGGCCACACCTGCCGCCAACAGCATGGAGGTGATCCACTGCGGCAGTTTCGATGCAGGACGCTCGCGCCGTTGCAGGCCGGCGGCCGGTACCGGCACCGGCGGCAGCGCGGGAACCTCGGCCAGTGCCTCATAGCGTTCGATCGCCCATTCCGGCGACAGGCCCAGCACGATTGCATACTTGCGCAAGTGCCCTCTTGCGTATACCGGCGCACCCAGCGCAGCGAATCGGTCCGTCTCGAGCGCCGCAACCATGGTCGGATCCAGATATAGTGCCTCGGCCGCCTGCCGGATCGTCAGGCCGAGCGCTTCGCGGCGCGCTCGCAGCACCGCACCCAGCAACCCGCCGTCCTCGCCGTCATGAGGCGGATCCGAATTGCAGGCGGAATCGCCGTGCACGCCGGAAACAGGCTGGCCGTTCATCCCGGGACCGGATGCAGCTTCCTCCCCCGGGGGCGTATTCATCCGGGATTCCGCTCGGACTCCAGCAGTTCGCTCGTCTGCACCGCCGTCGGATATTCGTCCTTGAGGCGTTGCGCGTATTGCCGAGCCTGAGACTCATTGCCCAGGCCCCGTTCGATGCGCACCCCCAGCCACAAGCTGGCGGGATTGGTCTTCGATACCGCCAGGTAGCGCTCCAGAAATGCCCGCGCCGACAAGTACTGCTGCTGCTGATATTCCAGTTCCGCCATCTGCATCAGTGCCTCGCCGAATCTTGGCCTGATCTGCAGAGCGCGCCGGTAATGCTGCTCGGCGCGGACCATGTTACCTGCATTGCGGGCACAATTGCCGGCATTCAGGAAACCGAACTCCGGCGTCTTGTACAGTGGATTCTCCGCAGCCTCCAAGGCCAGTTTCTCGCCGCGAGCATAGTGATCGCGTTGACACAAATACGCCGAGTAATTGTTCTTGATCTGCGGATCCTGCGGCAGCAGCGAGATGGCGCGCTGATAATGCATATCCGTCTTGTCGGTATCGCCCAGGCGTCCGTACAACAACGCCGCGACGCTGTGGGCCTGGCCATCACGCGGGTTCTGCTGGAGCGATCGATCGATCTTTTCCTTGGCCTGCTGCAGGTTGCCCTTGCGCAGATGGTCGATGGCGAGATGCAGATTGATCTCGGCGGCACGCTCGGGCTGCGGCTTGCTGATCTGCGGGTTGTTGTTTACGCAACCTGAAAGCAACGCCAGACTCAGGCTCAAGCTCAGTGCCGCACCCCTCAGGCAGCGGTCCATCGAAACGGCGGCCGCGGATCCTCCGGGATTTTCGCCACCGAAGCCTATCTTTTTCAAGGAGCCTTTTTTCCGAAGATTTTTCATGGCTGCACCGCCAGGCAGGCCAACTTCGACCCCAGGCGCACCGTGGCGCGATTGTGCACACGACCGACCAATTGACCGCAGGCCGCATCGATGTCGTCGCCGCGCGTGCGACGTGTCGTCGCGATCACCCCATGGGTATTGAGGATGTCGCGGAAACGCTCGATCGTCGCCGCGCTGGAACGCCGGTAGCTGGTCCCCGGAAACGGGTTGAACGGAATCAGGTTCATTTTTGCCGGACGCCCCTTCAACAGCTGTACCAATTCGAACGCATGTTCCGGCTGATCGTTGATACCCTCGAGCATCACATATTCGAAGGTGATACTGCGGGCATTCTGCCGGTCCACGTACGTCCAGCAAGCCTCCAGCAATTCCGCGATGGGATGCCGGCGATTGATCGGCACCAACTGGTCGCGCAGCGCGTCGTTCGGCGCATGCAGCGACACGGCCAGCGCGCAGTTTGTCTCGCGTGCCAGCTTGAGCATCTGCGGCACCAGACCCGAGGTGCTGACGGTGACCCGGCGCCGCGAAATATCGAAGCCTAAATCATCCATGAGGATTTCGGCTGCCGGCACCACGTTGCGATAATTGGCCAGCGGCTCGCCCATACCCATGAACACCACATTCGTGATCACCCGGTCGCCACCCGGCTGATAACCCAGTTCACGGTTCGCCAGCCATACCTGGCCCACGATTTCCGCCACGCTTAAGTTGCGATTGAATCCCTGCTGCGCCGTGGAGCAGAAAGAGCAATCCATGGCGCAGCCGACCTGGCTGGAAATACACAGGGTGCCGCGGCCGGGCTCGGGAATGAAGACCATTTCGATGCCCTGCGTTCCGTCCATGGCCAGCAACCATTTACGCGTGCCATCCGCAGATACCTGCAGGCGCCGGACTTCGGGCGTGCGGATCCGGGCGATTTCCCGCAGGCGTTCGCGAAAGCCTTTCGCCAGATCCGTCATTTGATCGAAATCGCTGACATTGCGCTTGTACAGCCATCTCAGCAGCTGCCGCGCCCGAAAGGGTTTCTCGCCCATCCCGGTGATGAACGCTTCGAGCTCGGAGCGTGTGAGCCCGAGCAGATTCGTTTTGCCGGCCGACGCATTCATTGCCGCAACATTCATCTCAAGGGTGCATGCCGGGTCCGGATCAGGGTCCTTCGTTACGACGATGCGACGCCTACAGCCCCGTCAACGTGTCCTGGGGCACAGATCGGCCGCGGCGAAAAAGAAGGCGATTTCGTTGGCCGCATTCTCTACGCTGTCCGAGCCGTGCACCACGTTTTCCTCGATGCTGGCCGCCAGATCTGCGCGAATCGTACCTTTATCGGCCTTTTTCGGATCCGTCGCGCCCATCAGCTCTCGATTCCTGGCCACGGCGTTCTCACCCTCCAGCACCTGTACGATGACCGGACCGGAACTCATGTAGGCCACCAGATCCTTGAAAAACGGCCGCTCGCGATGCACGGCATAGAAACCCTCCGCCTGTCGCTGGGTCAAATGCAGCATGCGGGCGGCGATGATCCTGAGTCCAGCCTGTTCGAAGCGGCGGTAAACCTCGCCGATCAGATTCTTCTGTACGCCATCGGGCTTCACGATGGAAAGAGTGCGTTCGAGCGGCATATACGTCGTCATCCTCGAAGAGTGAGAACAGCTAATGAAATCAGTGTGTTGATAGTTAAAATTAAAGTAAGACCACAGCTTCGCCCCGAAGGATGCGGAGGCATCCGAAGATGGCGGGCAAGCGTTGCGCGCGCAGTCTACCCGGCGGGTCTCCCGGCAGCAACAAACCGACGACCGGAAAGCCGTCAGAAAAGCGAACGGCGGCGAGGGGTTAGCGGCAGCCCGGCAGCGCTCCCCCCATGCATCAGGCAAGCCTCAGGTGCCGACGGTGAAGCTTTCGCCGCAGCCGCACTCGCCCTTGGAATTCGGATTACGAAAGCGAAACGCCTCGTTCAAGCCCTGTTTCACGAAATCCACTTCCGTGCCGTCGATGAAACTCAGGCTGTCGCGATCCACGATCACCTTCACACCCTGGTCTTCGAAAACGATATCGTCAGCACCGATCTCGTCGGCATAGTTCACCACATAGGCGAATCCCGAACAGCCGGTCTTTTTGATCGACAGCCGCAGACCCACTCCTTGGCCGCGACGCGCCAGGAACGACTGGACCCGATTTGCAGCGGCAGCAGTCAGCGAAATGGACATATCCTGTAAATCACTCCTCGCATGCTCGTATCAGTAACCGTTAATAGAACGCCGGTTACCAACATATCGACGGCCGTGATCAAACGGCCACGATCACGTATTGCCGGCGGTTTCGATGGATTCATCGACCCGCGGCACCGGCATCCAGCGGCATCGCATCTAACAATGCGCCCTTCTTTACCAGAGTCAAGCCGGCAGCCACTCCATCAGCCATGCCGAATCCATCAGGAACGAAATCCGGCGAGAACCCCTCATCCTGCCCGGGGCCTTTCCGGCTGGGGTCTTTCCGGACGGGAGTTTTCCTGTCCGTGCGCATGTATCGAGGCTTGCCTGGCACGCCAGACGGCCGCCAGGGCGCGTATCGCATCCTCCAGTATCAACAGGCGGCCATATTTGGCTGCCGGTATGTCCAGCGCCGCGGCTGCATCGCGCCAGTGCCAGGCATCCAGTTGCTCGATACGGGCCGCCTGCAGATGCTCGCACAGCCACGAGGCAGCCGCCAGGCAATGGGGACAACCATAGGCCTGGAATCGCAGTTTGCCCAGGCGGTCGTGGACGAGCGTGGCGTTGAATGCGAATTTTGCCCCTTCGGTAAGACTGCCGGCTGCCGCGCCGATCACGTCCGGACCGGGTGCCAGCGACCCGGCATGGCGCGGATGCAGGAAATGATCGAGAACCGCGGCATTGTAGGCGCCATCGTCCTGCCCGGTGCCGGTGTTCATGACGGCGGTGCCAGCGCGCGCAGCCGCGCGACTTCGCGTTTCACGGCGGTAATCGCCGCATCGATCTCGCGCTCGGTAGTGAACCGTCCCAGGCTGAAGCGCAGCGAGCTTTGCGCCAACTGGTCACTGCGGCCCAGCGCGCGCAGTACGTAGGAGGCGCTCTCGGAAGCCGTCGCGCAGGCCGAACCGGCCGATACCGCCAACTCGCGCAGTGCGAACTGCAGACTCTCACCTTCCACCCCATGGAAGCAGACATTCAACAGGTTGGCCACACGTCGTTGCGGATGGCCATTGAGCTCGATGCCGCCGACCGCTTCGATTCCTTGCCACAGGCGCTCGCACAGCGCCGCGATGCGGTCGACATCGGTCTTGCGTTCGCTTTCGGCAAGCTCGAAAGCCAATCCCATGCCGACGATCTGATGTGTCGCCAAGGTTCCGGAACGCAGGCCCATCTCCTGTCCGCCGCCATGCATCAGCGGCTGCAATCCCAATGGCGGCTTCCTGCGTACATACAAGGCGCCGATGCCTTTCGGACCATAGACCTTGTGCGCAGTCAGCGATAACAGATCCGCCTGCATGGCCTCGACGTCCAGCTTCAGCTTGCCGGCGCTTTGAGCCGCGTCGACATGCAAGACGATGCCGCGCTCGCGGCATAGCGCACCGATCGCCGCGATATCCTGAATCACGCCGATCTCGTTGTTCACGTGCATCAGTGACACCAGCCGGGTGTCCGCACGCAGCGCCTCAGCCACCTGTTCGGGCTGAATGATGCCGTCCGGGCCCGGCTTGAGCCAGGTCACTGCAAAACCCTCGCGTTCCAGCTGCTTCAAAGGGTCGATCACCGCCTTGTGCTCGGTGCGCGACGATACGATATGGCGCCCTCCCTGATCATGGAAGCGAGCTACGCCCAGCAGCGCCAGGTTATTCGACTCGGTTGCACCCGAGGTCCATACGATGCCTTCAGGCCGTGCGTTGATCGCCGCCGCGACCTGCGCCCGCGCCTTCTCGACCAGCGCCCGCGCACGCCGGCCGTACGCATGGTTGAGTGAAGAAGGATTGCCGTGCGCGCCGTGAGGCCGCAGACATTCGATCATGGCCTCCGCCACGCGGGCATCCACCGGCGTGGTGGCGGCATAGTCCAGGTAAATCGGCCCAGACGTGTTCATGAGGATTTCTCCATGCCGTCATCTTGCGACGGCAGGCTTTCAACGGTGTTTCCGGCCGGGCGCCGCTTGGACTGCACCGCCGTCAGGATACCGCGCAGAATATTCATTTCATTCTGATCGACCTGTGCCCGATTGAACAGGCGGCGGATACGCGCCATCAGATAGCCGCCGCCGGTGCGGTCGCGAAATTCGACCTGCTCCAGCACCTGCTCGATATGCTTATATAGCCGTGTCATTTCAACACCGGTCGCCAGCGGCACTTCCAGCGGCGCCGGCAGCGGCGCACCGGGACGCATCGCCAGCCATAGCTCGTAGGCGAATACCTGCACCGCCATGGCCAGGTTGAGCGAGCTGTATCGCGAATCGGTCGGAATCGTGGCCAACAGGTTGCAGTGGGCCAACTCCGCATTCGTCAATCCCGTGCGCTCCGTCCCGAACACAATCGCAACCTTGCCGCTGCGGCTGGCCTGTACGATGCGCGCGGCGCACTCGCGCGGTTCCAGCAGATTCAAGGACAGATAGCGCTGGCGGGCACTGGAGCCCACGACCAGGCCGCATGCGGCAATCGCATCTTCGAGATGCTCATGCACCTGCGCCGTTTCCAGAAGATCATCCGCACCGGAGGCACGCGCCGACGCCTCCGGATCGGGAAAGCTCCGCGGACGCACCAGGTGCAGTTCCTGCAAACCCATGTTCTTCATCGCGCGCGCGGCCGCGCCGATATTGCCCGGATGCCTGGTCTCGACCAGTACGATACGGATGGACATGAGGAAGACAGCGGCCTGTTGCAGCTTGCGGGCTGTTATTCTAGCGTCTTCCGGCATCGCCGACCGGTCTTCAGCTGTACTTCGATCATCCTTCGACACCGAGGATGACCGGTTATCGGCCGCTGAAGATCATTCCTCGAGGTTCGTTCGATCATGCAACCCTTGCTCAATATCGCCATCCGCGCCGCGCGGCGCGCCGGAGAAGTCATCGTCCGCGGCATGAATCGGGTACACCGCCTGGAAGTACGCACCAAGGGTCAAAACGATTTCGTTTCCGAGATCGACACCCAAGCCGAGGCAGCGATCATCGAGATCGTACGCCGCAGCTACCCGGATCATGCAATCCTGGCGGAGGAAAGCGGCCACTCCGACGGTCGGCCCGGAGTACATGAGAGCGAATTCACCTGGATCATCGATCCTCTCGACGGTACGACGAACTATTTGCATGGATTTCCGCAGTTCGCGGTATCGATCGGCATCCAGCGCCGCGAACGCATGGAGCACGGCGTCGTCTACGATCCGTTACGCCAGGAACTGTTCACGGCCTCACGCGGCGAAGGCGCGCAATTGGACGGCCGGCGCATACGGGTCAGCGCTCACGCCGGCCTGGAACACGCGTTGATCGGCACCGGCTTCCCCTACCGCGCCAATCTGCAATGGCTCGATGCTTACATGGAAATGTTCAAAGCGGTTACGTGCGCCACCGCCGGTATCCGCCGGCCCGGGGCCGCCGCCTTGGATCTGGCCTATGTCGCGGCCGGCCGTCTCGATGCGTTCTGGGAGTTCGGCCTGTCTCCCTGGGATACGGCCGCCGGGGCCTTGCTGATTACCGAGGCAGGCGGCCTGATCGGCAGTCTGACAGGGGCGGAATACCGGCAGCAGGAGCACATCGTGGCCGGTACGCCCAAGGTATACGCGCCGTTGCTGGAGTTGCTGAGTGCTTATCTGCCGGCATCGTTACGCGATCGGACCTAGCGGATGCACTGCATACCTGGCGCTCATTTTTCGGCCGCAGGCCTGCCATGATCTCAATCGCAGGCTTGCTCGGCCGTCTTCACGCTCGGGAGGATTGTCACGCGTGAATCTCTTTATAAAGAAACCCGTCAGTGCCGCCCCCCACGTCGATGCCGGCGAACCCGTCGAAGGCTCGTTGCACGGCGAAACGACGCTCAAGCGGGTGCTGACGGCCAGACAACTGATCCTGCTCGGCGTCGGTGCCGTCATCGGCGCCGGTATCTTCGTCCTCACCGGTCAGGCCGCTGCGGTCCATGCCGGGCCGGCGATCACCATCAGCTTCATCCTGGCAGGCGTGGCCTGTGCGCTGGCCGGCTTGTGCTATGCCGAATTCGCCGCGCTGCTGCCGGTCTCAGGCAGCGCCTATTCGTACTCCTATGCCACTCTGGGCGAATTCATCGCATGGTTCATCGGCTGGAACCTGGTGCTGGAATACTTGTTCGCCGTCTCCACGGTCGCGGTCGGCTGGTCGGGCTACTTCAACAGCCTGCTGCATTCGATCGGCGAGGTGGCCGGCGGATCCCTGGGGCTGCCCGAAGCGTTCGCCTCGGCGCCGTTCAGTGTCATCGATGGGCAGCTGATCGCCACCGGAGCGATCATCAACCTGCCAGCGGTCATCATCATCCTCGGCATATGCGCCCTGTGCGTGCGGGGCATGTCGCAATCGGCGTTCGTCAACGGCATCATCGTGACGATCAAGGTCACCGTGATCCTGTTGTTCGTCGCCTTCAGTCTGCAATATGTCGACACCTCGAATTGGGTGCCCTACATCCCCGCCGCCGAAGGCCCGGGAAGATTCGGCTGGGACGGCATCGTACGCGGTGCATCGGTAGTGTTTTTTGCATACATCGGCTTCGATGCGGTGTCGACTGCCGCGCAGGAGGCGAAGAATCCGCAACGCGACATGCCGATCGGCATTCTCGGCTCCCTGGTCGCATGTACCGTCCTGTACATCGTCGTCGCCGCGGTACTGACGGGCATGCTGCCGTACGAACTGCTGGGCACGGCCAAACCGGTATCCACGGCCCTGGAAGCCTACCCCAATCTGCTATGGCTCAAGACGGTGGTGGAAATCGGTGCGATCGCAGGTCTGAGTTCGGTGATCCTGGTCATGATGATCGGTCAGACGCGCATCTTCTACACCATGTCCAGGGACGGCCTGATCGGCCGCATGTTCGGCCAGGTGCATCCGCGCTACCAGACACCGCACAAGGGTACGATCTTCGTGGGACTCGTCGCCGGCACGCTCGCTGGGTTGCTGCCGATCGGCGTGCTGGGCGACCTGGTATCCATGGGCACCTTGCTCGCGTTCGCAACGGTTTGCATCGGCGTTCTGGTTCTACGCAAAACCCGGCCGGATCTGCCGCGCGCCTTCCGCGTGCCTTTCGCCGGGATTATTTGCCCGCTCGGTGCAATCATTTGCCTGTGGCTGTTCTCCCGGGCGTTCAAGGACAACTGGCATTGGATGACCACCTGGATTCTGGTCGGCTTTGTAATCTATTTCGGCTACGGCTATCGCCACAGCGCGTTGCGTAACAAAATCAGCGCGTAAAATCCCGTCAATCCCGTCAATCCCGTCAATCCCGGCGTTGTCCCGGCCCCTTCCTGACGCTGCTGATTCCGTGTCGGGCACACCTGGCCGCATCGTACGGCAGCCTGCCTGAGCCGGACCGCAAAGGCACGGCGCCGCTGAGTCGGCTTTTTCAAAGCCGGCTAACCATGCCCGCCGGTCTCTACCCTGCGATCGTGCCGCGCGGCCCACAGGGAAGCCGCCACGCCCGCGACCAGGCAGGCGACGATGATGCCCAGAGACATCACATGCGGGATCAAGAGATGATGATGCAGCATCATCTTGATGCCGACGAAGGCCAGAATTGCGATCAGGCTGAACTTGATGTACCTGAACATGCTCATCAGTCCGGCAATCGCGAAATACAGCGCTCGCAGGCCCAGGATGGCGAAGGCGTTCGATGTGAACACGATGAACGGATCCTGGGTCACCGCGAAGATCGCCGGAATCGAATCGACGGCGAACACGACGTCGGCGAAGTCCACCAGCACCAGGGTCATGAACAGCGGTGTCGCGGCGCGTACGCCGTCGACGCGAGTGAAGAACCGCTCGCCATCCAGCCTGTCGCTCACCGGATAGACCCGCCGTGCCAGGCGCAGCAGGACGCTCTGGCCGGGATCGAACTCTTCCTCGTGCTTGAGCATGCGCGCCGCCGACAGCAGCAGGATCGCGCCGAACACATAGAACATCCAATCGAAAGCATGGATCAGCACCGAGCCCGCTGCGATCATGGCACCGCGCAGAACGATCGCGCCGATGATGCCCCAGAATAATACCCGGTACTGGTACTGCGCCGGAATCTTCATGTAGCTGAAAATCACTGCGATGACGAAAATGTTGTCGACCGACAGCGACCATTCGAGCAGATAGCCGGTCACGTATTCGATCGCGGCCTGAGAGCCGCTCACCGAATCCGAGGTCGCATGCCATCCCAGCCAATGATGTTCGTAGACACCATAGACCAGCCCGGAGAAGGACATGGCCACCGTGATCCAGATCAGGGTCCAGCCCAGCGCCTGGCGCACGCTCATGACCTGCGACTTGCGGTGGAATACGCCCAGATCGAGCGCCAGCAGCCCGATGAACAGCGCGAAGAAAGCGAGCCAGATGAGCAGGTTCATGCTTGATGGATACGAAATGGGAGGCTGGACCGATCGGTCGGAAGATGAAAGCCCGGGGCTGATGCGAGGGCGAAGCGCGCCAGGACGATTACCTCGCGCCGGTGTAAAAGCCCCATCCTGCTCAGACCTGCCTCAGGGCAGCGCATCCAACTCGGGATCATTCTTCTTGATCGGCATCAGGTCCTGAGCCTTCATTTTCATATCCAGCACCAAAGAAGCCGAGACGAAGACAGAGGAATAGGTGCCTACGAACACGCCGATGATGATTGCGATGGAAAAGGACTTGAGCGTTTCACCGCCGAAAGCATATAGCGATACGACCACGAACAGCACCGAGAAGCTGGTCATCACGGTACGTGACAAGGTCTGATTGAGGGCGGCGTTGAGTACCTCATACGGGGAGGCCTTACGCATCAGCAAAAACAGTTCGCGTACTCGATCGAACACCACGACGGTATCGTTGATGGAATAGCCGATGACCGCGAGCACTGCCGCCAGCACCGACAGGTCGAAAGGCAACTGGGTCAAGGCAAAGAAACCCAGGATCGCCACCGGATCATGGATCGCCGCCAGTACGGTGCTGCTGGCCATCTTTTTCTCGAAGCGAAATGCCACATAGATCAGGATGCCGATGAATGTGAACAACAGGGCCAGTCCGCCTTGTTCGGTCAGATCGCGCCCGACCTGCGGGCCGACCACTTCGGTGCGGCGCACTTCCACACCCGGATCCGCCGCCCGCAGCGCCTCGCCGACTTGTACGCTGAGCTCATTGATGTCGCCGCTCCGCGGCGGCGGCACCCGTACCGCCAGATCACGTGAACTACCGAAGGATTGTACCTGTGCCTCCTCGAAGCCGGCCTGCTCCAAGGCATTGCGGGCGCCGTCGATGTCGGCCGCCGCCGGATAGTTGACCTCGATGATCACACCGCCGGTGAAGTCGACGCCAAAGTTCAGTCCGCGTATCGCAATCAATGCGATCGAGCCCACCATGATTATCACGGAAATCCCGTAGGTGACGTAGCGCATGCGCATGAAGTCGATCGACGGGGTACGCTTGAAAAATTCCATCTGCCTGCTCGTGTTCTACAGTGGCTGCCGTAGGCGGCCTATACCGGGAGAGCCGCAAGCCGCCTGCGGCGGCCCCATATCAGATCGATCAGCACGCGCGAGCACAAAATGGCACTGAACAGGGACGTGAAGATCCCCAGCACCAGCGTTACGGCAAAACCCTTGATCGGGCCGGTGCCGAACGCGAACAGCGCGACACCGGCTATCAGGGTGGTGATATTGGAATCCGCGATTGCCGAGAACGCCTTGTCGAAACCCGCATGGATTGCCGCCTGGGGGGAATTACCGCTGCGCAATTCTTCACGAATACGCTCGTAAATCAGCACGTTTGCATCGGCGGCCATACCGATCGTCAAGACGATACCGGCGATGCCGGGCAATGTCAGCGACGCTTGCAGCAACGACATCACCGCCACCAGCAGCATGACGTTCACGGTCAGCACCAGGCACGCGACTATCCCAAAGGCGCTGTAATAGATGGATAAAAACAGGAACGTCAGCAAGCCGCCGATCGCCATCGCCATCATGCCGCGGTCGATGTTGTCCTGGCCCAGGCTGGGGCCGATAGAGCGTTGTTCCACGATCGTTTGCGGCGCCGCAAGCGCGCCGGAACGCAACAGCAGCGCCAGTTCATGCGCTTCGGCGGATTGCAGTCCGGTGATGCGAAAACGCGAGGATAAGACACTCTGGATCGTCGCCGCACTGATCACGCGCTCCTCGGTGCAGGTATCTCCTGCACGTATTCCCTTGCAGATCTCGCCTTCCGCGAGATTCTTGGTTTCGATATAGACCACTGCCATGCGGCGGCCGACATTGTCACGCGTCGCATTGAGCATCTCCTGCCCGCCGCGGGCATCCAGAGTGACGTTGACTTCGGGAGTGCCTTCCGAGAAACCGGAAGTCGCGTTGGTGAGCTGGTCTCCCGTTGCGATCACGTCGCGCTTGAGCAGGATCGGTCGTCCATCCGTTTCCAGGTAAAGCTTCGAGCCGATCGGAATACGCTTGCTGGACTGCGCCTCGTAGGGATTGTTCGCTTCATCCACCAGCCGGAACTCGACCGTTGCCGAGGATCCCAACACCCGTACCGCCTGGTTCGGATCCTGCACGCCCGGCAATTGCACCACGATACGATCGACGCCCTGGCGCGCCACGATCGGCTCGGATACGCCCAGTTCATCGACGCGATTGCGCAAGGTGGTGATGTTTTGCTCGATCGCGAAGTCCTGCCGCGCCTTCACCCGGTCCGGCGTAAAGCCGACGAACAGGACATCCAGGCCGCCCTGTGTGTCGTTGCGCAAGGAGATCCCGGGATCGTTTGCCTGGATGAGCTTGCGCGCAGCCTGCAGGTCGGCGCCGG
This sequence comes from Steroidobacter denitrificans, assembly GCF_001579945.1. NCBI lineage: Bacteria > Pseudomonadati > Pseudomonadota > Gammaproteobacteria > Steroidobacterales > Steroidobacteraceae > Steroidobacter > Steroidobacter denitrificans. The sequence continues at coordinate 1,458,438 of NZ_CP011971.1, read as the reverse complement.
GACGCAGCGTCACCTTGACTTCCCGTCCCTCCACGTTCGCCGCCGTGAATGCGATGCGCGCATCACGCAGCTGCTTGCGGATGTCTTGTGCCATGCGCTGTATGGCATTGTCGATGGCGCCTTCGACGTCCACCTCGTACATGAAATGCACGCCGCCGCGCAGGTCCAGACCCAGGCTCATCGGTTTCAATCCGATCTTGCGCAGCGCCGCCGGCGTACGCGGCACGCTGGTCAGCGCGACGACATAGTCGCCCGCCGTACCGTCATTGATCGCGTCACGCGCCTTCAACTGGTCATCCACGTGCGCGAATCGCAGAATCAGCCTGCCATCTTCCAGGTAAGCGGCCGAGGGGGCGACCTGCTGTGCTGCCAGGATGCCTTCGATGCGCGCCTGCCCCGATGCATCCATGGCGGCCCGGTCATCGCGTGCCAGTTGAATGGCGAGTTCGTCCCCGAACAGATTGGGTAGCGCCAGTAAAAGACCGAGAGAGACAACGATACCGACCAGCCAGTATCGCCAGGGTGAGATCTGGTACATGCGGGGTATATTCGATTCAAATGCTCTTCAGCGTGCCCTTGGGAAGCACCTGCGAGACGGTGTGACGCTGTATCTTCAAGGTAACGCCATCGGCAACCTCGACGCTCAAATATTGCTCGCCAAGCTGCGTCACCTTGCCGAGAATGCCCCCGTTGGTGACCACCTCCGCACCTACTTCCAGTGCTGCAACCATGGCGCGATGCTCCTTGGCTCGCTTGGTCTGCGGCCGAATGAGCAGAAAATAGAAGACGACAAAGATCAGGATCAGCGGCAGGAACTGCATGAGCATGCCGGGTTGTCCGGCCGGGGTCTGCGCCTGTGCCGCCGCCGTGGAAATCAGCCAGTCCATCGTAAATGCTCCCGATTAACCTGAGATGGGTACTGCGGTCCCGCCGCCGCCGGCATCGGTCCAGGCCGTCCCTGAACCGGCCTGGGCGACAGCCTGGGACCGATGAAGAGCGGCGCATTATACACAGGCGGATTTCCGTCACTATGTACACTATCGCCTGTCCCGAGGACTACCGACGAGTCTAGCTCCATGCCCCCCAGCGAAGTCTTCATCATTGCCTTGCTGATACTGCTGAACGGCTTCTTTGCCCTGTCGGAAATGGCCCTGGTTTCCGCCAAGCGCAGCCGGGTCCAGATGGCGGCCGACCAGGGGAAGGCCGGTGCGCGTTCCGCCCTGGCCCTGATGGAAGACCCCACGACCTTCCTGTCCGCGATCCAGATCGGTATCACACTCATCGGTATCCTTACCGGCGTCTACAGCGGCGCCGCCCTGGCCGAAGCCTTCGGACTCGTCCTGGCCGGCTGGGGCGTGCCGGTCGCCTACGCTCGAGAGCTGGCCTTCGGTGTGGTCGTATTGCTGGTCACGTTCGCCACATTGATCCTGGGCGAACTGGTCCCCAAGCGGGTGGCTTTGCTGCATGCCGACATTCTGGCCATCCGGGTCGCTCCCATCATGCGCCTGTTCGCCACCATAATGGCTCCGCTGGTATGGTTGCTGACGATATCGGTGAACGCGGTGCTGAGAATCCTGCCGCTATCGGCGGCACCCCAGGCTGCGGTCACCGAGGATGACGTACGGGCCCTGGTGGCCGAGGGCACCCGCGCCGGCGTCTTTCTCGCATCCGAACGCCGGCTGCTCGAAGGGGTACTGGCGCTGGCCGAACGCAAGGTCGGTTCGATCATGATTCCGCGCCAGGATATCATCTGGCTGGATATCGAGGAGCCGTTGCCGGACTTGTGGCAACAAGCGAAGGACAGCGGCCATGCCCGCTTCCTGGTGGCACGCGACAAGCTGGATGCGCTGCTGGGCGTGGTTACCCTGGCCGACCTAAGCGAGGCACTGCATCGCGGCCGGCTCGATCCTCTCCACGATCTCGAACCGCCGCTGCATATCCCCGATTCGATCTCGGTGCTGCAGCTATTGGACCAGTTCCAGAAATCGAGCACCCATCTGGCCGTGGTCACCGACGAGTATGGGGACATCGACGGCATTACCACCCCGATCGACATCCTCAAGGCGATTGCCGGCGAACTGCCGGAACTTGGCAGCCGGGACCGGCCCGATGCAGTCCAGCGCAACGACCAGTCCTGGATCATCGACGGCCATCTTTCGATCGAGGAATTGCAGCGCCGGCTCAATCGGCGCGATATGGTCGGCCGCGACTATCACACGGTGGCGGGCTTCGTATTGGCTCGCCTTGGACGCATTCCCAAGGCCGGCGACACTTTGACCTGGCGGGACCTCAAGATCGAGATCGTCGATATGGACGGCGTACGCATCGACAAAATCCTGCTGTCGAGCGCAGCGGAAGAACGTCGACCGAACCGCCACTGAAGCGAACCTGAAACGCCCGCTCCTGCACCACGTTATCCGGCTCAATACCGTCTCGAGGCTGTGATCCCGCTCATGATCCTTGCCTGCCGTGCCTTCGGATTCACGGCAGGCAAAGGCCTTGAGCGGGATTGCACTTCACCACTCGGCCGAGCAGATCCATGAGCGGCCGATTCCACCTCGCCATGGCTCACACTTCCGGCGGCTGCTGGTGCTGCTCCAACCATTCACGCCACAACGCCAGCGAGACGGCCAACAGCACCGGGCCGATGAACAGGCCCACCAGGCCGAAGGCCAGCACGCCGCCCAGCACGCCGAAAACGACCAACAGGAACGGCATGCGCGTGGCATTGGAGATCACCAACGGACGCACGATATTGTCCACCCAGCTCACCAGCAGCAAGCCCCAGAACAGCAGTCCGATGCCGGCCCACACATGATCGGTGACCATCATCCAGACCGATAGACTGGCCCACACCACCGGCGCACCGAAGGGAATCAAGGCGATCAGCGCGGTGAGCGCCCCCATCAGTACCGGCGCGTTCACACCGAACAGCACATAGCCGATGCCCGCCACCACACCCTGCGCGATCGCCCCCAGGATCAGTGCATAGACAACTGCCTGGGTCGTCGACCCGACCGCATCCAGGTAGTCATGCACGCGCCCCCCCAGGATACCTTCCAGAACGGCGCGCACTTCACGCATCAGGCGTGGCCCGTCGCGCAACAGGAAGTATAGCGAGAGCACCGCAAAGAACATTTTCGAGACATTGCGTCCGACACCGCCGATCAGCCGGGTGATCTCCATGGAAGACCGTTCCATGATGGCCATCAATTGAGCATTGATCGCATTCGGATCGGCCGCCAGCGCCTCGAGCATTCGTTGCGCCCGGACTCCGATCCAAGGCAGCTCACGCAAGGCCGCCGGCAGCGATGGATCGGAAGCCAGGAAGGATCGCACCTGCATGTAGGCCGCCGCGCCTTCGCTGCGCAGCTGCCACATGAGCCAGATCATGGGCACGATCAACACCACGGACACGATCAGGGTCGTGCACAGCGAGGCCAGCCCTACCCTTCCCTGCAACATCCGCAGGAATCGCTGATTCAGGGGCCAGCTGACATAGGCCAGAATGCCGCCCCAGATCAGCGGCACCAGAAACGGGCGCAGGACGCTGAAGGTGAGTAATGCGATACCCAGAATGAAGCCGGCGACCAATAAGCGTCGGAACCAGGATGCGGTCGGCAGATCGGCGAGCATGGAATACGACCGGACCGCCGGTTCGATGCACCGATGCTCGCCGCCGGCATCGGTGGAACGACGGCGCATCGATGATGGACTCGCGGGAGGCGTTTTCATGGAGGAATATTCAAGGGCTCAGCCCGCGCACGAAAGTCAGCGACAAAGGCCTCGAATCGCTGCGCCTCGATCGCCTCGCGCATCGCTCGCATCAGACTCAGGTAGTGATACAGATTATGGATCGTGCCAAGGCGCGCGGCCAGGATTTCGCCGCACTTGTCCAGGTGACGCAGATAGGCGCGGCTGTAGTGGCTGCAAGTGTAGCAGTCGCAACTTTCATCCAGCGGCCGGGTATCGGACTGATACCGCGCATTACGGATCTTGATCACGCCGGTAGAGGTGAACAGATGTCCGTTGCGTGCATGCCGCGTGGGCATCACGCAATCGAACATGTCCACGCCGCGGCGCACGCATTCCACCAGGTCCTCCGGCGTACCCACGCCCATCAGATAACGAGGCCGATCCACCGGCAGCCGCGGTTCCAGCGTCTCCAGGATATGCTCGCGTTCCAGTCGGGGCTCACCCACCGCCAGGCCGCCGATCGCATAGCCATCGAAGCCGATGCGCAGCAAGCCCTCGAGCGACGCCTCGCGCAACTGCGGATACATGCCGCCTTGAACGATGCCGAACAACGAGTGCGGGTTCGCCAGGCGATCGAATTCCGCACGGCTGCGTGCCGCCCAGCGCAGCGACAGCTCCATCGAACGCCGCGCCTGCTCCGGCGTTGCCGGATAGGGCGTGCAGTCATCGAAGATCATGACGACATCCGCATTCAAGTCGCGCTGGACTTGCATGGAACGCTCGGGAGTCAACATGACCGTATCACCGTTCACCGGCGAGCGAAAACTTACGCCGTCCTCGGTGATCTTGCGCAGAGTGGCCAGGCTGAATACCTGGAAGCCGCCCGAATCGGTCAAGATCGGTCCTTGCCAGTGCATGAATCCATGCAGGCCACCGTGAGCCCGCACAACCTCCATGCCGGGCCGCAGCATCAAGTGAAACGTATTGCCCAGGATGATCTGCGCGCCGATTCCTGTCAGCTCCTCCGGCGTCATCGCCTTCACCGTGCCGTAGGTGCCCACCGGCATGAATGCCGGCGTCTCCACGATGCCGCGCGGGAAGATGATCCGGCCGCGCCGCGCCCGGCCGTCGCTCTTGATCAATTCATACTTCAGGCTCATGTCGGATCGGCAAAGGAAAGGCCGGATGCAGTCTGATTCGTCATGCGCTCCAGGAACATCGCATCACCATAGCTGAAAAAACGGTAGCGCCGCTGCACGGCATGGCGATAGGCCTGCATGACCGCAGCGTGGCCCCCGAAGGCGCATACCAGCATCAGCAGGGTCGACTGCGGCAAATGAAAATTCGTCAGCAGCGCATCCACCACCTGGAAGCGGAATCCAGGAGTAATAAACAGGCGAGTGTCGCCGTGGAAGGGCGCAAGGCGCGCAGGCTCCCCTGGCGCGGATGGCGCGGTCTGGCTCGATGCCGACGCGGCAGCTTCCAGGCTGCGCACCACGGTCGTGCCCACGGCCAGTACCCGGCCGCCGCGCGATCTCGCCCGGGCGATTGCCTCGCAGGTCTCGGCATTCACTGAAACCCGCTCGGCGTGCATGCGATGCTCGGCAAGAGCCTCGACCCGTACGGGCTGGAATGTACCGGCGCCGACGTGCAAGGTCACATAGGCGATGGATGCGCCCCGCTCCCTGCATCGCTCGAGCATGGCCGTATCGAAATGCAGCCCGGCCGTAGGGGCGGCCACGGCGCCGGGGGTTCGCGCGAACACCGTCTGGTAACGCGCCGCATCCTGGGCATCGGCCGTCCGCTCGATATACGGCGGCAAAGGCAGGGTGCCATGACGTTCGAAATAGGCCAGCGGTGATTCATTTGCCGCGAGTGTCAGCTCCATCTCGAACAATTCTCCCTGCCTGCCCAGGTAATGCGCTTGGACACCGCCCGGCAGCGCCAGGGGCACACCGATGCGTAGCGGATTGCTGGCATGCACCTGCGCCAGGATTCGACTGCCGTCCAGTACCCGTTCCAGCAGGATTTCCACCTGGCCGCCGGTGGGCTTGGTCCCCCGCAGCCGCGCGGGAACGACGCGCGTGTCGTTGAGGATCAATACGTCATCCGGGCGTAGCAGTGCGGGAAAATCCTGAAAGCTTAAATCGACCACACCGCCTTCGGGCGGCAGGTGCAATAGCCGACTCGTGCCGCGCCGGACGGGCGGGCGTTGCGCTATCAGTTCGTCCGGCAGGAAATAGTCGAAGTCGCCGCGTCGCATGGGGCGCGCAAAATAGCAGGAACCGAAGCCGGCTGCAGGGGCAATCCCCTGGGATCCCCGTATCAGCGGTTATCGGCTGCTCTCATGGTGCCGGTGGAGGGAATCGAACCCACACTCTGTTGCCAGAACCGGATTTTGAGTCCGGCGCGTCTACCAGTTCCGCCACACCGGCCTTGGGAGTGCGGGGGCGCAAGTATAGAGGGGACATCGGCAGGCGCAAAGCTGAAACATGCGGACAGGCCGCCGCGCCGGCCTTCCCGCCCGGCCGACAGCCCCTCTTCCCCCGGAAATGCGTCCTCTCGGCGGAGCGGATAAGCCGCGAACCGGCCACAGTTCGCCTTGGACAGGCACTGGGACAGGCACTCGCCCCGGTGCGCTCATGAAGCCGCAGCCGGAGGGAAGCGACCCCGCCTCAGGTGAGCACGCCTGCGGCGCGTAGTTGTCCGATCTCTTCCTTGGATAGTCCGGTCTCCAGCAATACGCTGTCGGAATCTTCGCCTGGTCTGCGGGGCGACCTGGGAGCCGCCAGCGGCGTCCGGCTGAATCGCGGCGCCGGCGCATTCTGCAGTACGCCGTCGACTTCGGTGAAAGAGCGGCGCGCCGCGTTGTGCGGATGCCTCGCGGCCTCTTCGAGGCCGAGTACCGGAGCGAAGCACACATCGGTGCCCTCCATGATGCGGCACCACTCATCGCGCGTTTTGCCGCGAAACGCCGCAGCGATCGCCGCGCGCAATTCGGGCCAGCGTTCCTTGACCGTGGCCGGATCGAACGCGGGCATGCCGACCGAACCGTAACGGTCGCGCTCGAGGCCCAGTTTTTCGAGCAGCAATGCATAGAACTGAGGCTCCAGCGAGCCGATGGCGACATACCTGCCGTCCTTGGTCTGGTATGTGTCGTAATACGGCGCCGCCCCGGCAAGGAAGTTCTCGCCGGTCGCATCACGGAAGTATCCTTCGGCGCGAAAGCCGAAGAACATGGCGAGCAGCGCCACGGCACCGTCCACCATCGCGGCATCGACGATCTGGCCGGTGCCGGACTGCCGGGTCTCGAGGAGCGCGGCCAACACGCCGACGGTCAGCAGCATACCGCCGCCGCCGAAATCGCCGACGAGATTGAGCGGCGGTACGGGCTTGCCGCCCGGCGGTCCGATCAAACCCAGCGCGCCGGACAGCGCGATATAGTTGATGTCGTGTCCGGCTGCATGCGCCAGGGGACCCTCCTGGCCCCATCCCGTCATGCGCCCATAGATGAGGCGCGGATTGCGATCCAGGCATGCCTGCGGCCCCACCCCGAGCCGTTCCGCAACACCCGGACGAAACCCTTCGATCAGGATGTCCATCCGCTCCACCAGCCTGAGCAACAGGCCGACACCCTCGGGTTTCCTGAGATCCAGGGCGATCGAGCGGCGACCTCGCAGCAACGGATCCTTGGGAGCCGGCACGCCGGCTGCTGCCGAGGAGCGCTCGACACGCAAGACTTCCGCGCCTAAATCCGCCAGCACCATCCCGCAAAAGGGTCCGGGGCCGATACCGCCGATTTCCAGCACCTTGACGCCTTTGAGCGGACCTGCCGAAGTCGTTCCAGTCATTTCAGTCTCGCTTCGGTTCATGCCCCGCCGGGAACACTTGCATGCGCGGTGGCTGCCGTCACAGCGTCCGGGCAATCAGTTCCAACATGACCTCGTTGGCACCCCCATAGATCCGCTGTGCTCGTGCATCAGCCCAAGCGCGTGCCACCGGGTACTCCCACATGTAGCCATAGCCGCCGTGAAGTTGCAAACACTCGTCGACCAATCTGTTCTGCATCTGCGTGGCCGTCAATTTGGCGGTCGCCGCCATCGTCGCATCGAGGCGACCGGCGACGTGCAGCGCGATACACCGATCGACGAAAACCTGGGCAACATCGAGTTCGGCCAGCGCACGAGCCAGCACAAAGCGGGTGTTCTGGAAATCGAAGGTGGTCTTGCCGAAGATCTGGCGATTGCGCGTGAATTCGATGGTGCTTTCCAGTGTCGCACGCGCCGCTGAGACCGCTTGTACAGCAATGATCAGGCGTTCCTGCGGCAGCTCGCTCATGAGATGATGCAGGCCGCGGTGCTCCTGGCCGAGCAGATTATCCACCGGCACACGGACTTTCTCGAAGAAAAGTTCGGCTGTATCCTGCGCCTTCATGCCGATTTTCTCCAGTTTACGACCGCGCTTGAATCCTGGCCGATCCGCTTCTACGAGAATGAGGCTCAGACCCGACTGGCCTGCCGCATCAACCGTGCGGGCCACCACCAGAACCAGCTCGGCGCTCAGTCCGTTGGTAATGAACGTCTTCGTCCCGTCGATGACATACTCATCGCCGTCGCGTACGGCGCTGGTGGACACCGCGCGCAGATCGCTGCCGGTTCCAGGCTCGGTCATGGCGATGGCGGTGACCACCTCTCCGCGCGACATCAGCGGCAACCACCTCCGCCTGGTCGTCTCGCTACCGTGGTGCAGCAGATACGGAGCGACGATGTCGGAGTGCAATGCAAAGCCCGGCCCGGAGGCACCGATGCGCCACAGTTCCTCCAGCAATACCACGGAAGCGCGGAAATCCAACGCCGCACCTCCATACTCCTGTGGCATGCCCATGCACAGCAGGCCGAGTTCACCCGCCTTCAGCCATGCCGCCTTAGGTACAACGCCGGCTTTCTCCCACATCTCATGCTGCGGAGCTATTTCGCGCTCGCAGAACCGCCGGGCGGTCTGCCGGATCAGCTCATGTTCCGGCTCGAACAAGTCACGGGGAAAATTTTTCATCGCTTCACATCGACATCATGTCACAACAGCAGTCCGCCGCCGCACACCAATACCTGACCGCTGACGTAATCTGATTCGGGTGAGCACATCAGGTAAATGGTGTCCGCAGCTTCCTTGGGTGTCCCGCCGCGCCCCAACGGCACCATCGTCGAGACGGTCTGCAGCAACCGCGGCTGCATTCCTACGGCAATATCGCGGCCCTCCACGATGATATGCGCCTCGCCGCTGGTCAGCGGCTGAGTCAACCGCGTCTCTATCACGCCGAATGCCACGCAATTGACATTGACGCGATAGCGACCCCACTCCTTGCATAACGTGCGTGTCAAGCCGACGATACCCGCCTTGCCGACCGAATAGCCGGCCTGGCCCGCATTGCCATACAACCCGGCCAATGACGATACGTTCACCACCTTGCGATAGACATGCTCCTGCCGCTCCTCTTCGCGCTTGACTGCTGCGCGGATATGATCCGCCGCGGCTCGAAGGATGCGAAACGGCGCGACGAGATGCACGTCGAGCATGGTCTGAAACTGCTCGTCGGTGGTTTTCTGGATGACGTTGTCCCAGGTATAGCCGGCGTTGTTGACAATGATGTGCAGGTCGCCGAACGCCTCGAGCGCGGCAGCGACGAAACGTTCCCCGAAATCGGGGGCGGTGACGCTACCGATGACAGTGGTGATCTCACCGCCTATCTCGCGAATCATCTTGACGGTTTCAGCTACGGGCGCCTCATCGAGATCGTTCAGTACGACACGGGCGCCCTCGCGCGCCAGTTTGAGCGCAGCGGCGCGGCCAATGCCGCGGCCGCCTCCCGTCACGAGTGCAACTTTTCCGGCCAGTCTGGTCATATATTCTCCTGTTCGAGTTCTACAACGGCGTCTCCAAGGAGCACCGTTTCGCCGCGCGGGTTGATGACGGTAAGCTGTAGATCGAGACGCTGACCCGCGACATGATCGGCGGCGGATAGCACCTCGGCAGTGCATTCGAGACGGTCCCGGACATGCGTGACGGCCACGAAACGGACGCCAAACTCGCGCAGCGACCGCGGCCCGAATGCATTCGTCAGCACTCTGCCGAGGTACGCCATCGGCAGCATGCCCTGAACAAAGACATCGTCCATGCCGGCTGCCCGTGCAACGTCGAGATCGATGTGTATCGGATTGTGATCGTTGGAGGCTCCGGCAAACAGCGCCAGTGTCGCCCTACTGATCGGGGCAATCTGCAGCAATGGGATGCGGTCACCGGGCGCATAGCGGCGCAAATGAACCGTGTCGTTCATTGCCGCCTCCGCAAACCGCTTCCAGGCTGGCGCACTACCACGGTCTTGGTCATTTCGACGGCGATCTCTCCGCGCTGATTCGTCGCCGTGGTGCGCATCACGATAAAGGCCATGGCACCATCCTTCTTTTCGTAGATGTCTTCCACCACCGATTGCAGCGTGATGCGGTCACCCGCGCAGATGGGCACGTGATAAATGAAACGCTGTGTTCCATGCAGGACGCGATCAAGCCGCACTCCGAGCGCCTCAAGCACAGCAAACGGCTTCGGCTGATCGAGTTCCAGAGAAAACGCATAGGTCGGAGGTGCGGCCAGACCTGGCAGACCCGCGGCAGCTGCGGCTTCATCGTCGATGAATATCGGATGGGTCTCACCAATGGTTCTGGCAAAGAACAGCAGCCTGCCCCGCTCGACATCCACCGAATGAGGCGGATGCCGATAGCCGATCTGTGCAATATCGACCATGCGGTTCAGCCCTTCTGATAGAGCGTGACGACACAGGCGCCGCCCATGCCAAGATTGTGCTGCAGTGCGTTGCGTGCACCGTCTACCTGGCGCCGGTCCGCCGTGCCGCGTAATTGATGGGTCAGTTCATAGCACTGGGCAAGACCGGTGGCGCCCAGCGGATGCCCCTTGGACAGCAGGCCGCCGGAGGGATTCGTCACGACTTCTCCGCCATAGGTATTGGCGCCATCATCGACAAACTTCTCGGCACCGCCTTCGGGGCAGAGGCCAAGGGATTCGTAGCAAAGCAATTCGTTTTGCGCGAAGCAGTCATGCAGTTCGACCACGTCGATATCCTGTGGGCCGACGCCAGCCGATTCATACACTTTGGTCGCAGCGACACGCGCCATGTCGTATCCGACCACCTTGATCATATTGCGCTCAACGAACGTCGAGGGAAAATCCGTCACCATCTCCTGCGCGGCGATGACCACATCCTTGCGCAGCCCTCTTGTCTTGGCAAACTCCTCGGATACGAGAATCGTCGCAGCGGCGCCGCAGGTGGGCGGGCACGCCATGAGGCGCGTCATCACGCCCGGCCAGATGACCTTGTCCTGCATGACCTCCTGTTCCGAGACTTCCCGGCGAAATACCGCGAACGGATTGTGCACCGCATGGCGCGATGCCTTCGCACGAATCTTCGCGAAAGTATTGAGCGGTGTGCCGTATTTCTGCATATATGTCAGGCCGGCGCCGGCGAAATAGCGTAGCGCCATCGGCATCTCCGGCATGCCGACCAGGTCCAGCGTCAGTTCGTTGAACCTATCGAGCGGTGTCGGTCCGTGCTCGCCGACGCCTAGCGCACCCGGTTTCATCTCCTCGAAGCCAAGCGCCAGCACACACTCTGCGGCGCCGCTCGCGACAGCCTGGCGCGCAAGGAACAGTGCCGTCGAGCCGCTCGCGCAATTGTTGTTGACGTTGAGGATGGGAATGCCGGTCATGCCCAGACCGTAGAGAGCGTGCTGCCCGCAGGTGGAATGTCCGTGCACGTAACCGGCGTATGCCTGGGAGACGTCCGGGTATTCGATCCCCGCATCCTCGATCGCAAGGCGCGCCGCCTGCAACCCCATCATGTGATAAGGGTCACTCGCCCCAGGCTTCTTGAACGGGATCATGCCGACACCGGCAACATACACTTTTCGCATCATGGACACTCCAGGGTAATTTTCAGGCTGGACTGGCAGTGGCTGCAGCGAACTGTTCGCGCAGCTCCCGCTTCAGCACCTTGCCGAGTGCATTGACCGGCAATGTTTTACGAAAGACGATAGCGCTGACGCGCTGACGCTTGCCGACGCGTGCATTGATCCACGCCAGCAGCTCGGCGGCATCCGGCGCTACGCCGTTCTTGGGCACCACGACAGCCAGCGGCGTCTCGCCCCATTTCTCGTGCGCCACGCCGATGACGGCGATCTGCGCAACATCAGGGTGTGTTGTCCCGACCAACTCGATGTCGACCGGAAAAATGTTCTGGCCACCTGATACGATCATGTCCTTTTTGCGGTCCAGCAGGTACAGGAATCCTTCCTCGTCCAGGTAACCGACATCGCCGGTTCTCAGCCAGCAGCGGCCTTGCTCATCGGTCCAGAACGAGGCCTTGGTTTCCGCCGGCCGGTTGAAGTAGTCGGTCATCGTCAGCGCCGACAGCCCGATGATCTCTCCGGGTTCATGGACCGCGGCTTCGGTGTCATCCGCACGAAGAATCTTCATATCCGATCCGGGCATGGGTCGGCCGACCGAGGTAGGCTTCCGCCGCCCATCCTGATCCGAAAGAATCGTAGCGAATCCTTCGGTGAGCCCATACGCCTCGACGAAGGCGCAATCGATCCATGCAGAAATATGCGTCTTCAGCTCTGCAGCCATGACAGCACCGGCAGCTCCGAGCACCTGCAGCGATGAGACGTCGAAAGTATCCCGCCCGGGGTGTTCGAGCAGCATTCGATACTGCAGCGGCACCATGAACAGATGCGTTACGGCTCGCCGCTCGATGGTCCGCAGGAATTTCTCCGGCTTGAACGCCGATTCGACGACGACAGTCCCGCCGACGACAAACGCGCTGAGCAGCGACAGCCAGGTGGCATTGGAATAAAAGCCCAGGCTGCAGATGGTGACGGCATCGTCGTGCGTTCTCATTGCCAGCGCGCCATGCTGAGCGAATACGAGACGGCCGCGATGATTGTGGGCGATCCCCTTGGGGATGCCCGTTGTGCCGGAACTGTAAATGATCGTACAGAGATCTTCAGGTCCCGGCAGCGATCGTGGCATGGTGCATGCCTGGGTGTCGCGCCAAGCCTGGTAGCCGACCCATCCCGGCGCCCGCTGACCGACGATCAGCCGCTGGCAGTCCGCAAGCGGCGCCAGCCCGCCGAGGGTGTCGATACGCAGTGCTTCGGCGGGGCTGGCGATGATTGCGGACGGTCCACAATCGAGCAACTGTGCGCAGATGGCGTCATTGCTGATGGTGAGGTTGATGGGTGCGACGGCCGCGCCGCTGCGAATTACGCCAAGCAGGACTTCCACGGATTCGAGGCGATTATCGATCAGCACCGCAACCCGATGGCCCGCTCCGATACCCATCGCGTTCAGTCCGTTCGCGACCCGCTTCATGCGGGTGACGAGTTCGCCCCACGTCAGTTGCGCATCCTCATAAAGGACCGCATTGCGCTCTGCACGCCACTTGCCATGCAACTCGAAATATTCGCAGAGCATCGGTTCGATCGCGCTACCGGTCATCGCCCGTCTCCTGATTTACCCGTTGTCTCGGCACCTGCGCATCAGAACTCCAGGTTCATCTCCACGCCATAGCGCCGGCCCTTGCTCAAATAACGCACGGTACCGAACGGCAGCTGGGTAACGGCGCCCTCGTAGTCCTCATCGGTAAGGTTGCGGCCATACAGGGACAGCGTGAAGCGTTGATTTGGATGCCGGTAGGTCACACTGGCATCGAGCAGATCGACCTTCGACAGAAACGTGGAGTTATTGTCGGCAAAAGCCGCTTTGTCACGATGCGAATACTGCAGGCGCCACGTCGCCTCACCCAACGTCGAGAGCGGTGTATCGAACGACATGCCGGCACTGTACGTCCAGGGCGACACACGCGGCAGGTCCAGCGCCTTGTCTGCTGCGTCGATGACCTGGTCTCCGTTCAAGTCCATATGTATCTTGGTGTACTCGGCGTCCGTGTAACCTGCCGATACGCTCAATATCAACCTGTCGAGCGGCACAAACACGGCTTCGACCTCTACCCCCTGCAGCCTGGCATCCGCCGAGTTGCGAATCACCTGCGCAACACCAGCGGTCAAATCGACGACGGCGATCTCGCGCTGCAGATCGGTGATCTCGTTGTAAAAAGCGGCGGCATTGAACCGCACTTGACCATCCGCCCAATCCGACTTGATGCCGATCTCGAACGAGTTCTGCTTCTCTTCACTGGTCGGGCCTGCCGCAACCAGCGGATTCACATTGCGGAAGTTGTATCCTCCACTGCGAATCCCCTGGGTCCAGAAGGAATACAGCAGAACATCCCGAGCGGCTTTCCACTCGAACCCGATTTTCGGAATCCAGTTGTCCCAGATATGAGCATCGCTGAAATCGAAGTTG